>JAPLOF010000054.1 GCA_026692665.1 Planctomycetota bacterium
ACGCAGATCGAGGCACGCAGATCGAGGCACGCAGATCGAGGCACGCAGATCGAGGCACGCAGATCGAGGCACGCAGATCGAGGCACGCAGATCGAGGCACGCAGATCGAGGCACGCAGTTCGCAGGCTGGACTGGCCACGCCCTCAGGAGCGTGACCTTCCCGCGGATCCGTCTTCCAGCCGTCGCCTATGCCGCGGCAACGGACTCGCCAGGCCACTCTCCGCGGCCGCGAGCCCACCCTCGAAGCGCTCCCTGCAGCGCAGGCCCGCGTCTCGCGGCGGGCTAGTCGGCGTGCTCCACCAGGCGCGCGTAGTGCTCGCGGCACGTCGCGAGCAGCGGCCGCAGGCTGTCCGGCACACGCGCGTCCTTCCGCACGTACTTCTGGAATCCGCTCGAGCGGTGCACGTTCGCGTACCAGAACGGCGCCCACACGCCGTCTTCCGGCCGCGCTCCGGGCTTCCAGGACAGCATCGCGGGATCGAACGCGACGCCCACGCGCTCGCACAGGCGTCGCAACACGCCCTCGGGGTCCTGGAGGATCCGGTGCGCGACCAGGACCACGGGACCCTGTCCGAGGCTCTTCAAGTGCTCCAGGATCTCGGTCTGCGCCGCGTAGCCCGTATCGCGCAGGGTCGGTACGGGGATGTTCTCCACGAGCGATGTCAGCATCTCCTCGGGCTCGCGCGTCAGCAGCACGTTCGTGGTCCGCACCAGGAATCCACGGTCGAGCGCGACCAGGTGGTGTGCCATCTGCTTGAACATCACGAGCGGGCGGTCGCAGGGTCCGAGGATCACGTCCGCCACGACCCTTTCGCCGTCGTTCTCCTGCGCCCCGAGCACCAGCTCACGCCCCGGGTGGTCGGCACCCGTGACCCGCAGATAGTGCGCGTAGAGCGGCTCGTCCACGACGCGCGCGTCCGGCCTCTGGGCGAACGCATACATGAGGGCCGTCGACACGTTGCGCGGACCGGACCAGATGTTCAGGCGGACGCGGGGGTTCATCGACACGGATCGTAGCCGCGTCTGGATCCGCGCGGGAACGGCCGCTAGAACGGCGGGCACCATGGCCGCCGACAAGAACGCCGAGAAGACCTCTGGGAAAGCACCGGGAAAGTCCGCTTCGAAGGGGGCGTCGGGCGCGAGTCCGAGCTTCGGCCTCGTGCTGGTGCGCGTCGCCACCGGCGCCATCCTCCTGTACGCCGGCGCTCAGAAGCTCGAAGCCGGCGTCGGCGAGGACCTCGTGGCGAGGACCGCCTCCGGCTGGGCCGAGAGCCCGGAACTCGTGCGCGCGTGGGGCGAGAACGTCGTCCTCCGGCATCCGTGGTTCTTCGCGAACCTCGTGGCCTGGGGCGAGGTCGTGCTGGGCGCCTGCCTGTTCCTCGGCCTCCTGACTCGACCCGCCGGGATCCTGGCCGCCTTCCTGTTCGCCAACGCGGTCTTCGCGGTCGACGGCTCGCACAAGAGCCTCGCCCTGCTGCTCGGGATCTGCTGCGCGGCATGCGCCCTGTCGCGTGCTGGCCGTTCGGCCGGGGCCGACGTCTTCCTCGACGGGAAGCTCCCCGGCTGGCTGACCTGGACGCGTGCCTGAGCATCGCGCGCAGGCGGAATGCACGGGCTCGGCCTACCACGGCCTACCACCGCAGCACATGATGGCCGCCACGATGCGGACCTCGATCCTCGGCACGAGCGCGGCCCTCGCCGCCGCGATTTCGTGCTTCGCATGCCGGCCCGCGACGTCTCCGAACGCGGGTGCGAGCGCGGCCCCCGTCGCCGCGGAACCGCGCGAGGTGCGCGTCGCGATCGCCGAACGCGCGACCTGGCCGTTCGTCCTGCGCGCGACGGGCGAGACGGTCGCCGACGAGGACGCGACCCTCGCCGCGAAAGTCGCCGGCCGCGTCGAGAGCATCGCCGTCGACCTCGGAACCCGGGTGAAGCGCGGCGATCTCGTGGCGCGGATCGAGTCCCGTGACCTCGAGTTGCGCGTCGCGCAGAACGAGGCTGCGCTCGAAGCCGCGCGCACGTTGCTCGGGCTCTCGGCGGATGGCGACGAGACCGGCTTCGACCCGGAGACGAGTCCAGCAGCGCGCAGCGCACGGGCCGAGCTCCAGGATGCGTTGCGCGAGCAGAAGCGCCTCTCCGAGCTCGCCGGCGAGGGGATCACCTCGCGCGCGGAGGTGGAACGCGCCGACTCCCGCGTCGCGACCGCCGAAGCGGGACTCCAGGAGGCGCGGCAGACGACGGAGAATCGCCGCGCCATCGTGCGGCAGCGCCGCGCCGACCTGGCCGTCGCGCGCCAGACCCTGGCCGACGCGGTGGTGGTCGCGCCGTTCGACGGGGCCGTCGCGGCGCGTCTCGCGAGCACGGGCGACTACCTGACGGCCGGCCAGCCGGTCGCGCGCCTCGTCCGGTTCGACCCGCTGCGCGTCCGCCTCCAGGTGCCCGAGCGCGATGCGGCACTCGTGCGCGCGGGGCAGGCGGCGCGCGTCGAGATCGCGGGCTTGCCGGAGCCCCGCGCCGCGCGGGTCACCCGGCTCGCGCCCTCGCTCTCCGACTCGAGCCGCACCCTCGCGGTGGAGATCGAGCTCGCCAACGCGGACCTCGCCTTGCGCCCCGGGTCTTTCGCCGCGGCCGAGATCACGGTCGATCCGGAGGCCACGGCGCTCGTGATCCCCGTCGCGGCGCTGGTCTCCTTCGCGGGCGTCGAGAAGGTCTTCGAGGTCAAGGACGGCGTCGCTACGGAGCGCCGCATCCAAGTCGGACGCCGCGGCCAGGACCGCCTCGAGGTCCTCGCCGGTCTGGAACCCGGCGCGCAGGTCGTCCTCTCCCCCGGCAGTCTGCGCGGCGGCTCCGCCGTGCGCGTCGCGCGCTAGGTCGCCTGGGCATGCAGCGCCTCGTCGACGTCTGCATCCGCCGACCGGTCTTCGCGTCGATGCTGATCGCGACGCTCGTCGTGATCGGCATCGCCGGATTCCTGCGCCTCGGCCAGGACCGCGTGCCCGCTGTCGACCTCCCGACCGTGAACGTGCGCACCTCGCTGCCGGGCGCGTCCACGGAGGAGGTGGAGACCCTCGTCTCGCAGCGCATCGAGGAGGCCGTCAACACGATCGAGGGCATCGACCAGCTGCGGTCGATCTCCACGACCGGCGCATCGAACGTGACGATCACGTTCCGTCTGGACCGCGAGATCGAGGCCGCGGCGCAGGACGTGCGCGATCGGGTCGCGAGCGTGCTGCGCGACCTGCCCCCGGAGGCCGATCCACCGATCGTCTCGAAGTTCGACAACGACTCGTCGCCGGTCCTGACGCTGGCTCTGTCGGCCGACAGGCCGGTGCGCGAGCTGACCGAGATCGCCGACAAGCTGGTGAAGCCGCAGCTCGAGCGCTCGAGCGGCGTCGGAGAAGTGCGCATCCAAGGCGGCGCCGAGCGCGCGGTCTCGGTGTGGGTCGATGCGGATCGGCTGCGCGCCTACGGGATCCCGATCACCGCGGTCCGCGACGCGATCCAGCGCGAGAATTCCGAAGTACCGGGCGGCGCAGTCACCGGGCCTGTGCGGGAATCGGTCCTGCGCACGATGGGCCGGCTCACGGACCCTCGCGGGTTCGAGGAGCTGGTGGTCGCGACGAGGAACGGCTCGCCGATCCGCATCCGCGACGTCGCGCGTGTCGAGGACGGCACGAAGGAGGTCCGATCCATCGCGCGCCTGGACGGCGAACCGTGCGTGACGCTCGAGATCCGCCGCCAGTCGGGCGCCAACACGATGCTCGCGATCGAGGGCGTCAAGGCACGGGTCGAGGCCCTGCGGGCCGAGCTCCCGCCGGACCTCCGCCTGCAGGTCCTGCGCGACCAGTCGCGTTACATCGAAGCGGCGCTCTCGGAGATCGAGCTGCACCTCGTGCTCGGCAGCCTGCTCGCGACGGCCGTCGTGCTGGTCTTCATGCGCTCGTGGCGGTCGACCCTCATCGCGGCGATCGCGATCCCCTGCTCCGTCGTGTCGACGTTCGGGATCATGGACGCATTCGGGTTCACCCTGAACGGCGTGACCATGCTAGCCCTGGTCCTGATGGTCGGCATCGTGATCGACGACGCGATCGTCGTGCTCGAGAACGTCTTCCGCTTCATCGAGGAGAAAGGTCTGAAGCCCTTCGACGCCGCGCGCGAGGGCACGGCCGAGATCTCCCTCGCGGTGCTGGCCACGACGCTCTCCCTCGTCGTGATCTTCGTGCCGGTCTCCTTCATGTCGAGCGTCTCCGGCCGCTTCCTGTACGAGTTCGGCATCACGGCCGCGGCCGCCGTGCTGGTCAGCCTGCTCGTGTCCTTCACGCTCACGCCGATGATGAGCGCTCGGCTCCTGCGCCCCACGAGCGGTTCGCACGGGGTGGCGAAGTCCCGATCCGGGCCCTACGCGGTTCTCGAGCGGGCCTACATGACGGTCCTCGGCTTCGCGATGCGCCGGCGTTGGCTCGTGGCCCTGCTGGCCGCGGCGACGATCGCGTCGGCCGTCCCGCTCTACGGCCGGGTCAAGCAGGAGTACGCACCGACGAACATCGACGAGGCCGAGTTCGAGGTCACGGTCGCCGCTCCCGAGGGGGCGAGCCTCGAGGCGATGGACGCTGCGATGCGGCAGGTCGAAGGAGTCCTCCGTGCCACGCCCGGCATCCGGACCGTGCTGGCCACGACCGGCGGCGGTTTCATTTCCCAGGTCGGCCGCGGCGAGGCCTTCGTGCGCATCGCTCCGCACGAGGAGCGCGTGCTCTCGGTGTCGCGATTCCTGCGCGAATTGCTGCACGGAACGCCCAGCAAGGCGTTCGAGGGCAACTACAGCCAGGGCGACGTCATGCGCGACGTGCGCAAGCGTCTCGCGGTGTTCCCGGAACTGCGCTGTGCCGTGCGCAACCTGCAGGCCTTCAACCTCGGCACGGGGCCGTTCGAGATCGACTTCGCGATCCTCGGGCCCGACATCGAGGCCCTGGCGCGCTACGGCGAGGAGCTGCGCGCTCGCGCCCGGGAATTGGGCGGCATCCAGGATCCCGACACGACGCTGCGCCTCGACCGGCCGGAACTGCGCGCGCGCATCGAACGCGAACGGGCCGCGGACCTGGGCGTTTCCGTCGCGGACATCGCGACCGCGCTGCGCCTCTCGGTCGGCGGCGAGGATCGCGTCTCGCGATTCCGCGACCTCGGGATCGGCGAGGACTACGACGTGCAGGTCCGGCTCGAGCCCGCGGACCGCTCCGACCCCTCACGCATCGCCGCGTTGTGGGTCCCGGCCTCCGGCGGCCGACAGGTGCCGCTCGCATCCGTCGCCCGGCTGGAACCCGCGACGAGCGCGTCGCGCATCGACCGCATGGACCGGCAGCGCCAGGTCTCCCTGCGTGCTTCCGTCGGTCAGGGCTACGCGCTCGCCGATCGCATCGAGGCGCTGCGGGGCGCCGCGGCCTCCATGAACATGCCGACCACCTACACCACGCGCGTCTCGGGCCGGGGACGCGAGCTGGAGCGGACGATCCGGGAGTTCCTGTGGGCGTTCCTGCTCTCGATCGTGCTCATGTACGCGATCCTCGCGAGCCAGTTCGAGAGCCTGGTCCACCCGCTGACGATCCTCCTGTCGCTCCCGCTGTCGGTGCCGTTCGCGCTGTGGTCCTTGGACGCGAGCGGCAGCACGCTCAACCTGTACTCCGCCCTCGGCATCCTGGTCCTGTTCGGCGTGGTCAAGAAGAACGCGATCCTGCAGATCGACCACACGAACCAACTGCGGGCGCAGGGTCTGGAGCGCCTGCCGGCGATCCTGCAGGCGAATCGCGACCGGCTCCGGCCCATCTTGATGACGACGTTCGCGCTCGTCGCGGGCATGCTGCCGCTGTGGGCCGGATCGGGCCCGGGCGCCGAGGAGCGGCGGACGATCGCCGTCGTCGTGATCGGCGGGCAGAGCCTGTCGCTGCTCCTGACGCTCGTCGTGACGCCCGTCGCCTACAGCCTGTTCGACGACCTGGGCGCGCTCTTCCGTCGCAAGCGAACGCCGGGCGAGGACGGCTCCCCCGCCGCGAGCGGGCCGGTCAAAGCGGCTTGACCGCGATGTCGCCCTTCACGACGAGCTGACAGCCCAGTCGCGCGCCCTTGACGTCGGTGCACATGTCGAGGGTTTCCATCTCGTCCTTCGACGGCGGAGCGACGTTGTCCGCGCCGGCCGTGAAGACCAGGACGCAGGTTCCGCAGCTGCCGACGGTGCAGCCGAAATCGTGGGGCGCGTCCTCGTCCTGGCAGGCCTTCAGGAAGGAGCCGCCAGCAGGGACCTGGATGGACGAGCCGTCGCGGACGAATGTGATCGTGGGCATGGGTGGCGGGAGTGTACGCACCGTTCCGTCGCCTGGGGAGGTTGGATCCGAGCCGCGCTTCCTGCACAGTGCAATCCCCATGCGCCACCCGATCCCGCACCCCGAGTTCCCCTCCGACCTGGATCTCCCGGGCCCGCGGCCCGCGGCGAGCCGCGGCACGGGGACGCGCCTGTGGCTCGTGCGACACGCCGAAGTCCACGCCGATTTCGAGAACACGGCCTACGGAGACTCCGACGTCCCGTTGTCCGCTCTCGGCGAGGAACAGACGCGCGCGCTCGGCCGTCACTTCGCGCACGTGCCCCTCGCGATCGTGCTCGCTTCGCCGCTCGCGCGCGCGCGAGCCATGGGTGGAGCGATCGCGGAGCACGCGCGAGCCGCGATCGAGATCCACGCCGGACTCAAGGAGGTCAGCCGCGGAGCCTGGCAGGGGCTCCCCATCGCGGACTTCCGCGCGCGCTGGCTCGCCGATCGCGAAGCGTTCCTGCGGGACCCCTGGCACTGGAAGGGCCACGGCGGCGAATCCGACGCGGAGCTCTTCGCCCGCGGATGGCCGGTCGTCGAGCGCGCGCTCGAGTCCGCCGCGGGCGGCACGGCGGTCCTCGCCAGCCACTACAACCTGATCCGCGCCCTCGTCACCGGGGCGCTGGGGCTCGATCCGCGCGAGAGCTTCGCGTTCCGCAATCGACCGGCGCATGCGGCGCTGCTCGTCGACGCTCCCGGCGGTTGGCGTCTCGACGCGCGCGACGTGGCGGACCCGGCGCTGGCACCGGCGCGCTGACCGGCGTCGATCGCCTTCAGCGTCCCAGCAGCCCGCGCCGCCGCAGGTCCGCGGCGGTGGACGGATCGGCCGCGGGCGCCACCCGTCCGTGCAGGATCGAGCGCGCGCGCTCGATCCACTCCGACCAGGCCGTCAGTTCGGGACGCAGGCGGGCACGCGCCGCCTCGGGGTCTCCACCGGAGGCCGAGCGCGCCTCGAGGCGCTCGACGAGACCGGCACCGGACGGCTCGTCGCCGCCGAACCAGGAGCGCACGAGGAGATCGCTCGTGCCTTCCGCGGGGCGAACGCGCGAGAGGATCCACTGCGCGTCGATGACCGCGACTCCGCGCTGGAATCCGCCGGCGGCGTGCACGCTGGTGCGCGGCGGATTCGCGTCGGGCGCGCGCATCCGCGCGGCGTGACTCACGCCGCTCATGCCCGGGGGAACGCGCAACCCGTGCAGATCGAGGAGGGTCGGCGCGAGGTCCACCAGGCTCGCGATGCCGTCGAGCCGCGCGCCGCGCTGCATGGCGAGATCGGCCCCGGGGCGCACGACGAGCGGCACCCGCAGGTCCGCCGCATCGAGGGCTCCCGTGTCGAGGTAGAGGCCGCCCTCGCCGAAGGACACCCCGAACGTGCCGACGACGACGATCGTGGTGTTCTCCAGACGCCCCATCCGACGCAGTCGCTCGACGAGCCTCCCGAGCTTCACGTCGAGTCGGCTGATCGCCCCGTCGTAGCGCACCTCGTACTCGCCGATCGTCCTCGGCACGCGCGCCCAGCGCGACTTCGGGATCGCGAAGAAGGCGTGGTCGCCCTCGGCGACGGGCGGCATGTAGCCGAGCTCGGGACGCGGCTCGTACTGGGCCTCCCAACGCGGATCGGGGGTCGCGCGCGTCCAGACGCGCTCCAGGTCGTTCACCTCCAGGTACGCGAACCAGTCCGCGGTCGCGGAGCGGCCCCCGAGCCAGTGCATGAACTTCGTCGCGACGCCCTCGAAGCCCAGCTCGAGCTCGGGATCGACGGCGTCTTCGCGGTATCCGCCGAACATCTGGAACCCGCGCGCGACGCCGCGGATCGGCGACACCGCGGGATGATCGGCGAAGCCGGCGGTTTCGAACCCGCGCGCCAGGAACTCCTGGGCCAGGCTGGGGAGTCCGTCGGGGAGCCGCCAGGAAGTGAGGTCGCTCGCGGGTCCGCCGCGTGCGAGGCCGGGCCGGTGCGCCAGGCCCGGGTCGCATCCGGTGAGCAGGGCCGCATGCGCGGGCAGCACGTCCGGCGAGGCCGACCAGGCATCCGTGAACGTGACCCCCTGCTCGGCGAGGCGGTCGAGCGCGGGCGTGGTGGGTCGGTCGTACCCCAATCCGGAGACATGGTCGGCGCGCAACGCGTCGACGGCGATCACGAGGACGCCGCGGCTCTGCCGAACGGCGGAGGGATGCGGACCGCAACCGAGTGTGCCCAGGCACAGGATCGCGATCAGGGTCGGGGTGGCCCGCATGGCGACGACGCTCCCGGATCGAGGGGCGCGATGCAAGAGGGACGCGAACCGGGCGGGTGCCCTGGCCGGCGTCCTTCAGCGCGCGAGACCGAAGGTCGAGGTCGCGGCCACCCAGCCTTCCAGGCCCTCCGCAGTCCGGATCTTGCTCCATCCCGGCAACGCATCGACTTCCTCGACCTCGGAGCCCGCCGCGGCCTCGGCCACCACGGCGGCCTCGGTCCGCGGCTCGCTGCGGACGAGCGCCTTGCCCTCCTCGACGACGAGTGCGGGTCGATCGACGCGGGTCACCACGCCGTGCACCCACGGGGAAGCGAGGAGCAACGCGAACGCCGCGCCGCCGAGAGCGAACCAGCGGGCCGTACGACCGCCACGCAGGGCCTCGAACGCGAGCGCGGCGGCCCAGGCGCAGAGTCCACCGAGAGCCAGGAGGCGCGCCTCGGACGGCGTGAAGGCCGAGAGCAGCCGCCGGAGGGTCGCGCCGAGATCGCCGCGGTCGGCGGGGTCCAGCTTCGCCTCGCGCCGCGCATGCTCGAGGTTCGACCAAGTGTCCGCGTCGCGCGGGCGCAGGCGCAACGAGGCGCTGAACCAGCCGACGGACTCCAGCACGCGCCCCTCGCGGAAAGCGAGGTTCCCGAGGTTGTGGAGGATGCGCGCGCGTTCGTCGCCCGCCACGCGCGGTTCGGCGGCGAGGACGCGCGTCCAGGACTCTCTCGCGCGCGCGAGGTCGCCAGCCCGGTAGGCCGCGATCGCCTCGGCGTCGCGCGACTCCTGGGCGTAGGCTCCGCTCGCGAGCAAGGTCAGGAACGCGACGAAGAGACTGCGAATCCAGCCGTGCATCAGAGTCCTCCGGCCGCGACGCGGTCCGCCAGCGCGAGGACGTCGCGCTCGTCGAGCTTCGTGCCGTTCGCCGGGCCCCAGATCGCCGCGTCGAGGCGCGCGAAGAGCTGCCGCAGCGCGTCCGCGTCCTCCGGGCGGATGCGCCGGGACTCCGCAGCGAGCGAACGCGCCCACGCGACCGGGTCGCGGCCGGCCCAGGCTTCGGGCGTTTCGCCGCTGCGGGCCGCCAGGAACGCATGCACGGCGCGGGCCTGCTCTTCGGCTGTGCGAGCGCCGCGCAGCGCGCGCTCCAGTTCGCGGCGTGCACGGCGTCGCGCGCGTTCCCGTGGAGCGTCCGGATCGCCGCGACGGCGGACCCAGGCGCGCAGCGCGAGCCAGCCGGCCAGGATCGCCGCGGCGACCGCGCCGAGCGCGGATCCGCTGGGCGCCGCGGGCGGCGCGTCGTCCTCCGCGCGCGTCTGGATGTCGCGCAGGTCGACCGTCGTCGTGGCCGCGGGAGCCGCCGACGTGAGCCCGGTCGCGCCGACGAGCGGCCGCACGCGGATCGGGACCGGCTTGGTCGCGACCGCGGCGTAGCGCCCCGTCGCCGTGTCGAAGATCTGCAGCGGCACCGCGGGGATCTCGGTCACGCTGGCCTCGATCGGCGCCAGGTCGTAGGTCACCGCGCGGCGGTTCGGCGTCCGTCGATCCTGTGTGCCGTACACGCGGAACGCGCGAAACGCGTCGAGGCGGGCGAGGTCGGGCGCATCGAAGAACTCCAGGTTCCCCTCGCCCGTCCACTCCACCGTCAGCTTGATGGAGTCGCCCGCGACGACGTCGCGGCGATCCGGGATCGCCGAGGATTCGAACGTGCCGATGCCTCCGGACCAGTCGATCGGGCGCCCCTCCTCCGGTATCGGCTTGACGAGGACCTCGAAGGCCGGCGCGCGCTTGAAGTAGGCGAAGTCCTCCGAGCCCCCGCCCAGGAGGCGCGAGAAGCCGTCGCCGCGGTGACCGAACTCGAAGTGGCTCGTGGGGAAGGTGAACGATCCGGGACGCGTGGCGAGGAAGCGCTTGCGCACACGCAGCACGTAGAAGTTCGCGTTGCCGACCTTGCGCGTGCCGAAGCCCTCGACCTCCAGCTCCTGGCGGGAGTTGAGCAGGATCTTGCCGGCCGACCGATTCGACGGGATCGGCAGGTCCTCGAGTTCGACGAGTCCGCCGAGTTCGCCCAGCCACGGCAGCGCCAGGTCGTAGCGGTTCAGCCGGCCCTGGATCCCCGTCTCGATGCCCATGCGGATCTCGAGCGTGAAGGGCTGCCCCTGCCAGACTTCCTTGGGCGCGTCGATCTCGAGGAGGCCCAGCTCGTCGCCGCGGAAGTCCTCGTCGGCCAGGAGGCGCAGCTCGCGCGTCACGAGGTCGCGCCCGTCCGCGCGGACCGTGAAGGGCGGGATCAGGTACTCCCCCTTCTGCATCGGCTGGACGGCGATGCGCCAGGTCAGCGAGATCTTGCTCGAAACACGCCCGTTCACGATCTCCGTGTAGCTCGACATCCCGGGCGGACCGATCGGTCCGAAGCGCAGTCCCTCGACGGTCGGCAGGGCCACGATCTCCCCGGCCTGCGCGTTCTCGACCTCGACGAAGAGCGAGGCCTGTCCGCCCAGCTTCACGGTCATGGGATCGAGACGCGCCTTGATGGTCGGCGTCTTCTGCGCGACGGCCAGCGCGGCCAGCAGCACGAAGGCGGACACGCCGAGCAGCGCGCGCCGGATGGATTCGATTCGCGATCGCATGTTCACCAGTCCTTCTCCACCGAGACCTTGCGCATGCGCTTCAGTTTCTCTTGCAGCTCCTGCTGCACGTCCTCGATCTTCTGGAGGCGCTCGAGGAGCTGGAGCATCTCCTCCTTGCTCATCTTCGGAGCTTCCTGCGCGTCCCCGGGCTTCGGCTCGGGCTTCTGCGCGTCCTCCGGCTTCTTGGCGTCCTGCGGGTCCGGCTGCTTCTGCGGTTCCTTCGGATCCGGCTTCTGGTCCGGCTTCTGGTCCTGGCTGGGATCCTGCTTCTGCGGCTCCTCGGGCTTCTTCGGATCCTTGGAGTCGTCCTTCTGCTGGTCCTTCTTGGGATCCTTCTGGTCCTGCTTCTGCTGGTCCTTCTGGTCGTCCTTCTGCTGCTCTTCCTGCTTCTGCTTCTCCTCTTCACGCTTGCGCTCGATCTGGGCGAGCTCGCGCAGGCGCCGCTGGACGAGCTCGACGCTCGCCTGCGTGTCGGGATCGCGCCAATCCATGCGCAGGCGCTCCACGAACCGCTCGCGGGCCGCCACGTACGCGGAGCGCGCGAGCTGCAACGGGTCCGGAGGCTTCGCGGGCTGGGCGCCTGCCGGCGCGGGCGCCGGGGGTTGCGCCGGCTTGCCGGAGATCTCCGGGATCAGCGCGCGCTGCTCCTCGCCCGCTCCGAACGCGAGCAGTCCCTGGTCGTACGTCGCGTCGAGGCGCAGCACGCCGGGACCCGCGAGGAGCCGCGCGCTCTCGAATGCGAGGCGCGCCTGCTCGCGGCGCAGAGCCCGCTCGTCCTCGGCCCCCGCGCGCAGGGCCCCCAGCGACAGGGCGACAGCGCGAGCGTACTGGGCCTCGGCGCGGACGGCGGGAGGCGGCCCCACGAGGTCGAGCGCGTCCCCCACCGACTCGAGCGCGCGGCCCGCGCGGGCGCGCCAGCCGTCGGCGCGGACGAGGGCTTCGATCTGGCGCGCCAGCGCGTTCGGGACCGCCAGGCGCTCGGCGATGGCGACCGCGTCGTCGATCGCGCCCGCCTCGGCGCGGCGGCGGATCTCGGCCAGTCCCTCGGCGAACGGCCGGTCCCAGGCCTCGACCGGCGCGGCCGCGGCCGCGACGGGCGCTGCGTCCGGCACGGAGGCCGGCGCCGGAGCGGACTGGGCCAGGACGAGGAGGAGACCGATCACGCGACACCTCCGGCACGGACGCTACGCCGCTCGCGCAGGCCGAACTCGAACAGCATGCACGCCGCCGCGACGACCAGCGGCCACTGGTAGCGATCGTGCGGGATGCGCTCCTGACCGCCTTCGAGTTCGCGCCCTTCGAGCTGCGCGATGCGCTTCTCGTAGAGCTCCTCGAGCGGGATCGGCGACATCTCGATCGTGGCGAAATCCCCGCCGGCGGCCGACGCGATGCGCGCGAGGCTCTCGGGGTCCATCCGGCTCACGACCTCCTTCGTGTCGCTGCCGCGCACGAAACCCTGCGTGCCGTCCGGGATCTTGCCGCCGCCCGAGGTGCCCATGCCGAGCACGTAGACGCGGATCCCGCGCTCCTTCGCCTTCTGCGCCACCTCGTAGCCGCGGGCCCCGAGGTCCTCGCCGTCGGTCACCAGCACGATCGCCTCGTGAGCGCCCGTGCGGCCGTCGAACATCTCGAGCGCCTTCTCGAGCGCGGTGCCGAGGTCCGTGCCGCCGCGCAGGTTGTCCGCCGGCGTCAGGGTCTCGAGGAACGACTTCAGCGTCTCGCGATCGTGGGTCAGGGGCGCCACCTCGCGCACGTCGCCGGCGAACGCGAGCAACGCCGCGCGGTCTCCCTTCATGCGATCGAAGAGCCCTGCGAGCTCGCGCTTCGCGCGCGTGAGCCGGTCGGGCTTGACGTCCTGCACGAGCATGCTCCGCGACGTGTCCAGGCAGACCACGAGGTCGATGCCTTTGCGCTCCACGTCGCGCAACGTGTAGCCGCGAACCGGCCCGACCGCGGCGAGCGCCGCGAAGAGCGCGGCGGCCGCGGCCAACACCACCCGCGCGCGCGCGCGGCCGCGGGAGAAGCCCGGGACCACGCGCGGGACCAGGCGCTCGGCGACGAGGCGCTCGCGCTCGATCCTCCGGCGTCGCAGCGACCACAGGCCGACGAGGAGGACGGCGAGGGCGCCGCAGGCCCACGCGATGCGCTCGGGAGCCAGCACGTCGAACCCCAGGAACCGCACGACCGCGATCACGGCGCCCTCCGGAACCACGTGGCCGAAGCCAGCCAGGAGAGCACGTAGAGCGCGAGCCCCGGGCCCAGGAACCAGGGGTACAGGTCGAAGGTCTCGCTCCAGCGCCGCGTGACGCGCTCGGTGCGCTCGAGCTTCTCGATCTCGGCGTACGCGGTGTCGAGCTCCGCGCGGTCGCGCGCGCGGAAGAAACGGCCGCCCGTGCGCTTCGCGATCTCCTGGAGGTCGCCCGTGTCGATCTCCTGATCCGAGTAGCCCGGCCGGCCGAGGAAGTCGGGTCGGTACGCGTAGCGCCCGGCGAAGATCGTGTAGACCTTGACCTTCTCGCGCGCGGCGAAGTCCGCGGCCTCGAGCGGCGGCACGTGGAAGACGTTGTTCTCGCCGTCGGTGAGCAGCACGGCGACCTTGGACTTGGAGTTCGACTGGCGCAGGAGCTGCACGGCCTTGGCCAGGCCGGAACCGATCGCCGTGCCGTTCTCGGCCGGATTCTGCGCGATCTGCAGCCCGCCGATGAACCCGGTGACGGCGTCCACGTCGAGCGTGAACGGGCACAGGAGCTGCGGGTACATCGCGAACACGACGAGCGCGATGCTGTCGGCCGCGCCCTCGCGGTCGGTCATGCGCCGCGTGGCGAAGTCGCGCACGACGCCCTTCACGACGTCGAGGCGTGACGTGCCCTGCGCGAGGTCCTCGGCGCGCATGGAGTCCGAGCGGTCGATGACCAACGCGATGTCCACGCCCTCGCTCGTCGTCGACGACTCGACGCTGCCGCGCAGCGGCCGGGCCAGCGCGACCGCGATGCCCGCCAGCGCGGCGACCTGCAGCACGGGGACCAACCACGAGAGGCGCTGACGCAGCGAACGCGGCGACCGCGTGTCCGGAAGCGACGGGAAGCGTGCCCGCGCACGGCCGGATCGGCCGAGGAGGAGCAGCGCGACACCGGCGGGGATGAGCGCGAGGAACCACGGGTTCGAGAGCGAGTACGCGCCGAAGAGCTTCCAGCCCACGTCGGCCGCGCTCTTCATCGGCTCCGCGCCGGACTGCAGGATCGCGAGGGCGTTCATGCGGCGGCCCTGTCCGGCACGAGCGCCTCGACGATCGCGCGCGCGTCCGCCAGCGCTTCCTCGGTGGCGAAACGCGTCGGACTCTCCCCGGCATACTTCACGCGTTCGGCACGCTCGAGCAGGCGTCGCGCGGCGGAGCGCGCGCCCTCGGGCACGCGCGCGTCCGCGCTCACGAGCGACAGCCACTCCGCGTCCGTCCGCGACGCGCGGACCTCGCCGACGTGCGTGTCGATCGCGCTGCGCACGATCCACGTGACCGAGTAGAGGACCTCGCGGTTCGCTCCCGGGTCATCGTTCGGCGCCACAGCGATGCGCGCCAGCAGCTCGGTCGCGCTCGGGCCCGCGGCCGGCGGCACGCGACGCTTGCGACGGCGCGCGATCCAGGCCGCGATCGACGCGACGAGCACGGCCAGCACCGCGATGCCCGCGAACGAGAGCCGCGAGCCGCCTCCGACCCACGCGACCGGTTCGCGGAATCCCTTGGCGGGTCGGGCCTCGTCCTCGCCTTCTCCCAGCGCACGCGCGACATCGACCGTGCCAGCCGCCGCCAGCATCTTCTGCGGATTGCCGTCGGCCGTGAACGACACTTCGATGGGCGGGAGCGCCGCGCCGCCCTCGAGCGCGAAGGCGCGCCAGGAAGTCGACTCGAGGAGCGTGCCCGGTGAGTCGCGCTTCGGCTCGCGTCGCGTGCCGAGGGACTCGACGAACATCCACGAGCCCAGGACGCCCGGCTCGATCTTCTGCGTCTCGACGGCGACCGCCGACGGCCGCTCCACCACGAGGGTCAGGACGACAGGCTCGCCGACCTGGGCAGAAGCCGGCACGGCGGCCAGGCTCGCTTTCACGTCGGCCCCGAGGAGCAGAGCCAGGACCGCGATCATCGCGACACCCCCTTGCGCGCCACGCGGCGGCGGAAGAAGGTCGCGACCGGCTCGCCCAGCTCGCCGCCCGCGTCGAGGTCGATCACGTCGGCCCGCGCGCGGGCCAGGTCCTCGTTCGTGCGGCGGCGGCGATCCTCGGCGCAGGCACGCCAGTGGTCCCGTACGCGCTTCGAGTCCGTGTCGATCTCGAGCCGACGCCCGGTGCCGACCTCCTGGAACTCGACCAGTCCGGCGCGCGGCAGCTCGCGCTCCAGCGGATCCGTGATGCGCACCGCGATCACGTCGTGGCGGATCGACAGACGCCGCATCGGATCCACCCAGGTATTCGCGCCGATGAAGTCGCCGACCACGAAGACCACCGAACGGCGACGCAGCGTGCGCTCGGTGTGCTCGAGGGCCACGCCGAGCCCCCCGCCGCCCGCGCTGGGCCGTGCCGCGAGGACTTCGCGCACGATGCGCAGCACGTGACTCGACCCCTTGCGCGCGCGCAGGTGGAGGCCGGGCTGATCTCCGAAGAGCAGGAGGCCGACGCGGTCCTGGTTGCGCAGCGCGACGAAGCTGATGAGCGCCGAGAACTGCGCCGCCGCCTCGCGCTTCGTGCGCAGGCGCGTGCCGAAGTCCATCGCCCGGCTCGTATCGACGACGAGCTCGAT
This sequence comes from Planctomycetota bacterium, assembly GCA_026692665.1. Classification (GTDB taxonomy): domain Bacteria; phylum Planctomycetota; class UBA1135; order UBA1135; genus JAEUHZ01. Next base: position 15,989 of record JAPLOF010000054.1, read on the forward strand.
CGAGAGCTCGCGCTCCTCCGCGTAGGACTTGATGAACGGCTCGCCCATGCGCGCCGTGACGTTCCAGTCGATGCGGCGCACGTCGTCGCCGGGCTGGTACGCGCGCACCTCGCTGAACTCGAGGCCTTGGCCGCGGAACGTGCTGCGATATCCGCCCGACAGCGCCGTGGTGACGAGCCGGTGCGTGCGCACGCGGATGCGCTGCACGCGAGCGGCGAGATCGGGCTCGAGAAGCGGTGCGCGCTTCTCGGGCCCGGATCCTTCGTCGGTTCGGACGATCCCGAGCATCGTCAGGGAACCGGCACCGTCTCCAGGACACGCTTCACGAGGGCGTCCGAGGTCAGGCCCTCGGCTTCGGCCTCGTACGTCGGCGTGACGCGGTGGCGCAGCACCTCGATCGCGACCGCCTTCACGTCGCCGGGGGTCACGTACGCGCGGCCCGCGAGCAAGGCGTGCGCGCGCGCGCAGAGGGCGAGCCAGATCGTGCCGCGCGGGCTCGCGCCGTACTGGATGCGTCCTTCGAGCTCCGCGAGCCCGGCACGCTTCGGCTCGCGCGTCGCGATGACGAGCGCGACGACGTACTCCGCGAGCCGCTTGTCGAGCGTGACCCGATCGACGACGGCGCGCGCAGCCGCGATGTCCTCGAGCCCGACGACCTGGCGCGCGTCGACCTTCGGCGCCGTGCTGGCCATGCGCTCGAGGATCGCCAATTCGTCCTCGCGCCCCGGGTAGCCCACGACCACCTTCAACGCGAACCGGTCCAGCTGGGCTTCGGGCAGCGGATACGTGCCCTCCTGCTCGAGCGGGTTCTGCGTCGCCAGGACGAGGAACGGCTTCGGCAGCGGGAACGTGTGTCCGCCGATCGAGACCTGCCGCTCCTGCATGGCCTCGAGCAGCGCCGACTGCACCTTGGCCGGCGCGCGGTTGACTTCGTCGGCCAGCACGAAGTTCGCGAAGAGCGGACCCTTGCGGACCGTGAACGTGCCGTCCTTCTGGTTGTAGATCTCGGTGCCGACGAGGTCCGAGGGCAGGAGGTCGGGCGTGAACTGCGGCCGCGCGAACGAGCCGTGGACGCCGCGCGCGAGGCTCGACACGGCCAGCGTCTTCGCCAGCCCGGGGACGCCCTCGAGGAGCACGTGGCCCCCGGTCAGGAGCCCGATCAGGAGGCTCTGGACGAGCCCCTCCTGGCCGACGACCACTTCGCCCAGCGACCCCTTCAGGTCGCCGATCCAGGCGGCGTGGCGTTGGACTTCTTCAGCGGCGGGTGCGGTGGCGGTCGTGGTCATCCGGAGGGGTCTCGGCGGGTTCGGAGTCGCCTCTACGGCGGCGTGCCTCCCGTGTTGGCCCGGCAGGATACCGAGGTGTCGGGCCAGAACGCGGGCGCACACGGGGTTCGTACCGGGCGTGGCGGCCGCCCCGCGCCCCCCCTCCCGCCGAGCCGAGGCCGGGGCGGTCGGTTCAGCGCGTGCCGGACGGCGTGGTCGCCACCAGGCTCCCCGCGGCCGTCCCGGTGATCACGCCGCGCTCGCGGAAGCGCTCCGCGAAACGCAGGACGTCGCGCGCGTACTGGAGTGTCTCGCTCTTCCCGTCGCGGTCGCGCTGCGCGCGCCAGGCGTCGAACGAACCCGCGTCCGAGATGATCTGTTTCAGCTTGCCGCGCCCGGCGTTGTAGGCGACCAGGACGCGCTCCAGGTCGGGCCCTTCGAGCCGATACAGCCAGGCGACGTGACTCGCGGCGAGGCGCGCGTTCAGGAGCGGATCCGACAGGAGGTCGCCGCGCGCGGGCGGCGGGATCTTCAGACGCTTCGCGGAATCCCCCGCGGCCGCGACCTTCAACTGGAACAGTCCCAGGGCGTCGGCGCTCGAGACGGCGTCCACGCGGCCGCGGCTCTCGACGTACATGATCCCGGCCAGGAGGCAGGGATCGACGTGGCTCTCCTGGGCCGCCGTGCGCACGATCTCGGCGTGCTCCTCGACGCGGCGGACGCCGACCTGGCTCCAGACCTGGCGGACGACCCGGGGTCCGTAGACGACGCCCTCGAACAGGAAGAAGGCCAGCGCCACGAGGAGCAGCAGGAACAGCCACTTGCGCTCCGCCGACGGGCCGGAGCGCGCGCCGCTTTTCCGCCGCGCGCTCACCGCCGGGTTCCGCCCGCCGCCTCGCGGGCCGCGAGCCCCGCGCGGCGCTCCCGCACCCACTTCGAACGCAGCGAACCGCGCGGGGGCAACTCGCCCAGGTCCTCCCGGGCCAGGCGCGCGAGTTCGCGCCAGGCACGTTCCGGGAGCCACGTCTCCTCGCGGTCGAGCAGGGTGAGCAGGAAGCGCTGCCCCTCGAGCGTGCCCGCGCCCTCGAGCGCGCCCGCGGGCGGCTGCGGGATGCCGAGCCGTTCCACTCCCGCGCGGAACCACACGAGCGCGTCGTCGTGCCGCACGCCATCCCACCACGTCCACCACGCGTTCGCCGGCTCGGCGGAGGTGCCGCGCGGATCGAAACACGACAGCACCGCGAGTTCGTTCGCCGCGAGCTTGTCCTCGCGGTCCTGGCTCACGATCGCGAGCAGCGGCGGCGCCGCGTCGGGCGAACCGAGCTGCGCCAGCACGAGGGCCGCTTCACGCCGCGCCTTGCCGTTCGGGGTTTCGGCCGCGCGGCGCAGCGCGGGCAGGGCCGGCTCGCCGATCCGCGCGAGCGCCGCGCGCGACGCGTCGCGAACCGGCGCGTCGCCCGTCTCCGAGAGGAGGTTCACGAGCACCTGGGCCGCGGTCGGAGCGCGCAGGCGGCCCAGCCCTTCGACGGCCGCGAGGCGCACGTCGGCGTCGGCGTCGGCGAGTCCCAGCACGAGAGCGTCCAGCACGTTGGGACCGCCGAGCGATCCGGCCGCGCGCAGAGCAGCCCGGCGCATGGTCCCGCGCCCGAGCCGCGCGCGCGAGAGGAGATCGTCGCGCGCGATCTCGACCTTGGCCGAGCCCAGCGCTTCCGCGGCCGCCGTGTGCACGCGCGCGTCGGGATCGTTCAGGAGCTTCATGAGGACGCGCGCGTCCTCCTCGTCCGGCGCGTGGCCGAGCACTTCCGTGGCGGCGCGCCGCAGCGCCAGGCTGTCGTCGACGGCCAGCCTGCGGACGAAGGTCCGTTCGCTCGCGCCCAGCACGAGCGCGACGAGATCGTTGCCTCCCGCGGCGAAGCCCTCCTCGATCCCGTCGAGCATCCGCTGCGCGGTCGCGGACGGGAGGCGTTCGGCGCCCGCGCAGCCGGCATGGATCGCCAGCGCCGTCAGCCGCTGCGCGCGCTCGCCCGGGTTCGGTTCGCGGCGCAACGCGAGCAGCAGTTCGGGGAACGCATCGGGCGAGAGCCTCCCCGACGCGCGCGCGCGCTCGAGCTCGTCGAGCGCGCGGTCGCGCCGCGGCGCGGTCGATCCGCGCAGCGCGCCGAGCGCGAGTCCGTCCAGTCGGGCGAGACGCTCGGGCTCGGTCTGCTCCGCCGACCACCAGGCGGCCTCCGCGTCCCAGGCGGCCCGCTCGCCGCCGGCGACGGGCGCCGCGACCAGGAGCTGCCAGCGGTTGCGCTCACGGAGGGCCGCGGCCAGCGAGAGCAGCTTCTCGAACCACGGTTCCTTCGCGCGCGGACCGGCGACGAAGGCCTTGGCTCGTCCGCGCACCTCGATCTCCAGCGTGCGGTCGTCGCGGCCTTCGCTCTGGTACGCGCCGGGCATCCGTTCCGCCGCGAGCACGCCTTCGCGCGTCAGCGCGGCGCTGACCTCGGCCGCCTGGGAGGCCGTGAGACGGATCTCCTCGCGCCGCGCGCTCGTCCGCGTGACTGCATCGGGGCCCACGAGCTCGACGTCGAGGTCCACCCCCGCATCGTGGTCGGGTGCGAAGGCGGAGAGACGGATCGCGCCCTCCTCGCCGGGCTGGATCGTGAGCGCTGCGCGCCGCGCCTTGAACCCCACGCGGGAACGGACCCACCAGTCGACCCAGGCCGGGCCGTCGGGACCGAACGTCTCGCCCGAGAGGAGGCGCAGGCGCCGCACGGCGGGCCCGATCAGCGAGCTGTGGTCCTCGTGGAAGACCTTGCCCGACACAGCCAGCACGAGGCGGTCGGGGACCTGGCCGTCCAGCCACTGCGAGACGTCGGAGCGCGCACTGCGGAATCCGAGCCCCGCGAGCGCGGCGGCGCACGTGCCGGACAGGAACGGATCGTTCGACGTCAGCGACTCGAGCAGCGGCTCGACGTGCTCGTCGAGGAGGATCGGGCGCAGCTGGGCGTCCTCGCGTTCCAGGATCGCGAGCAGCGCGTAGGCATTCGGGCGGAGGATCCAGCGCTGCTGGAACGTGCGCCGCAGGAGCTCCGTGTCGAGCCCCGCGTCGTCGCGCACGCGCAGCGCCGTGACCGCGGCCGACGCGACGCGCGCGTTCGCGTCCTCGAGGCGCGCCAGGAGATCCGCGGTCGCGCGCGGGCCGGGCAGCCGGGCCGCGAGCTCGAGCGCCAGCGCGCGCGTCTCCGTGCGCGTGCTCGCGAGGGCCGGGTCGAGCAGCGGCAACGTCGACTCCGTGAGTCGCGTGCCCAACTCGCGGCTGGCCGCGTTGCGCAGCGCAGCCTGCGTGTGATCGAGGAGGCTCGCGAAGAGCTCGGGCGTCGCGCGCACCGGGTCCTCCTCGACGACGGCGCGCAGGAGCGGCGCACCGGCGCCCGTCGGGAGCTTCGCGCGCAGGCGGCGCACCACGAGGTCGGCATCGGCCGGCACGCCCCCGCGCAGGAGTGTGCGCGCGGCGACGACGATGGGCACGCTCTTCTCGTCGAAGAGCGCGATGCGGCACGCGGCGAGGCCGTCCTCGCGCAGCGCGAGCAGGCTCTCGACGGCGCGTTGTGCCGTGCCCTCTTCGGAGCTCGGCAACTTGGCGACCTCGGCGAAGACGAAGGCCGCGGCGGGCGTCATGCCGCCCTGCGCGTCGGGAGCCGGCGCGGGGCCGTGCTTCGGCGGAGCCTGCGCTCCTTCGACCGGCTTGGCCGGGACCGGGGCCGCGGGTTCGGGGACCCCGGGGACGGCGCGCGGCAGCTTGAGCTGACCGTTTCCGGCCGCCTCGGGGATCCCGGGGCCGGAGTTCGTCGCCGTGGAGTAGGCCTGCGGCGTGTCGCGCTTGCACGTGTCGCACCAGGCGAGCTCGCGGCCCTGCGCGTCCTGCCGGCCGCTGGGCACGTTCGTGTAGTTGCGTGCCGAGCAGACGGAGCAGACCCGGTAGGGCGCGATCGAACCGCCCGACGGCGCGTCCTCGCGCGGCTTCCCGGGCAGCTTCAACTGCGCCGCGGACGCGCTGGTGCCCAGGACGGCGAGCAGCACGCAGGACAGGCGCGCGAGCGACCAGGTCGGCCGGAGGAGCTTCTTCAGGTGGGTGCGGTGCGACACGGGGGCTCGGCGGGACTCGGGGGGCGTCAGGGTACCCCGCCGCGCCCTCGCGGCTACCGCGCGCGCCCCCGGATCGACCCCGTGCCGTGGATGCGTCCGTACCATCCCGGTTAGGGTGCCGGCCCACCCACCCGGTCCCGACGTTCCCCGACCCACGAGAATCCCAGCGATGCGCGTCGCGAGCCTCCTCCCGTCCGCGACCGAGATGGTCTGCGCCCTGGGCCTCCAGGACGCATTGGTGGGCGTGAGCCACGAGTGCGACTTCCCTCCGGGCGTCGTCGGGCGGCCGGTCCTGACCTCGGCGAAGATCGGGCACTCCTGGTCCAGCCGCGACATCGACCGCGACGTGCGCGCGGTGCTGCGCGACGCCCTGGCGGTCTACGACATCGACGTGGCGCGGCTGGCCGAGGTCGCGCCCGACGTCATCGTCACGCAGGACCTGTGCGACGTGTGCGCCGTGTCCTTCGACGACGTGAAGAAGGCCGTCGCCACGATCGCGCGTCCGGGCACGCGCATCGTGAACCTGCACCCGACGCGACTCGCCGACGTGTGGGACGACATCCGGAAGGTCGGCGCGGCGACGGGGCGCGAGCGCGAGGCGGGCCTGGTCGTGCGCGGGATCGAGGAGCGGCTGGCCGCGCTCGCGCGCCGCTCGAGCGCCCTCGGTTCGCGGCCGAACGTGCTGACGATCGAGTGGATCGACCCCGTCATGGTGGGCGGCACGTGGATGCCCGAGCTGGTCGAGATCGCCGGCGGCCGCGCGCTGGTGACGCGAGCCGGGGACCACGCGCCGACGCTGTCGCGCGAGGAACTCGCCGCGCTAGACCCCGCGCCCGACGTCGTGCTGGTGAAGCCCTGCGGATTCGCGCTGGAGCGCACGCGCGTCGAGCTCGGGACCCTGCGCGAGCTGTTCCGCGCGATGCCCTGGCCGGCCGTGCGCGCGGGTGCCCTGTGGCTCGCCGACGGCAACGCCTTCTTCAACCGACCCGGGCCGCGGCTCGCGGACAGCGCGGAGATCCTGGCGGCCTGCATCCATCCGGTGGATTTCGCCGACCTCGCCGCGCGGCAGGCCGGCGGCTTCGAGAGCCTCCGGCTCGACGTCTAGCCGGGGGCGCCGAAGGATTGGTCTCCCACCCCGGTCGGCTCGCGCCGCGACGAGGCCTTCGACTCCGGTGCCTTGGACTGCTGCAGCTCGTCGATCCTGAACCCGGCGGACACCCCCTCGTCTGGACGCCGTGGAAATCCAGGCTTCGGTCCGGCACGATCCGGGTCGTCCCCGCTCCGTCCGCGCTCCACGGAGCGCGGACCCGGACCGGAGCAGGGGCCCCGGCTCGACCATGCACGTCCTCGCGTTCGTGAACCAGAAAGGCGGCTGTGGCAAGACCACGACGGCCGTCAACCTCGCGGCGGCGCTCGCGGCGCGCGGCGAGCGCGTCCTGCTCGTCGACCTCGATCCGCAGGCCCACGCCACGTTGGGCCTCGGCGTCGCGCCCGACGAGGACCGCACGACGCTCGAGGTGCTGCGCGGCGAGCGCGAGATCGAGGGCGTGGTCGTCGCGGCTCCCGGGCGCATCCAACTCGTGCCCGCGACCGAGTCGCTGGCCCTGTTCGAGGCCGAGGCCGAGCGCGAGCTGGGACCCGAGTCGCGGCTCGCCGCGGCGCTGTGGCGCGCCAGCGAGGACTACGACGTCGTGCTGCTCGACTGTCCGCCGCGCGCGGACGGCGTCCTGTCGGCGAACGCGCTGCGCGCCGCGGACACGGCCATCCTCGTCGTCGAGTCGGGCGCGTTCGCCCTGCAGGGCGCGCTGCGAGCGCGCTCCTTCCTGCGCGCCTCGGCGAACACCCGGGAGCGCCCGCTCGCGGTCCGCGCGGTCGCGACGCTCTTCGACAAGCGCGCCCGCATCGCGCGCGAGCTGCTCGTCGGCATGCATGCGCAGCTCGGCGGGCTGCTCTTCGACACGACGATCCGGTCCAGCGTGCGGCTGCGCGAGTGCGCGGCCCTCGGTTCGCCCGTCCAGGTCGTCGACCCGCGCTGCGCGGCCGCCGCCGACTTCCGCGCGCTCGCCGACGAGGTGGTCGAGCACATGAGCGGGGCCCGAGCGGCGAACGATCCGGTCTGGGCCGAAGCGCCGTAGCGGACGCGCCGCTCTTGCTCCTCGCGCTCTGGATCGCCGGTGTTTTCCTCGCGGGGCTCGCGACGATGGTGGCGCGCGTGCTGCCGGCGATCCTGGCGCTGCCGCTCATGGGCATCGCGATCGCGGGCGGCGCGGCGGTCCTCTCGCCCGACGCCACGGCGAGCGACCTCTTCGCGGGCGTGATCGGCGCGGGATCCCTGCGGCTCCACGAAGCGATGGTGGTCGCGCTCTTCGGCGGGATGCTCTCGTCGCAGATGCAGAAGTCGGGCACGGCCGAGAGCCTGGTGAAGGGCGGGGCGGAGCTCTTCGGCGAAGGGCCGCTGGCCGTCAGCGTCCTCTCCATGCTGCTCGCGGCGCTGCTCTTCACGAGCGTCGGCGGCCTCGGCGCGGTGATCCTCGTGGCGCTGGTGGTGCTGCCCGTCCTCGCGACCACCGGTGTCGAGCCCGTGGTCGCCGGCGGCGTGCTGCTCTTCGGGATCAGCCTGGGCGGCACGCTGAACGCGGGCAACTGGGTCGTGTACCAATCGACGCTGGGCCTCGCGCCCAACGAGGTCGCGAGCTTCGCGCTGATCGTGTTCCTCCTGACGTTGGCCGCCGGTGTCGCGTTCGTCGCGATCGAGCTGGCGCGCAGCGGAGCCGAGCGGCGTCCGGCGCACCTCGCGGGATGGGTGCTCGGGACGCTGTCGCTCGCCGGCCTCGGAGCGTGGCTCTCCGTCCGCGGAGGAACGGCCGAGGGTCCGCCGGCCTGGAAGGCTCCGGCGCAGCTCGTGCTGGGCGGACTGTTCGCCCTGCTCGTCGCGTGGATCGCGATCGACGCGCTGCGCCGGGCGCCACGCTGGCGCCGCGAGGTCGCACGCGTGCGTCCGTGGGCCTACCTGATCCCGCTCGTGCCGCTCGCCGGAGTCGTCGTGTTCGACCTGCCGGTCCTGCCGGCCTTCGTGATCGGCATCGCGTACGCGTGGATCGCCACGCTGCGGCCGGGATCGCTGTCGATGACCGTGCAGAGCCTCGTCGAAGGCGCCCAGAGCTCCATTCCGGCCGTGCTGCTCATGATCGGGATCGGCGTGCTGGTCACGGCGGTCATCGGGCCCGCGGGACGCGACGGCGCGTGGCCCGTGCTGGCCGCCATCGAGCCGTACGTCGCGGCCTGCGTGCCGACGACGCCCCTCGGCTACGTGGTCGGGTTCGGTCTGGCGGCGCCGTTGTCGCTGTACCGCGGCCCGTTGAACGTCTGGGGACTCGGCTTCGGGACCGCGGCGATCCTCACGACGTCCGGCGGACTGCCGCCCGCGGCCGCGATGGCCGTCCTCTTCTCCGTCGGGCAGGTGCAAGGCATCTGCGATCCGACGAACACGGCCAACGTCTGGCTCGCGAACGAGCTGCGCGTCGATCCGCAGACGTTGATGCTGCGTCTCCTGCCCTACGCCTGGGCGCTGGCCTTCGCCGGACTCGCGGTCGGCGCGGCGCTGACCATGCGATGAGCGCGCGCCGCGTCAAGGTCGGGATCGACGTCGGCGGCACGTTCACGCACGCCGTCGCGGTGGACGCCGCGACGCTCGAGCTCGTCGGCAAGTCCGTCGTGCCCACGACGCACCACGCCCGTGAAGGCGTCGCGCGCGGTGTCGTCGACGCGCTGCAGAAGCTGCTCCTCGAAGCCCGGATCGCGCCGTCCGAGGTCGTGCTCGTGGCACACAGCACGACGCAGGCGACGAACGCGCTCCTCGAGGGCGACGTGGCGCCCGTGGGCATCGTGGGCCTCGCCGCGGGGGCCGCGGCGGTGCGTGCGAAGCGCGAGACGCGCCTCGGGGACGTCGAGCTCGCGCGGGGCGTCCACCTGCGGACGTTCTCTCGTTTCCTGGACACCGCGCACGGCCTGAAGGACGACGACGCGCGTCGCGCGCTGGACGAGCTGGCCGCCGAGGGCGCGCGCGCCGTCGTCGCGTCGCAGGCCTTCGGTGTCGAGGACCGTGTGCACGAGGAGCGCGTCGTCGAGCTGGCGCGGGAACGCGGGCTGCCCGCGACCGCGGCCAGCGAGCTGTCGCAGATCTGGGGCCTGCGCATCCGCACGCGAACGGCCGTGATCAACGCCAGCATGCTGCCCAAGATGCTGGAGACGGCGAACCTGACCGAGAGCGCGTTGAAGGAGAGCGGCGTGACCGCCCCGCTCATGGTGCTGCGCAGCGACGGCGGGATCATGGACATCGAAGCGATGCGCAAGCGGCCGATCCTGACGATGCTGTCGGGGCCGGCGGCGGGTGTCGCGGCGGCGCTGCTGTACGAGCGCCTGTCGGACGGCGTGTTCGTCGAGGTCGGCGGGACTTCGAGCGACATCTGCCTGATCCGTCGCGGCCGTCCGCGGCTGACGCAGGGCAGCGTCGGTCGACACCGGCTCTTCGTGCGCACGCTCGACGTGCGCACGGTCGGAGTCGGCGGCGGATCCATGCTGCGCGTGCGCCGCGGAAAGCTCTGCGAAATCGGACCCCGCAGCGCGCACATCGCCGGGCTCGGATACGACGCGTTCGAGGAGCGGCCGGAGGGTCTCGAAGCGCGCGTGTACGCGCCCCTCGAGCGCGATCCGGCCGAGTACGTGGCGCTGGCGCGGCCGGGAGCCGAGCGCGCCAGCGTGGCGCTGACGACGACGGGGGCCGCGAACGTGCTGGGGCTCGCGCACGGCTACTCGAAGGGCGATGCGACGTCCGCGACGTCGTGCTGGAGCGCGCTGGCCCGCACGATCGGCGGCAGCGCGCAGGCTGCCGCGGAGCGCGCGCTCGATCTCGCCGCCGACAAGGTCGCGCCGGTCGTGAAGGCTCTGCTCGCGGAAGCGAAGCTCGGCCGCGAGCGCCTGCCCGTCGTCGGCGGCGGCGGCGGCGCGGAAGCGGTGGTGCCCTGGACCGCGAAGCGGCTCGGGCTCGAACACCGCATCGCGAAGAACGCCGAGGTCATCAGCGCGATCGGCGCGGCGCTGGGCATCGTGCAGGACTCCGTCGAGCGCTCGGTGCTCGAGCCCAGCGAGTCCGACCTGGAGGCCGTGCGTCGCGAGGCCGAAGCGTCGGTCGTGCGCATGGGCGCCGAGGCCGGGTCCATCGAGGTCCACGTCGAGGTCGACCGCCGAGCGCGCGTCGTGCGCGCGACGGCGCGCGGCACCCCGGACCTGCGCACGCGCGAGCTGGGCGGCAAGCTGCCCGGCGAGGACGACCTGCGCGCCGTCGCCGCGCGCATCCTGAAGGTCGAAGCCGCGGCCGTGACGAAGCTCTCCGGCTCGGACTGGCTCTCCGTGTGGACCGCCGAACGACGCGTGAGACTGCTCGGCATCTTCCCCGTGATGCGCACGCCGTTGTGCGTGCTCGATCGCGAAGGCGTCGTGCGCCTCGCGCTCGACGACGCCGAGGCGACCACGTGTCCGCCTCACGAGGTCGAAGCGCTCGTGCGCCGCCGCGCGAGCGAACTGGCCACGTTCGGCGACGGCGGGATGCTGCCGCCCGACGTGTTCCTCGTGAAGAGCGCGCAGCTCGCGGATCTGACCGGTCTGGCGACGCCGGACCAGATGGCGGCGATGGCGCGGATGGAGGTGCGCGGAGCGGCGGCGCCGTTGGTCGTGATCGTGAGCCGTCGAGGCTGATCGTCGGGGCGGAGCTTCGAAGGCTCTGCACCACCCGGAAATCGTTTCCGCGCGCGCCGCCGCGAGCGATGGGCCGACCGGCCCCCGCATTCGCGGGATAGCCTCTCCTGGAGGACTCCGTGCACCACGACCATCGTCGCGCTTCCGAGGACCAGCGGGATCTCGTCTGGCGCACCCTCGTCGAGCGGCAGATCGGCGCGGTCCGGAGCGGCATGGCGCGCGAGTTCCTGGAAGGGTTGGAACGATCCGCGCTGGATCCCGCGCGCATGCCACGGCATGCATCGTTGTCGAGGAAGCTCGAGGACCTGTGCGGCTGGCGCATCGAAACCGTGCCCGGCCTCATCCCGGCGCGCGACTTCTTCGCGCTGCTGCGCGACCGCCGCTTCCCGTCGCCGGATTGGATCCGGCATCCCGACGACCTCGAATACACGCCCGAGCCCGACGCCTTCCACGATCTCTTCGGGCACGTTCCGCAGCTCGCTTCGAGCCCCTACTCGGACGTCCTCGGCCGACTCGCGGACGCGGCGCGCGACGCGAGTGACGCCGAACTGGCCGAGGTGGAGCGCGTCTACTGGTTCACCATCGAGTTCGGCCTCGTGCAGGAGGGAGCCGCGGTCCGCGCTCTGGGTGCCGGCCTGGCTTCGTCGATCGCCGAACTCGAGCGCGCGCTCCGCTCCCCGGGCGTCCGCCGTCGGCCGTTCCTGATCCAGGAAGCTCGGCACCAGGGCTTCCAGACGGATCAGCCGCAGGAGCTCTATCTCGTCGCTCCGGGGCTGGCGGCCTTGGCGGCGTCCCTGGCCGGCCTGGGCCCGGCCAGCCAGCGCCGCGCGGGGTAGACCGCCCTTCGGACACCCGGAAGGAGTTTCACCCTCCGGACCCGCGACTCCGCGCGTCGATGAAACGAGGTCATGGATCCCCTCTCCAAGCCCCGCGACCAGATCGACCACCTCGACCGCGAACTCGTCCGCATCCTCGCCGAACGGCTCGACGCCGTGCGCGCGATCGGACAGGCGAAGAGCCGCGATCCGTCCGTTCCGCTGCGCGACGAGGAGCGCGAGCGCGCGCTGTTCGCGGCGTGGGCGCGCACGGCCGAGGAACAGGGGCTCTCGTCCTACTACGCGGGCCGCGTGCTGCGCGAGATCCTGAACTGGTCGCGCCGCGACCAGGAGCGCTTCCTCGAACCGGCGGCACAGAACGGGCCGCGCGCGGTGCGCGTCGGGTACCAGGGCGTGCCGATGTCGTACAGCGACCTGGCCGCGCAGAAGCTCTTCGCCACGCGCGACGTCGGGCGACTCGAGCGCATCGGATACCGGGGCTTCGCGGCCGTCGTCGACGCGCTCGAGGCCGGCGAGGTCGATTACGCGCTGCTGCCCATCGAGAACACGATCGCGGGCAGCATCGACGAGGTCTACGACCTCCTCGGCTCGCGGCGCATGACGATCGTCGGCGAGGAAGTGTGGTCCGTCGAGCATTGCCTACTGGGACTGCCCGGTTCGCGCGCTGAGGACCTGCGGGTCGTGCGCAGCCACCCGGTCGCGCTGCTGCAGTGCACGCGCTTCCTGGAGGGCCTCGTCGGCGTGCGCTCCGAGAGCTTCCACGACACCGCCGGAGCGGCGGAAGCCGTCGCGCGCGACGGTGATCGGCACGTCGCGGCCATCGCGTCGGAGGAGGCGGGTCGCGAGTACGGGCTCGAGGTCCTGCGCCGCGACATCTCGAACCAGCCGGTCAACATCACCCGCTTCCTGCTGCTCGCGCGGAACAAGGAGTCGTTCGACGCGCGCCGGCCGGCGAAGACGTCGCTCTACTTCTCTCTGAACCACCGCCACGGCGCGCTGCTTGAGTGCCTCATGGTGTTCGAGGCCCACGCCCTGAACCTGACCAAGCTCGAGAGCCGGCCGCGGCCCGAGGCGGCCTGGGAGTACATGTTCTACGTGGACTTCGAGGGTCACGCCGACGAACCCAACGCGGCGGCGGCGCTCGAGGCGCTGCGTGCGCACACGAACCACTTGCAGGTGCTCGGGAGCTACCCGCGGCGCGCGGAAGAGGGCCTCGAGCTCGCCGGCCGCGCGCGCGTGCCCGTCGACGTCCAGCCCGTCGCGGCGCCCTCCGCGTTGGACGCGCGGACCAGGTCGCCGGACGCTCCGCTCAAGGTCCCGGCCTGCCCCGCGGTGAAGACGAACCCCGCGCTCAAGCTCGTCACGCGCCGCGAAGGCCAGCCGCGGACGATCGTCGACGTCAGCGGCGTCGCGGTCGGCGGCGAGCGCTTCGTGCTCGTCCTCGGACCGTGCGCCGTCGAGAATCGCGCGCAGGTGAACGCCGCCGCCGAGATGTGCAAGAACGGCGGGGCTTCGCTGATGCGCGGCGGCGCGTTCAAGCCGCGCACGTCGCCGTATGCGTTCCAGGGACTCGGGTTCGAGGGCCTCGAGTACCTGCGCGAAGCAGGCCGCGCGTTCGAGCTGCCGATCGTGACCGAGGTGCTGCACCCCGAGGACGTCGAGCGCGTGGCCGAGAGGGCCGACATGCTGCAGATCGGCGCGCGCAACATGCAGAACTTCGCGCTCCTCAAGGAAGTCGGACGCACGCGTCGTCCGGTGCTCCTGAAGCGCGGCATGAGCGCCACGATCGAGGAACTGCTCCTGGCCGCCGAGTACGTGCTGGCGGGCGGGAACCAGCGCGTGATCCTGTGCGAACGGGGCATCCGCACGTTCGAGACGGCGACACGCAACACGCTCGACGTGTCGGCGATCCCGGTCTTGAAGGGCATGACCCACCTGCCGGTCATCGTCGATCCCTCGCACGCGGCGGGACGGCGGGACCTCGTCGTGCCGCTGTCGCTGGCGGCCGCAGCGGCAGGCGCGGACGGGTTGATCGTCGAGTGCCACCCGAACCCGGCCGAGGCCCTGTGCGACAAGGACCAGGCGCTGACGTCCGCGGACGTCGCGGACCTGGTGGCGCGTCTGCGGCCCGTGGTCGCGGCGGTCGGTCGCACGCTGTAGAGCTCGAGCGTCGGAGCACCATTCCGCGCGTGCGCCCGGAGGCCGGGCGCGGGTAGCCTCGTCGCCATGTCGAACGAGTACTCCCCTTGGCGGCCGCATCCCTGGCACGGCCTCGATGCCGGCCCGGACGTCCCGCGGATCGTCCACGCGTTCGTCGAGATCACGCCGTTCGACGGCGTGAAGTACGAGGTCGACAAGCGAACGGGGTACCTCAAGGTCGACCGGCCGCAGGGGTCGTCCTCGCTGCCGCCGATGCCGTACGGGTTCGTGCCGCGCACCTACTGCGGTCGGCGCGTGGGAGAGCTCATGAAGGGAACTCGCGACGGCGACGGCGACCCGCTCGACGTGTGCGTCCTCACCGAACGGCCGATCTCGCGCTCGGAGATCCTGCTCGAGGCGCGCGTCGTCGGCGGCGTCCCGATGAGCGACGCGGGGCTGGCCGACGACAAGATCCTGGCGGTCCTCGCGAGCGACGAGCTGTACGCGAACGTGCGCGAGCTCGCCGACGTGCCCGAGGTCCTGCTGCGCCGTCTCGTGCACTACCTGCGCTACTACAAGGCGCTGCCCGGGCGCGAGAACCCGGTCGTGATCGGCGAACCCTACGGCCGAACGCACGCCGAGCGCGTGATCGAGGCGGCGCTGGCGGACTACCGCGAGAAGTTCCCCCGACCGGGCTGAAGGCGACGGCCGGCACGTCGCGCGCGAGCTTTCCGCGTCAGCGAGTGGTCCCGCGTGCTTCCGACCAGAGGTACGGCGTCGACGGACCGAATCCGATCTCGCCCAGCGCGTAACCGCGCTGGATCCGCGCGAACTCGGCATCGTCACAGGACACGTCGCGGAACGGGACGAGCATGCTGCCGGCCTCGACGAGCGCGAGCTGGAGATCGCGGATCGGCAGCGCACGCGGCTCGATCCCGCGGCGCACGCACAGCGCCGCCGCCATTCCCGCGGCCTGCCCGACCTGCATCACGACGGGCTGCAGGCGCGTGCAGCCGTTCGCGACGTGCGTCGAGCCGAAGGTCTTCTCCGCGCACAGGAGTCCGTCGTGCTCGCGCGGCACGAGCGCGCCGTACGGGATCTGGAAGGGCGCGTTCTTGGGGTAGTTCTCGACGAGACGCCGAGCCGGCGGCAAGTGGGCCTTGGAGTGGTGGTGATCGATGAAGTAGTCCCCGACCGCGATCGAGCTCGCCCGCAACGGAGGGCGGAGGCAGCCGCGCAGCGGCACGACGTCCTGCTCGCGAACGGACTCGAGCGCGATCGCGCGCCGGCTTTCGCGCACGTAGGGCATGTGCGGGAGGAGGTCCTTCGTCCCGAACTCGTCGGGAGCGAGGCCCCACTCGGCGTGTCCGAGCTCCTCCTGGATGAACTTCACGAAGGACAACGTCCGGGCCCGGGCGGACGCCAGCACGCGCGCGCGCGCCGGTCCCGGCTCGTACAGGCCCGTGTCGGCCGGGAAGTCGTTGGCGTGGAACGGCCAGTTCAGGAGGAACTTGCCGCCCGGCAGGAGGGCGTACGTGAGGAAGCTATCCCAGTCGTGGAGCGTGTGGTTCCACAGCGCCTCGTCGCGATGCGAAGCCCACTCGCGCACGCAGCCGTCGAACTCGCGCGGATCGACCGGTGCCGGGCTCTCCACGCGCGGCGCCACGCCGTCGAAGCGCTGCAGGATCGCGCAGTAGGTCGGATCCTGGACCTCCATGTCCGCGATGACGGGCGCGTCCGGCTCGCCGGTGTCGTGCCGCGCCTCGCGCCCGAGCGCGTGCGGTATCCCGCCGGTGAGCAGCACGTCGCCGTACTCGGTCGCCTCGACCGTGACGTGCGCGCGGACCTCGAACTGCCCGGTACCCGTCTCGAAACGGGCACCGCGCACGGCCGAGCCCTGGAGAACGGTCTCGACGAGGCGAGCGCCGTGCACCACGCGGACACCCGCCGCGGCGAGCTCGCGCGAGAGCCAGCGCGCCGCGACGTGCGGCTCGAAGCACGTGTTGCTGACCCAACCCGTGCGGACGCGATCGGGCCCGCCGTGGTGGTGTTCCATCGCCGTTCGGAACGCGCGGAAGAAGCCGCTTCCCAGAGCGCCCTCGTTCCCGTCCAATGCGGACACGCCCGCCGCGCTGACCATGCCGCCGATCCACGGGGATTCCTCCGCGACCAGCACGTTCGCACCGCCGCGCGCAGCCTGCCAGGCCGCCGCGGCGCCGCCGATTCCGCCACCGATGACGAGCACGTCCACACGTTCCATGGGACGGAAGATCCTAGGGGTTGGATGCGCCCTCGTCGCCCTCGCCGCCGCCCTTCCGGGCTCGACGCACCCGAGCGCGGCCGAGCCGCGCGAACTGCGCGGCGTGTGGATCGCGGCCGCCGACTCCGACGTGTTCCAGAGTCAGGCCTCGATCGCCGAGGCCATGGACTTCCTCGCGCGCCACCACGTGAACGTGGTGTTCCCGGACGTCTGGTACCGCGGCGTCACCCTGCATCCGAGCCCGCTCCTCGAGCGGACGTTCGGCGTCCGCCAGGACCCGCGCTATGCGGGCCGCGATCCGCTGGCGGAGATGCTCGTCGAGGCGCACTGCCGCGGGATCGAGGTGATCCCCTGGTTCGAGTACGGGTTCGCGGCCTCGAACTCCGCCAAGCCCACGACGTTGCTGGAGCAGAAACCGGCCTGGGCCGCCCGCGGCCGCGACGGGAAGCCGGCCGAGAAGAACGGCTTCACGTGGATGAACTCCCTGGATCCCGCGGTCCAGGAGTTCGTCGCGGGACTGATGCTGGAGGTCGCGCGCACCTACGACGTCGACGGGGTCCAGGGCGACGACCGCCTGCCCGCGATGCCCTCGATCGGCGGGTACGACAAGGGCACGGTCGACCTGTGGCTCAAGGAAAAGCGGCTCTCGGCCCCGACGCCGGAGGACCCGCGCTGGATCGCCTGGCGTGCAGGGCTCCTCACGGAATTCCTGGCGCGCCTCACGAAGGACGTTCACCGCGTCGCGCCGGGAATCCTCGTGTCCTCCAGTCCGAGCCCGTACCGCTGGGGGCTCGACGAGTACCTCCAGGACTCGAAGTCGTGGCTCGACCGCGGAATCGTGGATCTCTTCCATCCGCAGTGCTACCGCCGCGATTTCGTGAACTACCAGAAGCTCGCCGACGAGCAGCACGCGCTGATCCCGACGAACTCGCGCGTGATCTACGCGCCCGGGATCCTGATCCAGTCGGGCGCCTGGCGCATCGACGCCCAGGAACTCGTCCGGATGGTCGAGCACAACCGCGACCGCGGGTACGACGGCGAAGTGCTCTTTTACTACGCCGGCCTCCGCGCGAACGACGGAGCGCTCGCTCGCGCGCTCCTGGCCGGTCCCTACGAGGAGCCGGCGCGTGCCCCCCACCGTTCGACGCGCTGGCGACCCAAGGCGCGCGAGTTCGCGCCGCGCGCGCTGCCCGGTCCCGAGGCCTGGTCGCGCGAGAATGCCCTCATCCGCGCACTGAAGCCGGGCCGCGCTGAAGTCTCCTACCTGCTCGATTCGCAGGTGAGCGGCTGGTTCCGGGTCCTGGTCGAGTTGCCGGACGTCGAGGGAGCTCCCAAGAGCTTCGAACGCACCTTCGTCGGGACCAATGCGCCCGCCGCGAGCTTCGCGATCCGACCCGGCCTCGTCGATGTCGGCGCGGTCCAGATGGACGGTGGTCGGGCGCGCGTCGAACTTCGCCTTTCGACCGCGGCCGAAGAGACCGGGCGCCTCGCGGTCGGCCGCGTGCGTCTCGTGATCGACCGCAAGCTCTCGCCGGAAGCGATCTGGCGCGACTAGTCGAGTCAGGCGGGCCCGATCGGCGCGGGCCCGTCCTGGGCGAGAACCCGATCCGTGAGCCACAGCGCGCGCGGCACGTGGAAGCAGCCCTTGTAGGGCCCACCCTTGAACCGGTGCGTCACGGCGCCGGCGCGGTCGAGGTAGCCGAACCACTCGCCGTGTTCCCGGTCGGGGAAGTGCTCGAACGTCCAGGTGGCGATCTGCTCGAAGCGCCGAAACCAGCGCGGATCGCGTGTATGACGCCAGGCCATCGCCGTGGCCACGAGAGCTTCGCAGTGGGGCCACCACAACTTCATCGGCCACTCGAGCGGCACGGGCGAGAAGCCCTGCGCGTCCAGGAAGTACAGGATGCCGCCGTGCTCACGGTCCCAGCCGGCGTCGAGCGACCATTCGACGATCTCGAGCGCGCGGCGCGCGACCCGCGTGTCACCGACCTGCTTCGCCCAGTCCAGGAGGAACCAGCCGGCCTCGATCGCGTGGCCCGGGTTCACCAGGCGGCCTTCGGGCGAGCCGAGGCTGGCTGACCCATCGGGACGCACGTTCTCGAGGACGAGCCGCAGGTCGTCGTGCGCATGGGCGAGGATCCGTCGCGCACAGTCCGCGGCCACGGCCGCGTGCTCGCCGCGGAAGTCCCCATCGAGCTCGCCCACCAGATTGAGGAGGATCATCGGGACGGCGAGCGAGTCCAGCGGTTCCTGTCCGCTCTCGACGGGACGACCGGCGAGCCGCGCATCCGCGGCCGCGGCGCGCACCCAGGAGAAGACGTCGCGCGCCTCGTCCATGGCCCAGTCCTCGCCGCTGGCGCGCGCGTACTGCGCCATGGCCATGACGTAGAAGCACTCGGCGAACATCTTGCGCTGGAGCTGCACGGGCCGGCCTTCGCGCGTCACGCAGAACCACACGCGGCGATCGGGCCGACGACAGTGATCGCGCAGGAACGTCGCGCCGAGGCGCGCGGCTTCGAGCCATTCCGGTCGCCGCTCGACGTCGGTGTGGAGCTTCGCGAGCATCCACACTTGCCGCCCCTGGAGCCACACGTGCTTCTTGGTGTCGAAGGGCCGTCCGTCGCGGCCCAGGCAGTTCAGGTAGCCGCCGTGCTCGCGATCCAGCGAGTGGCGCATCCAGAACGGCACCACGCTGCCGAGCAGCTCCTCGCGACAACGACGACTCCACGCGAGCGCGCGCGCGTCGACATCCTGCGTGTCGTTCATGGAGTTCAGCGCTGCGTGGCCAACCACTCGCGGTAGCGCCGGTGCAGCGCGTGCGCCGAGCTGTACATCGAGTTCGGCGAGAGGAAGTGGCTGTATTCGAACGTGATGAGCTTGTCGACGCCGGCGGCGAGCGCGCTCTCCATCTTGTAGCGCAGCTTGGGCCACGCGATGGGCGGGAACTTCACGTGCACGTCGCGGTCGAAGCTCTCGACGTTCGACCAGCTCGCGATGCCGTGCCTGCGCGCCAGTTCGGCGTTCGCGGCCAGGTAGTCGGGGAGCTCCGCGAAAGGCACGTTCCCGTCCTGGAACGCCACGACGTCCACCTTGCCGCGAATCCGTTCGAAGACCTGCCCCCACTCCTTCACGTGCTGCTGGAGCGTCAGCCTCTGTTCGAACTGCTTGGGTCCGCGCAGGTACGGCGAGATCAGGATCGGAAGCCCGGAGATCGCCTTGAGGTGACCACTGAGTTCCTCGTAGACGCGCATGACGCCGTCGTCGAACGCGTCGATCTCGTGGCTCAGGTACCAGCCGCGGAAAGCGGACGAGCGCCCGTACCGCTCCCACACCTCGTCGACGAAGGCGCGGTTCAGGTCCGCCTCCTTCTGGTGCTTGCCTTCGTGCCAGAACTGCCCCGAGTCGTAGGTCCCGAACCACAGCGAGATGCCGTGCTCCGCGGCGAGGCTCAGGAACAGGGCGACCAGGTCCTCCTGCACGATCAGGTGCGGGTGGAGCTTGCGCAGCACCTTGGAGTCGAACGTCGCACGATCCCGGTATCCGGCGCGGATCAGGACCACCGTGTCGATCCCGTCGGCCTTCATCGACGCGAAGTCGCGACGCCACTCTTCCGGCCCCCAGTTCGCGGAGGCGATGTCGTGCGAGATCTCGTCCAGGAACGTGCCTGTGATCATGGGTTCGCCTCGAAGTGGAATGCGATGGTCTGGATGGCGGCCGGTCCGAGCTCCAGGCGCGCGATGGTACCCGTGAGCTCGACGGGGCCGAGGTCCAGGCCGTCCAGCCGCACGCGACGAGCCGACTTCGGAGGCCGGGGACCGGCGATGTCCGGTCCGAGTTGCAGGGTCGTGCGCACGGTTTCCGGGGAACGGTTCCAGACGCGGACGAGGACCACGCCATCGGCCTCGACGCGCAGGGCCGACAGCGCGACGCGCGGATCGTCGCAGCGCAGGAACGACCGGCGCGCCGAGATCCGCTCCGAACCGCCGCGTTCGTGCGCGCCGATCCACACCTGCTCCGCGAGCGGCGGGTGCGCGAAGGTCGCCGCTCGCGCCGCGACCCGCGCCTGAGTCTCGGTCCCCGGCACGACCTCCCAGGCGGAGCGCACGACCAGCCCGATCGGCGGACGCTGTGCGTCGGGCGTGGCGAGGCTCGGGCCCGCCTGACAACGGCGGATGCGTCCGCCCTCGCGCGAGATCGTCCCGACGCCGCGCCAGAGCGTGAGCGCCAGGAACTCGCCGCGCGTGTTCGATCCAGCCGGAGCGTCCACGATCTCGTGCTCGTGCAGGCCGCGGTGCGCGACGACCACCGCCGCTTCGGGGTCGGCGGCGTGAACGAACGTGCCCGAGAACTGCGTGGTGTACGGCAGTTCGCCGGGATAGCCCTTCCAGCGATCCGGTGCCTGCTCGGGCGTGACTTCCGCAGTGCGCTCGCGCTGCACCAGCGCGAACGCCTGGTCCGTCGTCAGCGACTTCGTGCCCGCGGGCAGTGGCAGCAGGACGCGCACGCGGTGGTTCGTGAGCTCGGTGTCGAGCATGGTTTCGAACTCGAGCCGCGCCGAGCCGTCTTCGAGCCTCACGAGGGTCTCGATGCGCAGCGCCAGAAGCTCCCGTTCCTTGGGCTCGATCCAGGGCAGCTTCCACACGATCGAGATCGACATGTGCGCCGCGGTCGCGCTGCGCCAGGCCTGGACCTTCGCGATCCCCTTGCCCGTCGACCAGGCGGGGTCCGTCTCCGCGTCGGGGCCGAAGCTGTAGAGGTCGCCGCGGTCGGAGCGCGATTCGTAGATCAGCGCGCCGTCCAAGCGCTTCCCGCTCGCCTTGTGCAGGATGGCCAGGCTGCCGTCGTGTCGGGCCTCGACGCGCAGGTTCTCGTTCTCGATCACCCCGCCGGCGACCACGTCGTCGAAGCCCTGGGGCCCGGGCGCGCCGCGGACCAGCTGGTAGAACGCGATGCCGCAGGCCGGCAGCTTGGCCGCGAACTCGACCGAGAGCAGGGCGCCGCGCCGGTAATCGAGGTGGTGGGCCGTGAACGCGTCGGCCTCGAGCCGTTCGACGTGCACGCGGACGGGTTTGCCGTCGGGATCGATCAACGCGAGCGTGTCCAGGTCCTCGTCCGAGAGGGCGCTCGGCCACTGGACGATGCAGGCGACCGTGCCGCTCCAGGCCTCGAAGTGCGGATTGTGCACGCCGAGGACCTCGATGCCGTCCTTGCGCGTGAAACCGGTGCGCAAGGCCAGCGCGCGCAGGGCGTCGTGCACGACGGCAGTCGCCGCGTGGCGCGCCTGGCGCAGGCGGAAACGGCCGTCCTCGTGGACGCTGTCGACGCTGCAGCCGCACACGTCGTCGTGCGGGTGCGTCAAGAGCAGGTCGCGCCACGCGCGGTCGAGCCGAGCCGCGTGCTCGCGGCCGGCGCGCGGACCCAGGGCGGCCGCGAGCGGTTCAGCGTGCTTCTCCAAGAGGTCCTGGACCTCGTGGTTCTCGACCTTCATGTCGATGCGCGCGGACCACGTGGACGACAGGATCGGATGGTGGGCGTTCCCGAGCAGCTCGCCGCGGTGGACCGTGAAGTCCTTGCGCGAGGCCAGGACCGCGTCGACGGCGGCACCGAACGTCGAGTGCAGGAGCTCGATGCGCGGGAGCTCGCTCTTGGCGGACGCGAGCAGGTCGGGGATCTCGCGCTGCGGCATCAGGTGGTCGCTCCCGTTGCACAGGAGCAGCACGCCCGAGCGCGCGTGTCCCTTCAGCTGATCGACGGCCTCCTTGAGGCGCTGCGCCGCGAGCGGCACCTCCGGGACCCGCCCGCGGAAGTTGCCCCACTTCTCGGGATGCCCGAGCAGGGCCGCGTTGTCGTACCCGCCCCGCAGGTAGAGCCCGAGAACGCGGGTACCGTCCGGCGCTTCCCACGCGAACTCGACGCCGGCGCGCGCGAAGAGCTCTTCCGAGACGCCGCGCATGAAGAGGAACGAGCGCAGTCCGAACCCGGCCAGGATCTGCGGCATCTGCGCCACGTGACCGAAGCTGTCGGGCATGTACCCGTCGCGGCATTCCCCGCCGAACTCCCGCACCGTGGCCAGGCCGCGCTGCAGGTTGCGCACGAGCGCTTCGCCCGAGACGAGGTACTCGTCGGGCAGGACGAAGCACGGCCCGATCACGAGGCGTCCAGAAGCGACGTGGGCGGCGATCTCGGCCCGCCTCTCGGGCCGGACCTCCAGGTAGTCCTCGAGCGCCGCCGTCTGGCCGTCGAGCGTGAACGACGCGAAGCGCGGGTCGTCACGCAGGATCGCGAGGACCTCGTCGATCATGCGCGCGAGCTGGAACCGGTACCCCTCGAAGGGCAGGTACCAGGCACGGTCCCAGTGCGAGTGGGACACGACGAAAGCGCGCAGCGCGGTCGGCGCCTTGGTTCCGCCCTTGGTCTCGCTCGTGGGGCCGCTCATGGGGCGGGAGAGGATAGCGGCCGACGGGCGGAGCGCCTCCGCCCGATCCGGCGCTCAGCTGGCTGCCGCCGCCGCGGTCGCCGCGGCGCGCTGCGCCGCGAGGACGGCCACGATCCGGGTGATCGCATCGATCGCCACGATGCGACCCGCCGCGGACGCTTCGCGCAGCAGCTCCAGTTGCGCGGTCCCGGCGGCCAGCGCGAAGCTCGTCTGCTTGCCCGGCTTGGGCGAGAGCTCGGCGATGCGCGCGCGATGATGCTCCACGACGCCCACGACCTTCGCGGGGGGCTCGGGCGCGAAACAGAGGAGCGCCACGTCGTCGTAGTCGCTGGTGCCCATCCACAGGCCCGAGGCCTTGAAGGCGCCGTACAGCGCGTGGAAGCGCGCACACACCGGCCCCGCGGGATCACCCTGCAGGAAGAGGACCAGCGAGGCCGTCTGCAACTCGTCGTTCCGGCCGTAGCCCAGAGCATGCAGGCCCTGGTAGATCTCCTCGACGCGTCGCGCGATCGACTCCGGTTCGCCGCGGTCCTGCGACAGGATCGCGCACAGGGGCCAATCCGACTTCTGGGTGAGGATCGGGTGGTCCTTCTTCAGCGCGTCCCAGATGCGGACCATGCGCGTGAACTGCTCACGGCTGACGCGGCCGTCGCCGGATGCCTCGGCGAGCGCCAGGATCGCCAGGACCTCCTCGGTTCCACCCGAGAAGCGCCAGCGCTCGCGGAAGAGCGCTCCCGCGCGTGCGACCTCGGCCTGCATCTCCGCGACGCTCGTCCCGGTGCGCAGCAACTGGGCCGCGAGGAGCACGCCGACGCTCGACCTGCGCCACCAGGGCTGCGAGTCCTTCAGCTCCTCGGCCAGCGCGGTGAGCTCCTGCGCCAGGGCCCTGGAGTCCCCGGGGATCGAGGTCAGAGCGAGCGCGGAATGGCGCAGCAGTTCGGCCGACTCCCACCAGCCGCGGCCGATCTCGAGACGCTCGTAGATCTCGACGAAGCGGCCGAGGGGGTCCGGGGAGATGTGCGTCTTCGAGGAGCTCATGAGGCAGGGATCTCCAGGCTCAGGACTTTTCGGGCGGCTCGGGGACGCTCGGCCGCTTGAACTCGACCGGGACCGACTTGCGGCGCAGGCGCAGGTTCAGCATCTCGACACCCAGCGAGAACGCCATGGCGAAGTAGACGTAGCCCTTCGGGATGTGCTGGCCGAGCCCATCGGCGACGAGCAGCACGCCGATCAGGATCAGGAACGACAGCGCGAGCATCTTGATGGTCGGGTGGCGCTCCACGAACGAGCCGATCGCCTGCGCGAAGAGCAGCATGATCGCGATGGAGATCACGACCGCGGTGATCATGACGTAGACGTGGCTCGCCATGCCGACGGCGGTGATCACCGAGTCCAGCGAGAACACCAGGTCCAGGAGCAGGATCTGGACGATCACCGAGGCGAACGACGCCGCGGCGCGGCCGCCTCCTCCGTGCTCGCCCCCGCCTTCCAGCTTGTCGTGGATCTCCCAGGTCGCCTTCGCGACCAGGAACAGGCCCCCGAGCAGGAGGATCAGGTCGCGACCCGAGATGTCGTGGCCGAACGGGGCGAACAGGGTGGCCGTGAGCGACATCACCCAGGAGAGGGAGAGCAGGAGCCCGATCCGCATGAACATCGCCAGGAACAGGCCCAGCCTCCAGGCCCTGGGCTGCTCGGCCTTGGGCAGCTTGCCGGTCAGGATCGAGATGAAGACGATGTTGTCGATGCCGAGGACGATCTCGAGCAGCGTCAGCGTCAGCAGGGCGATCAGGTTGTCGGTGGTGAGGATCTCGGCCAAGCTTCTGGGTCTCGCGGGGACTTCGGGGCGCGGAATCCTAGCGAAATGGGATCGCGCGCGGGCGTGCACGGCGGAGAACGACGACCCGCGCGTGGCTGACTCCGACCTCCCAACGGCCGCGCCCTGCCCGACCCATCCGCCACTGCGCCTCGGCGCGCGTCCGCGCCACGAAGGAAATCAGGACAGTACCCCTTGCATCCAGCTCTGGACCGCAGCATGATTATGCGCGTTCACGCAGACTTATGCCTCCCCGCCCCGCCACCACCGAAGTCGTGACCCGCGACGTCCGCCGAGCCCGGATCCTCGAGCTCGTCCGCCGGGATCGGGTGAAGAGCCAGCACGAGCTCCAGTCGCTCCTCGGCGAGTACGGGATCGACGTGAACCAGGCCACGCTCTCGCGCGACCTGCGCGACCTGGGTCTGCTCAAGGGGCGCGACGGCTACGAGATCCCCGGGTCGGCCAGTCCGGCCGCGGACGATGCCGGGATCGCGCTCGTCGCGGCCGCGCGGACATGGCTCGGCGAGGCTCGCGCGGCCCAGTCGCTGGTCGTCCTGAAGACACCGCCGGGCGGCGCGAGCCCGCTGGCGATCGCGATCGACCGCGCGCGCCTCGACGGCGTCGTCGGCACGATCGCCGGCGACGACACGGTGTTCCTGGCAGCGGCGGGCACGGCGCAGGCGCGCCGGCTCGTCCGCGAACTGAACGCGCTCAGGACCCGGCGCGCGTCGTGAAGACCGTCGCCATCCTCGGCGCGTCCGGCTACACCGGCCGCGAGCTCGCGCGATTGCTCGCGACGCACCCGTCGCTGCGTCTCGCCGGGGCGTTCAGCGCGCGCGAGAACGACGTGCCGGAAGCGCCCGAGCTGCCGTGCGACGCGCGCGTCGAGGCTCTGGACTGGTCGCGGATCGGCGCCTGCGACGGCGTGTTCTTGTGCACGCCGCACGCCGCTTCCGCCGAACTCGCGCGGCGCGTCCTCGCGCTCGGCCCCAAGGTCGTGGACCTGTCGGCGGACTTCCGTCTGCCGGATGCCGGCCTGTACGAGAGGGTGTACGAGCACCGCCACGGGGCACCCGAGCTCCTGCGCGAGGCGCCGTACGGCCTGACCGAGCTCGCGCGCGAAGCCGTCCGAATCGCGCGCCTGGTCGCGAATCCGGGCTGCTATCCCACGGCGACGTTGCTCGCGCTGAAGCCGCTCGTCGCCGCGGGCCTCGTCGATACGGCGCGCAGCATCGTCGTCGACGCGAAGAGCGGCGTGTCGGGCGCCGGCAAGAACCCCTCGAATCGCACGCACTTCGGCGCCAGCCACGAGAACTTCCTGGCCTACGGCGTCGGCGGACACCGCCACGCGCCGGAGATCCGGCTGCACGCGGGGGTCACGGATCTCGTGTTCGTCCCCCACCTCCTGCCGGTCTTCCGCGGGATCCTGGCGACGATCTACGTGAAGCCCGCGCGCGGGATCGACGCGGCGCGGATGCGCGCCTGCCTCGCGGAAACCTACGCCGGGGAGCGCTTCGTCCAGGTCTACGACCGCGGCCAGCCCGAGCTGAACCGCGTGCAGATGACGAACCAGTGCCACATCGCCGTGACGCAGCAGGAGGACACCGTGATCCTGACCTCGGCGATCGACAACCTCGTGAAGGGCGCCAGCGGCCAGGCGCTGCAGAACATGAACCTCGTGCTGGGCCTCGACGAGGCCGCGGGGCTCGTCTGATGGCGCGCCAGCAGAGGATCCTGGTGAAGGTCGGCGGCGCCCAGCTCGAGCAGCCGGGACCGCGCGCGGACCTGTGCCGTTCGGTCGCGCTGGCTCGCGAGGCGGGCTTCGAGATCGTGCTCGTCCACGGCGGGGGCAATCAGATCCGCGACCTCGTGCGCAAGCTGGGTCTCCCCGAGAGCTACCACAACGGACTGCGCGTCACGGACGCCGCGACGGCGGACGTCGTGCTCATGGTTCTGGCGGGCCTCGTGAACAAGGAGCTCGTGCACGCCCTCGAGACGAGCGGCGTGCGGGCCTGCGGCCTGTCGGGAGCCGACGGTGGCACGTTCCAGGCGACGAAGCGACGCGACGACGTGCTCGACCTCGGCTACGTCGGGGAGGTCGGCCGCACCGACGTGCGCCTCGTCGACCTCCTCCTCCGCGACGGCATCCTGCCCGTGATCGCGACCGCCGCTCCCTTGCAGCACGGCGAGGACGCGCCCGACGATCGGTTCTACAACGTGAACGCGGACATGGCCGCGGGCCCGCTTTCGCGCGCGGTGCGGGCCGACGTGCTGCTCTTCCTGACGGATGTTCCCGGCGTGCTCGACGCCGCGAAGCAGCGCATCCCGGAGCTCACGCCCGAGGCGTGCGCGGAGTTGCGCCTCGCGGGCGTCATCCACGGCGGCATGATCCCCAAGGTCGACGCGGCGCTGGCGGCGCTCGCGGCGAATCCCGGCTCGACCGTCAAGATCGCCCCCGCGGCCGGCGCCGACGCGGTGCGGCGCGCCTTGTCCCCCGACGTCGGTACGAGTTTCCAGGAGAGCCGCTGAGATGGACGAGCACGTCCTGAAGACCTACCTGCGCGCCGACGAGGTCTTCGTCGACGGCTGTGGCGCGGAGGTCCGTGACGCGACGGGTCGCGTGTGGCTCGATTTCCTGGGCGGGATCGCGGTTTCGGCCCTCGGACACGCCCACCCGCGGCTCACGGCGGCCATCGCGGACCAGGCCGGCAAGGTGATCCACTTGTCGAACCTGTTCCGGCATCCCTACACCGAGGAAGTCGCCCGGCGCGTCGCGCTCCTGACGGGGCTCGACTCGGTCTTCTTCGCCAACAGCGGCGCCGAAGCCAACGAGGCGGCGCTGAAGCTGTCGCGCAAGTACCAGCGCGGCAAGGGACGCCCGGAACGGATGTCCTTCCTGGCGCTCGAGGGTGCCTTCCACGGCCGGACGTGCGGGGCCCTGTCGCTGACCCACAACGCGAAGTACCGCGAGCCGTTCGGACCGCTCCTCGAATGCAGCTGGGTGCCGCCCGGCGACGTGGCCGCGCTCGAGAACGCACTGCACACGCTGCGGCCGGCGGCGCTGTTCCTGGAGCCGATCCAGGGCGAGGCCGGCGTGCGCGACGTTCCTCACGACTACGTTCGCGCGGCGCGGCGCCTGTGCACGGCGACGGACACGGTTCTCGTCCACGACGAGGTGCAGGCCGGGTGCGGCCGTACGGGCACGTTCCTGGCCGGGGACTGGGCGGGCGTGAAGCCCGACATCGCGACGCTGGCGAAGCCGATCGCGGCCGGCCTCCCGCTGGGCCTGTGCGTCGTGGCCGAGCCGTTCGCGAAGGTCCTCCAGCCGGGCGATCACGGCTCCACGTTCGCGGGCGGGCCGCTCGCCTGCCGCGCGGCGCTCGTGTTCCTGGAGGAGCTCGAGGAGGGCGGCCTGCTGGCGGCGGTACGCGAGCGCGGCGCCGAGCTTTCCGCCGGACTCGCAGCTCTGCAGCGGGAATTCCCGCTCATTTCCGAGCTGCGCGGCCGCGGACTGATCCAGGGCGTGCGGCTCGCCGAGGGCGCGGAGGAAGTCCAGAAGGACCTGTACCGTCGCGGCCTGATCACGAACCGGACCGGGGGCGACACGATCCGTCTGCTCCCGCCCTACGTGATCACGAGCGACCAGATCCAGCGCGGCCTGCGCATCCTGCGCGACGCGCTCGAGGCGCGGAGCTCCGCGGCGAAGTCGGCCCCGAATCCGGCGACCGTCCGCGCGTAGTGCGCGCTCGACGGTGCGGGTGCCAGAGAGGCCCGCACCTCTCCGTTCCTGACACTGTCTTCATCACCCCCTGCTCGACTTCGACTCACGATGACCAAGAAGCCCTTCGGCACGCTGCCCCAGAAAGACCTGCTCACCGTCGCCCAGCTCGGGCCCGGCGACGTCGAGACCATCTTCGGAGCGACGACGGCGATCAAGTCGGATCGCGCCGCGTACTCCGAAGCGCTGCGCGGCAAGCGCCTGGCGATGATCTTCGAGAAGGACTCGCTGCGCACGCGCTTCACCTTCGACGTCGGCATGCAGGACCTGGGCGGCTCGGCGGTCTTCATGGACCACCGCGACGTGCGCCTCGGCTCGCGCGAGTCGCTCAAGGACATGGCGCGCAACCTCGAGCGCTGGGTCGACGGCATCGTCGCGCGCGTGTTCAAGCAACGCGCGCTCGAGGAAATCGCGGCGAATTGCAACATTCCCGTGATCAACGGACTCTCCGACCACGTGCATCCTTGCCAGGCGCTGTCCGACTTCTTCACGCTCACCGAGCGCTGGGGGAACGTGAAGGGCCGCCGCCTGGTCTACGTCGGCGACGGCAACAACACGTGCCACTCGCTGCTCCACGTCGCGGCGCGCCTCGGCGCGCACATCACCGTGTGTTCGCCCGAAGGCTACGAGCCCAACGCGCGCGTCGTCAGCGAGGCTATGCTCATGGCGCGTGAGTCGGGCAGCGACATCCAGATCACGAACGACCCCGAGCTGGCCGTGAAGGGCGCCGACGCCGTGTACACGGACGTCTGGGCCTCGATGGGCCAGGAGGACGAGATCGAGGAGCGCTCGTCGATCTTCAACGACTACCGCGTCGACGAGGAGATGATGGCGCTGGCCAAGCCCGACGCGCTGTTCATGCACTGCCTGCCCGCCCACCGCGGCCAGGAAGTCACGGCCGGCGTCATCGACGGCCCGAACTCGATCGTCTACGACATCGCCGAGAACCGTCTGCACGTGCAGAAGGCCATCCTCGTGCTCCTCATGGGCGACAAGCGCTGATCCGCGCCGCTCCAATCCTCCTCCGCACTCCCCCGACGCATCCCCCGAGCAAGATCCAGAACCATGGCTGACAAGGTCGTCCTCGCGTACTCCGGTGGTCTCGACACGTCGATCATCATCCCGTGGCTCAAGGAGAACCACGGGCTCGAGGTCCACGCCGTCTGCGGCGACGTCGGACAAGGCGCGGAAGAACTGGCGGGCCTCGAGGAAAAGGCCAAGAAGACCGGCGCCAAGAGTTGCAAAGTCGTCGACCAACGTCGCGAGTTCCTGGTGGAGTACGTCTGGCCCAATCTCCGCGCGATGAGCGTGTACGAGGGCCGCTACCTGCTCGGCACCAGCATGGCGCGTCCGATCCTGGCCAAGGCGCAAGTCGAGTACGCGCGCGAGGTCGGCGCGAAGTACGTGGCCCACGGCTGCACGGGCAAGGGCAACGACCAGGTCCGCTTCGAGCTCACCTACATGGCGCTCGCGCCGGACCTCGAGATCATCGCGCCCTGGCGCACGTGGGACATCACGAGCCGCGAGGACGCGATCGACTACGCCGAGGCGCGCAAGATCCCGATCACGGCGTCGCGCACGAAGATCTACAGCCGCGACCGCAACCTGTGGCACATCAGCCACGAGGGCGGCGCGCTCGAGGATCCGGCCAACGCTCCGCCGGACGACGTCTGGGTCCTGACGCAGAACCCGGAGAAGGCGCCGAACGAGCCGCAGGTCGTCACGATCGGCTACGAGAAGGGCGTGCCCGTCTCGGTCGACGGCAAGAAGCTCGCGCCCGAGGTGCTCGTGGCCAAGCTCAACGAGATCGGCGGCCGCCACGGCGTCGGTCGCGTCGACATCGTCGAGAACCGCCTCGTCGGCATGAAGTCGCGCGGCGTCTACGAGACGCCCGGCGGCACGATCGTGCTCGAGGGCCTGCGCACGCTGCGTTCCCTGACGCTCGACCGCGACACGATGCGCGCCTGCGAGAAGCTGATGCCGGAGTACGCCGACATCGTCTACACGGGCCGCTGGTTCGCGCCGGCGCGCGAGGCGTTCGACGCGTTCTTCCTCAAGGCGACCGAGGTCGTCACCGGCGAAGTGCAGGTCAAGCTCTACAAGGGCTCCTGCGTCGCGCAGTCGGCGAAGAGCCCGTACTCGCTCTACAGCGAGAGCCTCGCGACGTTCGGCGCGTCGGCGGCGTTCGACCATGCGGACAGCAAGGGCTTCGTGAAGCTGTACGGTCTGCCCGGCATGGTGGCCGCGAGCGTTCGCCGCGCGCAGAGGTCCCCGGGTGCGAAGGCCGCGACGCCCAAGACCGGACCCGTCAAGTCCGTGTCGCCCGCACCGAAGACCGCCGCGAAGCCCACGCCGTCGAAGTCCCCCGCTCCCCGCCCCGTCGCCAGCGGCGGGAAGGTGCGCTCGTGACGAAACTCTGGGGCGGCCGCTTCGCCGGCGAATCCGACCCGCGCTTCTTCGAATGGCAGAAGAGCCTGCCTCACGACGTCGCGCTGCTCGCGGCCGACATCACGGGCAGCATGGCCTGGGCCAAGGCACTCGTGGACGCGGGCGTGCTGAAGCCCAACGAGGGACGGCGCATCACGGACGCACTCGCGGAGATCTTCGAGGAGGCCGACGAGGTCGATTCGAAGCTCGTGGACTCCGACGCGGAGGACGTGCACTCCCTCGTCGAAACGGAGCTCGGGCGTCGTGTGGGCGACCTCGCCAAGCGCCTGCACACTGGGCGCTCGCGCACCGACCAGGTCGCGACGGACCTCAAGCTCTTCCTGCGCGAGTTGCTGGTCGTGCTCGACGAACGCCTGCGCGACCTCATGATCGCGCTGGTCGACCTCGCCGACGCGAACAGCGACCTGGCCATTCCGGGCTACACGCACATGCAGCGCGCGCAGCCGATCACGGCCGGTCACCACGCCCTCGCCTACGTGCAGATGCTGTCCCGCGATCGCGATCGCGTCGGGGACACGATCGCGCGGATGGACTCGTGCCCGCTGGGCAGCGGCGCGCTCGCCGGCACCGCGTTCCCGGTCGACCGCGAGGAGATCGCGAGGGACCTGGGCTTCGCGATGCCCACCCGCAACAGCCTGGACGCCGTCTCCGACCGCGACCACCTGGCGGAGGCGCTCTTCACGTGCTCGCTGATCTCCGTGCACCTCTCGCGACTCGCCGAGGACTGGATCTTCTTCTCCAGCCACGAAGCCGGATTCCTCGAGCTGTCCGACGCCATCGCGACGGGCTCGAGCCTGATGCCGCAGAAGAAGAACCCCGACGGGTTCGAGCTCCTGCGCGGCAAGAGCGGGCGCGCGATCGGCGAGCTGACCGGGTTCCTGGCGACGTTGAAGGGCCTGCCGATGGCGTACGATCGCGACCTGCAGGAGGACAAGCAGGCGCTGCTCCTCGGCGTCCCGCCGATCATCGAGCAGGTCGAGATCGCCACGCTGCTCGTGCGCAACGTGCGCTACCGCGCCGACCGCTGTCGCGCCGCGGCCGAGCAGGGCGGAATGAACGCGACGGACCTCGCCGACCTGCTGGTGAAGACGGGCGTGGCGTTCCGCACGGCGCACGAGCGCGCCGGAACGGTCGTGCGCGCCGCGCTCGAGCACGGCTGCGAGATCCAGGCTCTGCCCAGGGGCGTGCTGGCCGACCTCGTGCCGGAGCTCGACGGGTTGGACCTGACACATGAGCTTTCCGTCGAAGCCGTGCTCGCGCGCCGCGACGTGATCGGGGGCACGGCGCCGAGCCGCGTGCGCGAGGAAGTGGATGCCTGGAAGCAGGCCTTCGTCGAGGAATTGGAAGCGCTCGACGCCGCGGACGACCTGGACGACGACGAGGACAAGGTTCTATGAACGAGACACGCGCCAGCGATACCCGCCCCGTCCTCCCCGCCGGCTTCAAGGCCGCGGCCGTGCACGCCGGCATTCGCGCGCGACGGACGAAGATGGACCTCGGGCTGATCGTGGCCCCCGAGGCGTTCGCCGCCGCGGCGCTGTTCACGACGAATCGCCTGAACGGCGCGCACGTGACCGTGTGCCGCGAGTCCCTGGCGAAGAGCAAGGGTCGCGTGCGCGCGCTGCTCGTGAACTCGGGGAATGCCAACTGCTCCACCGGCGAGGAGGGTCTGGCGGACGCGCGCCGCGTCCAGCGCACGCTGGCCGAGATCGTCGGCTGTCCGGCCGAGGAAGTGCTCTTCATGAGCACGGGCGTCATCGGCGCGCGGCTCCCGGTCGAGAAGATCCTCGACGCGCTGCCGAACCTCGTGGCCGCGGCCCACGAGAAGGGCCTGGGCGATTTCGCGACGGCCATCATGACGACCGACCTCGTGCCGAAGGTGCGCACGATCGCGATCGAGGAGAAGTCGGGCCCCGCGTTCCGCGTCACGGGCGTCGCGAAGGGCAGCGGCATGATCCACCCGAACATGGCGACGATGCTCGCCTACCTCCTGACGGACGGCCCGCTTCCGCACGACGCGCACACCGCGCTCAAGCGCCTCGCCGACCAGAGCTTCCACCGTCTGACGGTCGACGGCGACACGAGCCCGAACGACACGGTGCTGCTCTGGAGCTCGCGCGGCCCCGCGACTTCGCCGACCCAGGAGGCGGCATGCACCAGCGCGCTCGTCGAGGTCTCGCAGGAGCTGTGCCGCCTGATCGCCGCAGACGGCGAGGGCGCGACACGGCTCGTGACGGTCCAGGTGACGGGCGCCCCCAGCGAGCAGGCCGCGTCGCACGTCGCGCGCACGATCGCCACGAGCCCGCTGATCAAGACCGCGATCCACGGGCGCGACCCGAATTGGGGCCGCATCCTGGCCGCCGCCGGCCGCGCGGGCGTCGAGTTCGACACGGACAAGGCGCGCGTGTGGATCGGCGATGCCGACGTGTATTCGAGCGGCAAGCCGCATCCCGAGAACGAGCAGGAGGCGCACCTGCACCTCCTGCAGAAGCACGAGGTCGTGATCGGCGTGGACCTCGCCGCCGGCAGCGCGGCGGCCGAGGCCTGGACCTGCGATTTCTCGGCCGATTACGTGCGGATCAACGCGGACTACCGGTCGTAGGACGTGGGTCGATCGGCTGGCAGGCGCGCGAACTGCCGGCGGCGAGAGAGTGAGCAGCGCGACCTTCGCGGGCAACACCCGAGCACTCCGTGAGGGCGACGAATCTGGTTCTCTGAACGGATCCAGCACGAGTTGCAGGTGATCAGGCCTCCTCCTGGACAGGCGCCGCCGGTCCGGACCTCGCTTCACGCACCCGATCCGGGTACAGGCAGTGCGCGGCCGCGCCGCCCGCATGCGACTCCGAATCGCCCTGCTCACGGTCCTGATCGCGCTCGCGATCCTGCTCGGCATCCGGCCGCTCGACCGGTCGGACTGGATCCTCGAGAACGTGCTGATCGTGCTGGGCCTCGCGTTCCTGTGGCGGACGCGCAACTGGCTGCCGCTCACCGATGCGTCCGTGTGGCTCGTCTTCGTCTTCCTTGTCCTCCACGAGGTCGGCGCGCACTACACCTACGCGTGCGTGCCCTACGACCGCTGGTTCGAATCGCTGAGCGGGCGAACGTTGAACTCGGTGCTAGGCCTGGAGCGCAACCACTACGACCGGCTGGTCCACTTCCTGTTCGGATTCCTGCTGGCGATCCCGCAGCGCGAGCTCTTCCTGCGCGTGGTCCGCGCCCGCGGGATCGCGAGCTACTGGCTGCCGGTCCAGATGACGCTCTCGTGGTCGGCGATCTACGAGATCGTGGAGTGGCTCTCGGCCGAGTTCTTCGGCGGAGAGCTGGGCGCGGCGTTCCTCGGGACCCAGGGCGACGAATGGGACGCGCAGAAGGACATGGCGCTGGCGGGGCTCGGCGCCGTGCTCTCGATGTGCGTCCTGGCGGCGATCCACCGCCGGCGCGGGTACGACTTCCAGCAACGCTGGCTGGAACTCCGCGTCCCGGACTTCGCGCGGCGCTTCGACTGAGGCTCAGGCCACGCCGAGCCGCGTGTGCCGTCTCCCGATCCAGAACCGACAGGCGTGCAGCAGCTCGGTCGTGGCGATCGGCTTCGTGAGGTGCCCGTCGCAGCCGGCCTCCAGACAACGTTCGCGATCCCCGGTCATCGCATGCGCGGTGATCGCCAAGATGGGGATCTCGCACCCGCGATCGCGGAGTTCGCGCGTCGCCGAGTAGCCATCGAGCACGGGCATCTGCATGTCCATCAGCACGATGTCGATGCCGGGCCCGCCAGCCAGCGCGCGATCGACGGCCTGCTGGCCATCGCAGGCCAATTCGACTTCGTATCCCGCCCGGAGCAGGTGCGCGGACACGAGCCGTCGATTGTCGCGCCCGTCGTCGACTACCAGCACCCGCCCGCCCTCGGGCGGCGCCCCGAGGCGCGGCCCGGACGGCAGGGCGGGACGCGGCTCGATCGGTGCGCTCGCGATCCCGGTGACGGCCATGGGCAGGCGCAACGTGAAGCAGCTGCCCGAGCCCGGAGCGCTGGTGGCATCGATGGTTCCGCCCAGGAGGCCCGCGAGCCGCCGCGAGATCACGAGACCGAGCCCGGTGCCCCCGAACCGCCGCGTGACCGAGCCATCCCCCTGCTCGAACGGCTGGAAGAGGCTCCCCAGCCGATCGGCAGGGATGCCCGGCCCCGAGTCCTCGATCTCGAACGCCAGGGTCGGCCCGGCCTCGACGCGGACGGACAGGATCACCCCGCCCGCGTCGGTGAACTTGATCGCGTTGCCGGCCAGGTTCATCAGGATCTGCCGCAGGCGCACGGGATCGGCCAGCACGTTCGGCGGCACGTCGGGCGCGACGCAGACCTCGAATCGGATGCCCTTCGCCTGGGCACGGATGCCGAGGAGACCGACCACCTCCTCCACGATCGTGCGCGGCGAGCACGCGGTGGCCTCCACGGCCATGCGCCCGGCTTCGATGCGGGACAGGTCGAGGATGTCGTTGATGAGGGAGAGCAGGTGCTCGCCGTTGCGCAGGATCGTGCGCAGGTGTTCGTGCCTCTCCGCGGCCGGCAGGTCGTCCTGGAGGAGCAGTTCCGCGAAACCCAGCATGGCCGTCATGGGCGTGCGGATCTCGTGGCTCATGTTGGCCAGGAACTCCCCCTTGGCCCGTGACGCAGCGGCGGCCGCGTCGCGCTGTCGGATGACCTCGCCGGAGGCAGCGGACAGCGCCCGGCATTGCTCCCGCAGCAGGTTCTGCATGCCGACGAGCCAGGGTTCGCCGGACGCCGGGACGACGAGGATCGGCTCCCAGGCCTCGCGGTCCGGGCGCGCGAGCCCGCGCTCGACGGCTTCCGTGACCGGGGTGTCCTGGGTGAGGCACAGCACGCCCGCGGGCCAGGTCGCGAGCGAGGCACGGATCGGGCGTCGCGCGAAGACCTCGCGGAAGAAAGGACGGGTGAACTGACGCTCGAGCGCGGATCGACTGATCAGGGTGCGCGGGCAGTCGCCTTCGAGGACGAGCACGGAATCGACGGCCGTCCCCGAGGCGAGGAGATCGTGGACGTGGCCCAATTTCTCGTCCACGAGGAGCGCGAGATGCGGTTCCGCATATCCGCGCAGCCCGGAGAGCCGGTGCAGATCGTCCGTTCTGCGGTCTTCCGTGGGCATGTGGGCGTCGCGGCCGATGGCAGGGCCGAGAGTTTCGATCGAACCGATCGCCGCGGGGCCTGGACGGGATCGTGCCCCTTCATGGAAACTTGATCTCGCCTTGACGCGCGGGGACCACGAGGGGGAAACGCCTCCTCGGGCCGGAGCGCAATTCCGTCCTGCTACCCTCGACACGTGCACGCGCTCCTCCACGCCCTCTGCCTGGCCTGCCTCGCCGCCGCACCGATCCGCGCCCAGGAGCAGGTCCCCGTCGCGAGCGCCGCGGCGCGGGCTCGGTTCGGACAGTTCCTGCGCGAAGTCGGCGGCCTCTCCGAGCCGGGCTTCGCCGCGATCGACGCCGAGGGCCGCCTGTGGGTCACGGAGAGCTTCACCGGCGCCCTGCGCGTGTTCGGGGCCGACGGCGGGGAGCTGGCGCGCTTCCCGCTCGAGGTGAAACCCGGCGTCCCGCGCGAGCCGCGCGGCGTCGCGATCTCGCCCGCCGGCGAGATCTACGTGTCGGACGCCCTCGAGCAGAAGATCGTCGTGCTCGACGGCAAGGGCCTGCAAGTGCGCGCGATCGGGAAGCGCGGCGCGGGGCCGGGAGAACTGCGCGAGCCGCGCGGGATCGCCATCGCCGACGGGAAACTCTACGTCGCGGACTCCGGGAACCACCGCATCGGCGTGTACGCGCTCGACGGCCAGTTCGAGCGCGCGATCGGCCGACGCGGATTCGGCGACGGCGAGCTGCTCGCGCCGAACGACGTCGCCGTCGACGCGGCGGGTCGCGTCTTCGTGGCCGATCTCGGGAATCAGCGCGTCGCGCGCTTCGAGAAGGACGGAGCGTTCGGCAAGTCGTGGGGCGGGCTGGGCCCGTACTCCGGCCTCTTCCACGCGCCGACCGGCATCGCCGAGCGCGGCGGCCGCGTGTTCGTGGCCGACCGCGACAACCACCGCGTGCAGGTCTTCGACGGCGACGGCAAGCCCGACCACGAGTGGGGCGTCCACGCCATCCGGCCGCGCGAAGGCGGCGGAAAGCTGCACTATCCGAGCGCGATCGCCCTGTCCTCGAAGGGCGACGTCGCCGCGGTCGTCGAAGGTCTCGAGGGGCGCGTGCAGTTCTTCGGCCACGAAGGCGACACCGGGGCCGACCCGCCCATCGTCGACCGCAGCGCCGCGGCGCACTACGAGGGCGGCTGCGACGTCGCCGGGAACCTGCTGGCGGTGCTCGAGCCGGCGGGACCGTCGGTCTCGATCTTCGACATGGCGCACCCGACGCCGATCGAGATCACGCGCTTCGGGCGCTCCGGTCCGACCGCGGGCAAGTTCCTCGTGCCGGCCGACGTCGAGTTCGCGGCCGACGGGAAGAGCGTGTGGGTCTCGGACCCTCTCGTGCACCGCATCTCGCAGTACGCGCTCGCCTACGAGCCGGGCGGCGTCCTGCGCTTCGATCCGTACATGGCGCGGTTCGTCCGCGCGCTCGACCTGGAAGCCGCGCCCGGACTCCCCGCGGCGCCGTGGCCGACGGAACCGACCGCGCTCGAACTCGGCCCGGACGGCTCGCTCTACGTCGCCGACCGCGCGAACGCGCGCGTGCTCGTGTTCGGAGCGGACATGGGGTTCCTGCGGGTCCTGGGCGAAGCGGGCACGGGACCGGGCCGCCTCCTGGAACCGGCCTCGATCGCGGTCGGCGACAAGGGCCTGGTCCACGTCGCCGACGCGCGCGGGCGCAAGGTCGAGTCGTTCGACAACGCGGG
The DNA here is from genome assembly GCA_026692665.1 of Planctomycetota bacterium. Classification (GTDB taxonomy): domain Bacteria; phylum Planctomycetota; class UBA1135; order UBA1135; genus JAEUHZ01. The sequence goes on from JAPLOF010000054.1 coordinate 53,738, forward strand.
CAAGCCGCGCGGCTCGTGGCCGATCCCGAACGGCCGCGACGGCGACGGGCGCCCGCGCGGGATCGCCGCCGCCGCGGGCGGCGGATTCTGGATCACCGCCGAGGACGCGCAACTGCTCGTGCGCGCCGACGCCGAGGGGATCCCGCTGGCGACGATCGGCACGCCCTGGACGCCCGGGCTCGGGAAGCTCCAGTTCTTCCATCCGGGGGGCCTCGCGCGGGACGCCGAGGGCGGCCTGGTCCTCATCGACGCGGGCAACCACCGCTTCCAGGTGCTGACCAAGGACGGCGAATTCCGCACGGCTTGGGGATCGCGCCTCTTCCTCGAACCCATCCTGAAGGCGAAATAGGGAGCAGCGCGATGCCCAAGCCCAGGTCCCTGCTGCGTCTGTGCGCGTCGTCCGTCGCCGTCGTCGGACTCGCGCTCGCGTCCGGATCTTCGATGCGAGCCGAGGACGCGCGCACGGAGAAGTCCGTGAACAGCAACGGCGGCCGCTACGTCCTGCACGTGAAGGAGCCCGAGGGCGGGTTCGTGCGCGGCAAGCCGCTGTCGCTCGAGGTGCGCGTGACGCGCGCCGGCGACCCGTCGGCGACGGTGCCGGGCCTCGGCCTCGTGGTCGACGCCGACATGCCCGAACACCTGCACGGCACGAACCGCGTGCCGCGCATCCAGCGCCGCGCGGACGGCTCGTTCCTGGTCGAGAACCTGTACCTGCACATGCCCGGCTGGTGGGAGTTGTTCCTCGACGTCGTCGAGAGTCCGTGGACGGAGCGCGCGCAGATGCGCGTCGAGATCGAGTGACGCTCGCGCTCCCCTTCCTCTTCGCCGCTCTCGCCGCCCAGGTCGCCGGCGCGGGAGACGTCGCGCCGAAGGCCGCGGAGCCCGCCCGCCGACTCGTCGACCAGCTCGACGCGACGCAGGTCCAGCGCATCCTGCGCCACGGTCCGCTCGAGCCCGCGCCGCCGGACCCCACGAACCGTGTCGCGACCTCGGATGCGGCCGCGCACCTCGGGCAGCGGCTCTTCTACGACACGCGCCTCTCGTTGGACGGCAACCATTCGTGCACGAGCTGTCACATGACCTCGCGCGCCTTCGCCGACGGACTCGACCTGCCCGTGCCGGCGGGAGCGAGCGAGCGGCACTCGCCGACGATCCTGAACGCCGTGTACCAGCGCTGGTTCTTCTGGGACGGACGCGCGGATTCGCTCTGGAGCCAGGCGCTCCAGCCGATCGAGAACCCGCGCGAGCTCGGCATCGGGCGGGCGGGACTCGCACGCCTCCTCGTCGAGGACACGCGACTCGCCGCCGAGTACCGCGCCGCGTTCGACGAAGCGCCTTCCGCCGCCCCGGAGGATTCGGACCGGACCGCGGTGAACGCGGCCAAGGCCATCGCGGCCTACGAGGCGCGGCTCGTGAGCGCGGATTCGGCCTTCGACCGCTTCGCGGCGGCGCTGCGGGCCGGGGACCTCGACGCCGCAGCGCGGTACCCGGAGGACGCACTACGCGGACTGCTCCTCTTCACCGGCCGCGCGAACTGCCGTTCGTGCCACGCTGGCCCGCTCTTCTCGGACGGCGAGTTCCACACGATCGGGATGCCACCGAAGGGCGGCGGGAAGCTGCGCGACTCCGGCCGTTTCCGCGGAATCGAGCTCCTGCGCGCCGATCCGTTCCGCGGGTCGGGACCGTGGAGCGACGCGCCCGACAGCGAACGCGCGCGCGAAGTCGAGTCGCTGGTGCAGTCGCCCGAGCAGTGGGGGCAGGTGAGGACGCCGAGCCTGCGCAACGTCGCGCGCACCGCGCCGTACATGAGCCAGGGCCAGATGGCGAGCCTGCGCGACGTGCTGCACTACTACTCGACGCTGGACGGCGCGGTGGCGGCCGGCCATCACGGGGAGCAGGTCCTGAAACCGCTCGCGCTCTCGGACGGCGAGCGCGCGGACCTCGAAGCGTTCCTGCGCACGCTGGACGGGGTCGACCCGCCGGCCGCGCTCATGAAACCGCTCCCGAAGGCGCGCTGAATCCGCGCGCTCCCTGGCGCACCGTGCCGGTCCGAGTAGCATGGATTGGACGCTTTCCGGTCCACTCCACGGAGCCCCCCGCCACGATGCGCCCCATGCCGACGTCGCAGACGAAGCACACCTCGTTCCTCCTCTGCGCCCTCGTCGGCACCGCGCTCGGCGCGGGCGCGCTGGCCCACGACGGCGACGGGAAGACGCGCGATCGTCGCCCGCGCTTCGAGGTGGCCCGCGGAACCCGCGGCAGCGCCAGCCAGAACCTGCCGCTCGCGGCCGAGAGCTTCTCGTTCCCGGCCAGCAACGTGCAGCTCCTCTCCTGGATCCCGCTGCGCGACTTCGGGTTCGCGCAGGACAACGCCAACTCGTGCTCGGGCTACGTGTCGCCCTCGGGTCGCGAGTACGCGATCCTCGGCCTCTCGGCCGGCACCGCCTTCATCGAGATCACGGACCCGGGCGATCCGGTCATCGTGGCCTCGGTGCAGGGCAGCGGGAGCCTGTGGCGGGACATGAAGGTCTACGGCTCGACCTGCTACGCGGTCAGCGAGGGCGGCGGCGGGATCCAGGTGATGGACCTGTCGCAGATCGACTCGGGCGTCGTGACCCTGGTCGGCTCCGTGACCACCGGCGGTTCGCTGGCGACGCACACGGTCGCGCTCGACGCGGCCTCGGGCTTCCTCTACCGCTGCGGCGGATCGGGCAACGGCCTGCGCATCTACAACCTGGCCAACCCGCTGAACCCGACGTACGTCGCGACGTGGAGCGACCGCTACGTGCACGAATGCCAGGCGGTCACGTACACGTCCGGCCCGTACGCGGGCAAGCAGATCGTGTTCGCGTGCGGCGGCCTGAACGGCGGCTTCGACGACACGGCGCTCGACATCCTGGACGTCACGAACAAGTCGAACATCATCCTGCTGAAGCGCTTCCGCTACTCGAACGGCGCGTACTCGCACCAGGGCTGGCTGTCGGCCGACAGGCAGTGGTTCTACTTGAACGACGAGCTCGACGAGACGGGCGGCAACCTGATGCGCACGCGCGTCATCAACGTCGCGTCGCTCACGAACCCGGTGGAGTACCCCTCGTTCACGACCGGTTCCGTGGCGATCGACCACAACCTGTACGTGCACGACGGGAAGATCTTCGAGTCGAACTACCGCAGCGGGCTGCACGTGTTCGACGCCGCGGTCCCGTCCGCTCCGGTGAGCATCGCCTGGTTCGACACGTACCCGCAGGACGAATCCGCGCAGTTCAACTCGCTGTGGAACAACTACCCCTTCCTGCCGAGCGGCACGATCGTCGGCAGCGACATCGAGAAGGGGCTCTTCGTCTGGCGCCTGGGCGCCGCCGAGATCGACTTCGCGTTCCCCGCGGGCACGCCCCTGACGATCGACCCCCAAGGCGAAGCCGTGGCGGTCGACCTCGTGGCGGCTCCGGGCGTGGTGGCGGCCGGCAGCGCCAGGCTCTCCGTGAACCTGGGCGGCGGCTGGACCGAGATCCCGCTCGCGGCGCAGCTGGGTGGCGGCTACCTGGCCTCTTTCCCGCCCTCTTCCTGCGGCGCCGACATCGCCTGGTACGTGACGGCCCGGACCACCGGCGGACGGACGTGGACGTGGCCGCAGGGCGCGCCGGCGATCGTGGCCCACGCGACCGCGGCTTCGACCGTCCAGGTCACGATCATCGACCGGCTCGACGCCCCGACGACGTGGAGCGGCGTGCAGCCCGGCGACACCGCGACGAGCGGTCGCTGGTACTTCGGGGATCCGAACGGCACGACGGCGCAACCGGAGGACGACCATTCCAACGCGGGCGCCACGTGCTGGTTCACCGGGCAGGCGCCGGCGCAGGCGCAAGTCGGACTCGCGGACGTGGACGGCGGGACCACGACGCTGACGACGCCCCTCTACGATCTCTCGGGACTCCAGCAGCCGGTGATCTCGTACTGGCGCTGGTACGCGAACGCGATCGGCTCCGGAACCCCGTTCGAGGACGTCCTGCGGGTCGACATCTCGAACGACGGAGGCTCCACGTGGACGCCGGTCGAGGTCGTCGGGCCCGCCGGCAACGTGGTGTACGGAGGCTGGTTCCAGCACCAGTTCCGCGTGGCGGACGTCATCGCCCCGACGAACCAGGTGCGCCTGCGTTTCGTCGCGGCGGACCTCGGCAACCCCTCGACGATCGAGGCCGCGATCGACGACCTCGCGATCGCCGACGTCAACTGCCCGACGCCGGGTCCGACGACGTACTGCGTCGCCAAGGTGAACAGCCAGGGCTGTGCGCCCGCGATCGCGACGGCCGGCACGCCGAGCGCGTCGTCCGCGGCGCCGTTCGACGTCGCCTGCTCGAACGTGCTGAGCGCCAAGCCCGGCATCCTGATCTACGGCGCGCAGCGCGCCGCGATCCCGTTCCAGGGCGCGACGTTGTGCATCGCGTCGCCCGTCCGTCGTACACCGATCCAGCAGTCGGGCGGCAATCCCCCGCCCGTCGACTGCTCGGGAACGTTCTCGTTCGACTTCAATGCGCTCGTGCGCTCCGGCTCCGACGCGGGGTTGGTCCCCGGCCGGCGCGTGGTCGCCCAGTACTGGTCCCGAGATCCCCTCGATCCCGCGGGCTTTGGCAGCAGCCTCTCCGACGCCTGCGAATTCACCATCCAGCCTTGACGTGAGCCGGTCGCCGGCTCCCCCCAGGAAACCTCGATGATCCACGCTGTCCTCACCCACCTGATCCTCTTCTCCGGCCAGGCCACGGCGCTGCCGCGACCGCAGGACCTGGGCGAATCGCTGCAAGCCTTCCGCGCGGCGCACGGCGCCAATTGGCAGGTCGTCGTCGATGCGGAGACCGGCTTCGCCGAGATGCTCCACGGCGGCGGCGCGCAGCTCGGCTCCGTGGTTCGCACGGACGCCGAGGCTCGGACTCTGGCGGACGCCGCGCTGCTCTCGACGCTGCCGGTGCACGGGGTCGCGGTCGAATCCCTGGAGTTCGAGCGTGTGATGTTCCTGCCGCTGGGGCAGATCGGGAGTTCGGACAAGTGGACGGTGCGCTACACGCAGCGTCTGGGCGGGCTCCCGGTCGAAGGCGCGAAGGTAAACGTGCTCATGGACAGCACGGGACGCGTGCTCTCGGTGCATTCGACCGCCGTGGCGGGCGTCGACACGATCTCGTCGCTGCCGACCTTCGCGCCGGAGAGCGCGCTGGCCGTCGCCGGCGACGCGTTCCTGGCGAAGCACCACATCACCGCCGCCGATGCGAGCCGGCCCGTGCTGGCCGCGCGCCGCGCCCTGGTGGACGGACGCCGCACGGCGCGCGCCGCCTGGACCCTCGATCTCTCGTACGAGCCCACGAGCGAGAACCCGATCTCCGAGCGGTACTGGATCGACGCCCGTGAAGGCTCGATCCTGGCGGTCGAGAACCAGATCCACTACTTCGACGTGACGGGCACGGTCCTGACCAAGGCCACTCCGGGCACCGCGCCCGACACGGCCAGCAATCCCGAGACCGACCAGGTCATGCGCTACGCGCGCGTGCAGAGCTCGGCCGGAACCGTCATCACGAACGCCAGCGGGGCCTTCAACTTCCCGGGCGTGAACACGCCGCTCGCCGTCACGGTCACGTACTACGGCGATTTCAACAACGTCGCGAACGCGGCCGGCGCGGCCTACACGCTGACGCAGACGGTCCAGCCGAACACGCCGACGACGATCACGATGAACCCGTCGCCGACGGACCAGATCACGGCGCAAGCCAACGCGATGATCGGCGTGAACCTGCTGCGCGACTTCGTGCGCGCGCTGAACCCCACGGACGCGACGGCGGACATCCGCTTCCTCTCGAACGTGAACCAGTCGCAGACCTGCAATGCCTTCTTCAACGGCAACTCGATCAACTTCTTCCTGAGCGGCGGCGGCTGCCCGAACACCTGCTACTCGACGGTGGTGAGCCACGAGCACGGCCACTGGATGAACGTGCTCTACGGCACGGGCAACGGCCCCGACGGCATGGGCGAGGGCAACGCCGACGTCTGGGCGATGTACATCTGGGACACGCCGGTCGTGGCGCAGGACTTCTTCGGCGTCGGATCGCCGATCCGCACGGGCCTCAACAACCAGGCGTTCTGCGGCGACGCGAGCCCGTCCTGCTACGGCGAAGTGCATGCCGATGGCGAGCCGTGGATGGGCGCCGCCTGGAAGGTCCGGAACCGCCTGAACCAGACGAACGGCAATGCGCCCGGCGACCTGATCGCGAACACGATCTTCCTGGCCTGGATGAACGGCTACAACCAGACCCAGATCCGTTCGATCATCGAGACGCAGTGGCTGACGCTCGACGACAACGACGCGAACCTCTCGAACGGGACGCCGCACTTCGCGGACATCGACGGCGGCTTCCGCGACCAGGGCTTCCCGGGCGTGACGCTCGTCCCCCTGGCGATCGCCAACGTCACGGCGCTCCCCGACACCGAGAACGCCGCCGGCCCGTACGTCGTCGACGCCTCGATCTCGGCCAACTTCAGCCCGCCCTTGACGGCCACCACGCTGCGCTGGCGCGTGAACGGCGGTGCCTTCACGGACGTTCCGATGTCCTTCGTGAGCGGCTCGACCTACCGCGCGTCGATCCCCGGCCTGCCGTACCCGTCGCTCGTGCAGTACTCGATCCGCGCGGTCGACAGCGCCGCGCGCGTCGTCACGTGGCCGCCCAGCGCGCCCGAGCAACTCCAGGCCTTCGACGTCGGCACGAAGAACCAGATCGCGACCTACTCCTTCGACAGCACGGCCAGCGGCTGGACGACGGGCACCGTCGGTGACACGAGCAACCCCGAGGTCGACTGGGTCCGCGGCTCGCCCCAGGGGCGCGGCGGCAACGTGGGCGGAGTCTCGTGGCGCGATCCGAGCACGGCGTTCGCCGGCACGGGGTGCTTCGCGAACGACCTCGGCACCGGCGCGAACGACGGGGCCTACTCGGCCAACGTGCACAGCTGGCTGCGCTCGCCGATCCTGAACATGACCGGCCGGCAGAACGTGCGCCTGCGCTTCCAGAGCTGGCTCTCGGTCGACGGCAACGCGCTCGACCAGGCGCGCGTCCTGGTGAACGGCACCGAGTTCTACGCGAACCCGGCGTTGGCCCGCTCGGACACGGGCTGGGGCATGCAGGAGTACGACATCTCCTCGGTCGCGGCGAACAACCCGTCCGTCCAGGTCGAATTCCGCCTGCGCTCGAACGGCACGAACCAGTTCGGCGGTTGGGCCATCGACGACGTGAACCTGTTCGCGCTGTCGCCGATCGTGGAGCCCTGCCCCGCTCCGCAGTCCTTCTGCGTCGCGGCGCCCAACTCGGTCGGCGGCGGGGCTCAGATGGGCTACGCCGGCACGGGCAACCTCGTGCTGAACAACCTGCAGTTGTTCGTCTACGCCTGCCCGCCCAACGTCTCGGGGCTCTTCTTCTATGGCCCGAACGCGACGCAGGTGCCGTTCGGCAACGGATTCCGCTGTGTCAGCGGCTCGACGTTCCGCCTCGGGGTCCAGACGACCGACTCGTTCGGCGACGCCACCCGCGTACTCGACCTGGGTTCGCTGCCCAGCGGTCCCGCGTTGGCCGGGCAGGTCTGGAAGTTCCAGTTCTGGTACCGCAACCCGGCGGCCGGCGGCGCCGGATTCAACCTGAGCAACGGCCTCTCGGTCACGGTCTGCAACTGACGCGGGGCGGCCGGAGCTCGGCTCCAGCCCCTCACGTACCCGGAGAACACGGCTGCCGCGCACCCGCGCGGCAGCCGTGTTCGCTTGGAGGCCGGATGGACGCGCGGAACCCGAGTTCCCGCATCAGGGCGTCAGCTCGCGCCGCGCCCCGACCGCGTAGTGGTCGCGGACTTCGGCGTGCTCCGCGACGAGCCGTTGCGCGACGTGGAACAGCGCGAGGTCGTCGCCCCACTCGTCGAACCCCTCGCTGTTCGCGCCGGCCTGACGCGATCCGCCCAGGTCTCCCATCCCGCGCTGGCGCAGGTCCTCTTCGGCGATCTCGAAGCCGTCCGTCGTGCGTTCCAGCACCTGGAACCTCCGACGCGCCGAGTCCGCGCCGATGAGCAGGCAGTACGAAGCGCGCATTCCCCGCCCCACCCGGCCGCGCAGTTGGTGCAGTTGGGCGAGCCCCAGGCGCTCCGCGCCTTCGACGACGAGCACGGTCGCCTCGGGCACGTCGACCCCGACCTCGATCACGGTCGTCGCGACGAGCGTGCGCACCTCTCCGGCGCGGAATCGTGCCAGCCGACGCGCGCGCTCCGCGGGCGGCATCCGGCCGTGGACGAGTTCGACGCCGTGTTCCGCGAGTGGCGAGCGCAGGAGCCGCGCATGCCGCTCCTCGGCACTCTCGGCGCGCTTTCCGGATCCGACCTCGGCCAGCGTGTCGCCGTCGCCCTCGCCGATGCGCGGGACGACCCAGTAGAGACGCTCCACGGCGGCGGCGCGCTCCAGGAGCAGACTCTCGACCTCCTCGCGGTCGCCCCGCACCCAGCGCGTCGACACAGGCCCGCGGCCGGGCGGCTTCTCGTCCAGGTGGCTCGTGTCGAGGTCGCCGTACCAGGCCAGCGCGAGCGTACGCGGGATGGGAGTCGCGCTCATGAGCAGCGCGTGCGCGTCGACGCCCTTGTCGAACAGCTCGCCGCGCTGCGCGACGCCGAATCGATGCTGCTCGTCCACGACGGCGAGGGCCAGCCGCCGGTAGACGACGTCCCGCGAGAACAGGGCGTGCGTGCCGAACACGACGTCGAGCGAACCGTCGGCCAGCGCCGCGAGGACTCCGCGCCGTGCGCGCGCGGTCAGCGAGCCCGACAGGAATCCCGCCCGCAGCCCGGCGCGCGCGAGGAGCGGCGCGAGCCCCATGTGGTGCTGCTCGGCGAGGAGTTCGGTCGGCGCGAGGAAGGCGACCTGGCCGCCCGATCCAGCCGCCAGGAGGGCCGCGAACGCGCCGATCGCCGTTTTTCCCGAACCGACGTCGCCCTGCAGAAGGCGGCGCATCGGTCGCGCCCGCGCCAGATCGGCGGCGATCTCCCCGGCGACGCGCGCTTGCGCGGCGGTGAAGGCGAAGGGAAATGCCGTGCGCGCGCGGACCTGGCTCGCCTCCGACACGTCGCACGCGAGGGCTCGGCCCTCGGCCGCGCGCAGGCGCCGCACGTGGAGTCGCGCTTGCAGCTCGAGCATGCGCTCCAGCCCGAATCGTCGTCGCGCAGCCTCGAAGTCCAGGGCGGTGGACGGCGCGTGGAGGTCGCGCAGCGCGCGACCGAGCGTGGGCAGGGCGAGCCGATCGAGTTCTCCGAGCGGCACGGGTTCGGGCTCCGCGTCCGCTTCCGCCAGGGCGGCCGCGCGGCACAGCCCGCCCACGAAGTCGCCCGAGAGCCCGGCCAGCGGCGGATGGACGGGGGTCAGGGTCCCCGGCTCCGGAAGCGGCCGGTCCATCGTCCCGACGCGCGGCCCCGTGAATCCGGGCGGCGAGCCGTCGAGGGCTCCGCACAGCTCGACCGACTGGCCCGCGACGAGCTGGCGCTGCAACCAGGGCTGGTTGTGGAAGCGCGCCTCGACCGTCCCCGAGGCGTCGCGCAGCCGCACGCGGAAGATCGAGCGGCGCCCGAAGCGGGCCAGGCTCGTGCGCTCGATCGCCCCGGCGACGCGCACGACCGTCCCCGACCGCGCGGATCGGAGCGCCTCGAGCACGGGCACCGCCGCGGGCGCGACATCCAGCCGCAGCGGCAACACGCGCAGGAGGTCGCGCACCTCGGCGAGCCCCGCCGCCGCGAGCTTCGCCGCGCGCGCCGGTCCCACTCCCGGCAAAACGCGCAGGGGGCGCGATCGATCCGTCCCGTGGTTGGTCTCCATGGTCAACGGGGGGTCAAGGTGCGGTACGCCGCGCGCGAAACCGCGCGGTTCGAGAGTAGAATCGACAGTTTTCCGGAGACCTTACGAAGAACCCGTAACCCGTGCCGTTCTTATCCGTCATCTGGATTGCGCGCGGTCCGATCCCCGACCTCGGACTCCGCGCCCCCTCCAGTTCCCACCCAGTCCCGCCGAGGGAGGAGAGAGCTCCTCGGCCGTCCCCGCTCCGGAGTGCCATCGTGCGCCGACTCGCCGCCACGCTCGCAGCCACATTGACGGGCTTCGCCCTGTTCCTGCCGCCGGTCTCGGCGGCCGAGCCCGGGGCCCCGACGCGTCCGGGCCGGGGGCCTGGCGTGGCGGACGAGGTCCCGGTGGCGGGAGCGCAGGCCGGCTCGGTCGAGGCGCAGCGGCTCGCCGGACGAGCCAGCCTGGTCGGCCGGCTCGACCAGCTCGCGACGTGGTGCAACGACAAGGAGCTCTTCATCGAGCGCGACCGCCTGTGGCGCAAGGTGCTCGAGATCGCGCCCGACGACGCCGCGGCCCGCAAGGGCCTGCGGTACGCGCGCAACGTGGACGGCTCGTGGAAGGAACCCGCGCCGCGCGAGGTGAAGAACATCGGGAAGAAGTGGCTCGAAGAGCTCGCCAAGCGCGAGTCCGAGGCCTTCGCCCCGTACGGAGACGTCCTGCTCGCGCTGGCGCGGGCCCCGGAACGCGCCCCCGCGGAGCGCGACGCACTCGTGGCGGAGATCCGCGCGATGGCCCCGAATCACGCCGGGCTGCACGCCTGGCTGGGCGACGTCCAGCTGGGCGACCGCTGGGTGATGCCCGAGACGGCGACAGCCAAGGAACGCCGCGGAGCGATCCGGGCGGAGGCCAAGCGCGTGATGGAGGTCGGCGCCCCCATCGCGCCCGCGCAGGCGGGCCCCGCGGAGGCCGCGCTGGGAGTGACGTGGAAGACGATCCTCCAGGGCGAGAACGTCCGCGTGCTGTCGACCGGCTCCGAGGAGGAGACGCTGCGCATCGCGCGCGCCTGCGAGGGCGCGGGCGCGCTGCTCACGTTCGCTCTCGGCAGCGAGATGCGCTACCCGGCGGCGTACACCGTGTACGTCCTCGGAGAAGCCGGCGAGAAGGAGGCGTTCCTCGCGAAGCTCCCCGATCTGTCGGACGCCGAGCGGACGCGCCTCGCGGCGCTCGACGGCACGGGGATTCCGCGCTCGAACAACGTGGCGCTCTTCGGCAAGGAACCGGCCCGTCGGATCGACGCCGCGGTCCGGCACACCATCGGGAACATCCTGGGGCTCTCGCTGGGCGTGTCGCACAAGACGGCCTGGGCCTGGGAGGGCATCGGGCAGTACCTGACCCGCGAGCTCGTGGGTACGCGGCTGACCTGGTTCGTCTCGGAGGCTGCCGATCCGGCCTCGGCGGGTCTGCGCGGCAAGCTGATGACGCCGGAGTCGAACTGGATCCAGGAGGCCTACGACCTCCTGGCCAACGGGACCGCGGTGCCCCTGGATGACCTCATGCTCCGTGATCTCGACCGGCTCGACGTGCCCGGGGCGTTGACGGGCTACGCCTTCGTGGCCTACCTGCTCGAGGGGCAGCCCGCGGCCACGCTCGAGTTCGTGACGCGCTCCGCGCGCGGCGACGACCCCGCGGCGATCACGGGCGAGGTCCTGAAGCGGACCCCGGCCGAACTCCAGGAACGACTCGTTCAGTGGCTCGCGGAACGGCGCTAGGCCGGGCAGAGGTAGGACACGACATGCACATCGCTCGAGGTCTCTGGATCCCGCTCCTCTCGTTCTGGCTGGCGCTCGCGCCTGCGGCGCGCGCCGGAGACGTGCCCGTGGGATGGAAGGAGAAGGAGGCCACGACCGGCGCGCTGCACGCCGGGTTGCCGAAGCCGGCGTTCGACGCCATCGCGCGCTGGACCGGATTCTGCGCCGCGAACCAGTACCGGATGGACCTGGATGCCCAGGGTCGGGTTCTGGTGTTGACGCCGGTGAAGCGCGGACAGACGCGCGAGACCCTGCGCATCGTGGGCCAGGCCGAAACCTGGTTCGACGGACTCCTGCCGCCGGTCCCGCGCTCGGGCACGGCGCCGGCCGCGGCGCCCTCCAACAACGGGGACAAGCCGTCCGAGAACCCGCCCGAGAAACGTCCGGCGCCCGCCCCACTGCCGGAAGATCCCGAGGGGCCGCCTCCGAGCGCCCCGAAGAGTTCCGGAACGGGAACCGGCGGGGCGAAGCCGGCGACACCGCCGAGTGCGTGGGGTTCGGGCGCGGGGGCTCCGGACTCGCAGACCGCGGTCCTGATCATCCTCCACGACGAAAAGGACCACGGCGTGCTCCTCGACCACCTGGAGGGCAGCGTCGCCTACCTGAAGGACTGGGTCGCCGGAGCCCGGAAGCAGACGGGCCTCACGCTCGAGGATCCGCTGCTCGGAGCCTTCATCGAGAACGCTTCGGGGCAGGAGGAGTGGAACGGGGATCACGAGGTGTTGAACCGCGTCGTCCAGCTCCTGACCCTGCGGCGCTTCGGCCAGCAGCCGAACTGGATCGTGCAGGGTCTGGCCTGGGAGGCCGAGATGGCCCTCTTCGATTCGGTCTACTGCTTCCCCTACCGCGCGGGCTTCGTCTTCGCGACGGAGCACACGAGCTGGCCGAGCGATCTGCGCATCGCGTTCAAGGACCGCGCCGCGAAGCCGCTCCAGGTCAGCGAGCTCGCCGGATGGCAGCGCGGGACCTGGAATCCCGAGGCGGCACCGATCGCGTGGGGATTCGTGCGTCACCTGGCCGAGGCCCAGAAATCGAAGGAGCGGGCGCTCTCGACGCTGCTCGAGGATCTGCGCCGAATCCGGGACGAGAAGGACCGCCAGCCGACCGGGGCGAACACCTGGAAGCGCATCGACGGCTGGACGATGCCGGCCGAGGAGCAGGAGAAGGCCCTCGTCGCCGCGTTCGGCAAGGACGTCTTCAAGAAGGCCACCGTGACCCTGCGCGGACTGCGGGACATCGCGGGCAGCGCACCGGACGACACGAAGGCCAAGGCCAAGACTTCGCCCAAGGGCACCGCGAAGAGCCAACCGAAGGGCTGATCGCCGAGCCACCGCCCGGCCCGGCGCGGATTCCTGGCGGGATCGGCGGCCGGGCGCGGCAGACTCCGGCTGCGCACGGAAGGCGACGAATCGGAATCCGCCGCCGCGGTGCGACCACCCCGCAATCGGACTCGGCATGCAACTGCGCTTCTTCGGCGCGACCGGCGGCACCACGGGATCCTGCCACGCGCTCAGCTTCGGCGACCGGACGGTGCTCTTCGACTGCGGCCTCTACCAGGGGCGCAGGCAGGAGTCGTACGAGCGCAACGCACGCTTCGCCTTCGATCCGAAGTCGGTGGACGCGGTGCTGCAATCGCACGCGCACATCGACCACTCGGGCAAATTGCCCATGCTGGCGCGCCACGGTTTCCGGGGTGCGATCCACGCGACCCCGGCGACCCGCGACCTGGCGCGCGTGCTGCTCTACGACTGCGCCAAGATCCTCGAGTCCGATGCCGAGCACCTGAACCGCCGCCGGGCCGAGGAACACGCGGGCCGCGGACCGCGACGCGGCGATCTGCTCCCGCAGGCCGACCTCGAACCGCTCTACGTGCGCGAGGACGTCGACACGGCACTGACGCGATTCCGTCCGCACGCGTACGGGGAGTGGTTCGACGTCGTGCCCGGCCTGCGGGCGCGCTTCCACGACGCGGGCCACATCCTGGGGTCCGCCTGGGTCGAAGCCGAGGCGATCGAGGGCGGGCGCACCACCCGAATCGTGTTCACCGGGGACTACGGGCGCAGGGCCCAGCCGATCCTGCGCGATCCCGAGCCCCTCGTCCCCTGCGACGTGTTGATCACGGAGACGACCTACGGCAATCGCTCGCACCCCTCCGCGCAGGAGGGCACCGAAGGCCTCTACGAGGCGGTGCGCCGGCTCGCGCAGCGCGGACGCGGGCGCCTGCTCATCCCGGCTTTCGCCGTCGGACGGACCCAGAACCTGCTCTACCTCCTGGCGCGCGGCGTCCACGCCGGAGCGATCCCGCCGGTCCGCGTGGTCGTCGACAGCCCGCTCGCGACGCAGGCCACCCAGGTGGTCGCCGACCACCCCGACCTCTACGACCCCGAGGCACTGGCCGAGTTCCGGCGCTACGAGGCGGAGCCCGCATTCCGCACCCGCCTCTCGTTCACGAGCTCAGTGGAGGAGAGCAAGGCATTGAACCGCGATCCGCGCCCGTGCGTGGTGATCGCGGCTTCGGGGATGTGCGAAACGGGCCGGATCCTGCACCACCTGGCGTGGCACCTCGAGAGCACGGACACCGAGATCCTGATCGTCGGGTTCCAGGCGGAGCACACGTTGGGCCGCCGGCTCCAGGAGGGAACGAGCCCGGTCCGCATCTTCGGCCGCGCGTGCGAGGTCCGCGCGCGGGTCACCCCGATGCTCGGATTTTCGGCGCACGCCGACCGCGAGGGCCTCCTCGAGGCGCTGACGCCGCTCGCCCCGGGGGATCCGCGCGTGTTCCTCGTGCACGGCGAGGACGACGCGCGGCGACCCTTCGAGGTCGAGTTGCGCCGGCGGGGGTTCACCCGCGTCGAGGCGCCCTCGGACTCGCGGGCCTGGACGATCTGATCGCCAGCGGCTCGTTTTCCGGACAGCTCCCCCGTTCGAAGGTTGCTCGCGGCACGGTAGAACGAGTGCGGAACCGGTCCCATGTCCCCGATCGACACCGAAGAAGACCTCGCCAACCCGCGCGTCACCGCCGCGGATCTGCGCGACGCGTGGCCGGTCCTCGACACCGAGGGGCGCGTCGAGGGCTTCCGCCACCTGATGTCGGCCGAGGCCGAGGAGTTCTTCCTCGAGCTGTCGGCGTTCGATCGCGCGCAGGTCGTGCTCGGGCTGCCGAGCGCCGAGCAGCGCTGGTGGCTGCGCGCCCTGCCGCCCGACGACCTGGCCGACGTCCTCCAGGAGACACCCGAGGAGGAACGCCCGCGCCTCGTCGAGCTCCTGGACGACGCGACGCGGCGCGAGATCAACGTGCTCCTGGCCTATTCGGAGGACGAGGCCGGCGGCCTGATGAACCCGCGCTACGCGCGCCTGCGGCCGGAGATGACCGTCGACGAGGCGATCGGCTATCTGCGCCGCCAGACGCGCGAACGGGTCGAGAGCATCTACTACGCGTACGTCCTCGACCAGGAGTCGCGGCTGCTCGGCGTCGTCTCGTTCCGGCAGCTGATGATGGCGCGCGGCGATGCGCGTGTTCGCGACGTGATGGCGCAAGACCTCATCACCGTGCCCGACGAGATGGACCAGGAGGCCGTGGGCCGCCTGTTCGCGCAGCACGACCTGCTCGCCATCCCGGTGGTCGACGCGCAGGGCCGCATGCAGGGCGTCGTGACAGCCGACGACATCGTCGACGTCGTGCGCGAGGAGGCCACGGAGGACATCCAGAAGATCGGCGGCACGTCGGCCCTCGAAGCGCCGTACCTGCAGGTCGGTTTCGTGGACATGTTCAAGAAGCGCGCGGGCTGGCTGACGCTGCTCTTCGTGGGCGAGATGTTCACGGCCAGCGCGATGGGCCACTACGAGCACGCGATCGAGCGGGCCGCGGTCCTGTCCATGTTCATCCCGCTGATCATCTCGAGTGGCGGCAACTGCGGCTCGCAGGCGAGCACCCTGGTCATCCGTGCGATGGCGCTGGGCGAAGTCCGCCTGCGCGACTGGTGGCGCGTTTTCCTGCGCGAACTCGCAGCGGGCTTCTCCCTGGGTCTCGTGCTGGGTCTCCTGGGCGTGTTGCGCATCGTCATCTGGCAGTCGTCGTTCCACAGCCCGGACGACGCTTCGCAGGGCTACTACGGGCAGCACTACCACCTGATCGCGGCGACCGTGTTCACCAGCGTCCTCGGCGTCGCGCTCTGGGGAACGTTGGCCGGGGCGCTGCTGCCGTTCCTCCTGAAGCGATCCGGGCTCGACCCGGCGAGTGCCTCGGCGCCCCTCGTCGCGACGCTCGTCGACGTCACGGGCCTCGTGATCTACTTCAGCGTGGCGATCGCTCTCCTGAGCGGGACCCTGCTCTGATCCACTCGGAGGTCCCGGCGAAGAACAGCTGCAGCGCGGGGTCCAATTCCGCGCGCAGCACGGGATCCCGCGCGTTCGCGCCCCGATCCACGGGATCCGTGCCCACGCGCCCGAGCCACGCGGCGCGTAGATCGAGCTTGCCCGCGTCGATCGCGGACTGGATCGCGCCCGACAAGAGCAGGATCTGGATCGCGTCCCAGTCCGCCGACGCCGCCGCGTCCCCTTCCAGGACCGGCGCGAAGGTGACGTGCGTCAGCAGCACGGGGCGTTCGCTGCGCTGCGCGATGCGACCGAGACCCTGCAGCTCGAACAGGAGCTTCTGTTCGATGTCCGCCCGCGGAATCGCGGTGCCGGGCTCGATGCGTGGATCGAGTTCGAATCCGATCGCGTCGAGATCGCCCCAGAATCCGACGCGCTCGGCTTCGATCAGGTCCGTCGCGCCGTAAGTCAGGCCGCCCTGGAACGCGCCGCGCGCGGCGCCGATCACCCGGCGCCAGCCCTCGCGCTTCCACAAGGTCTCCTCGGGCAGCGAGCGCCGACCCTCGGGGTCTGCGCCCGAGACCGCGCGCAGCGCCGAGCCCACGCCGAGCCAGTCCGCGCCGCACAGGCTGGCGAGGAGGCCGGCGTGCTCGATGGCGCGCGCGTGTCGCTCGAAGTACGCGGCCCAGTCGGCTTCGAGGTCGCGGGGCCAGCTGCCCGAGTACGTCCCCGCGTCGCTGGCGAGCACGTCGGGGAAGAGCGCGACGCGCAGGCCGGCGCTGTTCGCCGCGCTGGCCGTCGCGAACAGCGCGACGTCGCCCGACAGCGCCGCGAGGGGCCGCGGCACGCGCCAGCCCTCGGCGACCCGCGATTCGACGAAGGCCGCGTCCAACGCGATCGAACGCGCGCCGCGACCGCGCAGGGAATCGAGGACCGCGAGCGCCTTGCGCGAGCCGTAGCCGGACCGCGGGTCGGGATCGCTCTCCACGAACGCGCAGCCCGCGAGCGGCGGGGCGGCGAGGACCGACTCGCGCTTCTGGGTTCCGCGGCCCGCGACCTCGGCCCGGAAGGGTTGCGCGCGTTCGTGAGCGGCCGCCGCGAACGAGTCCTCGAGCTCGTCGTCCACGACGAGAGCGCGGGTGCCGCACCACACCGCGCGCACGAACTCGTCGCCGCGCACGGAGCGCAGGTGCTCGAACAGGACGGCCCGGGCCGGCGCGAGGACATGCACCGACACGCGCGCGTCCGAAGCCGGATCGACGAGGACCGCGGCGCGCGGAACGATGCCCGCCAGGACGAGCCGCGCCCACCAGCGGTCGAGGTCGCGTCCCCACCACGAACGCGCCGCCGCGACGCTCGCGCCCTGCTCGATCCAGGGCACGACGGCCGGGCCGAGCGCCGCGCGCAGTCCCGCGCGGACCGCCGCGGCGCCGCCGTCCGTGACCCCCGCGAGCACGAGCATGTCGGCCGCGGGGCGCGCGCGATTCCAGCGGCCGAGGCTCTGATCCTCGCCGCCAAGGCGCAGATCCTCGACCGCCGTGAGCAGCTTCACCGCGACGCCCGGCAAGGGATCGCCGGCCCACGCCGACGCGCGCTCACGCGCCGCTCCGAGGTCGCGCAGGACGCGCGCGGAAACCTCCGCCTCGAGGTCGGCCGCGACCTCGACGCGGAAACCGTCGCTCTCCACGATCGTGTCGGAAGGGCGACGCAACGCGGCCCGCGCGATCCCGAGGCGCTGCAGATCGCGCGGCACCACGCCGCCCGTCGGCCACAGCGTCCCCGCGAGCGCCGGATCGCCGCCCCGCCACGTGGCGAACGCGGGCTTCGCGCGCGGAATCGCGTCCTCGATCTGCGGCACGAGCCGCGCGAGGTCGTTGCCGAGCCAGACCGTCACCGGGAGCCCCGGGCGATCCGGGTCCTCGAACGTCGCGCGCGCCGCGTCCTCGGGCCCACCGTGATCGAGATCGCCGACCCGGAATCCGACGGCCCCGCCGGCCGGGATCGCCAACCCCGCGCGAGCCGCGAGCGTCGCCGCGACGCCCGACCGGGGCGTGCCGACCACGATCCGCGCCGCGGCCGGATCGCCCGGCGCGCCGACGAGCACCCGGACGTCGCGACCGCTGCGCGCGCGCTCGAGCGCCGCGAGGCGCCGCAGAGGCTCGGCCGCGGATTCCTCCGCGACGTGGATCTCGACCACGCGCGCGTGCGCGAGGTTCCGGACCAGCGCCGCCGCGCCGCCCTGCGCGACGGGCTGACGCGCGTCGCACGCGGCCAGGAGTCCGAACGCCAGCGCGACCAGGATCGAAGGGATCTGCTTGCTCCAGCCCGCCACGGAGGGACCTTACCGGGCCCGCGCGCTCACGGGAAGTTCCCGCGCCGCACCACGACCGCTCGCTGCTCCCCCACGGCGAAGCGCGCGACGACTTCGTCGCCCGGGAGCGGTCGCGATGCGGCACCGCCGAAGTCGTTCGGCGTGAGGATCCACAGGATGTCCCGCCCGCTCGCGCGCAGCGCCGCGAGGCTCGGCGGAGGCTCGCGCGTCCAGGCGACCGAGGTCTCCGCCGAGGCGCACGCGACGGACCGTTCCACGTAGCCGAAGGCCGGCTCGACGAGCGCCTGCTGCAACGGCCAGGGTGCGACGAACGCGGCCTCGGGGCGCGAGCTCGCGTAGCGCGCGAGTTCCTGGTCCAGGGCCAGCCCGTCGCGATAGCGCAGCGAGCGTTCGAGGAGCCAGCCGTCGTTCGCGGCGAGCGGCGTGGATTCGCCGGGCGCCGCGAACGAGGCCGGGCGATCCGGGTGGAACCGGCCGTGCGCGCCGAGGAGTCCGAACAACGTCAGGCCCAGGGCCGCCGGCCCGTGCGCCGCGCGCGGGGCGAAGCGCGCGCCCGCTTCCACGAGCAGGACGAGAACGGCCGGGTAGGCGGCGATGAAGTAGCGCGGCAGCGCGTTCTCCCATTGCGCGAGGAGGCCCAGGTACGCCAGCAGGAGCAGCGCTGGTGCGGAAACCGCGAGCGGGATCGGGGAGGGGATCGCGCCGCGTGCCCGCGCCGCGCGCGCTCGGCCGAGCCCGGCCGCGAAGCCGGCGCAGGCGAGGACCGCGAGCGCCAGTCCGAACTCCGGCACGGTCCACAGGCGCTTCGTCGCGAGCGGAGCGAGGCCCTGGAAGAAGCCGGTGCCGGCCGGCGCGCGCTCGAACGCGTGCAGGACCGCGATCTGCGCCACGAACACGGCGCACAGCGCGGCGTGCGCGAAGGTCCAGGCACGCTCGCCCGCCGCACGCGCTCCGACGAGGCGCGGAAACAGGGCGCGCGCGAGCAGGAGGCACAGCGCCGCGGCCGCCAGGACGACGCCGGTGGGCTTCACGAGGAGGGCCGCGGCCGCCCACGCGAACGATGCCGCCCAGCGTCTCTCGACCAGCGCGGCGACCCCGCACGCGACGGCCGCCACGAGCGGCATCTCGAGCCCGACCTGACAGGCGAGCGCCTGGACTCCCGGCTGGAAGAGGAACGCCGCGGCGGCGAGCCAGGCCAGTCCTCGCCCCCACCGGCGCGTGAGGCGGAAGACGGCGCCGCAGGCCTGCGACGCGCAGGCGAACGTGGCGAGGTGCAGGATCGCGAAGCGCGGTTCCGGGTCGGGGAGCGCGCGCTCGAGGAGCGCCAGCGCGGTCGGGATCGCGCTGAAAGGGTAGACGCACGCTCCGCCGTCGACGTAGCCGGGCTGTGCGGACAAGAGGGACCAGGGAGACAGACCGTGGAGCGCCTGCCAGTGCGCCTGGGGAAAGAGCCCGAGGAGCGCGTCCCAGTAGGGCGGGTCGTAGAGCACCCCGCCGCGCAGGACGACGAGCGCCAGGAACGCGGCCAGGGTGACCACGGCCACCTCCCGGCCGGAGCGCGGCGGTGCGGGCGGATCGGGGAGTACGGCGCGGGGTTGTGTCAAATGGCCTCGACGGTTGAGGATAGTGGCACGCGGCGTGATGAGCATCCGCCGCCCCATGTTCCGACGCGCACGGATCCTCGACGCCGTACCGACTCCCGACCGGATCCGCGCTACGGGCCTGGGCGTTGTCGCACGGCCCCTGGGCGATTCCCCGCGTTCCGCGCAGATCTCGACCTCCGGGATCGCCGCGCTCCTCCTCGCGCTGCTGGGGACCGCCCCGGCCGCGCTCGCCGCGCCGCGCCACGGAGCCAACTACCCCCCGCCCCCCACCGCTCCGCCCGCGGGCGGAGACGTCCCGCCGCCGACTCCGGCACCGCCAGCACCGCCGGCGCCGGCCGCGCCGCCGCCCTCGGCGCCCAGCGCTCCCGGGCCCGCGACACCCGGCCCGACGGGGCCCATGCCCCCGGGGTCCGTCCCGACGGGAACGCGCTCCGGTCTGATCCCGATTTCCACGGGCGCGGATCTGGGGCTCGAGCCCACGAGCTGGGAGCTCTGGTGGCGCTACAACCGCGACGCGTACCTCGATTTGAAGGCGAAGGTCGAGGCGATCGGGCCGTCGACGCTCGGCGACGTGACGGCGACCGCGGACGAGCGGGTCGCGTTCGGGATCGACGCGCTGTCCGCGGCGCTGCCGCGCGAGCGACAGCGCGACCTCGTGTCGAGCCTGCTCGTGGCCCTGGCGCGCTCCTGCGACGACGCGGCGCACGCGCGCGGCCCCGCGATCACGCAACTCCTCGCGCCGTTCGTCGCCGACCCCGATCAGGAGATCGGCGAGACGGCCGCCCTGGCTCTGGGCATCCTGCGGCACCACGCGGCGATCCCCGATCTCGCCAGCCTGCTGCACGACGACGAAGCGGGCCGCAAGCTGGCTCGCGGCCGCGTCTCGACGCGGACACGCGCGTTCGCGGCCTACGCGCTCGGCATCGCGGCGGCGCGGTCGGAGCGCGAGGACCTCCAGGCGTTCGTCGCGCACCACCTGCAGCGCACGCTCGAGACCTCGACCGGCACCGCTTCGGCCGATCTCGCGGCGGCCTGCGTCATCGCGCTCGGCCTCGTGCCCATGCCGGTCGAGGAAGGCGCGGACAACGGCCACGCGGCCTCGATCCGACCGCGGTCGGGCGCCTCCCTGGACGACTTCCCGCCGCGCTCGCGCAGCGCGCAGGCGGCGGTCCTGGCGCGCTTCCTGAACGACGGGGATCGTCCGGTCCTCGCGCGCGCGCACGTGCCCGACGCCCTGGCGCGTCTCGGGATCGGCGCGGGAACCGATTTGCGCGGGGACATCGCGCGCGAGCTGGCCGCGGTCCTCGAACGGCAGTCGCGCGAGGACGCCGGCGTTGTGCGCGGTGCCGTGCTCGCGCTCGGCCGCCTGGCGGACTCCGATTCCGACGCCGCCGACGTGCGCATGCGCGCGACCCTGAAGCGCGCGCTCGACGCGGGCGATGCCCAGGCGCGGCTCTTCGCGCTCGTGTCGCTGGCGCAGGTCGCGGGCCGCCGCGGCGACGCCGAGGACGCGAGCGCGGTGCAGTCCGAGGTGCAGTCCCTCCTGCTCGAACGGCTCGTGCGCGGCAAGGCTCGCGAACGCTCGTGGTCGGCGCTCGCGCTGGGCATCCTGGAGCGCGGACGTGCCGCCCAGATGCGCGAGGGATCGTCGGCGGTGCGCGCGGCTCTGCGGCGCGCGCTCGCCGATGCTTCCGCCGCCGACCAGATCGGCGCTCTCGCGATCGGGATCGGCCTGTGCGGCGACCGGTCGGCGACGAAGGACCTCCTGGCGAAGCTCGACGACGTACGCGACCCCGCGGGTCGCGGGCACATCGCGACGGCCCTGGGCCTGCTCGGCGCACCGGAAGCGGTGAAGCCCCTGCGCGCGATCCTGCAGAAGTCCCGTTTCCAGCCGGAGCTCCTGCGCGAAACGGCGATCGCGCTGGCCCTGCTCGGCGACGTCGATCTCGAATCGGCGCTGATCGGCGAGCTGCGCGACGCGCGGAGCCTCGCGTCCCAGGCCGCCATCGCGCGGGCCCTGGGCTTCGCAGGGAAGCTCGCGACCGTCGATCCGCTGGCGAAGATGCTGGGCGATTCGTCGCTGACGGCGGGCGCGCGCGCGTTCTCCGCCGTCGCGCTCGGGATGATCTGCGATCGCGAACGCCTGCCGTGGAACGCGTTCCTCTCGATCGGGGTGAACTACCCGTCGGCCCCGGCGACGCTTTCGGACGGCAGCGCGGGCGTCCTCGACATCCTGTAGCCCGCTGGGCGTTCAGCCCGGCCGCGCGGGGCAGTACCCTCTGCCCCATGAAGATCGCCGTCGTCCACGCGCATCCCGGCACGAACAAGGACACCGACGAGCACGCGCGGCGCGTCGTCGCGCACCTCGCGGCGCGCGGAGACCAGGTCACGGTGGTCACGAACGAACGCCTCGAGCCGCTCGCGCCCGGGACGCGGGTCGAGGTGCTGAAGCCGTTCGCCCTGTCCGCCGCCGGCCGTGCGAAGGGTTTCGACGGCGCCGTCGAGTCCTGGAGCGCGAAGGAGAAGCCCGCCGTCCTGTATTCGCTTGGCTGCACGTCGAAGTCCGACGTCCTGCGCCTCTCGGAAGGCGTGCGCCAGACGCGGATCGACCTCGCGGCCGACTCGGAGTACGCGCGCTCGGCCGAGGAGAAGGTCCTGCTCGAGATCGAGGCGCGCGGGATGCAGCGCGAGCGCGCAAAGCTCGTCGCGGTGCCGTCGGAGCTCGTGGGCAAGGATGCGATGAAGCGCCACCACGTGCTGCCCGAGTCGATCCGGCTGATCCGGCCGGGCGTCGATCTGGACGCGTACTCCCCGGAGATCCACGCGCAGATGAGCCCGCTCTCGCGCAAGTCGTTCCAGATCGACCCGCACGAGTTCGTCGTCGTGTTCGTCGCGGACGACTGGCAGTTGCACGGCTTCGACCGGCTGCTCAAGGTCTGGGATGCGGTGTCTCCGAGCCGCGCCGGCGCGCACCTGCTCGTCGCGGGTGCCGATCCGCAGCGCGCGAAGTTCGAGAAGGCGGTCGCGGCTTCGCGCTGCAAGGACACGATCCGTTTCGCCCCCGTCGGCACGGACATCGCGCGCGTGATCCACGCCGCCGATCTCTACGTGCTGCCGACGCGCTACGACGCGTTCTCGCGCAGCGGGCTCGCCGCCCTCGCGTCGGGAGTGCCGGTCGTCACCACGGCGACGAACGGGCTCGCGGAGCTCATCGACGAGGACGTGAACGGCATCGCGCTGTTCGGCGACGACGTGCGCCAGACGCTCTACCAGCAGCTCCTCTCATGGACGAAGCCCGATCGCGCCCGGTCCGCGCGCGAGCCCGCGCGCAACGCTGCGGAGCGCTGCCCGCTGGAGAACGAGGCGCGCGAGACGGCGCGGGTCCTGGACGAGCTCGGGAGCGCCGCCGTCTAACGCGGTGAGTCCGCGCACGGGCCATTCCGCGCTGAGAAGCGCGCACGGCGGCCGCCTTCAGCCGAAGAGGCGCCGCAGGGCGTCGCGCACGGCCGGCCCCATCTCCGTGCCCGCGCCCGACATGATCGCGCCGATCGACTTTCCGCCGATCGCGTAGATGCCGACCGCGACGCCGCCCATGGCGAAGTAGCCGATCGCGAGCCCGCCCCACGCGACCACGCCGACGGCGACCCCGCCCCAGGCGAACAGGCCTCCGGCGAGGCCCCCGAATCCGACCAGGCCGCAACACATGCCGCCGAACGCGAACCCGCCGAGCGCCGTTCCGCCGAACGCGAACAGGCCGATCGCGCGCTCGCCCATCGCGAGCCAGCCGCGCGCGGTGCGCGGCTTCGTCCCCGGCACGCGGCGGCCGAGGTGAAAGTGCACGAGCGGCCAGCCGAGCAGCTGTGCGCGCGTGCGGAACTCCGTCGTGTGGCCCATCTGCGCCGATTTCCAGGCGCGCAGCAGGCGCGCCCATTCGCCGCCGCGCCGAGATGCGGCCTGCGTCACGCCGCCGCTCGCGATCTCGTCGAGGTCGTGCGCCAGATCGAAGGCGTTCGCATAGCGCTCGCCCGGTTCCTTGGCCATCGCGACCTCGACCACGGCGTCCACGTCGCGCGAGATCTTCGGCAGGTGGCGCGTCAGCGGCTCCGGGTTGTGAGCGCGGATCGCGTCGAGCACCGCGAACGTGCTCGTGCCTTCGAAGGGACGCCGGCCGGCGAGGCCTTCGTACAGCGTGACGCCGAGCGAGTACACGTCCGTGCGCCGGTCGATCGGCGTGTGCGCGAGCAAGGCCTGCTCGGGCGACATGTAATAGGGCGTGCCGACCGGCTCGCCAGACATCGACAGGGCCGGATCGCCGTCGCCCTTCGCGAGGCCGAAGTCGGCGATCAGCGCGCGTCCGTCCTTGTGGACCAGGATGTTCGACGGCTTCACGTCGCGGTGCACGAGCCCGATCTCGTGCGCGACCCCGATCGCGCGCGCGACCGGCGCGAGCAGCTTCGCGAGCGCCTGCGCGTAGGAGAGGCCGCTGAAAGCCGCGTGCGGGATGCCGGCCGCGGTGGACAGCATCTCGGCCGTCCAGCGCGCCGGATCGGGCTCGACACGCGCCATCTCGACGTAGATCTGCGCGAGGTTCCGGCCCTCGACGTACTCCATCGCGATCCAATGCCAGCCGTCGGTCTCGCCGACTGCGTGCACCTGCACGATGTGCGGATGCTGCAGCCGCGCGATCGCCAGGGCCTCGCGCTGGAATCGCTCGACGTGGCTCTTCTCGACGGCGAGTCCGGGGCGCAGCACCTTGAGCGCGACCGAGCGGCGCAGGTCGATCTGCGTCGCGTGGAAGACGATCGCCATCCCGCCGCGACCGATCTCGCGCACGAGCTTGTACGCGCCGAGCGTCACGCCGGGCACGAGCACGCGGCTCGCGCGCGGCGCGCTGGCCCTGCCCGCGAGGATCATGCGCAGCGAGCGCTCCAGCGCCGGGCGGTGTTCCGCGGGGGCGCGCTGGAGGTACTCCGCGAGCGGCGGCTCGGAGCCGGAGGCCAGCCGGTCCTGATACTCGGCCACGATCCGGTCCAGGAGGTCGTCCAGCTTCTCGGCCGCCGGTTTCGGGTTCATGCGGGGTCCAGCGTGAGCGCGCGGCGGACTCGCCGCGGAAAGCGGGATCTTCTCACGGGGTCGGGGGTCCCCCCAGCGCGATCCCCCACGCCTCCAACGCCCGGCGGTAGAGGGAGTGGACAGCGACCTCGGAGCGCCCCATCCGCCGCGCGCATTCCGCCGCGCCGAGCCCCTGGAACTGCCGGAGGCCCAGCACGCGCCGGTGCTCGGGCGCGAGGCTCAAGAAGGCGGCCACGAGGTCCGCCGACATCTCCCGGTGCGCCGCCTGAGTTCCCGGACCGGGCGACCGCGCGCGCGGACCGCCGGAGAAGGTCGAGCCCCCCGTCGAGGCGGACACCGGGCGCGGGGCGGCACCCGGCTCGCCCTCGCGCTTCGCGGCCCGCAGTGCCCGGGCGGCATCGACCACGACGTGGCGCGCGAGGAGCGCCAGGTATCGATCCAGCTCGCGCTCGTCCGCCGGCCAGCGTCCCGGATCGGCAAGAGCCCGCAGGAAGACCTCCTGGACGAGGTCCTCCAGCTCGAAGCGCACGCGCACCGCGCGACCGGCGAGGCTCGCGACGAGGAGGCGCAGGCGCTCGGCCCGGGCCGCGAGGCGCGCGCCGGGATCGGTGCCGCCTGAACCCGAGGGGGCGTCCATGCCGAAGTGCATACTGCGCGCGGCTCGCCCAGGGCAAGTGCTCGCAACTCCGGGCCCTGTGCCTTAGGACTCCTCGCGAACGCGCTCCCACCCATGATCGGCACCCTGATCCTCGCCGCGGCCCTGTGCGCCCTCGCGTCCCTCGCGTGGGGCCCGGGCATGCACCTCGAGTACGCCGAGCGCGTGCACCGCCGGCGGCGCGAGTTGCTCCCGGCCTCGGTCGCGAAGCTGATCGACGAGGAGCGCGCGGCCTACGAGTACGGGAGCATCGCGGCCGACATCATCAACTTCAAGGCGTTCGGCGGCGCGTACAGCCACTGCCACCGCTGGGCGATCGTCGAGGAGATGCGCGAGCTCTCGACGTCGCCGCGGCAGGAGTCCTTCGTGATGGGCTACCTGTCGCACCTCGCCGCCGACACGATCGCGCACAATCACTTCGTGCCCTACCACCTGGCGCGCTATGCGCGGACGAAGGGCCTCGGACACCTGTACTGGGAACTCAACGCGGACCGCTTCGTGCCCGAGGCCCGCTGGGCGCGCGTCGGCGGATTGAAGAACCAGGACGCGCTCGAGGAGCTCGACGACCTCGTGAACCGCACGGTGCCGAAGAAGGCGCTGTCGATGGGCACGAACAAGGTGATCTTCAACCACGTCCTGCTCGTGTCCGAGCGCGAACGCTGGCGCGGCGCGATGGCGCGCATCCACCCGATCTCGAAGGTCACGCTCGAGAAGGGCTTCCTCGGGATGTTCCAGGCCGCCGCGGTCGACCGCATCCGACTCGCTCTGCACCCGCGCGGGTTCCGCGCGATCCAGAGCGTCGACGCGAACGGCGCCGAGGCCCAGAAGAAGGCGATGAAGGTGCGCACGGGCCTCCTGCACCGTCTCGCGCCGCGTCAGGTGCGGACGGAGATCGCCGAGGAGAGCGCGCTGGCGTTCCTCGAGGGCATGCAGTCCCCGCCGCCGTAGCAGCGGCGAGGACGGCCTGCCACCGTCCAGGCTAGTGTCCTGACTCGGAAGTACGCGGGCCAATTCACGCCGCCTGCGCCTCCCCGGCGTCGTTGCGCCTCCGCCGAGGGATGCAGCGAACCCGCGTCGTCGCCGCGCCTAGCCGGGAAGACGCAGTCGACGCGAATTGGCCCGCGTACTTCCGAGTCAGGACACTAGAAGCGGAACCAGCGCAGCACGAGGTCCGTGCGGTCGCCGTCGCCGTTGAAGTCCGTGCCGCCGCTGCCCTGCTGCGCCTCGGAGGCGATCAGGGCGCCGCACTCGACCGAGCCGAAGCGCGCCACCTCGACCACCGGACGCGCGAAGTCGGACGCGACGCTCATCCCGGCGGTCGCGCCGCTGGAGACGTTCGTGCGCTCCAGGATGAAGTCCGCCTCGTCGTTGTCGGCGTTCAGGTCGCGCGAGTCCTCGTTCTCCGCGGCGCGGTAGAAGGCGATGCCGCGCGACGTCGTGAAGCCGGCGGAGTCGCTGTTCAGAGCCACGCCGATGCGCGGGAAGATCAGGTTCGGGCCGGAGAACTTCACGAAGGCCGGGATGGCGTCCAGGAGGTCGTTGTCGCCCGGGACCTGGGCAGACCCCTGGTTCAGGGACACCCCGCCGACGCGCTCGGTGTAGCCCACGCCCAGGCGCCCTTCCGACTCGCGGTCGGAGATCCAGGAGGCCTCGACGTACGGCACGGGGACGTTCTCGATGTGCAGGAAGGTCCAGACCGCGGACGAGGGCGAAGGCGCCAGGAATCCGACGAGGTTCGCGTCGAGCCCGTTGTTCCCGTCGATGTCGCCGCCCGTCGCCTCGCTCGCGACGATGACGAAGCTGTTCGAGAGCTCCGTCAGGCCGTGGCTTCCGCCCGGCGCGTCGAAGAGCGCGCGCACCTGGGCGGCGGTGTTGATCGGCAGGATCGGGTCCCCGAGGTCCGCGATCGCGAGCCAGCGCACCACCGTGTCGTTCGCGCTGCCGTCGTTGTTCAGGTCGCAGTTGTCGTCCGCTTCGGAGACGATCGTCGCGACGTAGTTGCCCGCGAACGCGATGCGGTCGCGCCCGGGCAGGCCGTGATTGACGGGCGGATTCGTCGTCGGGTTCGCGTCCCAGGCCGCGAAGGTGAGCACGGCCAGCACCTGGTCGGTCGTGTCGACGTCGTTCGTCGCACAGGCGCGGAAGTTGGCGCCGACCGCGCTCGAGTTGAGGCTCGCTCCGCCCTGCCCGGCCTCGCTGACGAGGAACCCGACGTGCCAGTCGCCCGTCGCGATCGACTTCGCGCGCCGCGGGCTCGCGGGATCGACGGCCCGTCCGGTCGAGCGCGCCACGCTCGCGCTGCCCGTGCCGTCGAGCAGACCCAGCACGTTCGCGTCCAGGAAGTCGACGTCGCCGTTCAAGCTGCGCGGGGGCTGGGTCAGCGTCTCGTCGAAGGCCAGGAACACGAGGCGTTCGTCCTCGCCCAGGAGTCGCGCGAAGAGCGGATCCGGCCCCAGGTCCGCCGTGGCGACCGGGATCGGAATCAGCGGCGCCGAGGATTCGACGAAGCGCAGGTTGCTGCCCCCCGCCCCGGGCGTCGCGGTCTTCGCGGCGTAGAGGATGCGCGAGCCGAGCCCGATCACCGAGAGCGACGCGTTCGTGGCGAGATCGTCGACCCGCTGGAGCATGTTCGCCGTCTGGGACCAGTGCAGGAGCACGTCGTCCTGTTGCAGCATGTCGTCGTTCCAGTCGCGGCCGTCGACCGCCTCGTCCACGACGAGGTAGAGCTCCGACCCGGCCCAGGCCAGGTCCTGCGCCGCGACTCCCAGCCGGAACTGCGTGTTCGTCGCCGTGTTGACCACGTGCGCGACCTGATCGGAGACGTCCATGTCCCCGTTCAGGATCGTCCCGGGGGACCCCGGCGAGCTCGTGGCGTCCTCGGCCGCCAGGAAGGCGACGTACGCACCCGAGATGCGCACCGGGGTCGCGCCCGAAGTCGCGACGTTCGTCGAGCGGACCACGAAGGAGACGTTCTCCGAACCGCTGGATCCGCCGGAGCAACCGGACGTGACCAGGGCCGCGGTCAGGGACGAGGAGAGGATCGCGAGAAGCAGGCTTTGGCGGTTCTTCATGGAGTTCGTGCTCGGTGAGCAACGCGCAGAGTACCGGGTCGGATTGCGTCGCTGCCACCGCGTCGAGGCTGGAATCGCGAGCTCTTGCACGTTCTGATCCTCGGGTGCGCGTCCTCATCGCATCTGCGCCGCACCGCGACACCTTCGGCTACTCCATGCCGCCGCCGGGGCTGTTGCGCCTGGGCGGCTGGCTCGAGCGCGAGGGCATCGACGTCGCCCTGCTCGATCTGGCGCACGAGCTCGCCGCGGGACGCCTCCCGTCGGACGACGGCCTGTGCGACGCCGCCGCCGAACGCATCCTGGCGCGCGGGCCCTACGATGCGATCGGCATGTCGGTGATGGGCGCGACGCTGCCCGCGGCGCTCGCGATCCTCGAGCGGATCCGCGCACGCCATCGGGCGCTTCCGCTCTGGATCGGGGGTCCGGGCACGACGGGCGTCGACGCGGCCCTGATCGAGCGCGCGGACTGCGTCGACGTGGTCGTGCGCGGCGAGGGCGAGATCACGACGACGGAGCTGCTGCGAGCCCGCGCGCGCGGCCGCTCGCCCGGCGGGATCGCCGGACTCACGTGGCGCGGGCCGGCCGGAAACGCGGTGCGCGAGCCGGACCGCGCGCCGATCGCCGATCTCGCGGAGCTCGCGCCGTACGCCTGGCACCTCCTGCCGCCGATCGCGGCCTACAAGGAGATCACGGGCGCCGCAGACGGCCTCGTCCCCGTCGATTCGGGTCGCGGCTGCGTCTACGACTGCTCGTTCTGCACCATCGGGCGGTTCTGGTCGCGGCGCTCGCGTGTCCTGCCCGCGGGTCGCCTGGCGGACGAGGTCGAGGCCCTGTGCTCGGTCCCGGGAGCACGCGCGGCATACCTGTGCCACGACCTTTTCGCCGCGAATCGCGCTCACGCGGCCGCGTTTTGCGAGGAGATGCTGCGGCGCGGCTCACCCGTCCCGTGGGAAGTCCGCGCGCGCGCCGACCACCTCGACCGCGAGCTGCTGCAGCTCATGGGTCGCGCCGGCTGCTACCGCGTGCTGCTCGGCATCGAGTCCGCGGCCGCGAGCGTACGCGATGCCTGCGACAAGTCGCTGCGCCCCGGCACGGACCTCCTGGCCGTCGTGCGCGACTGCGTGGAAGCGGGCGTGACTCCGATCCTCTCCGTGATCCTCGGATTGCCGGGCGAGGGAACGGCGGAGCTCGACGCGAGCCTGGGCTTCTGCGCGCGCGCAGCCCTCCTCGGCGGCGTGAACGTGTCGCTCCACCTCGTGAACCCGCAACCGGGCTGCGCATTGGGCGAGGAACATGGCGGCGCGGCGCGCGCCGTCGCGGGCATCCCGCCGGACATGGCGCGCGGCGCGGGCGAGACGGCGCCCGAGCGCGCGTGGATCGACGAGCACCCCGACCTGTTCACGACGTTCGCGCTGCTCCCGGGCCCATCCAGCGCGCACGCGACGCTCTACGCGATCGCCAGCGAGCTGCCCGAGGTCCTCCACCGCTATCCGCGCACGTTCGCGGTGATCGGCTGCGTCTTGCGCACGAACACCCGTGGCGTCTTCGAGCATTGGAAGCGCGACGGCCGGAGCTTCGAGGCCTATGCGCGCGTGCAGCGCGACCCGTTCGTGGACGACGTCCTCGCCGTCGAGCAGGCCTGCGTGCGCGCGGCGGCGCTCTCGGACCGGACGCCATCCCGAGGTCCCCGAGCGCGCGGCATCCTGGTGCAGGTCCACCACGACGTGGCCGCGGCCTTCGAGGCGCTGCGACAGGGGCGCGAACCGGTGCGCGCGGAAGGTCGCCCTTCCTGGATGTGCGCCGTCCCGGCGACACACGGCCGCGCGTTGCTGGGCACGCGCACGCTCCGCATCTCGGACGATGTCGCGCGGATCCTCGCGGCCCTGGACGGCACCCGGTCGATGGCGGAACTGGACGCGCTGCGCCCGGGTTTCGCCGCCGCAATCGCCCACCTCGAAGGCGCGGGCCTCGTAGACTCCGGAGCCGGAGCGACCGCCGCGGAGCGGATGGAGACGACGACACCATGATCCAACGCCAGAACTTCCCCGTCACCCTCGTGTTCCCGCCGCAGGGGCATTTCACGCAACCCTACCTGGCGCTGCCGTGCCTGAAGGGCTGGCTGCGGTCGCACGGCTTCGAGGACGTCGAACTGCTCGACGCGAACATCGAGGCCTACGACGCGTTCCTCGATGGCGCCTACATCGAGCGCTGCGCCGAGCGCGTGGCGCAACGCCTGCCGCTCGAACGTTTCGCGGCGCGGAAGACGCTCGGATTCCGCGATCTCGCCGCGTTTCGCGCCGCGTCCGAGTGCGCGGCCAGCGCCGCCGCCGTCGCGGCGCGCATCGACGACGCGAAGGCGGTGATGCGCGGAGGAGCGTTCTTCGATTCCGAGCGCTACGTCCCGGCCGTCCGCACGATCTACCACGCGCTGCGCATCGTGTCGGCCGCGCACTTCCCGAGCGAGCTCACGCCGCACAACTTCACGATGCGGTACGGCAACGACCGCTCGGCCGAGGTACTCGCCGCGACGCTCGACGAGGACGAGAACCCCTTCATCGCCTTCTACCGCGAACGCGTGCTGCCGCGCCTCGTCGCGCGCAAGCCCCGCGTGCTGGGACTCTCGATCATCTACGGGTCGCAGCTCGTCCCGGCGCTCACGTTGGCGCGGCTCGTGAAGGCTGCGCTGCCGGACTGCCACATCACGGCCGGCGGCGGATTCCTGGCCTACATCGGCCAGAAGCTGATGAACGCGCCGGGCGTCGACGGTTGCCTCGACAGCCTGGTCTTCCACGAGGGCGAGGCGCCGCTGCTCGCCCTGTGCGAGGCGCTGCGCGACGGCCGGCCGCTCGGGACGATCGGTTCCCTCTCGTGGTTCGACCGTTCGAGCGGCCACGCGCGCCTCGTCGAGAACGAGCGCGGCCACCCGATCAAGCTGGACGACGCGCCCGCGCCCGACTTCGAAGGGCTGCCCTTCCACCTCTACCTGAGCCCAGAAATCGTCGTCCCCTACGACGTGAACCGCGGTTGTTACTACGGCGAGTGCACGTTCTGCACGCTGCCGACGGTCATCGGCCCGGGCTACCGCACGCGGAGCGCGAAGACGATCGTCGACCACGTGATCCAGCTGCGCGACAAGCTGGGCACGAGCCACGTCAACTTCATCACGGACTGCATGCCGCCGGGCCTCCTGCGCGACCTGCCCGAGGAGCTCATCGCGCGCCGCGCCGGCATCCATTGGTGGGCCGACGCGCGCGTCGAACCCAAGGCCTACACGAAGGAGGGTTGCGAACGGCTCGTCGAATCGGGCTGCCGAAAGCTGCTCTTCGGCTTCGAGACCGCGACGCCGCGTCTCTTGAAGCTCATGAAGAAGGGCCAGAGCCTGAAGTCCGTGGTGGACGTGGCGCGGAACTGCTCCGAAGCCGGGATCAGCGTGACCTTCTTCGCGATGGTCGGATTTCCCAGCGAAACGAAGGCGGAAGCGCAGGCCACCGTCGACTTCCTGGTCGAACACGCCGACATCGTCCGCGAGGTCTCGCTCCAGACCTTCCACATCGACGAGGAGAACCACGTCTTCCGCAACCCGGCCGAATTCTCGGTGCGCATCCGGTCCGACCCGACGGCCGACCTGCAGCTCTACCACGACTACGAGGCCGAAGTCGGGATGACGCAGGGCGAGGCGGCCGAGATGTTCGAGCGCATGATGGCCGCGCTGCGCGCGCGCTATCCGCTGTTCTCGGGCGACAACATCTTCTGGTTCATGCAGAAGAGCCACTACTTCCTCCACCTCGCGCGCGGCACGAGCCCCGACGAATTCGTCGCGCGTTGCCAGCGTCGCGCCGCGCTGCGGGCCGACGACCGCCCGCATCCGACTCTCGACGTCGGCGCGGGCCTCACGAGCGTCGCGATCCCCTTCTCGTGGGCCGAGGCGGTCGCCGGCCTCGGCACCGCGGAGGCGCGCGCCGCGCGGCCCGAGTTCCTGACCGGACGCTACGTCGCCGATGCCGAGGAGGAAGCCGCCGCGCACCTCAAGCCGCTCGAGCCGACGGAGCGCGCGCTGATCTACTGCGGCGAGACGGCCGAGTTCGCCGAGGTGCGCCCCGACGGCGCACGCGCGCTCGCCGCGCTGCGGCGCGCGGGCAGCGTCGGCGCGCTGGCCGGAACCCTTCCGCCCGGAGCCGCGCGCGAGAACCTGGAACGCTTCGCGGGCGAGCTCGCGCGGCGCGGTATCCTCGTGCGCCGCGAGGAACCGTCCCTCACCTCCGTTCGAGGCACGCGATGAAGACCCCCGAGAAGAAGACCGAGGTCGATCCGAAGCAGAATCCGGCCCGGATCCCCGGCCCGAAGACGCGCGAGGAACGCGGCGCCGAGCCGGCGATTCCCGACATCGACTTCGCCAAGCTCGACCTGCGCGTCGAGGTCGTGGACGAGCGGATCAGCCCGGGCGAGACGAACGTCTTCGACAAGTGACCGGGAGACTGACCCAGTTGGGTGGTCTTTCGTGGGGTGTGGGTGGAGACCCCCCCAGGGCTTGTAGGTAGTCACCCCGGGATACCGGGGTGCCGGACCTCGCGCGCGACATCCACGCAACTGGGTCAGTTTCCGGGGGCGCCCCGGCAGGAATCGTAAGCGTCCAGTAAGCTGGGGACCAGATCCTCCGGAGTCGCGGCGCCCGCCCTCGGGCTCCGCGGCGCACCCCACGGCCCCTTCCGACGGTGCCAGCCCGGCGCCGGCTCTCTCCCATGAAGAACGCCTGGATTCCCTTCGCTCTGCTCCTCCTCTCCGGCAGTGCATTCGCGGAAGCCCCGCGGCACGCACGCAGGCTCGCCTCGGCGGGGTCCCCGCCCGCGCCGCAGCTCGTCACCTCGTTCATCAACGGGTCGGATTCGTGCGCGACTCCCGACGTGATCGCGGGACCGGGACCGTTCACCTACGACACGACGACTGCGACGACGGGGCCTCAGGGTCAGGCGAACTCGCGCTGCTACATCTTCAACACGTCGACCATCGACTTCGACGTGTGGTACGCGTGGACGGCTGCCGCGACGGGCTGGGTCGCGCTGGATGGCTGCGCGGGCGGCAACCACGACATGAAGGTCGCGGTCTACGCCGGATCCGGTTGCCCGACGGGCGAGCCGATCATCTGCGACGACGATGCGTGCGGCACGATCGGCGCGAACGCACGCGCCGCGTTCCTCGCCGTCTCGGGCCAGACCTACACGTTCCAGGTCGGGAGCTACCCGGGCCAGGCGGGCGCGATCGGATCCTTCACGGTTTCGCCCTTCACGCCGGCGGCCGGCGACCAGTGCTCCGCGCCGGTGGACATCGCGGGTTCCGGGCCCTGGTTCTTCGACACTTCGTTCGCCGTGACCGGCCTCGAAGGCCAGAACGAGGTCCTGTGCCAGAACGAGATGATCACGTTCGACCTGTGGTACCGCTGGACCTCGTTCTGCACGTCGAACGTGACGGTCTCGTTGTGCGGACTGTCGAGCCTCGACACGAAGGTCGCGGTCTACAGCGGCAGCGGCTGCCCCACGGGCTCGTCCCTGGCCTGCAACGACGACTTCTGCGCCGCGGGCGGGCCGTCCCAGATCACCTTCGCGGCGGTCAACGGGCAGACCTACATGATCCAGATCGGTCTGTGGCCGGGTGAGACGCCGGGTGCCGGCGGCTTCACGATCACGACGGGCTGCCCGGTGCCCCTCGGCACGGTGTTCTGCATCGGGGACGGCGTCACTCCGCACGTCGCCTGCCCGTGCGGCAACAACAGCCCGACCGCGTCCGCGGTGGGTTGCCTCAACTCGCTCGGCTCCGGCGGCAGCCTGCGCGCTTCGGGCAACGCGGGTCTCGTCGACGATGGCGACGGCACGCCTTCGGTCCTCTTGTCCGGATCGGCCATGCCGAACAGCTCGTGCCTCTACTTCCAGGGCACCTCCCAGCAGAACGGCGGCAACGGAGCCGCGTTCGGTGACGGCCTGCGCTGCGCGGGCGGCACGGTCACCCGCCTCGCCACGAAGTCGAACGCGAGCGGCAGCTCCAGCTACCCGGTCGCAGGGGATCTGCCGGTGTCCGTCAAGGGACTCGTGACCGCGCCGGGTACGCGGACGTACCAGGCCTGGTACCGGAACGCGGCCACCTTCTGCGCGGCGGCGACCTTCAACCTGACGAATGGCGTCGAGATCGTCTGGGGTCCGTGACAGGACACGCGTCCGCCCGGGCGGACGCGTGCTGCGAATCCGGAGCGGGCTGTGCAGCGCGAAGGCTGCGCAGCCCGCTGCCTTTCCCCGCGGGCTCGATCCCTCCCGGACGAGCCGCGGACCGGCCTCGGGCAGGCCTCGACGCCCCCATGCCCGCGCTCTCCCCACGGGGCGGCCTGGAACGCGAGATTCCTTTTCGAGGGCGCGCCCCGATACTCAGGGCATGGGGAACGAGTCGCACCGGAACGCGGAGCAAACGGGCTGGAACGTGGCGCAGGGGCGGTACGAGGAGCGCCCGATCCTCGCGCGCTACCGCGCCTTCGCGCGCGACTATCCGCGCGCGGGGTACCCCGAACGCCTGAACGTGTTCTGGCGCATGAGCGAACCGGGCGACGAGGGACTCGGCACTCCCACGGAGCTCGAGCGCCTGACGACGTTCGAGGACCGGCTCACGCAGGCCGTCGAGGCCGATCGCCACACGGTCTTCTCGGTGATCCTCACGTGGAACGGGCGGCGCGAGTTCGTGCTGCACACCGCGGACGTCGAGGGTTTCTTGAAGCGCCTCGGGACGATGCCGCACGAGGAGGACAACTACCCGATCGAGATCCAGGTCGAGTCCGATCCCGAGTGGGCCTACGACCGGTCGGTGACACCGCCCGCCGCGCGGGGCGAGTAGTCCCTCCCGAGGAAGGGCCGCGCGGTGCGTGCTCGGTCACGAGGAGCGGAAGCAGAATCGATCGAGAGCGCCCTGGAAGCGGCGGGTTCCGCTCATCCGACCTGCATCGCTTCGTCCGCCGTCGGCCCGTACAGGCTCGGCAGCGGGACGTCGAGCAGGCGCAGGTAGACCGTGAGTTGGCCGCGGTGGTGGATCGCGTGGTTCAGGATGAAGCTGCGCACGACGGCGACCCGCGGCATCGCGAACATCGTCCGTCCGTTCTTCTGCATGGTCCACGTGCCGAGCATGCGCTCGTCGCTCGCGGCGGCGAGCTTCGCGCGACCGGCGGCGGCGTGCTCGTCGAAACGCGCGAGGATCTCGCCCGTCGTCGTCGGGAGCGGCGGCGGCACGTACGGTCGTCCGCCGGGTTCGACGTCGAACACGTCCTGGTCCAGGGCGGCCGCGAGCCACGTCGGGACCTGCGCCAGGTGTCCGGCGAGCCAGGCCAGCGTCGCCGACTTCGCATGCGGCTTCCATTCGAGATGCGCTTGCGGCACACGCTCGAGGAGCCGACGGGTCGCTGCGTTCTCGTGATCGAACTCCGGGAGGAAGCTGGCGGCGATGGGCATGCAGACAGGTTCGCGCGACGCCGCGGTCCGGACAAGTGGGCCGCGACGAGGTCCTTGGCTCGCGCGAAGACGATCCCGGCGATCTCGAGGTGCACTCGTGGCACCGTGGAAATGACGCCCCCGGCCCGCGCGGGTGGACCGCCCGCGGAACCCGCGGGCGCACATGGATCGAGCGATACCGCGCAGGAAGGCTCGCCGCCCACGCGCGGGGCTGCATTCCGGCAGCTCGTGGCCCAGAGCACGGGAATTGCCCAGTAGATTGGGATAGGCCCTCTTCCGGCGTCGTCCGCCCCCACCATGCGCATCCACATCGCCATCGCCCCGTTCGCAGTCTGCGTACTGGCGGCCGCCGCCCAGGCCGGCCGGCTCATCGCGGTCGACACCTCGCGCGCCCTGTACGACGTCGACATCGCGACCGGAGCGAAGACGCTGATCGGCACGGTGTCCGCGGGCGCTGGCACGCCCAGCGGCCTGACCCGCGATCCCGCAAGCGGGACGATCTACCTGTGCTCCTCGAGCGTCGACTCGCTCTTCCGCCTCGACATCGCGACCGGGTCCGCGACCGTGGTCGGTCCATTCGGCTCCACGACGATCGTGATGCACGGCCTCGAGTGGGACAGCGGTCTCAACACTCTGTGGGGCGCGTCGAACGGAAATCTGTTCCAGATCAGCCCGACGAGCGGCGCGGCCATGCAGGTCGGCACGTCGGGGTTGACCTCGTTCACGAACCTCGGGTACGTGCCCGCGACCGACACCCTGTACGCCGCGAGCAGCAGCACCGACAGCCTGCTGACGGTCAACCGCAGCACGGGCGCGATGGCCACGATCGGCCCGTTCGGAGCGGGGGCGGCGAACTCGAGCGGGCTCGCCTACGACACGGACAACGGCGTCATGTACATGATCGACAGCACCGCGGACAACCTCTACACGGTGAACCTCGGGACCGGCGCCGCGACGGTCGTCGGTCCGACGGGCACGGGGTCCTTGCAGGGCCTCGTGTACATCCCAGGCACGACGCCCCTCGTCCCGTTCTGCTTCGGCGACGGATCCGGCACGGCTTGCCCCTGCGCCAACGCCGGCGCTCCGGGGAACGGTTGCGCGAACTCCGTCGCGCCGGGTGGCGCGAACATGACCGCGATGGGCAACGCGAGCATCGCGAACGACACCGTCGTGTTGCAGGGCACAGGCATGCCGAACAACTCCGCACTCTACTTCCAGGGCACGGCGCAGCAGTCGAGCGGCAACGGCGCCGTGTTCGGTGACGGGCTGCGTTGCGCGAGCGGGACGATCATCCGACTGGCCACGAAGCCGAACGTGGGCGGATCGAGCCAGTACCCGACCGGTCCGGAGTTCTCGGTCTCCTTCCGCGGTCAGTGCACGCCCGGCGCCGTGCGCAGCTATCAGATCTGGTACCGGAACGCCGCCGCGTTCTGCACCCCGAGCACGTTCAACCTGACCAACGGCCTCCAGATCACCTGGTTGCCGTAGCGGATCGAGGGACGCGGCCCGGCGCAGTCCCCGCAGGACTGTACGGCGCAAGACACGGTCGACCGCACGCATCCCCCACCGGGTCGGCGAAGAGCATCACGGTCCAGGCGAGCCGGGCCGGGCGACCACGCAGCGCCGGAGCCTCGAGAAAGCGCGCCGATCGGCCGAGCCGCTCAGATCCGGTGCATGAACCGGAACACGCGCTCGTGCATCACGCGCACGACGTAGTCGTCCTGTCCGCCGAGGCACTCCATGCAGCGCTTCATCTCGCCGAACTTGGACCCCGGAGGCAGTTCCACGGTCAGCACCATGTGGAAATAGCCTTGGATCATCTTCTGCGAGATGTCGTGCACGCTGCCGCCGGCCTGCGCCAGAGCGCCGGTGATCTCGGCCAGGACGCCCGGGCGGTTCCGCCCCACCGCCGTGATCACGACGCTCGTCGCCGGATCGTCGTCCTCGGGCTCGGGCAGGTTGGGCAGCGAGCGCCGCGCGCGTTCGGCATCGGGACCGCGGTCGGGCGCCGGCTCCGCGTAGGCGCCGCCGGTCCCCGTCACGATGCGCACGCCCAGTTCCTCCGCCACCGCCAGCGCGTGGGGAGTCGCCAGCGTCTCGCCGTCCACGACGATCTGCCCACCGGCCGGAGCCAGGCGGCGCACGTCGTCGGCGGTCAAGTAGCGGCGGGCCACGGGAGGTTCGCGGTCAGAGGTGGCGCACGAGTTCGGGGTGCGGGCGCGGGATCACGACTTCGCGCGCGAGCAGGCCGCGCTCCTGCGCGGCACGCGCACCGGCCGCGACCGAGCTGCGCACGTCGCTGACCTCGCCGGTCAGGGTGAAGAAGCTCTTCCCGCCCAATCCGTTCGCGATGCGCACGTCGATCAGGTCGACCGTCGCCGTCTTCAGCGCGATGTCCGCGCTCGCGATCGTGGCGGCGACCGTCGTCGTCTCGATGATGCCGATCGCGTCCAGGGTGCCGTTGATACGGCCGCCCTTGCGCTTCAGCATCGGCACGATCTGGTCGTGGATCTGCGGGATCACGAGCTGATCGACCAGGTCGGATCCGGCGAGAGCGGCGCCGCGGGTCGTGCTGGCGCGCACGTCGGCGACGGCACCCGTGAAGAGCATCACGTACTTGCCCGGCTGGACCGGCGTCGAGAAGAGCAGCTCGACGCGCGCTTCCTTGAGCACGGCGTCGGCGACCTCGACGCCCTTCGCGACGCTCGAAAGCTCGAGCACGCCGATCGCGACATCGAGCTCGGCGTCGTCGCGGACTTCGGGATTGTGGTCGTTGCGGTTCATGACGTTCCCTTGGTTCTCTTCGCAGGCCGGTCGTGCTCGCTCGTCGGGCCGACGATGCGGCCCTCCTCGAGCTCCATCGTGTCGATGATCGCGGCGATCGCCGTCTGGAATCCGATGTCGTGACTGCGGCCGATCGCGTGGCGCGCGGCGCGGCCGAAGACGACGAGCACGCGCTCGCCGATCCCGGCGCCGAGCGGGTCCACGGCCACGAGCGTCTCCGCCGATTCGCGGCCATCCGTCGTGAACGGGCGCACGACCAGGAAGCGCAGACCGACGAGGCTCGGGTCCTTCTTCGTGGCCCACACGTTGCCGACGACGGTGCCGACGAGCATCAGAGCCCTCCCCGGAGCTTCGTGCGCTCGGCGGCGAGCTGCGCCGGATCCGTCATGCGCCAGGACGCGGGCGCGTCGGGCACGTCGAAGTCGTCGACGCTGCCGACGATCGCGGCCTCGAAGGCGAAATCTCCGTCGCCGATCGCGGCGCCGAGCGGATCCGCGCAGACGACGGGCGTGACCTTCGGGGCGCCCGGATCGCGGCGCTCGTCGAGCGCTTCGACGACGAGCAGGCGCAGCCCCGCCAGGTCCTGGACCTTCTTCGTCGCCCACACTTCGCCCACGACGCGTCCGAGGAACATCAGCTCGCCCCCGTGTTGACGCGGCCGCGCAGCCCCTCGAGCGCGCGGCGCACGGCCTTCACGGCCTCGTCGATCTCGGCGTCGGTGCCGGCGAGGCGCAGGCGTCCGACGGCGCCCTCCGCGCCGAGGCCCACGATGCGGATCGGCGAGGCCTTCTCGGCCTCGTTCGCGGCGAGCGTCACGTACACGGCCGGGTTCACCTCCAGCGTGTACAGCGTGTCATCGCCCAGGACGAGCATCCCCGCGCGCGTCCGGTTGATCATCATCGCGTGGTGGTCGCTGATCTTGCGGATGATCTCGCTCGTCAGCATGTTCGGCTTCAGCGCGTCGTCCATCGTCACGCCGGCCGCCTTCAGGATCAGCTCGCCGGCCTGGCGCACCATGCCCTGATCGGGACCGTGAACTTCGAGGGTGCCGTAGCTGCGCTCGGTCACCAGCGCGCCCGGCTTCACGTCGCAGCTCTTCAGCGCGACGTCCATCAGGCGGTTGATCACGATGCCGGGCTGGACCTCGAGCCAGAACGCGGCTTCGCCCGTGACGGGGAAGAACCCGTCCGAGTTCGTGGCCACGGTCGCGGCGAACTGGGGTTGCATCTGGTCGATGAACACCGCGCCGCGCAGCTCGATTCCGGTCTGCGCCATCTTCCGTCACTCCCCGTGAATCCGCGGAGACGCGCGGCTCACTTCTGTTCCGGGATCGGCGGGAGGAAGAGGTCCAGGTCGCCCGCGGGGCGCGGAATCACGTGCTGGCCGACGAGCTCGCCGACGCGCTTCGCGGCCGCGGCACCGGCTTCGACGGCGGCCTTCACCGCGCCGACTTCGCCGCGCACGAGCACGGTCATGAGCGCTCCGCCGCTCCGTTCCTTGCCGATCAGGGTCACCTTCGCGGCCTTGCACATGGCGTCCGCGGCTTCGACGGCGCCGACGAGACCCTTCGTCTCGATCATGCCCAGGGCGATCATGCTGTCCATCGTCTTCGAACCTCTGCGTGGGGTGTCAGGGAGTGCGGGAATGGGCCGTGCGCGTGTGGGTCACGCTTTGCACGAACCGGTGGTGATCTCGTGGTGCGGGCAGCCCTTGCAGGGGCCGAGCGGGCAACCCGATCCGGCGTTGGCGAGCAGGGACTGGATCTCGGTGGTCGATAGCCCAGAGCCTTGTTGCACGCTCGACTTCGGCGCGCTCGCCGCTGCCGCGCGCGGAGCAGGCGCAAGCGTGGCCGTGGAAGCGCCCTGCGGCTGGACGAAGGTCGGCGGCGCGCTCTTCGTGCCCGCGCCGACCTTGGAGGTGATCGCAGTCGCGGTCGCGCTCGGGGCGGAGGCCGCGGCCAGCGCCGGCGCCGGGGCGACCGAGGGGTTGCCGCGCCAGTTGCTGGACGCATCGGGCGTGAAGGCGCTCGACGAGCCACGCGGGGCGGATCCGGCGAGCGCCGGATCCCCGGCGAGACCCGAACCGCGCGGCATGCCTTCCTTCGTCAGGGCCGCGACGCGCTCGTGGTCGCGCCGCTCGATGTCGGCCCAGTCGCGGCGCGGGAACGCGACGCGCTTCACGTTGATCAGGTGGCGCGCCGAGATGTTGTCGCTCGTGATGTTGCCCGCCTGTGGGCCGCAGCCCAGCGAGAACGAGGGCACGAGGTGCGTCGAATAGCCCACCGCGCCCTGCGAGCACGGCCCGTTCACCACGATGCGGTTCGCGGGCTTCTCGAGGAAGAACGCGTCGAGCACGCGCTCGTCCTTGGCGTGGATCCCGAGCGTGTGGCCGAGGCCGTCGGACTGGAGCATCGCGATCGAAGTCTTGCAGCCCTCTTCCCACCCGTTCACGAGGTGCAGTGAAAGCACGGGCGCCAGGATCTCGATCGAGAGCGGCCAGTCACGGCCGACGCCGCCCTGCCATGCGAGCAGCAGCGTCGTGTGCTTCGGGACCGCGAACCCCGCCATCTCGGCGATGCGCCAGGGGTCGAGCCCCACGACGTCGGCGTTCATGTGGCCGCGGACGTTGCACAGCTTGGCGAGCTTCTTGGTCTCGTCGTCGTCGCACACGTGCGCGCCGCGCTTCACGAGCTCCGCCACGAGCTGCTTCGCGATCGGCGCGTCGAGCACGAGCCCCTGTTCCGAGCAGCACAGGGTCGCGTTGTCGAAGCTCTGGCTGGCCGTGATCGCCGAGGCCGCGTACGGGATGTCCGCCGAGCGGTCGATGTAGCAGGGCACGTTGCCCGGCCCGACGCCGTAGGCCGGACGCCCCGAGCTGTAGGCCGCGGTCACGAGGCCCGTGCCGCCCGTCGCGAGGATCAGCGCGACGTCCTTGTGCTTCATCAAGGCGCCGGTCGACTCGATCGTCGGGTTCGGCAGCACGCAGACGAGGTCGGGCGGGCCGCCCGCGCGCTCGATCGCGCGGCGCAGGATCTCGACCGTCTCGCCGATGCACCGGCGCGCGCGCGGGTGCGGGCTGATCACGATCGAGTTGCGCCCCTTCACGGCGATGATCGCCTTGTAGAGCGTGGTCGAGGTCGGGTTCGTGGTGGGCACGATGCCGGCGACGACCCCGGAAGCCGTGCCGACTTCGACGATGCCGGTGCGCTCGTCGCGCGACAGGATTCCGACCGTCTTCTCGTTCTGGATCGAGGCCCAGGTGCCCTCGGAGCCGAACAGGTTCTTCAGGACCTTGTAGTGGATCTTCCCGATCCCGGTCTCCTCGACGGCCAGGCGCGCGAGATCGTGGGCAGCGGCCGCGCCGGCCTTCGCCATCGCGGCGCACAGCGCGTCCGTCCGCTTCTGGTCGAAGGAGTGGATCGCCTCGCACGCGCGCTTCGCGCGCGCGACAGCGTCGCGCACGTCCTGCAACGCACGGAGATCGGGATCGATGACTTGCACGGTCGTGGCGGGTCAGCGCCTCGATTCAGTCCGGATTCGGCTTGCCGCCCGCGGGCTTGGCACCGGCCGGCTTCGGCACGGCCGTCATCTTCGGCAGGATCTTCCACAGCTGGTCGTGCGGGCGCGGGATCACGTGCACCGCGACCAGCTCGCCGACGCGCCGCGCGGCGGCGGCTCCGGCGTCCGTCGCCGCCTTGACGGCGCCGACCTCGCCGACGACGAACATCGTCCAGTAGCCGGCGGTGATGTTCTCGCGGCCGTGGAGCTCCACCATGGCCGCCTTGACCATGGCGTCCGCGGCTTCGATGTGACCCACGAGACCCTTGGTCTCGACCATTCCCAGCGCTGTCGGCTTCATGGAGGCGTACTTCTCGAGAGACTTGGACGTCGACTGGATC
Source organism: Planctomycetota bacterium (assembly GCA_026692665.1). Taxonomy (GTDB): domain Bacteria; phylum Planctomycetota; class UBA1135; order UBA1135; genus JAEUHZ01. Next base: position 96,590 of record JAPLOF010000054.1, read on the forward strand.
CGCGCACGGCGCGGCTCGCGGCGAGGCGCGGAGTCTAGCGCGGCGCGCGCACGAAGCCACACGGCCGCCGCCCATGGGGACGAAGAGGAGTAGAAGAAGGGAACCCGACCGGTGGATCCCCGGCTCTCGAGCGCCCCGGGGCGCGCGGCCGTTGTGGAACCACCCGGCGCGCCTCTAAGCTCGGGTGACGTGGCGCGCCGCTTCCTCACCCGACTCCTGCGCGCGCGCCTGTGGGTCCTGCGCCTGCGTCTGTGGGTCTCCGAGCGCCTGCGGCCGGGCGAGGCCGAGGTCACGCTCTTCTGGGCGGCCCTGATCGGCGCGCTCGGCGGGCTCGCCTCGCCCCTGTTCCGCGCCGGCATCCACGGGGTCAAGTACCTGTTCACCGGCGGCACAGGCAGCCTGGCCGAGGTCGCTGCGTCGCTGGGCCCGTGGCAGCGCGTGATGGTCCCGACGGCCGGGGGCCTGCTCGCGGGGCTCGTCCTGCACTTCGGCGTGCACTTCGCGCGCGGCAAGAAGAGCCGGGACTACATGGAGGCGGTCACCCTGGGCGACGGCGTGATCCGGTCGCGGCCGACGCTGGTGCGCGTCGTCTCGTCGCTCTTCTCGATCGGCTCGGGCGGCTCGATCGGGCGCGAGGGGCCGCAGGTCCAGCTGGCGGCCCTGATCGCCAGCACGGTGGGGCGCTGGGCGGAGATGCCGCGGCCGCGCCTGAGGCTGCTCGTCGCCTGCGGCGCCGCGGCCGGCATCGCGTCGGCCTACAACGCGCCCATCGGCGGAGCGCTCTTCGTGGGCGAGATCGTCCTGGGCTCGATCGCGATGCAGACGTTCGGGCCGCTGATCCTGTCCTCGGTCCTGGCGACGGTCGTGGCGCGCATCTTCCTGGGCGGCGAGCCGCTGTTCGAGGTGCCGCGCTTCCACCTGGTGACCTACTGGGAGCTCGCGCCGTACCTGGGTCTCGGCCTCGTCGCCGGCGCGTTCGCTCCGTGGTTCCTGCGGCTGCTCGAGTCGGCTTCCTCCTTCTTCGCGTCTTGGCCGGTCCCGGTGTTCGTGCGCATGACCGCGGGCGGCCTCGTCGTCGGCCTGCTCTCCCTGAAAGTGCCGGACGTGTGGGGCAACGGCGACAGCGCGGTCAGCGCGATCCTCTCGACGAACCTCGTCTGGACGGCGCTCCTGACCCTGCTGGCCTTCAAGCTGCTCGCGACCGCGGCGACGGTCGGCTCGGGCGCGGTCGGCGGCGTTTTCACGCCCACCCTGCTCGTCGGCGGGATCATGGGCGGGCTGTTCGGGATCCCCGTGCACGAGGCCTTCCCGCTCGTCACGGCGGAGCCCAATGCCTACGCCCTGGTCGGCATGGGCGCGATGCTGGCCGCGACGACGCTCGCCCCGCTGACGGCGATCGTGATCCTGTTCGAGATGACGCTCGACTACGACATCGTGCTGCCGCTCATGCTGGCCTGCGTGACGGCGTACACCGCGGCCCGGGCGTTCGGCGGACGGTCGATCTACGCCGGGGCACTCCCCAGCCTGCCGCCGTCGTCGATCACCCCCATCGACACCATCCTCGTGCGCGACCTCATGCGCGCCGATCCGCCGCGCATCGAGGAAAACGCGCGCTTCCAGACGATCGTCGAGACCTTCGTCACGCACCGACACCACAACCTGTACGTCGTGGGCCGCGACGGGCGCTTCCGAGGCGTGATCCCGCTGCACGAGATCAAGCCGTTCCTGAACGACCCCGAGCTCGGGAAGCTCGCGATCGCGCAGGACGTCCTGCGCGAGGAATTCCCGAGCGTTCGGCCCGACTCCACGCTGCGCGAGACCCTCCAGCGCTTCGAGGGACACACCGGCGAACGGCTGCCGGTCGTGGACGAACACCACGTGCTCGTCGGCAGCATCTCGAAGAGCGACCTGCTCCTCACGCTGGCGGGGAACAGGCCGTGAGCCTCCTCGACTTCGAGATGGAAGGTCACGTACCGCACGCGTTGCGGACCGGCGGTTGACGACATGGCGGAACTGGGCCTCGACAACGTCACCGTGACCTTCGGTGGTTCGCCGCTCCTGGAGCGCATCAGCCTCCAGATCGAGCGCGGCGAGCGCGTCGGCCTGCTGGGACGCAACGGCAGCGGGAAGTCCACGCTCCTGCGCGTGCTGGCGGGCGAACTCGCACCCGACCAGGGCCTCGTGGTGAAGCGGCAGGGCTTGCGGATCGCGGGACTGTCTCAACAGGTGCCCAAGTCGATGCCCGGCACGGTCAGCGAGTCGATCCACGCGGCGCTGCGAGCCGCCGGGGTCGAGGAGGGCTGGCAGTCCGAGGCGCGCTGCGACCAGGTGATCGCGCAGCTCGCGCTCGATCCAGGAGCGCGGGTCGAAACGCTCTCGGCCGGCGCGAAGCGGCGCGTGCTGCTGGCGCAGGCGTTGGCCATCGACCCCGACGTCCTGCTGCTCGACGAGCCCACGAACCACCTCGACATCGACACGATCAGGAACCTGGAGGAGCACCTCGTGCGCCGCGGCGGCGCGCTCGTGCTCGTGACCCACGACCGCGCGTTCCTGCAGGCCGTGGCGACGCGCATCCTGGACCTCGATCGTGCGCGGCTGCGTGCGTTCGACTGCCGCTACGACCAGTATCTCGAGCGCAAGGAGGCCGTCCTCGCCGCCGAGCGGCACGAGGCGGCGGAGTTCGACAAGAAGCTCGCGCAGGAGGAGGTCTGGATCCGCCGCGGCATCGAGGCGCGCCGCACCCGCAACATGGGCCGCGTGCGCGCCTTGAAGGCGATGCGCCAGGACCGGCTGGCGCGCCGCGAGGAGGTCGGTCGCGCGAAGGCGACCGTCCAGGAGGGTTCGCGTTCGGGACAGATCGTCCTGCGCGCAACCGACCTGAAGCAGTCGTTCGGCGGGCGCGAGCTCCTCGGCGGGCTCTCGCTGGAGGTCCAGCGCGGGGACCGGATCGGGATCGTCGGTCCGAACGGCTGCGGGAAGACGACGCTGCTCAAGATCCTGCTCGGAGAGCTGGCGCCCGAAGGCGGCACGATCCGCCACGGCACGAACCTCGAGGTCGCGCGCTTCGATCAGCTGCACGCGACCCTCGACCACTCGAAGACGATCCAGGAGAACTTGTCGGGCGACGGGGACACCGTGATGGTCGGCGGCGTGGCGCGGAACGTCATCGGCTACATGAAGGACTTCCTCTTCCGTCCCGAGCAGGTGCGCGAGCCCGTGTCGCGGCTCTCCGGCGGAGAACGCAATCGCGTGCAGTTGGCCAAGATCCTGGCGCGGCCGTGCAACCTGCTCGTGCTCGACGAACCGACGAACGATCTCGACCTGGAGACGCTCGAGCTGCTCGAGGACCTCCTGCTCGAGTACCAGGGAACTCTGCTGCTCGTGAGCCACGACCGCGCGTTCCTGGACGAGGTCGTCACGTCCATCGTCGTCTTCGACGATGGACGCGTCACCGAGAGCGTCGGGGGTTGGTCGGACTGGATGGCCCGCCGCGCCGAGGGGGAACCGTCCAAGGCACAGGCGAAGTCGCGCGCCAAGCCGGCAGCGGAAGCCGCCCCGAAGCCGCGCAAGCTGACCTACGCGGAGAAGATCGAGCTGGACAAGCTGCCCCTGCGCATCGAGACGCTGGAGCGCGAGAAGTCCGGGATCGAAGCCGCGATGTCGGACCCGGCCTTCTATCGCGGCCCGGCGGCCGACATCACCGCGAAGACGGCGCGGCTCGCGGAGCTCGGCCGCGAAATCGACGCGGCGTACGCGCGCTGGGAGGCGCTGACCGCTCTGCCGACCTGACGCCTCAGAAGCTGGTGCGCAGCGAGATGTAGAGGACGCGCTCGACCTCCACCGAACCCGCTTCCGGGTGCTCGGGATCGGTGGCGTTCTGCACGCCGATCGAGAATTGCGTGCCTTCGAACGGCGTCCAGCCCAGCCGCGCGTCCACGCGCACGTACGAGTCGACGTCGAAGTAGGACAGGTGGTCCACGTAGTAGATCGCGCCGTCGAGCTCCCACTTGTCGCCCAGGTCGTAGTAGCTGCGCAGGCTGGCGTGATTCTCGGGGATCAGTCCGTCGCGCGCGTCGATCGCGTCGACCAGGAGGCTCGAGGAAGAGGCCTCGAAGTCCATCATGAAGTACGTGTAGGTGCCGCGCATGCGCCAGCGGTCCGTCAGGTCGAAGTCGACGGCGGCCTCGAACCCGCGCGCCATCGCCCGGCCCTCGTTGCCGTAGGTCAGGGTCTGACCCGGCGGCTCCTCGAAGGTCTGCAGGTTGTCGTAGTCGTTGTAGAAGGCCGTGAGGTCGACGGAGACGCGCTCGGAGACCTTCGTACGCGCGCCCACCTCGTAGGCCAGCAGCGTCTCGGCGTCGTAGTCCGAGTTGCCGACGAAGAACGGGACGTCACCCGGGTCGAAGCGCTGGACGATGTCGCGTTCCTCGATCGAGGGCGTGCGCACCGCGCGAGCCACGGACGCCCACACCGACGTCTCCTTGGCGGCGCGCCAGAGCCAGCGCACGTTGGGCTGGACTTGGAGGTCGTCGACGTCGTTCTCCTCCACCTGCAGGCCGAGGACGAGCTTCGAGTCGAGGCTCTCGAACTCGAACTCGCCCTGGCCGAACGCCCGCACGCTCCAGATGCGCTGGAATTCCGGATCGAAATCGATGTAGCCGTTGTCGCTGCCCAGGTCGGCCTGGACGACGCGGCCGCCGAGCCCGAGGGTCAGGCTGTCGCCCGTCCCCAGCGCCTGACGCCGCGTCCACTCGAGGTCGAGGGTCTGCACGTCCTGTTCGAAGTCGCTGGTGAATTGGTCCGGCAACTTCTGGTGGTCGAGCCAGAGCGAGGCCTGCAGCCTTTGCAGGTCGTCGCCGGAGCCCGTCTCGTACAGACCGGACAAGAAGCCGCCGACCTTGGGCTGATCATCGTCCCCGTCGCTGCTTACGCCGAACTCGCCGGCGTAGAAGGTGCCGAGCACGCGCGCGCGGCTCGTGCCGTCGATGTCCCAGTCCGACCGCCAGCCGACGCTGTTCATCGTCCAGTCGCCGTCGCGGTCGCCGCGGATGCCGGCCTGGTACGTGGAGGACATCCAGGCTCGGAACCAGGAGCTCTCGCCCAGCTTCCCGCCGTAGTGCAGGTCGCCCGAGGCCATGTCCGTCCTCACGGTGGCGTCGAGTTGCGTGCCCTGGGTGTCGCGCGCGTGCTTCGTGATCACGTTCACGACGCCGTTCATCGCGTTCGTGCCCCACAGGGTTCCCGCCGGCCCGCGGATGATCTCGATGCGATCGATGTCCGCGATGGGGATGTCGAGCAGCGGCCACCAGATCCCGGCCATGACCGGGCTGTAGAGGCTGACTCCGTCCACCATCAGCAGGAGCTGATTCATGAACGACTGGTTCAGCTCGGAAAGTCCGCCGGTGAACCCGCGCGACGCGACGTCCCACCCCTGCGTGCGCCACCGGGCCACGTGGAACCCGGGGACCATCCGCAGCGCCTCCTGGACGCTGGTCACGCCCTGGCGACGGAGCTCGTCACCCGTGAGGACGTAGACGGCGGCCGGCACGTCGAGCAGCTTCTCTCCGTGGCGCGAAGCGACGGAGACTTCGATCTCCATCAGGTCCTCGAGCGAGAGCTCGGCCAGGTCCGGACCCTGGGCGGGATCCGGGCTGGCGGGCGCCTGGGCGACCGCCAGCGAACCCTGGACACAGAGCGCGAGCGCGGCAAACGGGGGGAACAGCCGTGTGGGGACCATCGGACCTCGGGGTAGATCGAACCGGCAGGCGCCCACTCTGAAACCACGGGCAGGACTTTCCGGGGTTGTGTCCCAGAACGGGAACCGGGACCCGGCCCTCCGTGAAAGGAACCGGTCCCGGGATCAGATTTCCCCACTGCACGTCCGATCTCAGAAGTCCTCGGTCCTGTCACCGAGTGCCCTCCCGCATGCCCCCTTGTCGCCGATGCGCGCCGCGTGTTCCCCATGCGCGGAGAGCGATCCATTCCAGCGCGTCGCCTCGCAGCGAGGACGTGAGAGTGGTGGCGTGCGCAGCGATGCGCGGCTCTCGGAGGTCCGCGTGATGGGAGCACGAGAGCGGCGGATGACGCGCGGGACGTGGTCCGCGGGCCTCGTGTTCGCACTCACGGCGGTGATCGCCGCCGGGTTGGAGTCCCGTGCGCACGCAGCCTTCGACACGCGCGTGTCGAGTTCCTCCGACTCGCGCGACGCGGATTCGGTCAAGGCGGCCTTCGTCTACAACTTCGCCGCGCGCCACGTGAAGTGGCCTGACACCGGCGGAACCGACAAGACCGCGCCCTTCGTCATCGGGGTCCTGGGTTCGGATCCGATCGCGTCTTCACTCGTCGAGACCTGCCGCAATCGCAAGTCCGGCGACAGGCCGATCGAGGTGCGCGTGCTGGAGGATGTCTCCAGCGCGGCGAGCTGCCAGATCCTCGTCGTCCCGGCGAATAGGGAGTCGGCGATGCCTGCGATCGTCGAGACCTGCAGGGGCCGGGCGATCCTGATCGTCGCCTCCTCGGAGGATGCCGTTCGAAAGGGCGCGCACATCGGGTTCTTCCTCGAGAAGTCCAAGGTCCGATTCGCGGCCGACCCCCAGGCCGCCCGCAAGTCCGGACTGGAAGTGAGCTCCGAGCTCCTGAAGCTGGCCCGCGTCGTGGACAAGAGCGCCGGAGGCCCGCCGTGAGCTTCGCACGCCAGCGGACGTCCATCGGCACGCGCCTGACGTGGATCATCGTCGCGACGACCAGCATCACCCTGGTCCTCGGCGCCGTCCTGTTCGGCCTGTACGACCGGGCGCAGGCCCGATCGGCTCTTTCGGGCGACCTGCAGGTCACCGCCGAAGTGCTCGGGACCAATGTGCGCTCGGCGATCGAGTTCGACGACGATGCATTCGTCGCCGAGCAGATCGCCCAGCTCGAGCGGTACGAGCACATGCGTGGCGCGACGGTCACGGACGAGCACGGGCATGCGCTGGCCGAGTGGAAGCGCGATGCGAGTACCCGATCGGGCTACGTCGACGGCCAGGCGACGGACGGCGCGTCGTTCGGCGCGGACGACGTGGTCGTCCGGCACACGATCGTCGTCGACGGAAAGTGGCTCGGGACGATCCACCTCTTGAGCGGCCTGGAACCCGTGACGCGACGCCAGGAACGGATGCTCTGGATCGTCTCGGGAGGCTGGCTCGTCTGCGTCGTCGTCGCCTGGATCCTCGCTCGCGCTCTGCAGGGTCGGGTCTCGCGACCGATCGCGGCGCTCTCCGCGACGGCGAAGCGCGTGCGCGAGGAGAAGAACTTCTCCGCGCGGGCGGTGCCTTCCGCGTTGACGGAGGTCGACGACCTCGTCGAGTCGTTCAACCGGATGCTGGACGAGATCCAGGCGCGCGACCGGCTCCTGGCCGAGCACCGCGAGCATCTGGAGAACGAGGTGCGCCGTCGGACCATCGACCTGGTCGAGGTCAACGCACAGCTGCGCGCGTCGATGGAGGCCGCGCACGCCGCCACGGTGGCGAAGTCCCAGTTCCTGGCCAACATGAGCCACGAGATCCGCACGCCGATGAACGGCGTGATCGGGATGACGACCCTGCTCCTCGACACGGAGCTCGACTACCAGCAGCACGAGACCGCCAGCACGGTGCTGAACTCCGCCGAGAGCCTGCTCGTCCTGCTGAACGACATCCTCGACTTCTCGAAGATCGAGGCGGGCAAGCTCGAGCTGGAGTCGATCGACTTCGACCTGCGCGCCGTGGCCGAGGAGACCGTGAAGACGCTCGCCCCCAAGGCTCACGAGAAGGGCCTGGAGCTGGCTTGCCTGATCCACGCCGACGTCCCGGCCGGGATGCGCGGCGACCCCACGCGGCTGCGCCAGGTGCTGCTGAACCTGGCTTCGAACGCCGTGAAGTTCACCACGAAGGGCGAGGTCGTCGTCGAGATCTCCCGCGTCGAGGTCGAGAGCGGGCGCCCGTGCCTCCGCTTCGGTGTCCGCGACACCGGCGCGGGGATCAGCCCCGACCGCCAGCGCAGCCTGTTCCAGCTGTTCTCGCAGCTCGACGCGTCGACGACACGGAAGTTCGGTGGCACCGGACTCGGGCTCGCGATCTCCAAGCAACTCGTGCAGCTCATGGAGGGCACGATCGGCGTGGACAGCGAACCGGGACGCGGCTCGACCTTCTGGTTCGTCGTGCCGTGGACCGCCTGCTCGGAACCGCTGGAGCCGCCCGCGGCGCTGCCGCGCCAGCCGCCGCCCGCGCGCATGCTCGTCCTCGACGACAATGCCACGAACCGCACGATCGTCGTGCAGTTCGCGCGCGGATGGGGATCGACCTGCGACGAGGCCCCGGATGCGATCTCCGCCCTGGCCATGATGCGGCGTGCGCGCAACGAGGACTCACCCTACGCGCTCGTGTTCGTCGATCACGACATGCCCGAGATGGACGGCGAAGCGTTCGCCACGCAGGTGCGCGCCGATCCCGCGATCGGAGCGACGCCGCTCGTGATGCTGACGTCGATCGGTGGCGCCGGCGAGGCTCGCCGCATGGAGTCGCTCGGCTTCGCGGCCTACCTGGTCAAGCCGATCCGCCAGGGCAGCCTCGAAGAGTGCACCGCTTCGATCCTGTGCGGCACCGGGCCCGGCGCGCGGTTCAAGCGCACGGGCATCATCACGAACGGCACCTTGCGCAGCGTGATCCCGCTGCCGGATCCCGGCGCGATGCGCGACGCGCGCATCCTCGTCGCCGAGGACAACGCCGTGAACCAGCGCGTCGCGGTGGGGCTCCTCAAGAAGCTCGGCTACGGTTGCGACGTCGCCGCGGACGGGACATCTGCGGTGCACATGGCGTCGGAGAAGGCCTACGACGTGATCCTCATGGACTGCCAGATGCCGGACTGCGACGGCTACGAGGCCTCGCGCATCCTGCGCGCCAAGGGTACGAGCGTGCCCATCATCGCGATGACGGCGAACGCGATGACCGGCGACCGCGAACGCTGCCTGGACGCCGGCATGGACGACTTCCTGACGAAGCCGGTCTCCCCCACGGCGCTGGGCGAGATCCTGAAGCGCTGGCTCGGGCGGACGTCCGATCGCACGCGCGTGGAAAGCCGTCTCGACGCGATCGACCGGCCCAAGACCGGCGGTTGACCGCGTCTCGGTTCAGCGGGCGCGGAACGCGCTGGCCGGGAAGCGCGCGCCCGTCTCGGGGTGCTTCACCGTGCGCTTCAACACGAGGTCGAAGAGCAACGGGTTCACGCTCCAGATCTCGTCCAGCTGGCGCGCCTCCTCGGCCGTGAGGTATCCGGCGTCCCGCAGACTTCCCGTCTGGAACAGCACGTCGATCGCCGGGAGCGGATAGTCGCTGCCGTTCACGAGCCGCTCGTGCAGGTCCGTGCGGGCGAGCATCGTCGCGAGCGGCCGGCCCGAGCGGCCGACCTGCGTCAGCGCCGAGATCTCGCCGAACACCCGGCCCACGTAGCGCGGGTCGTCCATCAGGCGCAGGAACAGGTCGAAGTTGTCGACGTGCTTCCGCTCCGGGTCGTCGAGGTCGAGCCCCTGACCGCGGGACGCGCAGTGTCCCACGTAGACGCGGACACCGGCGTCGAGTGCGCGCCGCAGCCGGAGCGGATTCCCGTACTCCTGCGTGGCCTCGGATTCGATCGCCTGCTCCTCGCCGGCATGCGAGAGGAGCGCGACGCCGAGACGCGCCATGGCGGCGTACAGCGGATCGCAGCGCGGATCCGCGGGATCCATCCCCATCGCGTTCGGCAGCCACTTCAGGATGCGCGTGCCGGCCGCCGCGCAGCGCTCGAGTTCCTGGACGGCGTCGGGCCGGTAGGGATGGATCGAGGCGACGGCGAAGCACACATCCGCGTTCTGGCGCGCCAGGCGTTCGACGTACTCGTTGGGCACGTAGTACTCGGTCTCCGCCTCGTGAAGCGAGCCGTCCGGTGCGTAGTGCGCGTCGAACGCGAACAGCGCGTAGCGCGAGACGCCCACCGCCCGCGCGAGGCGCAGGAAACGCGCCGAACTCTCGGACTCGGCGCGCGCGACGTCCGCGATCCCGAATGCCCGCTCGTAGGCCAGGAACTGGACGTGCTGCCGCGGATGCAGCCACGAGAGGAACCTGGCGTTCACGCGCGCACCGCTCCCGCCCTCGCCCGTCCCCACCACGTGGACGTGGTGGTCGACGGCCGGATCCGCGCGGAAGTCGGACAGGGCCGACTCGACCAGCGTCCGTGCTCCCGGCGAAAGCGGCGCGAGATCCTCGGGCGTGTCCGACGGACTCCCGACCGCCACCCGGAACGCCAGGACCGCGGCGGATCCGAGGAGGAGCAGGGTCCCGATCAGGGCCAGGGACCAGCGAAAACGGCGGCTCATGGGACGGGAGTCTAGGCTGCCTGCCCGTGCCGCCCGCGCACCGCTCGAGCCCTTGGGTTCCGGGTCCGGGCGCGTCTTGCACCGGCGGGCCGGCCACCCGATCCTGACCGCTGGGTCGAGAGATCCTCGGACGCCGTCGGCGCCGCGCGCTCGCACCCCCCCTCATCCCGGAGACCCCCATGAAGACTCTGATCCTGGCCGCACTCGCGGCCGCCCCCCTGTTCGCCAGCTGCTCCTCGACGAAGAACAGCGCACCCGCCATGACGCCCGAGCAGCAGCAGGCCGCCTGGACGGCCTACATGACGCCCGGCGCGAACCACAAGCTGCTCGAGCCGATGGTCGGCGTCTTCCACACCGTCGTGAAGAGCCGCATATCGGCCGACGCGCCCTGGACCGAGAGCACGGGCACCTGCGAGAACCGCTGGATCCTCGACGGCCGGTTCCTGGAGACGAAGTTCCACGGGAACATGATGGGCCAGCCCTTCGAGGGTCGCGGCCTGACCGGCTACGACAACTCGTCGCAGGATTTCGTCGGCTCCTGGACCGACAACATGAGCACGGGCCTCGCTCCGATCAGCCACGGGAAGGCGGACGCGACCGGCAAGGTGCTCACCCTCCTGCGCGAGATGAAGGACCCGATCACCGGCCAGTGGACGAAGATGCGCGACGTGACCAGGATCCAGGGCCCGAACGCGCACCAGATGGAGAGCTACTGTCAGCAGGGCGAGGCGCCCGAGTTCCTGATGATGACCCTCCAGTTCAGCCGCTGATCGAGAGCGCCGCGCGGAATCACGCGCGGCGCCGGAAGGTCGAGGGGGTCGCACTCGCGGTCTGGATTGCCCCGGATTTCGCCGGGCATCCGGACCCGGTCGCCCCCCAGTCCATTCGCCTCGCCGCCGCCCCACCCACACGACGACTTGGAACCGCAGAAACTCTCGAGCCTCGACGCGACGCTCCTCGTCGTCGGCGGCATCGTCGGTGTCGGGATCTTCTACAACCCCTCGCGGATCGCGGCCGCGGTGCCGGATCCGGGGTGGTACCTCGCGCTGTGGGTCTTCGGCGCGATCGTCGCGGTGCACGCGGCGCTCGTCTTCGCCGAGCTCGGCGCGGCGTTCCCGAAGGCCGGCGGCTGGTACGTCTTCCTGCGCGAGGCGTTCGGCCCCTTCCCGGCCTTCCTGTTCGCCTTCGTCGTGCTGGGCGTCGTCGCCACGGGCGCCAGCGCCGTCATGATGCAGATCTGCGTCCAGAACCTCGCCGGGCTCGTGCCGGGGGTCGGCCCGCCGGACACCGTCTCCGGCCGTGTCGCGGGCGCCGGGATCCTCGTCGCCGTGACGGCGCTCGCCCTGCTCGGCGTGAAGGCCGGCGCCCTCCTCCAGAATGCCTGCACGCTGGTGAAGCTCGCCGCGATCGCGGCACTCGCCGCCGGCGCCTGGCTCGTGTTCCGCCCGGGGGAGGTCGTCCTGGCCCCTCCGCCGCCGATCCCGGAGGGCGGGCTCGCGGCCGGCGCGATTCGGGCGCTGCTGCCCATCTTCTTCGCGTACGGGGGCTGGCAGATGGTGTGCTATGTCGCGCCGCAGGTGCGAGACCCCGCCCGCACCCTGCCGCGTGCCATCCTGATCGGCGTCGCGATCGTCACGGCCGCCTACCTGGCGATCAACGTGGGCTACCTGCGCGTCGTCGGACTCGGCGGCCTGGCCGCCGACCCGTCGTTCGCCGGCGAGGTGGCGCGCCGGACGCTCGGGTCCACGGGCGGCGAGATCCTGCGCGCCGCCATGGGCATTTCGGCTCTCGGCGTGTGCGTGGTCACGATCCTGACGAGCCCCTGGCTCTTCGTCGCGATGGCGAAGGAAGGCCTCTTCTTCGAGCGTTTCGGGCGTCTGCACCCCCGGACCGGCGCGCCCGTGGCGGCGCTCGTCGTCCAACTCGTCCTCGCGCTCGCCTACTGGATCTGGGGCGGCGCGGAGCTCCTGGTCGACTCGGTCGTGTTCGTCGAGTGGATCTTCCACGGGCTCGTCGCCGTCGCGCTGCTGCGGCTCCGCGCGCGCCCCGGCATCCTCTGGCCCTTCCGCTCGCGATTCGGTGCCTGGGCGGCCTGCGTCTACCTCGCGACGGCGTTCGCGGTCGTGGCGGGCAATCTGGCCCAGGCCAACCTGCGCGCCGTGGCGATCGGCGGATCGGTCCTGGCTCTGGGGGCACTCGCCTACCGTCCCTGGCGGGCACTGGTCGCGGCGGACCGCTGAGTCGATCTCCTCACGCCCCCCTTCCGTCGGCCTCTCCGAAGTGCGTTCGCGGTCGTCGCCGAGCCCGGGGACCCCATCCCGTTCGGCGAACGCGAGCACCTCGAAGTCTCCGCCGGCGGCCGTGGACGAGGAAGGACTCCGTGGTCCGAGGATCTCGAAGGAGCGGGCCGCGGGTGTCGCGGCGGCCGAGGGAAGTGGGCAGGTCCTCCCCGCGGACTCGGCCCTCACGGTTCCGCCAGCGTCACGCGGCGGGTTCACATCGCCCGGGCCCCGACCCGAGGTGCGGAAGAACCGCGGGCCGCGCGCTCCCCCGCGGCGGGAGGGCGCTCCGTGTGGAGACCTCGTGGAAAGATCGAAAACCCCGGGGATTGTGAGGCATCGGAGCGGTCACCGGGAGATGGAGTGGACGAACCGAGCGCCACGGATGGAAACGCCGGAGGGTCTGGAGGGAACCCGACGGCCCGCCACGCCGACACGCGACGGTTCGGGCCCGCCGGACCGCGCGAACTCCCCCGGCGTCGGTCGAGCGCGGACGTTCTCCGTCGCGCAACTCTTGAAGGAGATGGAAAGAATCCTCGAAGTCCTCCTTCAATCGATCGCTCGACCTCGGTAGAAGGACCTACGTACTCATGGCCATCCGCCCGGCCTCCCCCCTCTGCTCGATCGATCACGGCTCGGCCGTGCTCGCGGGCCCGGGCGTCGAAGACCCGTTCCCAGTTCGCTGCATGCCGCGTGCAGGCAGCGAATGGGTGCGCACGGTGCTGACTCAAGCTCGCAACGCACTGGCTCTGCCGATGCGTGACGAACCTGAGTCGGTGCCGCCAAGTCCGCACGCGAGCCGCGCGCTCGCGTCTGGTCGCCGTTCGTATCTCCCCCAACTCGGCGCGCGTCCGGCAGACGGACGACGCGGCCTGAGGAAGTTTTTCTGATGCAACCTACCGCTCCCGCGGCCGCCCCCTCGGCCGTCGAGTCGCAGCGTTCCTCTTCCCTCCCCCCGGTCGGCCAGCTCGATGCTGGCAGGCCTCTCTCCGGACGCGAACGGTTCTTCCCGGAAGCGACCGATGCCCAGTGGAACGACTGGCGTTGGCAGTTCCGGAACCGCGTCACGACCGTGGACGAACTCGTGAAGCTCGTGCCGAAGCTCGCGCCCCAGGCCGAGATGCAGCGCGAGATCCTGCGCGACTTCCGGATGGGGATCCCGCCCTACTACATGGCGCTGATCGATCCCGACGACCTCGAGGATCCGATCCTGAAGCACGCGGCGCCGCTGCACGGCGAGTACGCGTTCCGCGACGTCGGCGAGGAGGACCCGCTCGGCGAGGAGCAGTACTCGCCGGTCCCGGGCATCACGCACCGCTACCCGGATCGCGTGCTGATGGTGATCAGCAACTCCTGCGCGATCTACTGCCGCTACTGCACGCGCAAGCGGATCATGTACGAGGACGCCGTCCCCGACGTCGAGATCGACCGCATGGTCGACTACATCGCGCGGACGCCGGCCGTCCGCGACGTGATCGTGTCGGGCGGCGACCCGCTCACGTACGGGACGAAGAAGCTCGAGAGCATCCTGGCCAAGCTGCGCGCGGTGCCGCACCTCGAGATCATCCGGATCGGCACCCGGGTGCCGGTTTCGCTGCCCCAGCGCGTCGACGACGAGCTCGTCGAGATGCTCCAGAAGTACCACCCGCTCTGGATCAACGTGCACTTCAACCACCCGCGCGAGCTGACGCCGGAGGCCGCGGCGGCCTGCGACAAGCTGTCGCGCGCCGGGATCCCGCTGAACAACCAGTCGGTGCTCTTGAAGGGCATCAACGACGACGTCGGGATCATGCGCCAGCTCGTGACGGGCCTCATGAAGATCCGCGTGCGCCCCTACTACCTGTACCAGTGCGACCCCGTGCGCGGCGCGGAGCACTTCCGCACCCCGATCTCGAAGGGCATCGAGATCATCGAGGGCCTGCGCGGCCACGTTTCCGGCCTCGCGATCCCGACGTACGTCATCGACGGTCCGGGCGGTGGCGGCAAGATCCCGGTGCAGCCGCAGTACCTGCTGAACTACGACCCGCTGCGCAAGAAGGCGCTCCTGCGCAACTTCCAGAACCGCGTGTTCGAGTACAGCGAGCCGGACGCCGCGCAAGCGCATTCGGGCGAGCTGCGCCCGATGCGCCCGTCGCAGGCGGTCCCGAACGCGAACGGCGCGGGGCACACCGACGGCAAGAAGACCTCGAACGGCAGCGCGCCCGCGAACGGCAACGGGAACGGCAACGGGAACGGTCACGCGACCCCGAACGGCAACGGCACGGCCAAGAAGACGCGCGTCCGCGCCGACGGGCAACCGGTCGTCGGGAAGAGCGGCTGGGTCCACCGTGGGCACTCGCGCGAGGAGCGCCTGCAGAACGCAGCCGGCGACGGGACGCGCAACGCGGCCGAGAAGCGCTCGACGGCGACTCCGCCGCCGGCGCTCGACGGGGCGCCGGCGACGGCTCGTCCGGCCGCGCCGCGCACCCGCAACGCTCCCGGTACGTGACGGTCCGCCCGTGCGCATCGGCATCGCGTTCGACCTGAAGTCGGACCAGACGGCACGCGCGGGCGGCCCCGACGACCTGCTCGAGGAGTACGACTCCGAGGAGACGGTCGAGGCGCTGGCCGCCGCGCTGCGTGAGCGCGGCCACGCGCCCCTGCTCCTCGGCGGAGGCCGGGGCTTCGTGGAGCGCGTCCTCGCGAACCCGCCCGATCTCGTCTTCACCATCGCGGAAGGCTCCGGGAGCCGCTCGCGGGAAGCGCACGTGCCGGCCGTGTGCGAGATGCTCCGCATCCCGTGCACGCACTCCGATCCGCTCACCCTGGCGGTGACGCTGGACAAGGCGGCCGCGAAGAAGCTCGTGGCGGCCGACGGCGTCGCGACGCCGCGCTTCACGGTGGTCGAGGACGAGGATTCCGCCGCGCGGCTCGAATTCGAGCTGCCCGCGATCGTGAAGCCGAACCAGGAAGGTTCGAGCATGGGCGTGCGCCTGACGTCCCGCGTCCGGACGCTCGAGGAGCTGCGCCGCGAAACCCTGCGCGTCGTGCGCGACTACGGCGAGCCCGCGCTCGTCGAGGAGTACGTCTCGGGGACCGAGATGACGATCGGGATCCTGGGCACCGGGAAGGACGCGCGGGTGATCGGCGCGATGGAGATCGCGCCGCGGATCGCCAAACCCGAGGAGTTCGTCTACTCGCTCGAGGTCAAGCGCGACTGGGAGCGCCAGGTCGAGTACCACGTGCCGCCGCGCGTGCCGCCCGCGACGCTGCGTGCCGCGGAACACTGCGCCCTCGCGGCCTACCGCGCGCTCGGTTGTCGCGACATCGCGCGCGTGGACGTGCGCCTCGATGCACGAGGGACGCCCAAGTTCCTCGAGGCAAACCCCCTGCCGGGCATGAACCCGCGCACGGGCGACCTGTGCATCCTGAGCACCCGCAGCGGTCTCGGCTACGTCGATCTCGTGGACCGCATCGTCGTGAGCGCGCTCTCGCGGCAAGCGCGCCGCACATGAGCCTGCGGATCGCGCTGCTCGAAACCCGCGACGAAGGTCTCGCGGGAGGTGACGATCGCGACGCCATCGCCGTGCGCGCGGCGGAAGGAGCGGCCCTCGCGCTCGAGCGCGCCTGCCGCGCCAACGGCTGGAGCACCGTGCGCGTCGAGGCGCGCGCGGACGCCCCCGACGCCACGCTCGCCGAACTCGCGCGCGCGGAGGTCGACGTCGTCTTCCAGCTCGTCGAGTCGCTGCGCGGCGAAGCGCGTTTCGAGGCGGCGGCCGCCTGGCTGCTCGAGTGGGCGCGCATCCCCTACACCGGCTCGGGACCGGTCGCGATCACGCTGGCGCTCGAGAAGCCGATTGCGCGGGCAGTCCTCCAGTCCCGTGGCGTCCCCATCCCGGAGGGCTTCGTGCTGGAGCACGCCGAGGCCGCGATCCCGATCTCGCTCGCAGGACGACGCTGGATCGTGAAGCCCGCGCGCGAGGACGCGAGCCACGGCATCGACGCCGGGAGCGTCGTCGACGACGAATCGAGCCTGCGCGCGCGCGCCCAACACGTCCTCCGGACCTTCCGGCAACCCGCTCTCGTCGAGGAGTACGTGGACGGCCGCGAGTTCAACGTGGCCCTGCTCGGCTCCGGTCCGACGGCCGAGGTCCTGCCGTTGGGCGAGATCGACTACTCGCGCCTCGACCCGTCGCACCCGGCTGTCCTGACCTACGCCGCGAAGTGGGACGAGGCCTCCGTCGAGTACCATGCGACCCCGTCGATCGGCGCTCGCCCGATGGCGCGTGAGCTCGAGGAACGCATCCGCGCGACTGCACGTGCGGCGTATGCGGCGCTCGGCCTCGCGGGCTACGGTCGGGTGGACCTGCGCGTCTCCGCGCGCGGGGAGCCGTTCGTCATCGACGTGAACCCGAACCCCGACCTCTCGCCCGACGCCGGCTTCCAGAAAGCGGCGGCGCGCGCCGGTCTCGACCATGCCCACACCGTCCGAAGGATCGTCGACGACGCGCTCAGGCGCGCAGGCGCGCTCGCGTGAGCCGCGCGCGGGCGTGCGCCTGCGCGATCTCGCCAGCGCCGACCGCGCGCCGATCGAGGCGCTGCTGCGCGCGACGAACGCGTTCACGGACGCCGAGGTGCTCGTCGCGCTCGAGCTCGTCGACGAGCCGCGCGAGAGCGGCTACCGATTCGTCGTCGCCGAAGTCGATGGACAGGTCGCCGGCTACGCCTGCTTCGGCGCGACGCCCTGCACGGTCGGCACCTACGACCTCTACTGGATCGCGGTCGATCCGGCGCGGCAGAACCTCGGCCTCGGCCGCGCGCTGCTCGACGCCGTCGAGAGCGCCGTGCGCGCCGAAGGCGGCCGCCTGCTCGTGATCGAGACCGCCTCGAAGCCCGAATACGCCGCGACGCGCGCCTTCTACGAGCGCTGCGGTCTCGAACTGGCTGCGCGCATCGCGGACTTCTACGCGCGCGGCGACGACAAGCTCGTCTACTGCCGGAGATACGCCACGTGACGCCCCCCGAGACGACCGACAAGAAGTCCGCCGTGCACGTCGAGAACCTCGAGACCGCTCGGTTCGAGTGCGTGTTCCCGACCTGCGGCGGCGTGTGCTGCGCGAACGGCCGGCCGCCGGTCGAGGAGGCGGAGTACGCGCGCATCCAGGAGAACCTCCCGAAGTTCCTGCCTCACCTCCGCCCGGAAGCGCGCGCGAAGATCGAGAAGGACGGCTTCGTGACGAAGCGCAAGAAGGAGGGCCTGAACGCGCTCGCCGTGTCGAAGGGCTGGTGCGTGTTCGCCAACGAGGGCTGCGTGCTGCACAAGGTCGGCGCGACCGAGG
The DNA here is from genome assembly GCA_026692665.1 of Planctomycetota bacterium. Taxonomy (GTDB): domain Bacteria; phylum Planctomycetota; class UBA1135; order UBA1135; genus JAEUHZ01. Next base: position 114,553 of record JAPLOF010000054.1, read on the forward strand.
GCGACCGCTGGAAGTACAAGCCCTGGCGCTGCATCGCGTTCCCGCTCGAGCGCTCGAAGACCGGCAAGTGGCACGTACGCCAGTGGAAGCTGAAGGGCGAGGCCTGGGATCTCTTCTGCCTGAACCCGGAGGAGTCGCCCAAGAAGCCGACCGACTCGATCGCGGGCGAGATCGACTTCGTGAAGGAGCTCGAGGGCGGCCGCGAGAGCTGGCGGAAGCCCCGGGCCTGAGAGACATTCGACGCCCTCCGGATCTGCGCGGGGCCGCCGACCCAGATTCCCTACCGCGCTCCAAGCGCGCGACCGGCCCCCCATCCATGAAACGCATCCTCGTCACCACCGCGCTCGTCGTCGCCCTCGCCGCCATGGCCTTCACGTTCCACGGCTGCGCCAGCACCGTGAAGAACGTCGATCCCACGGGCAAGTCGTTCCCGACCACCCAGGGCAAGGCGCTCGACGGGAAGGAACACGCGCTCCCCGCCGACTTCGCCGGTTCCCCAATCGTCTTCCTCGTGGGCTACGTCCAGGACGCTCAGTTCGATCTGGATCGCTGGATCCTCGGCCTCCTGCAGGCCAAGACGCCGGTCCGAATCGCGGAGCTGCCGACGATCGACAGCCTGATCGCGACCGCGTTCTCCAGCCAGATCGACCAGGGCATGCAGAGCGGGATTCCGAGCGAGGATTGGGCCAGTGTCATCACCGTGTACGGCGGCGAGGGCTCGAAGATCGTCGCGTTCACCGGCAACGAGAAGCCACGCAACGCGCGCGTGCTCCTGCTCGATGCAGGGGGGAAGGTCGTCTGGTTCCACGACCGCGGCTATTCCGGCGGCAAGGTGCTCGAACTCGATGCGCGCGTGCGCGAGCTCTCCGCTCGCTGAGGCCTCTACGCTCCGACGCGAGCACGACGAAGACGGCTCGACATCACGGCCCCCGGCGCGCGGATTCGACTGCTCTGACTCTCGTTCCGAGACTCCGGGTTTCGAAACCGAGATCGTCCGCGCCCTTCGCCAAGCGCCCGGCAAGAACGTCCTCGATGAAGCGAGCCGTGCCCTGCGCGTCATGAATCCCGGCGGAACGTCGCCCCGCTCTGGCCGGAGAGATGGCGGGCCGAGAACTGGGCAGTTCGTCGTCGTCGAGGATCCGGTCGGCGCGCAGAGCCCGTGCGGACGTGGCTCGCGGCCCGAGCCGCGGGTGCGGTGGCGTTCGGAACGCGGCAGCGGTCCACTGCGCCCGAGGCCCTACTTGCCGGCGCGCTTCTCGTCGATGCCCTCGCGCAGTTCCCCGCGCTCAATGGCATCGCGCGCCGCGTCGACGGCCCGAGCCCAACGGCGCTCGGCGTCGTCGAATTGGCCCAGTTCCCAGGCGCGGTTGCCGGACTCGTACCAGAGGTAGGGGTCGGACGGATGCAGCCTGCTGGCCGCATCCAGCCAGACCAGCGCGTGCCCCGGCCGGCCATCGACGACCAGCTTGCTCTGGCACACGAGGAAGTCGAAGGCGCGCGTCTTGCGCGCCTCGTGCTCCTGCACGATCTCGCCCAGCCGGGCGCGCATCTCCTCGGCCGTCACGGCACCCCACTGCCTCGAGACCTCGGCGGGGTCGAGGCCTTCGATCAGGGAGTCGTGCAGCATCTGCAGCGTGCACACGTCTTCGAACCCGAGCTCCGAGGTGGTGTTGGTCGGAACCAGCGTGCCGGCGCTGACACCCTTCTCCGAGATGAAGCGCGACAGGGCCCTCTTGCGTCCGCTGATGACCTCGTGAGTCTCCTTCGGCTTGTTGTACAGGCAGCCGGACACCAGCAAGTCCCGCTCTGGCACCTCGAAGACCATGTACTCCGGCGTCGGCACGTCCCAGCCGTCGGGCGCGGGTCCGCGCCTGAGCACGTGCACGATCAGGCGGTTCGTCCTGTCGCCGATCTCGAAGCGGTCCTTCACGACGATGGCGCGCCGCCTCAATGTGCCTTCGTCGGCCGTCAGCTTGACGAGCTCTTCGAGGTTCCATGGCGAGGTGACGATGGTCGCGCCGGCCGCCAGAAGCGGGTCGACGGCTTGGATCGAGTGGTCGTGGTGGTGCGAATGCAGTGCGAAGCGCACGGGCTTGCCGGGGATGCGCAGCTCGATCGTGCGCAGGATCTGGCGCACACTGCGGTCGTCCCACGGAGCCTCGATCAACGCCGTGAAGGTGTCGAACTCGGCCACGACGACCTTGGCCTTGCGTCGTTCGAAGCCTGGGATCGGCGGCGTCCAGATCAGGTGCACGCCCGGCGCGATGGTCTCGAAGCGGAGGCCCTCCTCCGCCGGCTGAGGAACTGCGGCGACGCCCGCCGGCGGAAGAGCAGCTGCTGGGCCAACGCCCGCTTGCGGCGGCAGGACTGCGAGCGCCGGCTCGCCGATGCACGACAGGGAAACGGCGAGCCAAAGGCGCGCGCAGAGCAGGTTCTTCATGGGCCGGGATCGCAATGGGGTGCGCGAAAGCCGCCACTACGGCGCGTGCGCCCCCGCTGTTGGAATTCCAGGGCCATCAACGGTCGCCCCGACGGGGGATCGTCGCGCATGTTGGATGCCCCCCCGCCAGAGGGTCGTGCACCTGGACTTCCTTCCCCCTCTCCCCCGATCTCAGATGTTCCCCGTCGCCTTCAACAGGGCGACCGCGACGCCCATCAGGCTCTCGCCGGCGATGAATCCCGAAGCCACCGGCGTCACGAAGGCGTCCGCCAGCTTCCGCCAGTTGCGGCGCACGATCTCCGCAATCGCGCCGCCCAGGAACATCGCGATCCCGTTGCTGCCCGGCACGACCATCGCGATGCCTAGCCCTGAGGGCGAGGGCACGAACGGCTTCGCGCGCTTCGGCGCGAACTTCTCCAGCAGCGCCAGCGCGATGCCGAGCGCGGCCCCGATCGCGATGAACTGCCGCGCCAGCGGATCGAGCGCGCCGACGCCGTTCGCGAAGGCCTTCGACACGCCGGCCCACACGAGGCACGACGGCGCGGGCCAGTCCGCTCCGCCCAGCACGGTGACGTCGGGGATCAGCAGGTTGAACGCCGGCACGATCAGCGCCGCGCCGACCACGACGCCGAAGAGCTGCGCGAAGAACTGCGCGCGCGGGTTCGCGCCCAGGAGCCAGCCGGTCTTCAGCGTGGTGAGCAGATCCGCCGCGTGCAGGCCGATCCCGCCGGTCACGTTCGCGCTCATGATGTTGCCCGAGAGGTTCCCGGGCGTGATCACGCCGTAGACGAGCTGCGTGACGGGCCCCAGCGCTTTCGTCGGCGTGACGTCCGTGTCCCCCGTGACGCGCGCGGCGACGAAGCCCATCACGATCGCGAGCGGCACGGCGATGCAGCCGGCCCACACCGGGATCTGGAACATCACGGCCATCAGCGCGACGACCACGGGGCCGAGCACGATGAACCCGGCCGGGAACCACCAGCCCGGGCACTCGATCGCGTCCATCGGATCCTCGACCGTCTTCTTCCGGCCGAAGAGGCCGGCGAGGCCGGAGAACGAGCGCGCCACGCTGCGCCAGTCGAGCGCGAACGACGTGAGCCCCGACGCGACGAGCAGTGCCGCGCCCGGCCACACCGTCCACTGCACGATGGCCTTGTAGCTGATCTCCGCGATGCGGCCGTCCGCGTGGAGTTGCGGCGCGAGCACGCCGTACGTCAGGAGGCTTCCGAGCAGGAGCGACCAGGCCGTGCGGAAGCTCATCAAGGCGCCCGCGCCGACGAGCACGACCTCGGTCTTGATCGCCAGCGTCCACTTCGCCGCCGTCTCGCCCGCGATCGTGATCGGCACCGGGATCGTGCCGGGCACGTTGAACGGCATCCAGGCGACCTTGGCCTCGCGGAACCAGGTGAGGAGGGCTGCGAATCCGGCCGCGATGCCGAGCGCCTTGGCCTGGCTCGACCCGCTCGGGGCTGTCGAGTCCGCGATCGTTCGCCCCGCCGACTGCTGGTTCTCCGGCGGCGGCGTCGCATGGATGACGCGCAACGTCTCCGCCGTCGCCGTGCCCGTCGGGAACACGAGCCCCTCGCGGTTGATCAGCTGTCGCTTGATCGGGATGGCGCAGAACACGCCCAGCGCCGCGATCGCCGCGAACCAGGCGATCATGTGCAGCGTCGGCGGCGCGACGAACGGGATCATGAGCAATGCGCCGAACGCGGCCATGTTCCCGCCGCCCGTCATGTAGCCCGCGCCCGAGCTCACGGTGATCAGCGCGTTGTTCTCGAGCAGGCCCAGCGGACGCTTCGCGAGCCCGATCGCAGACAGCCCGCGGAAGAGCGCGTAGGCCAGGATCGCCGCCGTGATCGTCACGCCCATCGACCAGCCCGTCTTGAAGAAGACGTACAGGTTCGAGATGCACATGACGCCGCCGAGCAGCATCCCGACGATCACGGCCCGCACCGTGAGTTGCGTCGCACCGGGGCGGTACGTCTCGGCGAGCCAGAGGGCCTCGGGGTCGTCGGATCGCACGCTCTTCTGTTGGTCGGGCATGGTCGGTCGCCTCCATTCCGGCGAGGCGCCGATGGTAGGTCGGCGCGCTCGCCCGGCTACGGCCTTTCCGGCATCAAGTCCGCCGGAACGTCTCCGCGTCCAACGAGGGCTCGCGGTGCGAAGCGAGGCCCAGCGCGAGGCCCAGCGCGAGGAACGTGGCCAGCAGCGACGACCCGCCCGTCGAGAAGAGCGGCAGCGTCAGGCCCGTCAGCGGGATGAGCCCCAGGTTCACGCCGCAGTGGATGAACAAGTGGGACGCGAACAGGATCCCGACGCCCGAGACCACGAGCCGCGAGAACCGGTCGCGCAGTCCCGACGCGCTGCCGAACAGCGACAGGACGAGCAGTCCGTACAAGGCCAGGATCACGCACGTGCCGATCCAGCCCGCCTCCTCGGCCACGACGGCGAAGATCGAGTCGCAATCCCGTTCGGGGAGCCAGGCGACCTCGTTCGCGACGCCGGATCCGAGCCCCTCGCCGCCGATGCCGCCGTTCCCGATCGCGACGCGCGCGTGGTAGGTGTGGAAGGCCGAGCTGTTGCGCTCGGCGATCAACTCGGGCGCGCTCCAACCGCGCGTCCACGTGTCGATGCGCTGCAGCTGGTAGTCACGGATACCGATCTCGAAGTGCCACATGCACGTGCCGAGCAGCAGCGCGCCCAGCAGGAACCCGAGGATCAGGCGACCGCTCGCGCCCGCGACGTAGAGCATGCCCAGCGTGATCGGCACGATCGTGAGCGAGGTGCCCAGGTCGGGCTGCAGCATCACGAGCCCCATCGGCAGGAGCGCCATCGCGATCGGCATCCCCCACTCGCGCAGGCTCTTCAAGCGCAGGTGATCGAGCGCCGCGGCGAGGCCGAGGATCACGCCGACCTTCGCCAGCTCGGACGGCTGCAGGTCGAAGGGGCCCAGGTCGATCCAGCGGCGGGAACCGTTGCGCGTGTCACCGACGACGAACACGAGCACGAGGAGGGCGATCGTGATGCCCCAGGCCGCGAGGGCATTGCGCCGCAGCCACCGCGGGCGCGCCGCGAGCCCGAGGAAGAACGCCGGCGCGGCCACGAGCAACTTCTGGACGTGATCGACGAACCGGACGTCGGCCCGGCCGTAGGTCTCGTCCGCCGTGCTCATGGCCGAGACGAAAGCGAGTCCGATGGACAGGAGCAGGGCGGCGAGCAGGACGACGTGCCAGTCGAGATTCGCCCAGCGCACTCCGCGCAGCGAAACGACGCGGTCGAGCCACGGCTTGCGCTCGCCCTGTCGGACCGAGTTGTCGCTCACGTCGCGTCCTCCGCGCGGCGGTTCGTCGCGCTGCACGCCAGGAGATCGCGGTCCTGCTGTTTCACTGTGCACCTTTCCGCGCGACGAATTCGCGCACGGCATCCGTCTGGAGCAACTGCGCCGCGACGTGCACGGCCGTGCGGCTCGCCGTCTCGGTCAGGTTGTGCAGGTAGACGACGACGACGGCGACCGGCTTCTCGGCCGGGAACCAGCCCGCCACCCAGGTGTGCTTGCGGGACTTGCCGGCCGCGCCGGCGGCGCGATCTTCGTCGGGCATGCCTGGGACCTCGTGGATCTTGCCGATGTCCGCGCTGCCCGTCTTGCACGCGAACGTGAAGCCCAGCGTGCCGGCGTCCAGGCCCTTGCCGTGGCCTGAACCGCCCGGCTCCTCGACGACGGCGCGCATCGCGGCTCGCACGAACTCGAGGCTCTGGTTCGAGATCCCGAGAGGCCTCGACGCGCCCGCTACGGGGACTCCGCCGATCGCGCGCACGACCCGCACCTCGGGCAGCACGCCGGTCGCGAGACCGGCCGTCGCTCGCGCGACCTGGAGCGGGCTCGCCCACAGGAGGCCCAGCCCGTTCGGGAAACGCAACAAGTCGAAGCGCGATTGGAGGCGCTTCAGCATCCCCGCCTCGTCGATGTCCGGCGACGCTTTCCAGTCCTCGCGCAATCCACGCCGGCCCTCGCGCGGATCGAAGCGCAGGCCGGTCGGCTCGCCAAAACCGAACGTGTGGGCGGCCTCCAGCAACTCGCGCGGTTGGAAGCGCAATCCGAGCTGCGCGAAGTATGCGTTGCACGAGACGGCCAGCGCGTGATGGAGATCGGATTCGATGTGATGCGAGTTGCAGCGCAGCGTCTCGAACGCGGGTTGATTGCTGGCGTTCAGGCTGCACTCGAAGCGCGTCGCCGGATCGAAACCAAGGCGATCCAGGGCATAGGCCGCGACGAACGGCTTGAACACCGAGCCGGGCGGATTGAACGTCGGGGTCTGGGCGGTGCGCTCGCGCGGGTGCGAGCGCTCGTAGCCGCGGCCCGGGACGTTCGCGGCGCCAGGAAGGGTCGGCACCGACGCCGCCGCGAGGATCTCGCCCTCGGGCGTGAGCAGCACGATCGCGCCCACCGGATTCTCGAACCACGTACGGTCGGTATCGCCCGTGGCGGGCAGGCGCGGATGCGCCAGGACGTCCTGCGCCGCCACCTGGAGGCGTGCGTCGAGCGTGAGCGCGACATCCTGCCCGTCGATCGCGGGCACGAGCCGCGTGCCCTCGCCGCGCTCCTCGGCGTCGAGGCCCTCGGTCTCGTACATCCCGAACCGGCCGCGCAACTCGGTGTCGAACCACGATTCGAGCCCGTTGTCGCCGGTCCACTCGTCGGCCCGCGCGAGCCGCGTCGAGAGCTCGCGCAGCTCGCGATCCTCCTCCTCGCTGCGCAGGAGCCGGTACTGGAGGCTCGCGAGACGACGTTCGTCCTCGGACTGCGCCAGGAGTTCGCGCAGGAGCGGCCGCCGCGTGCCGCCGATGAGGAGGCCCGCCGCGACGGCTCCGTCCGCGTCGCGCACGCGGGCCACGCGCCGCGTGGTCTCGCGCACGGCGAAACCCGTGTAGCGCTCCGGATCGCGCGCGACGAGTTGGACGAGCGCGTAGCCGGGATCGGCCGCGAGACGCGTCGCGCGACTCTGCGCGTCGACGAGGACGAATCGTTCGCGTTGCGCCGCCCGATCCAGGCGTTCCTCGGCGAGTTGCAGGGGCGGCGGAGGCGCGCCGTCCGAGGGCGCGGCGCCGCGCAGGGCCGAGAGCGTGCGCAGGACGGAGCCGCTGAAATCGGCTTCGAACGAACGTGCCGCTCGGCGCAGCTCGTCGAGTGCCTCGTCTCCGTCCAGGCCCTTGCGCGAGGCCGAGAGCCGCGTCCAGCGGGCCGCGATCTCGTCCGCGGTCGGGGATGCGAGCCCGGCGCGCAGTGCCGCCGCCTCGAAGAGCAGTCCGACCGTGCGCCACGGGTCCGGCTCGACCGCCGCGAGCGCGCGGTAGTCCTCGTCCTGGAAGGGCAGGACGGGGGCGTCGGCCGGCGTCCCTGGCGCGCCACGTGCCGAGCGAAACAAGGAACGCGACTCGTGCAGGACGGCCAGCGATTCGAGGTCCGTCCACGCGCGGTCGTCCGCGGCGCGAGCGTCGCCCGCGCGCCACAGGCTCGCGAGTCCGTCGAGCAGTCGCTGGGCTCGCGCGCCCTCGGACTCCCCGAGGTCGGCGCGCGCCAGGAGTCGCGGCAGGAGGAACTCGTCGAGTTCGCGCTCGAAGTCCCCGCGCCGCGTCGCGATCCACGACTCCAGGCGTGCCGCATCCCAGCGCAGCGCCCGCGCGATCCAGGCCAGGTCGAACGTGTCGCGCAACGCCTCGGTCGGTACGCGCCCCGGACCGAAGCCGGTTGCCGTGCGGAACAGATCGTCGGCGGCCTCGTCCTCTTGATCCGCGCGGCGCTGGTCGAACAGCGCGAGGAGCCCGGTCAGCGGGTCCGTCACCGCAGTGGATCCTGTGCCCAGGATCTTCTGTTCGTCGAGCATCCCAGCCAGGACGCGCAGGTCGCCGCGGGACTCCTCCGCGCGCCGCGTCAGCGTCGCGATCACGCTCTCCTGGTTCGTCCCGCGCACGGCGGCGGCAATCGCGCTCCACGGCCGATCGGCTTCGCCGGCCTCGATGCGGCGGCGGGCCGGCCCCGATTCGCGGCGCGTGAGCGCGAGGATCTGCGCGACGTAGAAACGCAGATCCGCCGCGCGCCCCGCGCGCGCCGTCGGCTCCGGATCGGCGACCTCGGGGGCCAGCTCGAGACCGTCCGCGTCGCGCAACGCGTGCCCGAGCGCGAAGGCCTCGATCGAGGCCGGCGAGAGCGACGCGATGCGGCGGCACCACTCCTCCAGCCGCGGCTCCGTCTCGGCCAGGCCGACCGGCCGCGCCTCGATCGCGGTGCGCGCGTGCGCGGCGAGTCCCAAAGGATGGCCGCGGCGGAAGTCGCGGTAGACGAACTCGAGGCTCGCCGCGTCCTCGTCGGCGACCAGCACGCGACCTTCGCGGTCGAGGAAACGGCCGCGGTGGTAGGGCACGACGCGCGAGCTCGTGCGGAAGCTCGCGGCCTGCGCGGCCCAGACGTCGTGCTCGAGGACCTGGACCTGGAAGAGCCGCGCGGCCAGGACGCCGAGCCCCAGGATCACCACGATGCCGAGCGGCTGGAGCCGTCGCTGCGCTACCACGAGCGGCTCCAGAGCGGGGTGAGCCCGGGCAATCGCGCGAGGAGCGGACCCAGCGCGAACGCCAGGAGTGCGCTGGCGAGAGCGACGGGCAGTGCCGTCCCGGCCGCCGCGGCGAAGTCGATGGAGTGGTTCACCTCGCGCGCGTCGCGCGCGATGGAGATCCAGGCCTGGAACATCCCCGCGGCGATGGCGGTCGCGAGCGTGCGCCCGAGGGGACCGGAGAGCTCGAACGCGCCGCGCACGGCGAGCGCCGCGAGCAGGGCGCCCAGGATGCCCGTGAAGAGGACGAGCGGAGGCTCTCCGCTCGTCGCCGCGCGCGCGAACGCCGTCAGCAGCGCGAGCAGGGCCAGATCGCCGACCTCGCAACGCGCGAGCACGACGACGGAGAGCACCAAGGCCGCGTCGGGGACCCACGATCCGGCCGCGTGGCGCGCGAGGATCCCTTGCAGCCCCGCGAGCGACACCGCCCACACGAGGAACAGCGTCCAGCCGAGGACGCGCTGGCCCGGGCGGCGTCCGGACTTCACGGCAGTTCCTCCACGACGGGCGACGTCGCGAGGCGAACGCGCAGGCGCAGAAGGTCCGCGGGATCCTGCGCGGGCAGGAGACGCAGCACGTGGATTCCCGTTCCCGCGGGAACCGTGCACGTGCCGACCCACAGCCCGGCCGGGACGCCGCGGTCGCCGGAGGACGTCGCGATCCGGGCCGGCCCGTGCGCCCGCTCCGGAGAACCCGCCGTAGCGACGCCCGCATCCCAAACGAGGAGCACCGCGTCTCCGTCGAGCCCGATCGATCGCAGACGACCCAGGTGAAGGGGCGCGGCCGCGCCCTCGATCGCGGCGACTCCCGAGAACGACAGCGCGGGGTCTCCGAGGAGAGCCCCGATCGCGCGGGAACCGTCGACCCGCACGACGCGGCCGAGGAAACGGGCGCCGACGCCCAGCGCTCCCCCGACTTCGACGCGCGCCTCGCGCGGCAGCACGAGGTGGCGCGTTCGCCGGCGCGGAGTGGAATCGCCCGCCAGCCCCACGCGCGCCGTCGTCCAGCCCGCGTCGTCGTAGGCGTCGTCGGCGTACAGCGGGCCCGCGGTCGCGAGCTCGGGTCCGCCCACGATCGCCACGGCGGAGAGCCCGTGCGCGTAGTCGAACGCGGTCTCGACCGCGAGGACCGCGCGACCGCGATCGGAGAGGACGCGCAGCTCCCCGAGCCGGAATCCATCGGCCCGCGCGCGGCGCTCGGCGCGCGGGCCCGTGCCCGCCTCGCGCACGACCACGGAACCCGACTGCACCGGCCGGCTCTCGTGGCGCGCGCCGAGCTGCAGGAATCCGGCGCGGCGTGCGCGCGCTTCGACCAGGCCTCCCACGACGAGGCCCGCGGGCTCGGCCGAGCCATCGACGACGACCGCGCCCACGCGCAAGCTCTCGTCCGTCACGAGCTGGACCACGCCCTCGCCGGCACGCAGCGGGTCGACGTCGCGCACGCGCCCCACGTAGGTGTTCCCGCACACGACGGGCATGTCCGGCACGACGCCCGCCGCGGGCGGGAACCGCACACGCAGGATGTCCGTGTCGTTCGGATCGCGCTCGAGCACCTCGGCCACGAGGTAGGCCCGACCGTCGCGCAGCGCCGGATCCTTGGGCAGAGCGGCTTCGATCTGCGCCGAGAGCAGCGCGCGCGCGGCCTCGCGCTCGGCGGGCAGGGCCTCGTCGGCGTGCGTCAACGCGGCGCGCACCTCGCCGACTCCGAGCCAGCCGAGAGGACGCAGGACCTCGCGCGCCCAATGCGACGGCGTGAAGACGAAGTCGACCGCACGCTCGACCGGTGGAAACGGACGGAGCGCCAGCGCCGCGAGGACGAACACGCAGGCGAGGACGAGAGTCCTCGATCGCAACCACGACAACACGCAAAGCCCCCCACCGAGCCGGACAGGAGCGCCCGGCGACCCGGGTCCTGTCTACCATGCGCGCGGTCCGGATTCCCGGGCGGGAATCGGACGGCTAGTCGTCGTCGTCGGACGACAGGACCGGCGCGAAGACCTCGAGGTTCTCGAGGAAGATGCCCGTGCCGCGCGCGACCGCCGTCAGGGGATCGTCGGCGACGCGCGCCGGGATCGAGAGCGTCTCGGAGATCGCGTCGGCGATGCCGTACAGGAGCGAGCCGCCGCCGCACAGGGTGATGCCCGAATCGACGAGGTCGGCCGAGAGTTCCGGCGGCGCCTCCTCCAGGACTCCGCGCACGGCCTCGCAGATGAGCCGGACGGGCGCGCTCAGCGCCTCGCGGATCTCGATCGAGGTGACCGTGGTCTTGCGCGGCAGGCCGCTGACGCTGTCGCGGCCCTTCACCTCCATCGAGAGCTCCTGCTTCATCGGCCAGGCCGAGCCGATGGTGAGCTTGATGCGCTCGGCGGTCTGCTCGCCGATCAGGAGGCTGTGCTGGCGCCGCAGGTGCGCCGTGATCGCCTCGTCCATCTCGTCGCCGGCGATGCGCAGGGACGTCGCGACGACCATCTCGGCCAGGGCGAGGACCGCGATGTCCGTCGTGCCGCCGCCGATGTCGACGATCAGGGAACCGTAGGCCTCGCGCACGGGCAGCTCGATGCCGAGACCGGCGGCCATGGGCTCGTCGATCAGGTACACGCGGCGCGCGCCGGCGCGTTCGGCGGAGTTGATCACGGCGCGGCGCTCGACGGCAGTGATCCCGACGGGCACCGCGATCACGATGCGCGGCTTCACCCAGGCGCGACCGCCGTGCACCTTCGTGATGAAGTAGCGCAACATCTTCTCGGTCACGTCGAAGTCGGCGATGACGCCGTTGCGCAGCGGGCGGATCGCGGCGATGTTGCCCGGCGTCTTGCCGAGCATGGCCTTGGCCTCGTTGCCGACGGCCATGCCGTTGTTCATGACCTCGCCCGTCGCCTTGTCGACCGCGACGACGCTGGGTTCGTTGAGCACGATCCCGCGGCCGCGCACGCTCACGAGCGTGTTGGCCGTGCCGAGGTCGATGCCCATGTCGACCGAGAATCGACCGAGCGCCCATTGAACGGGCCGGAGGTAGCTCTTCATCGCGAGGGGGCGGATCGCCGGCGGAGCGGACGGTCCGAAGTGCGCGCGGCGGGCGCCGCGGCGACGGTCCGGAGTCTAGCGGTGGCGGGACCTCGATCAAGGCGACGCAATCGCGCCGAGGGTCGAACGGCCGGGTCGGCCCAGGAAGTCGCTTTCTCTCCCAGGACGCTCGGGCGCGCCGGTCCGTCGGGATCCGAGACGGCTGGAAGCTCCGGCGGCCGAGCGGGAACCCCGCCGGACGCGACTTCGAAACCCAGCCCGAGGAGCGCGCGACCGACCCGCTGGACGCCCTCGGGGCGGGGCGGAATCCGGCCGCGATCCCAGACCGCGACACCGCGTGCACGGTCGAGCGCGGTGGGCGGAGCGGGCTCAGCCAGAAAACGACTCGAGCCGCGCGAGGCGGCTCGGGTCACGGCAGCGCGCAGGCTGGCGTTACTTGAAGAACATGCCCCCGCCGTACTGCTTCCCGAGCATCGAGTCGGTCAGCACGATCGCGGCGATCAGGAGCAGGAACGTGACGATGCCCATGGCATCGCCCAGGCCCATCCCGGCCTTGGGGGCGGCGGCGGCGTCGTCGCCGCCCTCGGCCATGCGGGAGGTGGCGCGCGCTTCGCGGCCCTTTTGGGCGGCGGGCGCGGCGGCGCGTTCGGAGCGGCGTGCGGCCATGGGGATTTGGTCCTTCTTCTCAGAGACGCGTGGTCGCGCCGTCGCCTTGGCGGATCGTCTGACCGGGCACCGTGCGCGTGATCAGGCCCGAGGCCATGTCGCCGTGCACGAACTCGATGCGGACCTGCCCCTTGTAGGTGCCACCGTCGAAGATCTCGAAGGTGAAGCCGCGCTTGACGCCCTGCACCGAGCCGGCGTTGATCGCGACGAGGCCCGGAGCGACCGACGTCTCGACGCCCAGGACGGCGCCGTCGATCTTCGGGACGTTGGCGAAGTCGATGACGTTGACGCCGGTGTTCGCCACCAGCGTGTCGAGCGAAGTCTGGAGCGACCCGGTCTCGTTGATGAGCTTGGTCTTCTCCTTCTCGAGGCTGGCGACCTGGTTCTGGATGTCGCGCATCTGGCTCTCGGCGGCGGCCTTGGCCTCTTCCGCCTTCTGCTGGGCCAACTCGGCCGTGCGGCGCGCTTCGTCAGCCGACTTCTGCGCGGCGAGGGCCTTCTTCGTGTCGTCGAAAGCCTTGTCGCGCGAGGCGGTGATCTCGCCCAGCGTCGTCTCGATCTTCGTGACCGAAGCGTCGAGGTTGCTGTTGCGCGCGGACAGGTCCTTGTTCTCGGACGTCAGGCGCTCCTGGGCGCGCTTGGCCTCGTCGCGCGCCGCGACCGCGTTCTGGAGGTCCGTCTTGGACAGGCCCAGGTCGGCGCGGACCTTCTTGAGCTCGTCCTCGAGGGCCAGCTTGTCCTTGCCGGCGAGCGCGACGGCGTCCTCGTACTTCTTCTTCCAGTCGCCGCTGGTCGAAACCGCGTTCGCGGCCCAGCCGACGAAGGCTGCGGCCAGGACGAGGTTCAGCACGACAAAGATCTTTCCGATGGAGCTCATGCTTCGACGCCGTTTTCGGGGATGCCGTTTGGGGGGGATGCGGGGGGAGCCAGCGCGGAGAGCGAGATCGCTTCGCGCACACTCTCGAACGGTGGATGCGGCCGGGACAGCAAGTGGGTCCGGCCTGGGAGCGATCCGCGCGCGGACCGTGCCGAAGTGACCCAACTCGTTGTGGCACAAGGACCTAGAGCAGTCCTTTGCCGTGGCTAGACAGAGCGAGGAGGCGGAGTCTAGCGGCGCTCCCCCAGAGGGTCAAGCGACGCGGCGCGGTTCGGATCCGATCCTCCCCACCACCTCCCGAGCCGTCCCCTACCGAGCCGCGGGGCCCGGGTAACCGCTCCCCGCGGGCCCCAGCGGGGTGCGCCGGCGCGCCAGGAGCAGGAGCGCGGCGGGCAGGAGGACCCACAGCCCGCGCAGGAACGGCTCGATCCGCGCGTAGACGGTCGGTTCGCCCGCGCCGACGGGGACCGGCACCTCCGCCAGGAGGAATCCGGGAACGTTCCGGTCCTTCCCGCCCGGTCCGACGAGGCGCGCGACATCCCGGCCGTCGGGGCCGATCACCATCGAGATCCCCGAGTTCGTCGCGCGCACCATGGACCGCCCGGTCGCGGCGGCGATGCAACGCGAGAACGCGACCATCTGGTCGAACTCCCACGATTCGACGTACCAGGCCTCGTTGCTGGTGATCAGGTGGAAGTCCAGGTGGCCGCGCCGCACGGGCTCCGTGTACGGCCCGTCGTAGGTGTTGTCGAAGCACACGGTGAGCCCGACGTGCACCTTGCGGCCGTCGCGCAACGGCAGCTCGACGACGCTCGCGCGCTCGTCGGCCACGAGGTCGGGCACGTAGCCGGCGAGCTCGAAAGCCGTGTCGCGCACCCAGTCGATGCGCTCGAGTCCGGCCAGCGACTCGCCGCCGGGGACGAGGTGGATCTTGCCGCCACGCCCGATGCGCGCGCCGCCCTCGCCGAAGATCACGATCGCGTTCGCGCGGCGCAGCTGGCCGTCGCGCTCGACGTACTCCTCGACGCCGGTGAGGAACAGCGTGCCGGCCGGGATCTCGCGCCCGTCGCGCCCGACTCCGAACAGCCGGCGGCCCACCTGCTCGTGCTCGATCCGGTGCAGCGCGTCGATGTCCTCGCGCGCGAGCTGCCACTGCCCAAAGGACGCCGCGCGGACGCCGCGGTCGTACGCTGCTCCGAGCGTCGGCTCGGCCATCGCCCAGGGGAACACGGTCTCGCCCCAGGCGACGAGATCGACCGGCTTCCCGGCCTTTTCGGCCTCCGCCAGGCCGCGCCGCGTCAGTTGGACGGTTTCCTCGTAGAGCTCGCGCGCGGAGGGCGGGCGCTGTTTGCGCTTGGCCTCGAACGCCGGCTGCACGAGCAGGATGCGCGGTCCGGCCGTGGTCGGGGGCGGCGCGGTCGCGAGGCTCGCGATCACGCAGACCGCGGCCAGCGTCGCCGTGAAACCGACGGAGAACGCGGTCACGCGCTGCTTCACGGCGCGCGCGCGCAGGAGGTCCGCCGCGAGCCCCGCGACCGAAGCCAGGGCGAACCCGACGCCCCCCACGCCGACGACGCGCATCGCACCCAGGAGGAGGTCGTGATCGTGCGCGTGGTGCCCGAAGCGCATCCATCCGAACCCGAAGGGCGGCTCGACGATGCCGTTCAGGGTCTCCAGGCCGATCCAGGCGACCGGCGCCGCGACGGAGAGCGGAAAGCGCGACGCGAGGCGTCTCAGGACGATGCCGGCGCAGGCCATGTAGGCCCCGGGCACGATCGCGACGGCGAGGAGCGTCAGCCACAGGACGTTCACGTTCCAGAAGACTTGCGCCGAGAGCCCGACGGCAGCGGCGAGCCACTCGATCCAGAAGGCGTGCTTTCCGGGGCGCGAGCAGAAGAGCGCCCACGGCACGAGCGCCAGGAGCGCCAGCGAGAGGAATCCGTCCGGGTGCACGAAACCGGGCGTGGCCAGGAGCAGCAGGAGCCACGTCGCACTGGCGGCCAGGAGCCGCGCCCGCGGGGTCAGGGGTCGCGCGACGTCGACGTCGGGCCCGGATGTGAGCGCGGAGTGGATCGGCGGTTCCTCGGGGCGCGGAGAAGACTGGATCGGGGCGTTCGGGTCAATCTCGCCGCCGGGGACGGAGGACGCGGCCGAGGGGTCCGCGCGGGCTCCAGCTCACGGATCCCGCGAACCGATACCTCGCGCGCCCCGCCGCGCGGCACTTCGCCCCGAGGGCCCGGATCGGCGTCCAGGGACTCGGCGTGGCCAGCCCCCCTTGCGAGCGCAGCAGCCAGCGGTCATCGTCCACGATTCGGTCCGAAGCCCCGCACATGCCCCAGTACCAACTCGACCACCTGACCGCGCTCGAGCACGAGGCGATCCACATCCTGCGCGAGATGGCGGCGGAGCGCGAACGGCCCTGCCTCCTCTTCTCGGGCGGCAAGGACTCCATCGTGCTCCTGCGCCTCGCCGAAAAGGCCTTCCGCCCGGCGCGGTTCCCCTTCCCGATCATGCACGTCGACACGGGGCACAACTTCCCCGAGGTCATCGAGTACCGCGACCGGCGCGTGAAGGAGCTGGGCGAGAGGCTCGTCGTCGCGAGCGTCGAGGAGTCGATCCGCCGCGGCCGCGTCGTCGATCCCAAGGGGCCGCGCGCGTCGCGCAACCGCCTGCAGACGACGGCACTGCTCGACGCGATCGAGGAGCAGCGTTTCGACGCCTGCATCGGCGGCGCTCGACGCGACGAGGAGCGCGCGCGCGCCAAGGAGCGCATCTTCAGCCACCGCGACGAGTTCGGGCAGTGGGACCCGAAGAACCAGCGGCCCGAGTTGTGGAGCCTCTACAACACGCGTCTCCGCCAAGGGGAGCACTTCCGCGTGTTCCCGATCTCGAACTGGACCGAGCTCGACGTGTGGCAGTACGTGAAGCGCGAGAAGCTGGAACTGCCCTCGATCTACTACAGCCACGAGCGTTCGGTGTTCGCGCGCGACGGGATGCTCTACGCCGCCGTCGAGCAGGTGGAGCGCTATCCGAGCGAGGTGCCGTTCCGCGAGGTCGTCCGCTTCCGCACGGTCGGCGACATGAGCTGCACCGGCGCCGTGCGCTCGACGGCCTCGACGATCGACGACGTGATCGCCGAGGTCGCCGCTTCGCGCATGACCGAGCGCGGCGCGACGCGCGCCGACGATCGCCAGACCGAAGCGGCCATGGAAGACCGCAAGAAGGAAGGCTACTTCTGATGGCACCCGTGGATCCGGGCTTCACGGCGATGGAATCGGGCGCGGAGCTCCTGCGCTTCTCGACCTGCGGCAGCGTCGACGACGGCAAGAGCACGCTCATCGGACGCCTGCTCTACGACACGAAGTCGATCTTCGAGGACCAGCTGGCGCACGTCGAGGACGTGTCGCGCCGCCGCGGCGACGAGTACACGAACCTCGCTCTCCTGACCGACGGCTTGCGCGCCGAGCGCGAGCAGGGCATCACGATCGACGTGGCCTACCGCTACTTCGCCACGCCGCGCCGCAAGTTCATCATCGCGGACACGCCGGGGCACATCCAGTACACGCGCAACATGGTGACGGGCGCCTCGACGGCGAACCTCGCCATCGTGCTGGTCGACGCGCGCCAGGGCGTGGTCGAGCAGACGCGCCGCCACGCGCTGATCACGTCGCTGCTGCGCATCCCCCACATCATCTTCGCGATCAACAAGATGGACCTCGTGGGCTGGGACGAGGGCGTCTTCCGGCGCATCGAGACCGAGCTGCGCGGTTTCGCCGCGCGCATGGACGTGGCCGACGTGACGTTCATCCCGATGAGCGCGCTGCACGGCGACAACGTCGTCGACAGGAGCGACAAGGCGCCCTGGTACAAGGGCCCGCCGCTGCTCCACCAACTGGAGAACGTGCACATCGCGTCGGACCGGAACCTGATCGACGTGCGCTTCCCCGTGCAGTGGGTCGTGCGACCGCAGAGTCAGGACCACCACGACTACCGCGGCTATGCGGGGGCGATGGCCGGCGGAGTCCTGAAGACCGGCGACGAGGTCGTCGTCCTGCCCAGCGGCTTCACCTCGCGCATCGCGCGCATCGAGACCTTCGACGGCCCGCTGGACGAGGCTTTCGCGCCCATGTCGGTGACCGTCCACCTCGCCGACGACGTGGACGTGTCGCGCGGCGACATGCTGTGCCGCCCGGCGAACCGCCCGGTTTCGGGCCAGGACCTCGAGGCCATGGTGTGCTGGATGGGCGACGCGCCCCTCATGGCGAAGAACCGCTACGCGCTGAAGCACACGACACGGAACGTGCGCGCGCTGGTGGGCGAGATCGACTACCGGCTCGACGTGAACACGGGCCACCGCGTGCAGGGCGTGGAGAAGCTCGAGCGCAACGACCTGGGCCGCATCAAGCTGCGCACGACGGCGCCGATCTTCTACGACGAGTACCGGCGCAATCGCACGACCGGCTCGTTCCTCCTGATCGACGAGACGACGAACAGCACGGTCGGCGCGGGAATGCTCCTGAGCGAGCCGCGCTGAGCCCGGGTGATTCACGAGGTCAGCCGCCAGCGGGGCCCAGGCCGTGCCGTTCCCGCTGGCCAGGCCGTCGATCGACCGGTGCAAGGCACCGTCCGATGGCCTCTCGTTCGCTCGGATGAGTTCGCTCCGATCGGCGATCGAGACGAGCGCGGGATCGCCAGGTTCACGAACGCTACGGACACACAGGATCCCACTCGGCTCCGCCACACGGCGATTCGCGGGTCGAAATGAGGCCGCCCTTCGTCCACCCGAGAGAGAGCAACCAGGAGTTCGGGCGCGGCAGCGGTCGATCCGCGCGTGGCGCGCGATCGGCCCAGCCCTCGAACCACGGACCGGACGAGTACGCGTCGATCCCGAGGATCCGCGCCCCGTGCTTGCGCGCGTTCTGCAGGGCGTAGACCAGAACCTGGCGCACCTCGCGCGGCGTCTTCAGTACGCGAGAGTGGTAGCGGTCGTGAATCACGCGGCCGCGGCGTTCCCAAGCCCGGTTGAGGGCCTTCGCAAGTCGCACGAGCAGCCCTTTCATGCCGCGGCCGAGCGCGCATTCATCCTCGGCCTCGACGACGAAGTGCAGATGCGTCGATTGGATGGAGTACTCGACGACCCGAAACCCGAACCGGTCCGCGCCGGCGGCGAGCGTGTCGCGGAGCAGCGTGAGCGTGCGGTCGCGGCGGAGGTTCGGCAGCCCTTCGACGAGCCTCGTCGTCACGAAGACGGGCGTGTGACGCGTCACGCGGGCACGCGCCGAGTGCGCGACGAGCGCGCGCTGGCCAGCGGGCTTTCGTCCGGCTCCATCCCGCTGGCCTCCCCGCCGGAAGAGCGCGAGTTGTTCCACCCTGTCCCTTTGACTGCGACGCATTGATCACCTCCATTCCATGGACGAACGGCGCGCGCCGAAGTCGTCGCGAATCTCGAAGAAACGCACGTTTCCTCGCATTCTGGCCGGGCTTCGGACTTTGATTCGGCGCACATCGAACCCGGCCTCGGAGCGCTGCCCCTGAACGTCGCCACGCACGGCCGCGTCCGTCACGCGGACGGTACGAGGGATGTCACTTGGGGCATGGTGCGCGGGAGAGGCTCGCGCAGACGCGGTCTCCGACTCGAGCGCATGGCGGGCGAGCGCGTCTCGTCGCTCACGCCGTGAAGGTCGCCCAGACCGGGATCATGATCGATCGCGCGAGCGCTACCGTCTGCGCGACCCGGCCAAGAGATGCCGACGTCGGTCGCGGTGACGGCTCACCCCACGCGCTGTCCCGGGGCACGCACCGACGGCGACCGTGTGGAGCACAGCGCCTCCTGGCACCACGTCATCCGCGCTCATGAATCATCCGGGCTCAGGGCGACCAAGGTGCCTCGAGGCCGTTCGTGAGGTTGAACGCCGCCGGCGTGCAGAACGCCGCGGGATTCCGGTACCAGACCTGGTAGGTCCGCGTGACGCCCGCGCTCGCCGGCACCTGGCCCTGGATCGAGATCGGGACTCCACCGGCGCCCGGGTACAGGGACGTTCCACCCGACGCCGCGCGGATCCCGAGCCGCACGATCGTCCCGTCGAGACAGGCCAATCCGTCGCCGAAGGCCGCGCCCAGCCCGCCGTTCCTGCGACCCGTGCCCTGCGCGTAGAGGCAGGTCGTATCCGGCATCGCGAGCGCCCTCAGACGGAACGAGTCGGCGGCGACGCTCGCGACTCCCTCGCTCTCGAGCCGCGCGCCGCCCGGCTGCGCCGAGTTCGGGCACCCGTTCCCGGGGAAACCCGCGTTGCACGGGCATGCGCTCGCGCTGCCGTCACCGGCGCAGTAGACCTGCGTCGGCGTACGCGGCACCCGGTAGGCGACGATGCCCGATCCGCGCGCCACGAGCAGCGTCCCGTCCTGCGCCAGGATGGGCCCCCCGTAGGCGACGTCGCTCACCACGGTCGACCACAGCGTGGCGAGCTCGCGGTCGAACGCGAAGAGCCGCCCGAAGGATGCGAACCCGCCGTTCGACACGTACACGCGACCGAGCGCGTCGACGGTCAGTCGGAAATCCCCGTACGAACCCTGCACCGGGATCGGCGCGCTCTGCGCCAGGACCGCGCCCGACTGCGCGTCGAGACGCCGCACCACGAATCCCGCGGCCACGTGGTAGACGCTGCCGTCGGGCCCGACCGCGTAGCGCAGGTTCACGGAACCCGCTGCGGCCGTAGGCGTCGTCCAGCGCGTCGAGAACCCCGCACCTTCGTCGCGCAGGGCGACGATCGATCCCGGCTGCGCCGACGTGTAGGCGGCGTACACCATGCCGCCCGGTCCGAGGAAGGGCGCGCTCCTCGTGAAGGCGCCCCCGAGCGGACCGCTCGACGCGACGATCGCGCCCGTCGCGACATCGAGTTCCAGGATCTCGGCGCCCGCGCCGGAGGACTGGTGCGCGTAAATCGAGTTCCCGCGGAGCGCCACGCCCTGACCGCCGACTCCCGAGCCGGGCCGGACCGTGGTCCACGCCGTGGTGCCGTCGCTGGCGCGCACGCGATGGATCGAGCTCTCGGTATCGACGATCAGGTCGCCCTCGGGCGTGAAGACCGCGTCCTCCCAGTAGTCGATCGCGAAGGAGTCGGCGGAGATCCAAGTCTCGACGCCGGTCGCGATGTCGAAGCCGCGGATCCTGGCCCCGCGCGAGGCGTAGAGCCGGCCGTGGTCGGCACCCAGGCAACGGCCGGCGCCCTGCGACGTGCCATCGAAGGGGAGCGCAACGGACCAGTTGAGCGCGCCGGTGCCGAGGTCGTGGCACTCGATGACGACGTGCGAGAAGCTGGTCGTCTGCACGAGGCCCACGCGCAACACGCGCGACCCCACGGCGAGCAACGCATTCCCGGGCATCCCGAAGCTCGGCACGTCCCACAGCACGGTCGCGGTCGCGGGTCCGACCTCGGTCGACAGGCCGCTGTGGCCGTTGTCGCCACCGCCCGTGACCCAGTCGCCGGCGGTCGGAGCAGCCGCCCGCACGCCCTGGACGAGGATGAGGGCCTGGACGGAGAGGAGGAGCAGGAACCGGAGCTTCATGGGTGGACCCGCCTGGGAACCGTGGAACGGACACGGACGGTAGTTGCGCGCGGCGCACAGGTCACTCCGGGCGCGCCCGCGATCGGCGATCGCGCGCACCGGAGCGGGCCCGCGCCGCGCCCCCGGATCGAGCTCCCCGTTATGCTCCGCAGCGTGCTCGTTCCCGTGGATCCCGAACGCCCAGACCAGCGGGCAATCGAGCGTGCGGCGAGCGTGCTGCGCGCGGGCGGCCTCGTCGCGTTCCCCACCGAGACGGTCTACGGCCTGGGCGCGAACGCGCTGGATCCAGCGGCGATCGCGCGCATCTACGCCGCCAAGGGTCGTCCGACGACGAATCCGCTCATCGTCCACGTGGCGGACGCCACGGCCGCGCGCGAGCTCGTGGCCACGTGGCCCGCCGCGGCCGAGTCGCTGGCCCGCGCGTTCTGGCCCGGGCCGCTGACGCTCGTGCTGCCGAAGCGCGCTCTGGTCCCCGACGCCGCGACCGCGGGACTCCCGGCCGTCGGAGTGCGCGTTCCGGCGCACGCGGTCGCGCTGGCCCTGATCCGCGCCGCCGGCGTGCCGATCGCCGCGCCGAGCGCGAACCGCTCGACGGACCTCTCGCCGGTCAGCGCCGCGCACGTCGAACGATCCCTGGGCGACCGCGTCGACGTGATCCTCGACGGCGGACCGGCGCGCGTCGGCATCGAATCGACCGTCGTCGACCTGACGGGACCGCGTCCGCGCATCCTGCGTCCGGGCCTGGTGAGCGCGACGCGGATCGCCGCGATCGTGGGACCGCTCGCGGAGCCGCCGCGCGAGCTCGCGACGGACGCTCCGCGCCTCGCGCCGGGCCACATGGAGCGCCACTACGCGCCGCGCGCGCGGCTCGTCCTTGCGAACGCGGACGACGCCAGCGTGGTCGCGCTCGTCCGCGCGGCCCGTGCGCGCGGCGAGATCGTGGGCCTCGTCTCGCTCGGCGATCTCGAGCTGCCCGCCGACGTCGCCGCGCGCCTGCCGTGCGATCCGGCGCGGTGCGCGGCCGGGCTCTACGCGACGCTCCACGCATTCGACGACGAGGGCTGCGCGCTCGTCGTCTTCGAAGCGCCCCCGCTCGATCCCGCCTGGGACGCCGTGCGCGATCGGCTGACGCGCGCGTCGACTCCGCCCTGAGATCAACGGACCCTGCAATCAGCGGAGCCCGCGACAGGCAGACCCGGAAACAGGCGGACCCGCCCTCCCGAGGCGGGTCCGCACACCGATCCAGACCCGCGAGCGACTACGGGCAGCCGCTGGACAGGTCGACGTTCGCGTCACCACCGATGTAGGCCGGCAGGTTCAGGCCATTCGTCGGTTGAGCCAGGCGGTCGAGGTTCAGCCAGCCGGACGCGCCGTAGTTCAGGTTCTTGCCGCTGGCGCCCAGGCCGACCTGGAACGCCGGTCCCTTCCTCGTCACCTGGTACAGGGCTCCCGCGAGGACGCCCTCGCCGACGAGGAAACCATCCGTCGCCTGGTAGTAGTGCCACGTCTGCGGGTCGATCGGCCCGCCGTTCGCGGCGTACTGCGACGGATAGAGCTCGAGATGCGGGCTGCCGCTCGGCGCGAAGCCCGTCTCGCCCAGGTCGAGGCGCGCCGTGAACACGAGGTCCACCGCGAAGCGCGCCATCGGCCGGCGCGGCGGGAACGCCGTGCCCACGAGACGCGCGTGACCGTCGTCGAACTCCTGGAAGCTGGCGCCGGGCGCGAGCTGGAAGTTCGGCCAGATGCCCGGCAGGTACAGCGCGTGACCGCCCGGCGTGTAGGTCGCCGACGTGTCGACACCGGCGCGCGTCGCGCAGTTCGAGCATTCGTCATTGAAGTCCAGGTTGAAGTCGCCGTGGAACGTGGCCGGGAAGGGCGCGCTGTTCTGCGGCTGCGACTGCGTCGTCAGCGACAGCCAGCCCGAGCCGCCGTAGTTCAGGTTCTTGCCGCTCGCGCCCAGGCCGACCTGGAACGCGGCCATGAAGCCGACGTACTGGACGTTCGCGCCCAGGAAGGCGCCCTGACCGATCAGCGTGCCGTTCGTCTGCGTGTAGTAGTGCCACGTGTTCGTGTCGACGGGACCGCCGCCGTTCTGCACGTAGGCGCTCGCGACGAGCTCCGTCTTCGGGCTCATCGGCGGCGGGTAGCCGAAGTCGGCCGGGTCGAGGCGGCCGGTGAACGTCGCCGAGACGAGGAAGCGCTGCGAGGCGTCGCTCGTGCGAGCCACGAGACCCGTCAGCACCGCGGTGCCGTTCGCCAGCTCCGTGAACTGGCCGCCCGGCTGGAACACGAAGTCCGTGCCGATCGCGGGCAGGTGCAGCGCGTGCCCGCCGTTCGAGCCGATCCCGCTCTGCGCGTCGGCTTTCGAGGCGCACAGGCTCTCGTCCCCGCCGAGGTCCAGGTTCACGTCCCCCACGAGCGCTTGCGGGTAGTTCGTGTTGGCCGGCGCCGCGAGGAGGGCCAGGTTCAGCCAGCCCGATCCGCCCCACGCCAGGTTCTTGCCATTCGCGCCGACGCCGACCTGCAGGGCCGGGCCCATGCGGGAGACCGAGTAGCGCACGCCCGTCAGGCCGCGCAGACCCGTGAGCGTCCCGCCGAACGTCTCGTAGTAGTACCAGTGATTCGGATCGACCGGCCCGCCGTTCGCGGCGTACACGGCGTCCTTGAGCTCGAGTTTCGGGCTGCCGGCCGGCGCGTAGCCGACCTCGCCCGGGTTCGTGCGCGTGGACAGGTCGAGATCCACGAAGAACTGCTCGTTCGGCGTGCCCTGGCGCGCGATGACGCCGGTCAAGCGCGCGGAGCCGTCGGCCGTCTCCTCGAACTCGCCGCCCGCGACGAAGCGCCAGTCGGCACCGAGCGTGTCGAGGTAGAAGGCGTGGCCCGACAGGTGATCGGTGACCGCCGCGTCGGAGACCGCGTTCTCCGCGTGCGCGACGGACTTGCGCGCCAGGTCGAGGTTCGCGGTGGCGTCGATCGTCGCGGGGAGGGCCGGACCCAGCGTGGGCTGCGCGACCGTGGTGGCGCGCACGAGCCCCGTCACCCCCATCGCGGCGTTGCGCCCGTTCGCGCCGTCGCCGCATTGCGCGGGCCCGCGCTCGGCGATCGAGAGCTTCGCACCGCGGTAGTCCCCGAGCCCGGTGAACGAGCCTTCGACGCGCGTCCAGTAGTGCCACTGGCTCGGATTCACGACGCCGCCGTTCGGCGTGTAGGCCTGCGGGCGCAGCTCGAGCAGCGGCGCACCCACGGGCGGGAAGTTCGGGCTCAGAGGTCCGACGAAGTCCTTCAACGCGAGGTTCGCGAGGAAGCGCTTCCTCGGATCGCTCATGCGCTCCAGTACTCCGATGAGACGCGCTTCGCCGCTCGGGAGCTCGACGAACTGGCCGCCGGTCGCGAAGACGAAGTCGTCTCCCAGACCGGGGAGCTCGAAGGCTCGGCCGCCCGGGAGGGTGGCGAGCACGGGGTCCGCGACCGGAGCCACGCCGACCGTGTGGTCGACCTGAGCGTTGGCGGAGGCGGCGAGGAAGACGAGGGCTGCGAACCCGCCCTGGAGCGGGAATCGCGCGGCCCGACGGGACGCGGTGCGGTGAAAGGACATGGCGGACGATCCGGGAGTGAGAGAGGGCGGAACGCTGGGGCGTCCGTGCCGGCGGCCGGCACGCGACTCTTCTCCGGACGGGTCGATGGCGAGAACGGACGTCGAGCGGAATGCGTGCCGCTACGACTCGGACATCGAAACCTATCCCCGGTTCGGCGAGCGGGCGGGCGTGCTCGCCGAGCGCAGTCCGGATCGAGGTCGCCGGCGGCACGTTTTTCCGATGGCCGCGTGCGCGACTCCGAAAACCGTTCCGTACGCTGCTCGCGAAGTGACGAGCGCGAGTCCCCCGCCGCCGACCCGAGGCCCCGTCCGCAGCGTTCGTCGCAGGGTGGCGCTCGCGCTCGCTCTCCTGACTTGCGCCGCGCTGGCTCTGCGCCTGACCGGCCTCTCCTTCTCGCTGCCGCACAGCTGGGAGCCGGACGGCCTGGTGTTCGTGCGCCAGGTCGAGCACCTCGAGCGCGCGACTCCCGATCCCGAGCGCGACCCGTTCTACGGCTACTACCCGCACCTGATCTCGCGCCTCGTGACGTTGACGCCGCAACCGGCGGCCGCGCAAGCGGAGACCCTCGACGACCACCTGCGCGCCGCGTCGAGCGACCGGCTGCGCATCCGGCGCGTGATCGCCGTGCTCTCGGCCCTGATCGTCCCCGGCACGTGGATCCTGGCGCGGATGTTCCTCCCCCGGGGGCCGGCGCTCTTCGCGGCGGCGCTGGCGGCGTTCAGCATGCTGCAGATCTGGTTCGCGCAGCAATCGAGACCGCACGCGGCGTCCGCCGTTTTCGCGTTGTTCGCGGTCGTCGGGGCGGTCTGGCTACGGCGCCGCGCGACCTTCGATACGTACGTGGTGGCGTTCCTGCTGGCGATCCTCGCCACGTGCTCCCTGCAGAGCGGGTTCGCGGTGCTGATCCCGCTGTGCGCCGCCCATGTCCTGCGCGAACGGGGTGGCACGCGACACGCGCACCTCTTCTTCGTCCTCGGACTCGCGGCGCTGGCCGTGTGCGTGTGGATCTACTACCCGTTCCTGTTCGCCACCTCGCAGGGCCGCGACGCGGCAGCCCTCGACATCCAGGGCGAGAACATGAACCTCTCGGGGCACAAGGTCGTCCTCTCGGCGTTCAACGGCGGCGGCTTCCCGATCGTGCTGGGAGCGCTGTGGAACTACGAGCCGATCCTGACCCTCCTGTTGGGAGCCGCGGCGATCGCGCTCGCGATGCGACTGCGCGAGCGGCGCCAAGGGGGCACGCGAGTCCTCCCGCACCCGCCGGCGGGGTGGCGCGAACGCGTCGCCGGACAGGCGGACCTGCTCGTCGTGCTGTCGTACGTGGTGCCCTACACCCTCGTCATCGGGATGTACGAGCACACGTACCAGCGCTTCGTGATCCCCCTCCTGCCTTTCGCGGCGACCTTCGCCGCGTACGGGCTCTTCGCCCTGGGTGAGCGTCTCGGAGGGAATCGCGAACGTCTCACGAGCCTGCGGAGCGCCGCGGGACTGCTGGCCGTCGCGCTGGCCGGAGCCCAGGCCTTCGCGGCCGTCCGTCTGGTGACGATCCGTTGCGCGGAAGACACGTCGCAGCGCGCCGCGCGCTGGATCGAGGCTCATCTCGATCCGCGGCGCGATCGGCTCGTCCACAGCGCGAGCATCGACCTGCCGCTGTGCCGGACGCGCGCGGCACTCCTCGACGCGCCGCAGACGTTCGAGTCCCTGTTCCCGTGGGTCCTCTACCAGCGCCAGATCGCCGCGGACCGGCTGCCCGAGCCGACCTGGGACCTCCGCCCGCTCCGGATGAGCACGCCCGAGGCCCGCGAGCGCATCGTGCGCGACCCCCTGGACTACCTGCGCTCGACCGGGGCGCAGTACGCGGTGATCGAGGTCTTCGACGACGCCGTGCGGCAGTTCGCGGCGCCGATCCACCTCGCGCTCGTGCAAGGGGCCCAGCGCGTCGCGCGCTTCTCGCCCATGGCGGTCGAGCCCGGCGACGACCGGCCCATGGCCTACCAGGACGATTACTTCGACACGCGTGCCGTGTGGTGGTGGCGCGCGATCACGGGGCGTTCCATGGGCCCCGTCATCGAGATCTACCGGCTCGGACCCTGAACCGGCCGTCCGTCGGCCCGAATCGGTCAGTTTCCGCGGCGCTTCCAGTAGACGAGCGGATACGTGCCCGGCACCTCGATCACGGCCTGCTCGTACTCGGCCGCGAAGCGCGGATGGGACGCGAGATCGCGCTGGGAGACGAAGACGGGCACCCGGCCATCCGCGTCCAAGAGGCCGTTCCCGAGCAGGATCAGGCCGGGTTCGCGCGCGAGGACGTGGTCCGCGTCGTACTTCGTGTGTCCCTTCATCTCCGCTTCGAGGTGCGGCGCGCCGTGGGCGATCACGGGCTCCACGAGGCCCAGCATGTCGAGGAGCGGCAGCCGCGATTCGTAGCCCACGAACCCGATCGCCTCGGTGGCGACCAGCGTCCCCGGCGGGACCCGCTCGCGCAGGACAGCCCCGACCGCCTGCCAGCGCCGCTCGAGCTGGTCGAAGCTCGCCGCGCGTTCCGCGCGCTCGCCCTGCCCGAACTGGACGAGGCCGATCGCCAGGACGGCGATCCCGGAACTCGCCGCGACGAGACCGCCCGTGCTGCGGAGCACGTGGAGGAACAGCGCGAACGCGAACACCGGCAGGCCCGGCACGAGGAGTCGCGAGAACGGCATGTGGTCGCCACCCACGAAGACTGCGCCCGCGGAGGCCACGATCGCGGCGCCGGACAGCCAGCGCGCGAGCGGCGGCGGATTGCGAGTCAGCCAGGCGACGCCGGCGATCACGAGCACGAGCGGCAACAGCAGGTCTTGTGCGGAGTGCAGGAAGTAGGCACTGCCGCGGGCGAGGTCCTCGAGCAACGGCAGCTTCTTCGCGTGGTACGTGTTCGGCAGCCATTCGCCGAACCAGGCGAGCCGGAACGCGAGCCAGACCCCCGGCGCCGCGAGCGTGGTGGCCGCGCGTCGCCCCTCCCGGCGCAACACGAGACGCGCCGCGGCGACGACCGCGAGGAGCTGCAGCTCGGGCCGCAGGAGGCCGGCGAATCCGAGCGCGAAGTCGCTGAACCTCGGGGCGCGCTCCTCGCACGCGCGGCGCACCTCGCCGAGGAGCCACGCGGCGACGAGCGCCATGGCGAGCGTCGTTCCGAGCCCCGCGATCGCGTGGACAGCGACCGCCGGCGCCGCGGCGACGAACAGGGCCGGCCAGGGCACGATCGACCGGGGCAGGACCGTGCGCCAGGCCGCCGAGAGGAGGAGGACCGCCGCGACGACGGACCCGATGCCGAGCACGCGGCTCGCCGCGACATGGTCGAGGCCGAGACCCTCCACGCCGGCATGGAAGAAGACGAGCGGCGGCGCGGTGAAGCCCTCGACGCGCTCGCCCGGGTTGAAGACGAGCCCCAGGCCGTGAGCCAGGTTCGCGCCGTAACGGTAGAGGATCGCGTCGTCGTCCAGCGGTCCGCAGGCGCGCCAGGTCCAGGCGTGCGCGACGGCGAGGACGCACACGCCGATCGTCGCGAGGAGCGACAGCCGTCGGTTCCGGGTGTCGGCTGCGCTCGCCACTAGCCGAGCGGCCGGAACCGGACGATCTGGGCCGGCGCGAGCACGCTGCCCGCCTCCGCCACCGCGAGGCCCTGGGCACGCGTCAGCTCCACGATGTCGGCCGAGCTCGTCCACGCGAGCGGCCACAACTCGTCGACGCCGTCGGCGCCCGGCTCCACCCGCACGGGCAGGTTCTGCTGACGCGGGTTCTCCTTCGTCGCCCGCCCCACCCAACGTCCGAGACGCAGGCGCTCGCGCCATTCGGCCGGATCCGCGCCCTCGAGCTTCGCCAGCGCCGGCCGCACGAAGACCTCGAAACCGACGAGGCACGAGACGGGATTGCCCGGCAGGCCGAACACGGGGATCCGGCCGCGCATCCCGAACCACAGGGGCTTCCCGGGCTTGATCGCGATCTTGTGCAGGATCGGCGTGACGCCGCAGCGCTCGAACGCCGCGCCGACGAGGTCGTAGCGGCCCATGCTCACGCCGCCGGTCGTCATGACCGCGTCGCAGGTGGCGAAGAGCTCCTCGAAGCGCGCCACCAGGAGCTCCGGGTCGTCCGGCACGATGCCCAGGTTCACCACCTCGGCACCGGCTTGCTCCGCGCGTGCGGCGAGGTAGAGCGTGTTGCCCTCGCGGATCTGTCCGCGCCCAGGCTTCTGCGAAGCCGGCACGAGCTCGTCCCCGGTCGTGACGAGCCCGAGCCGCACCCGGGGACGAACGGGGACCGGGTCGACCCCCACGGCCGCGAGCACGGAGAGGTCGATCGGCGTCAGGCGCCGACCGGCCTGCAGCGCGACCTGGCCGACGGCCAGGTCCTCGGCCCGGTGGCAGACGTGCTGCCCGGGCGTCGGCGCGTCGTCGAGCTCGACGGAGTCTCCCGAGCGCCGGCTCTTCTCGACCATGACGACGGCGTCGCAGTCGCGCGGGAGCTCCGCGCCCGTGTAGATCTCGACGCATTCGCCCGGGGCGACCGGGCCGGCCCAGCCCTCGCCGGCCTTGGACTCACCGACCACGCGCAGGGTCCGGGGGCCGGAACCGGGGGCGAAATCGGCGGCCCGAACCGCGAATCCGTCCATCGCGGTCTTCTCGAAGGGCGGCAGGTCGACGTCCGAAATCGCGTCCCGGGCGAGGACGCGGCCACGGGCTTGCGCGAGCATTACGCGCTGCTCCGACGCACCGGTCGGGACTGCCCCTAGAATGTCGGCAATAGCTTGAGTGGGCGTGCGCAACCGGCGCACTGTAGCCGTCGAACCCCTCCCGAGACGATCCCACCGCCTCGATCGACGCATCCGACAGCCGCCGAGCCCCAGCCCTCCCACCGATGCCCCGAGTCCACAGCGCGGTCCTGGCCGCCTTCCTGTCCGTGCCGTGCCTCGTCGCGGCCTGTTCCGGGGGGTCCTCGGGATCGGACGCCGCGGCCCCGGCCGTGAAGCAACGGGAGGCGGTGCGCGTGCGCACGGCCCTCGTCGAGCGGCGCGAGATGGTGCGCACGATCTCGACGACCACGACCGTCGTGTCGGAGCGCGAGATCGAGATCATGCCGCGCGCGAGCGAGGTCGTGACGCGAGTCCTCGTCGAGGAGGGCGACTGGGTCGAGGCTGGCGCCGTGCTCGCCGAGCTCGACCGGCGCGCGTCCCAGTCGGCGATCGATTCTGCGCGCATCTCCCTGCGCGATGCGGACGACGCGGCCAAGAAGGCGCAGTTCGCGTTGCTCGACGCGCAGAACCGCGTCGCCACCACGAAGCTCCGCTGGGAGCAGGCGACCCGCGAGCACGAGCGCAACGAGAAGGCCGGGATGATCTCGGCGCAGGCCCTCGACAACCTGCGGACCGCGCGGGACACGGCCCAGTCGGAGCACGAGGGCGCCCTGCTCGCCGTGGAACGCGCGCAAAGCGACATCCAGGCGGTCGGGACGCAGAAGGCCAAGGCCGAGGTGGCGCTCGAGCGAGCCCAACTCGAGGACAGCTACATGGTCCTGTCGGCCCCGTTCCAGGGCACGATCGCGCAGCGCAATCTCAGGGTCGGGGACTCGGCCGGGAGGATCCGGAACGCGGCCGGCCAGATCGCGTCGGCCTTCGTCCTCACGGACTCGCGCGCTCTGCGCGCCACCGTGAACCGCCCGCAGCGCGAGCTGCCGATGTTCCTCGCGGCGCAGAAGGCGGCCCGACAGGCCGCGCTGCACCAGGGGGACGGGGCCGCCCTCGAGATCCGCGCGATGGCCGAGGCCCTCCCCGGGCGCACCTTCGCGGGCGAGATCCTCCTCGTGAGCCCTTCCATCGATCCAGCCTCCGGATCGTTCCGAGTCACCGTGGGGCTGCCCCCGACCGAGCCCGGCGCCGCCGGCCTGCTGCCGGGAATGCTGGTGCGCCTCGAGATCGTGACGGAGCGCCACCCCGACGCCCTGGTCGTGCCGAAGCGCGCCCTGCGACGCGAAGGGGGAACGGACTTCGTGTTCGCCGTCGAGGAGAACCGCGCCCGTCGCATCGAGGTCCGGGAGGGTCTCTCCGACGACGAGTCCACCGAGGTGCTGCCCGTCGAGGGCGCGCGCCTGGCCGCCGGCGCGCGCGTGATCGTCGTGGGCAACCGCGAGATCGAGGACAAGGCCGAGGTCCTGGAAGAGAGCGTGAACTCCGCACCGGCCCGGCCGGCCGACGAAGCCGCGACGAAGCCCGCCGCCCCGGCGACCACCGGGACCTCGAAGGGCTGACCGGATGACACGCCGCGGAGGTCTCCACTCCGTCCTCGCGCTCGTCACCGCGAGGCCGGTCGCCGTGACGATGATCGTCGTCGCGGCGGCGGTCTTCGGCTGGGTTTCGTTCTCGAAGTTGCGCGTCGATCTCCTGCCCGAGATCGGCTACCCGACGCTCACCGTCCGAACGACGTGGGCCGGCGCGGCTCCGGAGGACGTCGAGGACCGCATCTCGGAGCGCGTTCAGGAGTCGTTGTCGACGCTGCCGCGCCTCGTCCGCGCGAGCTCCGTCTCCCGCGCCGAGACGAGCGACGTGAACCTCGAGTTCGAGTGGGGCACGCCGATGACCTTCGCGGTCCAGGACGTGCGCGACCGGCTCGACACGGTGTTCCTGCCCGCGGGCTCCGAGAAGCCGCTGATCCTGCGCTACGACCCGAACCTCGATCCGGTCCTGCGCATCGCGGTTTCGCTGCCCGACGCGGCGCGCGCGCGGGTCGCGGGGGGCGAGACCGATCCGGCGAAGCAGCGCGAGCGCGAGCTCGTCCAACTGCGCTGGCTGGCGGAGAACCGCATCCAGCGCGAGCTCGAGACGATCCCGGGCGTCGCGGCCGTGCAGGTGCGCGGCGGCCTCGTCGAGGAGATCCGCGTGCGCGTCGATCCGTTCCGGATGGCGGCGCAGGGGCTCGATCCGAAGCTCCTCGCCACGCGCCTCGCGCAAGAGAACCTGAACGCGTCGGGCGGGATGATCCGCGAGGGTTCGACCGAGTACCTCGTCCGCACGCTGAACGAGTTCACGAACGTCGAGCAGATCGCGGACCTCGCGATCGTGCGCCGGAATGGCGCCGCGATCCGCGTCCGCGACGTGGCCATCGTCGAGCGCACGCACGCCGAACGCGAGGTCGTCACGCGCGTCGACGGACGCGAGGCGGTCGAGCTGGCGATCTACCGCGAGGCCGGCGCCAACATCGTCGCGGTCGCGGACTCCGTCCTGGAGCGCGTGTACGGGACGCCCGCGGAGCAGGAACGGGCGCGCAGCAGCGTCGAGGGCGGAGGAAAGGGCTCGGGGGCGAACTCGAGCACGAGCGGCTCCGCCGGCTTCGGCGACGGGGCGACCGCGACCTTTCTCGCCCACGTGCTGCGCAAGGACGCGCACTTCGAGACGCTGTCCGACCAGTCGACCTTCATCCGCGACTCGATCGAGGACGTGAAGAGCTCGGCCTGGCTGGGCGTGCTGTTGACGGTGCTCGTGATCCGGCTGTCGCTGCGCGCGTTCGTGCCGACCCTGATCATCAGCGTCTCCATCCCGATCTCGGTCATCGTCACGTTCGTGCCGATGTACCTGTCGGGCGTCTCGCTCAACATCATGTCGCTGGGCGGCCTGGCCCTGGGCATCGGGATGGTCGTCGACGCGTCGATCGTGGTCCTGGAGGCGGTCCAGCGACGGCGCGACGCCGGGGAGGCGCCCCTCCAGGCGGCCGTGAACGGCGCGCACGAGGTCGCGGGCGCGATCGCGGGCTCGACGCTCACGAGCGTCGCCGTCTTCGCGCCGATCGTGTTCGTGCACGGCGTGGCGGGCCGGATCTTCGGCGACCAGGCCCTGACGGTCGTTTCTTCGCTGTCGGTGTCGCTGCTCGTCGCGAGCTTCTTCATCCCGGTGCTGGCCTCGCGCTCGATGGACTGGGTCGCCAGCGCCGGTCCACGCGGCGACCTGCGCGCTGCGGTTTCCGGGCTGCGCCCCTCGGTCGCCGGAGCCCTGGCCGTGGCCGGACGATTCGCGGCCTGGGTCCTCGGATCGCTCGCCTGGCTCCTCACCAGGCTCGGCGGACTCCTCCTGAAACTCGTCGACCTGGCGCTGAAGCCCCTGCAGATCGTCCACGACCTGGGCTGGAGCCGCGTCGAACGCGCCTATCCGCGCCTCCTCGGAGGAGCCCTGCATCGTCCCTGGCTCGTGATCGTCGTGGCGGGCGTGCTGCTCGCCTTCGCGGTGCAGCGCGCGCGCAGCCTGGGCTTCGACCTCCTGCCCGAAGTCCACCAGGGCGAGTTCACGTTCCTGGTCGGCCTGCCGGTCGGGTCGCGCCTCGAAGCGACCGACGAGGCGCTGCAAGAGATCGAGGGCGACGTCCGGAAGATCCCCGGGGTGGCGCACACGGCGCTGGTCGTGGGGGTCGAGAAGGACTCGTTGACGCGCGAAATCGAGGGCAAGCACACCGCTCGGCTGACCGTGAAGCTCGACCGCGGCCTGGCCAACGAGCGCGACGAGAATCGCCTCGTCGAGGCCGTGCGCGAGCGGATCGAGCGCCATCCCGCGATCCGCTCGGTGTCGCCCCCGTCGCGCCCGACCCCCTTCGCGATCGATGCACCGGTGCAGATCGAGGTGCTCGGATACGACCTGGACGCCATGCGCGCGGTCGCCGAGGACGTCGCCGCGCGGATGACGGGCGTCGAAGGCCTGGAGGACGTGCGCACGAGCATCCGACCCGGGCACCCGGAGGCACGGCTCTCGTTCGACCGCGACTCGATGCTCGAGTACGGGCTCGACCTGGCCGCGGTCTCGCAGCTCGTGCGCGACCAGGTCCTGGGCGACGTCAGCACGCGCTTCCGCGAGGGCGAGGAGCGCATCGACGTGCGCGTCCTGGGCGACGAGTTCGTCCGGCGCGACCTCGATCGCGTCATGGAGCTCGTCGTCAATCCGACCGCCGCGACACCGGTGCGCCTCTCGGACGTGGCGGTCGTGCGGAACGTGCAGGGTCCGGCCGAGATCCGTCGCATCGGGAACACGCGCGCGATCCTCGTGACCGCCGCGACCGCGGGGCTCGACCTGGGCGGCGTCAGTGCGAACATCGACCGCGCGCTGGCCGGCCTGCGCACGCCGGACGACGTCGTCGTGCAGATGGGCGGGCGCAAGCGCGAGATGGACGAAGCCCGCACCAGCCTGGTGTTCGCCCTGCTCCTGGCCCTGTTCCTCGTCTACGCGGTCATGGCGGCGCAGTTCGAGTCGCTCGTGCAGCCGCTCATCGTGCTCCTCACCGTGCCCCTGGCCGCGATCGGCGTGATCTTCGCCCTGAGCTGGCTCGCGATGCCGGTCTCGGTCGTCGTCTTCATCGGCCTGATCCTCCTGGCCGGAATCGTCGTCAACAACGCGATCGTGCTCCTGGAGCGCGTGAACCAGACGCGCGCCGAGGGCCTGGGCGTGCGCGAGTCGCTCATGGAAGCCTGTGCCACGCGGCTGCGCCCGATCTACATGACGACGAACACGACCCTGCTCGGGATGCTGCCCTTGACGGGCTGGCTCGCGGCCATTCCCGGGCTGTCGGCGCTCTCGGGCGGGGCGGGCGCCGAACTGCGCGCACCCCTCGCGGTGACCGTCATCGCGGGCCTCCTCCTGTCGACCCTCCTGACGCTGCTCGTGATCCCGTGCGCGTACCACATCGTCTACGGACGCAGCCGCAGCGAGGAGGCGCGCCCGTGAGCGATCCCCGGATCGATCGCGACGGGCCGGAGTCGGCCGGACACGACCGCGGCGGCGTGCACCGCATCCTGCTGGGAAGGCCCGTACTCCTGCTCGTGCTCTTCGCCTGCGTCTTCGTGATCGGCGGCATCGCGATCCGCGAGATCCCGCTGCAGATGATGCCCGACGGTTTCAGCCGGCCGGGCTTGCAGATCTTCGTGTCCAACGCCGGCGCGGGCGCGGCGGAGAACGAGGAGCAGGTCACCCAGCCGATCGAGGAGGAGCTGCGCACGCTGTCCGGCATCGAGAGCATCCAGAGCTCGACCCGTCAGGACTCCGTGTTCGTGTGGCTCGGATTCCGCGGCGACGTCGACATGGACCTGGCCAAGGCCGAGGTGCGCGACCGGATCGAGCGCGCGCGCCCGAAGCTCCCCAGCACCGTCGACGAGGTCGGGATCTGGTCCTGGAGCCAGGGCAGCATGCCCATCGCGTTCGTCGCGATCCTCCACGACGGCGACTCCCCGCGTAACGACTTCCTGCTGGAGGAGGTCATCCAGCGCCGGATCGAAGGCGTCGACGGTGTCGGCAAGGTCGAGGTCTGGGGCACGCTGGCGGATTCGTTGCGCATCCTCCTCGACGAGGATCGCGTGATCGCGGCGGGCCTCGACCTGGGCGCGCTCATCCGCCGCCTCTCCACGGACAATTTCGCGCAGCCGCTGGGCGAGCTCGAGGACGGCGGCCGGCGCATCCTGCTGCGGTCGGACATGCGCTTCACGAGCATCGCCGAGGTCGAGGACTACCCCATCGGCGGCGGCCTGCGCGTCCGCGACGTCGGCCGCGTCGAGATGGTGAAGTCGGTGCGCCAGCAGCTCTCGCGCATCGACGGCCGCTACTCGTACTTCGCGCAGGTCGAAAAGGACAGTCGCTCGAATGCCGTCGACACGAGCCGCCGCCTGCGCGAGATGCTGAAGCAGCTCGAGAAGGCCCCCGAGCTCGAGGGACACTTCCAGTTCGTGACCGTGTTCGACCAGGGCGAGTTCATCGAGAACTCGCTCTCCGCCCTGACCAGCACGGCGGTCGAGGGCGGGTTGCTCGCCGTCGGCATCCTGTTCCTGTTCCTGTGGCGGATCCGCCTGACGCTCCTGGTGGCGCTGTCGATCCCCTTCTCGACGCTGGTCGCGCTGGCCTACGGCTACTTCAGCGGCGGCTCGTTCAACGTGCTCACGATGATGGGCATCACCCTGGCCATGGGGATGCTGGTCGACAACTCGATCGTGGTCATCGAGAACATCACGCGCAAGAAGGCCCTCGGTCTGAGCGCCGGCGCGGCCTGCTCCGAGGGGGCCGGCGAAGTCGGCCTCGCCGTGCTGCTCTCGACCCTGACCACCGTCGTCGTGTTCGCGCCGCTGATCTTCCTGGGCGAGAACCCCCAGTTCCGGCTGATCTTCGGCGAGATCGGGAAACCACTGTGCGTCTCGCTCCTGGCGAGCCTCCTGGCCGCGCTGGTCTTCCTGCCGGTGCAGGCGCGACTCGCGCTCGGGCCCCGACCGCCGTGGCTCGAGGCCCTGGCGACGCGGCTCGCCCCGGTCGGCGCCGTGCCGGCGCGCGGAGTCGCGTGGGTGTACGGCGGCCTGCGTGCCGCCGCGCACGCCGGCCTGGCGGTGTTGTCGCGAGTGCTGTCCATGGTTCTGGCGCTCGCGACCCCGCTGCGGTGGGTGCTCGCCGTGGGCCTCGTCGCGCTCGGCGCATGGCGCACCTGGACGGCTCTGCCGGCCTTCGCGACCGCGCTGGCGAGCCAACCGTACGACCTCGCGCCGCGCGGGCTCCTCTTGCCCGGCGCGACCGTGTTCCTGCCGGCCGCGGCCGCGCTGCTCGGCGCGGCGCTGTGCATCTTCGGGTTGCCGCGCTGGAAGGCGCGGGTCGCGCCCTGGCGCAGCACGACGAAGGCCACGATCCCCGCGGGCAACTCGATCGTCGACTTCGTCGTGGGCGCGAATCACGCGCTCGTCGAATGGAGCCTGCGCCGGCGCCTGGCCGCGACGGGCATCGCCACCGTCGTGCTCCTCTCGATCGCGATTCCGGCGACGAACATGAAGGTGGCCTCGTTCGGCCAGGACCAGGACTCGTCGCGCATCAACTTCTGGGTCGAGCTCGAGGAGAACTTCACGCTCGCCGACGCCGAGAGCGAGATGGGCCACTACGAGGACGCCGTCAACGCGTTGCGTCCCTCGTGGGGCTTCTCGCGCGTGCTCACACGCTTCAACAACCAGGGCGGCCGCGTCAGCATCTTCTGGGACGCCGCCCCCTCGCAGTCCGAGATGGAGGGCTACCGGCGGTCGCTGCGCGACGCGCTGCCGCGGATCGCGGGCCACAAGCTGCAGTTCACCGACGGCGACGGACCCGGCTCCGGCGACAAGACCGTCGTCACCTTCCGCCTCGTGGGTCCGGACTCCGAGGCTCTCGAGGAGATCGGCGCGCGCGCGGTGGCCCTGCTCGAGGACGTCCCGGGACTGTCCGACCTGCGATCGCCACTCTCCGCGGCGCCGCCGCAGGTCCGTCTGAACTTCGACACCGACGTGGCGCAGCAGCTCGGCTTGACGGCGCAGGACGCGCTGCAGAACGTGTCCTGGGCGCTGCGCGGCATGCAGCTGCCGCGCTACCAGGAACCCGGCCGCGAGGTGCCGTTCCTGATCGAGTACGACGAGGCCGAGACGGCCGGTCTGGGCACGCTGCGCGACCTGAACGTCTACACGAAGGACTCCGCCATCCCGCTCTCGAGCTTCGCCGATCTCGAGTTCGGTCGAGGTCAGCGCACGATCGAGCGCACGGACGGCCAAGCGAGCTTCACGATCCAGGCCAAGGTGGACTCGCCCGCGCGTCAGACGGAACTCTCGCAGGCCGGGCGGCGTGCGTTGGGCGCACTCGACCTGCCGCGCGGCTACGAGATCGCGGACGAGAGCCTGGCCAACGTCCAGGTGGAGGAGGAGATGCGCGACATCTGGGGCGCCCTGGCGCTTTCGGTGGTCCTCGTGTTCCTGCTCATGGGCATCCTGTTCGAGTCGTTCGTGCTGCCCGTGTCGGTCCTGTTCACGATCCCCTTCGCCGTCGTGGGCTCGTATTGGACGCTGTGGCTCACCGGGACCGCGATGGACTCCGTGGGCTGGATCGGGATCATCGTCCTGGTCGGCGTCGTCGTGAACAACGGGATCGTGCTCGTGGACCGCATCACGCAGCTGCGCGCCGAGGGATTCGAGCGCGGCCGCGCCGTCGTCGACGCCTGCGCCCAGCGCGTGCGACCCATCCTCATGACGGCGCTCACCTCCGTCATCGGCCTGATCCCGATGGCGATGTCGGAGCCGCACGGCGAGGGCATCGACTATCGCGCGCTGGCGACCTGCGTCGCGGGCGGATTGTCGGCCAGCACCCTCTTCACCTTGTGGGTCGTGCCGCTCGCCTACACGGTCATCGACGACCTGTCCGTGGCCCTGAGGACGCAGCTCGCCTGGGCCGCACGCCGAGGCGGGCGGACGGGTGAGGCGACACCAGAGTCCGCGTCGAACTGACGGGATCGCACGGGGCCGGAAGTCGCGTCCCCCGAAATCGCGATCGGGCGTATCTTGAGGCTCCCCCCCCATGGACCGCTCGCCCGAGCTCGCGCCCCTCCGTGTCGATCCCGTTCCGGGAGCGGTGCTGGTCGACTTCGAGAACCTCGTCTACGGGCTCGCCCACCACCACGGCGCCGAACAGCTCGTCGAGGCCGCCTGCCTGCCGACCCTGTGCGCCTTGCTGCGCGAGCTCGCGCACCCGGGCGTGCGGCGCGCGTACGGCGATTGGCGCGTTCGCGACCTGAACCAGTTCCAGGTCGAGCTCTACCGGAACGGGTTCGAGATCGTGCAGGTGCTCGGCCGGCTCGCCCAGGGCGCGCGCAAGAACGCGAGCGACATCCGCCTCGCGGTGGACGCCGTCGAGCTCGCGCTGCGCGAACCGCACCTGCGGCGATTCGTGATCGTCTCCGGCGATCGCGACATGATCGAGGTCGTCCGTTGCCTGCAGAAGCACGGCCGCGAGGTGTTCGTGATCGCGGCCGACTGGAGCGCCAGCGCGGACCTCTCCGACGTGTGCGACCGTTTCCTGCCCTACTCGGAGGTCCAGCGCCGCGCCGGGCTCGTGCTGAACGCGCGTCCCACGGTGGCGGATCGGGCCTTCGGGGAGCTGCGCGCCGTGCTGCGCGATCTGTTGGCGACGGAACGCGACGCACCCTGGTGCGGCACGGAGCTGAAACGGGAACTCCTCGCCCGGCATGGAGAGCGATTCGCCGAGGAGGACTACGGCGCGCCGAGCTTCCAGAGGCTCCTCGAGAAGATGCCCGACATCGCGCGCATCGAGCCGCGGCTCGCGGGCGACATCCTGGTCCACCCCGTCGCTCCGGTGGGCGCCGAGGAAGTGTCCCTATCCGCGCGGGGCACGGGGATCCGTGCCGTGCTGCCCGGGCAGAGCCAGCTCGTCGCGCGCGCGCGGCTCGCGAACTACCGCTACGAGGGCGACCCGGAGCGCCGACGCCGGATCCTGCGCGCGATCCACGACGCGGCGCGGGCCCGGCCGGACTTCAGCCTCGCGGAGGTGCGCACGGCGATGTCAGCGCCCGACTCCGGCGTGGGCATGCGCCCCGGGGACGTGAACAAGTGCTGGACCGTCCTCTACCAGGGCCGGGCGTTCCGCCAGACGACCCACGACGCGATCACGCCGATGCAGTTCCGGCGGCACGCGCTCGCTCCCGAGGTCACCGACGCGGAGCAGGTCGTGCGCATCTACGAGCGCTGCATCGTCTACAAGCTGCTCGAGAACTCGCGCGGCGAGCCGACGGCCCAGGAGGTGCGCGTCCTCCTGGGGCTGCAGGAGGAGGACCTGGGCTGGTGCGCGGGCCTCCTGGATGAGGCTCGGCGCCTGTTGCTCGCCACGTAGCGCGGACGCCTCGCTTTCGCGTACAGTCCCGCGTTCCATGGCAGTGGATACGAACGCGGCGGAGCGCCCCCGACCGACACGACCCGGTACGGTCGTGGGCATCGTGGTGGCGAGCTTCCACGAGGAGCTCACGGGGGCCATGGCCGATTCGGCCGAGAGCGAGCTCCTCGCGTGCGGCCTCGACGGGGACGACGTGATCGTCGTGCGCGTGCCGGGGTCCTTCGAGCTGCCGATCGTCGCGCGCCGGCTGGCGGCCTCGGGCGAGGTCGATGCGGTGCTGTGCTTCGGGCTCGTGCTGCGTGGCGAGACGGAGCACGACCGCTGGGTCGCCGAGGGCTGCGTGCACGGCCTGATGCAGGCGAGCCTCGAGACGGACGTGCCGATCCACCTCGGGGTCCTCACCTGTGCGACGATGGAACAGGCGCGCGCGCGCGCCCTGCCGCTCGAACTGGGCGGTCGCGAGGACAAGGGGCGCGAGGTCGCGCGCGCCGCGATCGAGACGTTGCTGGCGTTGGACGAGATCGAGGAACTCTGAGCGTGAAGAAGCGGACGCGTGCGCGCGAATTGGCGCTCCAATTCCTGTACCAGCTCGACCTGCGCGGCGAGTCCATGTACGCCGAGGCGCGCGAGTTCGTCGCGGCCGAGGAACGCGACGCCGAGACGACGCGCTTCGCGCTGCGCCTCGTGCAGGGCACGCACGAGAACCGGACCGAGATCGACCAGATGATCCAGTCCGTCGCGCAGAACTGGAACATCTCGCGCATGGCGGTCGTGGACCGCAACGTGCTGCGCCTCGCTACGTACGAGCTCGTGCACTGCCCCGACGTCCCGCCCAAGGTCGCGATCAACGAGGCGATCGAGCTGGGCAAGCGGTACTCGACCCAGAACTCGGGCGCGTTCATCAACGGCATCCTGGACAAGATCATGAATCGCCAG
Source organism: Planctomycetota bacterium (assembly GCA_026692665.1). Taxonomy (GTDB): domain Bacteria; phylum Planctomycetota; class UBA1135; order UBA1135; genus JAEUHZ01. The sequence continues at coordinate 154,933 of JAPLOF010000054.1, forward strand.
CCGCCGCTCGCGGCGGCGGCCACCGGTGACGCCACCGCGATCCCGACTCCGTCGGTGCTCGACGACGAACTCCCCGGGAGCGCGCCGTCCACCGAGATCGACTGACCCCCATGGGCCTCTTCGACCGCCTGAAGGAACGCCTCGTCAAGACGCGCACCGCGCTGTCGGACGGGATCACGGGCCTCTTCCGCGGCGGTCGCCCGATCGACCAGGCCCTGCTCGATCAGCTCGAGGAGCTGCTCTACACCGCCGACCTGGGCCCCGTCGCGGCGGAGGTCACCACGGAACTCGCCCGGCTCCACAAGCGCGGCGAGGTCAAGGGCGAGGACGACGTGCGCGACGCCCTGCGCCGGATCCTGCTCGAAAAGGTCCGCCAGGAAGACGCCGAGATCCAGTTCGTACAGAAGCCCACGGTGATCCTCGTGGTGTGCGTGAACGGCTCCGGGAAGACGACTTCGATCGCGAAGCTGGCGCACAGGTTCCAGAACCAGGGCCGGAAGGTCCTCCTGGGCGCCGGCGACACGTTCCGCGCGGCGGCCTCGGACCAGCTCGACATCTGGGCGCAGCGCAACGGCTGCGAGATCGTGAAGCAGAAGCCCGGCGCCGACCCCGCGGCCGTGGCCTACGACGCCGTGGACGCCGGGATCGCGCGCGGCGCCGACGTGGTCATCGTCGACACGGCCGGCCGGCTGCACACGCAGTCGAACCTGATGGCCGAGCTCGACAAGATGCGGCGCGTGATCGAGCGACGACTCCCGGGCGCGCCGCACGAGACGTGGCTCGTGCTCGACGGCACGAACGGCCAGAACGCGATCCAGCAGGCGAAGCTCTTCACGCAGAGCGTCGCGGTGACCGGCCTGATCGTCGCGAAGCTCGACGGCACGGCGCGCGGCGGGGCGGTGTTCGCGATCAAGAGCGCCCTGGGCCTTCCGGTGCGCTACATCGGCACGGGCGAGCAGCTCGAGTTGCTCGAGCCCTTCGACCCCGAGGCCTTCGTCGACGCGATCGTCGGCACGGTGGCGGGCGCTCGGTGACCCGCGACGGCGACGCTCGGGACACGCGGACGAGCGCGGCCGACGTCGCGCAGGGACTGCTCGCGCTCCTGCCCGCCCTGGTGCTGGCGTGGCCGTCGGGCGGCCCAGTCGAGCACGATTTCGCGCCGCGTTCGACCGGTTTCGGGCTCGCGGCGCTGCTCGCGCTGCCGGGCATCGCGCTGTTCCTCGTGCGCCGCGCCGCGCCGACTGTGCGCGGATCGTGGCTGCTGCTCGCGCCGGTGCTCGCGACCGCGGCGTGGCTCGCCTTCGGAGATCCGGTCGATCCGTTCGAGGCGACGCGCGCGACCGTGGGCTGGGCGCTCGTCCTCGCCACCCTGCTCCTCGGCGCCGCCTCGGATCCCGCGACGCTGGCGCGGGGCGCCGCCTTCGTCGGGCTGCTCGCGGCATTCTCCGGCTACGCTGCGCCGCACGCCGGCGCCCTGGGGAACTCCGGCGCGACTTCCGAAGCCGCCACGCTCGGCGCGGCCGCGGGCGCCCTGCTGGTCCTCCGCGACCGCGGCGCCTGGCGCGTGCTCGGCGCGGCGGCGTTCGCGGCGTTCGTGGTGCATGCGGCACGCGCCCCCGTGCTCGCCGGCGGCGTCGCGCTCGCCGTGGCGCTCGTCTTCACGGCGCTGGCCCGGCTCGGCCGGCAGCGTGTCGCGGCTTCGGTGCTGGCGGCCGCGGCGACGCTCGCGGTGCTGGTGCCCTTCGTGTCGCAAGGCGCATCCGCGGACCGCGAGCCCGGGAGGACGGACGCGCGCGAGACGTCGGCCGTCGACACGTCCCCCGCCAGCGGCGTCGGAGTCCGCGCCGCGATCCTCGCGAGCAGCGCGCGCATGCTCGCAGCGCATCCGCTCGCGGGTGTCGGCCCGGGCCAGTTCCCGGCCGAATTCCCCCCCTACCGCGATGCGCGCGAGATCGAGGCGAGCTCGCACGGCCGACTGCAGGCCGCCGAGACCGAGGTCGAGCACGCGCACGACGACTGGATCCAGCCGGCGCTCGAGCTGGGGCTGGTCGCGGGCCTCTTGTGGGTCGCCTTCCTGGCCACGATCGCCTGGGGCGCGTGGCGCGCGCTGCGCTCGGACGACGCGCACCGTGCCGCGCTCGGGGCGGGACTCCTCGCGCTCCTCGTGCACGCGCTGGCGCGCGCCCCGATCAGCTCGAACGCGGCTTCGGCGACACTTTGCGCGGCGGCCGCGGGCGCTCTGCTCGTGAGGCGGGACGCGGGTTCGCCGGCGTTCGCGCGCCGATTCGTCGCGATCGCGTCCGTCCTGTGGATCGTGCTCCTCGCGCCGCGGGCCTGGTCGCTGGTTCGGCACGGGTTCGCGCTGCATCCGCTGGCCGACGAGCGCGTGGACGACCCCGAGCGCCGCGAGCGCGCGATCCGCAAGGCCGCGGATTGCGCGCCCGATTCCGTGCTGGTCCGCTCGCTCGAGGCACGCCTCGCCGAGGCGCATGGCGAACCGCCCGGACAGATCGCGGCGCGCTGGGAGAGCGTGCTCGCGCTGCGTCCGCACCGAGTCGAGGCGCTCGTGCAGTTCGCGACAGCCAGCGCGCGCTCGGGCGATCTCGCCGGCGCGCGCGCGGCCCTGCGCGACGCGCTCGAGCTCGACCCGGGCAACCCGCCCGCGCTCCAGAACCTGGCGACGATCGAATGCCAGGCGGGCGAGCTCGCGGAAGGCCTCGCCCACCTCGATCGGATCCCCGCGGCCCGCGCCCCCGACGCGGAGTGGTTGCAGGGCCTCGCAGCGCGGCTCGCGCTGCGCGGACTCGACGTCGAGAGCGCGGCCCTCACGGCACGCGGCGATCCCACGCGGACCGGGCTCACGCCGGAAGAGCGCTACGCGCGGGCACGCGAGCTGCGCGCTGCCGGTCGGGACGAGCTCGCCGACGGATGGGAGGCACGCGCGCACCGCGCGTGGGCCGACCAGCACGCGGCCGCGGCCCGCTGGAACGAAGCGGTGCGCAGCCTGCGTCAGGACCTGCGCCTGTGCCTGGAGCGTCCCGGCACGGACCCCGTGCGCGTCCGGCTCGCGTTGGCCGCCGCGCTGCACGCGGCCGGACGGACCGAGGAGGCTCGCCAGCAGCTCGCTTCGAGCCCGTCGTCCCCCACGGCGCGCGACCGCTCGTCCCTGCCGGCCTGGACGCGCGAGCCCCTGGCCGCCCTGGACCGCCCCTGAACGTCGACGCCCGATCGCGAGCATCTGCTACCGTGTCCGCGTGACGCAGGACCAGGACCAGGTCGCGCGACGCACGAGCCAAATGCTCGGGGCCCACGTGCTGCTCGCCGCCGGCTGGATCGGCTGGCGGATCCTCGAAGGGACTCCCGCGTTCGCCTCGGCCTGGGGCGGGACGTTCGCGGCCTCCATCCCGGGCCGGGCGCTGGCGCTCGTCACGCTGCTCGCGAGCGTCCTGGCCCTGTTCGTGGTCCTGGTGCAGAGCGCGCGGCTGTGGCGGGATCCGCGCGCGGCCGGCCTCTTCGTCGCCCTGATCGCCGCCGTCCCGGCGCGCGGCGGCGTCGACGTGCTCGACCTCGTCTACGTGGGCCTCGTCGCCCTGCTCGCGACGGCCTGGTTCGACGGCCGGTGGCGGCGCCAGCGGGCCGCCGCACGCCCCCGCGCCTGAGCCGGGAGGGGGGCGACGCCTTTTTACCGGGCTCGGTCTTTCTCCCGGCGGCCGCCTTCCCGTATCTCTCGAAGGACAGGCGGAGGAGGACGTAGCGCCCGCTCGTCCCAATCCACCGGAGATCTCGATGACCACTGCGCCCCAAAGTCCCGCCCGCCCCGCCTCCCAGGTCCACCGCGTGCTCGTCGTCGAGGACGAGGAGGCCCTCGCGCTGGGCATGCGCGATGCGCTCCAGCACGCCGGTTTCCAGGTCCAGGTCGTCCACGACGGCCCGACGGGCCTCGAGCGCATCCGTGCGGAGGAGCCCGACCTCGTCGTCCTGGACCTGATGCTGCCCGGGATGAGCGGCCTCGAGATCCTGGGCCAGCTGCGCAAGGAGCGCCGCCCGGTGCGCGTCGTGATCGTCACCGCGCTCGCCAGCGAGAACGACCTCCTCAAGGGGTTCGAGCTGGGCGCCGACGACTACGTCAAGAAGCCCTTCTCCCCGCGCGAGCTCGTCGCGCGCGTCGAGGCGCAGTTCCGCCGGCGCGAGATGGAGACGACGCCGACGCCGCAGCTCGAGCTGCCGGGCGGCATCTCGGTCGACCTGCACCGGCTCGAGGTGCACCGCGACGGCCAGGTCTTGCAGCTCACGCCGCGCGAAGGCGACATCCTCGAGTACCTGATCCGGAACCGCCACCGCGTCGTGACGCGCGACGACCTGCTGCTCGACGTGTGGCACTACAAGAGCGCGAACGTCGAGACGCGCACCGTCGACATCCACATCGTCGGCCTGCGCCGCAAGGTGGAGCCGAACCCGGCCGAGCCGACCCTCATCCAGACGGTGCGCGGGAAGGGCTACCGCTGGTACTCGTGAACGGCACGCGCGCGTGCAGCGGAAGGGCGTGCGCCCGCGCGCTCCCGCCGCGAACCCGCGCGCGGGGGCTCGCCGTGACGCCGGCGGGATCGTGAGCTCATGACCTCGGGACTCGACGCAGGCGGAGACGGGCAAGGCCCTCGGCGCCCGGGCGCCGAGGATCCGCCGAGCACGCCGCCGCGCGAAGCCCGGCCCGCCGCGCGACAGCCGCCGGGCGAAGCGACGGCGATCCTGACCCGCGCCGTCGCCGACCGGCTGCGGATGCGCCCGAACTTCCGGCCGCGCCAGGGCAGCCGCCGCGTCGCCCTGGCGTTGTACGTGCTGCTCCTCGTGCTGCCGACGGTCGTGCTCGGCGGACTCCTGTGGAACCAGCTCGATCGCGACCACGAGGCCCTGCTCGCCTCGGTGCCGGGTGACGCGTCGCACGCCACGCGCCGCCTGCAGGAAGCGCTCGTGCAGCGCATCGAGGAAGTCGTCCGCCGCGAGGACGAGCGCCCCTTCCTCGAGTTCCGGCCGGCCTACTTCCCGCCCGGCACGATCGGCGCGGAACTCGCCTTCGTGCCCTCGCCGCTGGCCGACGGGCCGACGCCGTCGCCGATCCTGGCCTGGTTCTCGTACCGCGGCGAGGACGCTTCTCCGGACGAGCCCTTGCACCTGCTCCTCGGCTCGCGCGCGCGCGAGCCCGTGGCGCCGAAGCTCATCCAGGGCCTGCGCGCCGCGACCCTCGACCTGCGGAAGCAGATCGAGCAGGAGAACTTCATGTTCCGCATCCTGCGCGTCGGGGTGCCGCGCCAGGAGCACTACGCCGTCCCCGTCATCGCGATCAACCTGTCCGACGAGGACGACATCGACTGCCTGCGCGAGGAGCTGCCCGCGCTACGCGAGCTGCAGAACCAGTCGCAAGCGGTGACGATCTCGCCCTTCCGCCTGCGGTTCTGGCGCGAGAAGGACGACACGCCGCGCCTCGCGGCGACGCGCACGGTCTGGATCCCGCCCGATCCCGAGCGCCGGGGGCTGCCTTCCTGCTTCGCGAACCTGGGTCGCGGCGTCGTCCTGCGCCAAGGGTTCTTCCTCGACACGGACTGGGCCTTTCGCGTCCTGCCGGCCTCGATCGCCGAGACGGTGCTGGGCTCGACGCAGCGCTTCATCCCCAGTGGAACGGGCCGACCGGAACGCGACTCGGACGTCTTCTCGATCCAGCCTCTCAAGGCGCTGGCCGTGGATGCGCCGCGCGAGGAGAGCGAGAACTTCGGCGTCATGCGCATCGCCGTCGACGTGCGGCACCTGGAGTCCGTGTTCCGCACGCAGACGATCCGGCTCCTGGGCGTCGGTGCGATGCTCGTCGTGTCCCTCGCCACCGGGCTCGTGCTCCTCTTGCGCAGCGTGACCCGCGAGCTCGAATCCGCCCGCCGCACCGAGAACTTCGTGTCGGCCATCACGCACGAGCTGCGCACGCCCGTGGCGGCCATCAAGCTCTACGGCGAGATGCTGGACGCGGGGTGGGTCGATTCCGACGAGCGGCGGCTGGAGTACTACCGCCGCATCGTGCGCGAGACTTCGCGCCTCGAGACCCTGGTCGAGCGCGTCCTCGAGAAGGGCCAGCTGACGCGTCACGAGGTCCGCCCCGAGCCCGGGGACCTGAACTCCGTGATCGAGGGGCTCGCGCCGTCCCTGCTCTCGCTGGCGCCCGAGGGCGTCGCCGACCTGCGCTTCGACCTCCAGGACGGCCTGCCCGAGGTCCTCCTGGTGCACGAAGGCGTGCGCTCGATCGTCACGAACCTCGTCGAGAACGCGCGCAAATACGCTCCGGTTGCCGCGGGCGGCGAGCCGATCCTCGTGCGCACCCGGCGCGACGGCGGCTCCATCCTGCTCGAGGTCCTGGACCGCGGACCGGGAATCCCGCCGGCGGAGCGCGGCCGGGTCTTCGAGGCCTTCTACCGCATGGGCGACGAGCGCACGCGCACGGCACGCGGAACGGGGCTCGGACTGCACCTCGTCGCGCTGCACGTCGACGCGATGGGCGGCACCGTGGAGGTGCGCGGACGCCAGGGAGGCGGCACCGAGTTCCGCATCGCCCTGAAGCTCGCGCCCAACGGTTGAGCCGGGCGGGCCGACGCTCGCGACCGGCCGACGTCCACGCGATCGCGGGCGGCACGAGCCTCGTGGCCCCTGGGCGCGATTGCTGCCCCGGAATGCGAACCGAGGCACGACCCGCGGGGGGCGTGCCTCGGTGCACCCGGACAGGCGGTCCGAGCCGAGCCCTACTGCGTCAGGGCGTCTTCGGCTTCTCGCGCCAGGGCGCCATGTCGAGACCGAACTTCGACACCAGCGCGTCGCGCGAGAGGAGACCCGACTGCAGGAACGACGAGCGGTCCTGGTTGGCCATCTGCATCCCGAGCGTCTGCAGGTCCTTGGGCGTCATCTTCGAGACGTCCGGATCGCGGGCGCCGTCGACGCGCGACAGGAAGGCGCTGGTTCCGACGCGGTCCAGTTCGGCCTTCGGAACGCTCCCGATCTTGTTCGTGAACAGCGCCGAATTCTGTCGGAAGTAGACGGCCGCGGGCGCGTCGCCTTCGGGGGCGGGCGGCGTGTTGATTTCGGACCACTCGCGACGCTGCGCCGTGAAGCCCGCGTCGGCGACGGCCTTCAGGAAGGCGTCGCGGTCGACTTCGGGCTTGAAGGCCGGGGCGGTCGTGTCGTTCGGATCGGGGCGCGTGCCCAGGGCGTCGCGGATCTTCTCGAGCTTCTCGGTCGCGAGCGTCTTGGCGCGCTCGCGGGCCCAGCCCGCGAGCACCGCGTCGGCGACTTCGGAGTAGTCGGGGAGCTTCGGCGGCACGCGCGTCGAGACGCGGCCCATGACGAAGCCCTTCGTGTCCACGACGATCGACGGGAAGAAGCCCGTCGTCTGGTCCGGGGTGAAGATGCGCTGGAGCGTGTACTGGCCGATCCACGGGACGGTCAGGGCGAGCCAGGCCTCCTGCGAGAGCGGGTCGATCTGGTTGCGGTACGTGAGTCCCAGTCCGGCGGCCTCCGCCGCGAAGTCGACCGTTTCGCCCTTGCCCGCCCGCTCGGCGAGGCTCTTCTGCCAGTCGAGCAGCGCGTTGTAGATGGGCGCCTGGCGCAGCGCCTGGTCCTTCACTTCCTCGAAGTCCTTGCGGAAGTCCTTGCCCGGCTCGGGCTTCTCGCGGCGGTAGAGCACGTAGCTGAACCCGGCGTGGAAGTCCTTCGCGAGCTGCTCGGCGTTCTCGTCCGCGGGGCGCGGGTACTTCGCGAGGAGCGGCGTGGCGTCGAACTCGCCCTCGAGCGAGAACGCCGCCAGCTCGGCCGAAGCCTGTTCCTTCGTGCGGTAGGCGTTCTTGTCGTTGTCCGGCAGGGCGTCGTACCAGGCACGCAGCCCGGCGGCGTCCGGCGCCAGCGTGCGCGCCTCCGTCTCCACGTTCGCGACCGGCAGGATCACGTAGTCGGCGGTGTACTCCTGGTGCTGCGCCTTCCAGCGCTTCTCGACAGCGTTCGGATCGGCGACCGCGACAGGCGCGGTGAGGAGCCCCTGGTAGCGCCGGTAGCGGATCATCCGACGCACGGATTCCTCGAACTCCTTCCCCGTCATCCCGTACATGCGCGGGTAGGCGAGGTACTGCTCCTTGCTCGGGAAGTTGTCCTGGACGAACTTCGCGACGTCCTTGTCCGTCGCCTGGATGCCGGCCTCGTCCGCGGCCGCCTCGAGCACGAGGAACGTGGCCACCTGCTCGTCCGTGACCTCGCGCTCGGCGACGCCCGGGAACACGAACATCGAGATGGGCGCGAGCTTGCGCTTCTCCATCACGAACTCGGACTCCGACAGCTTGCGGGTCGAGCCGTTGGCGGACTTCCAACTGACGTAGGAACCGGCGCCCGAGCCGACCCCGAAGACGTTCAGCACCTGGTCGCTGACGCTGAAGGTCGTCAGCACCAGGATCACCAGCAGGAACGTCATGAGGAACCGACCGCGCTTCGTGCCGCGCGGCGCGGTGATCACGTCGTCCTGGTGCTCGGCTTGCGCCTTGGGATCGAGGTGCGTTTCGCCGGCGGGCTGTTTCTCGTCTGCGTTCGACATCGGATTCTCGGGTCTCGCGGAGGGCCGCGGGTTGGCACCGGCGGTTTCGAAGCGCGGCAGTGTAGGGGCATCGTTTCGGGCGGCGCAAGGCGCGGCGCGCCCAGAGATCCGGGCGAGACTCCCGGGGATCGACGCCAGACGTCTTCCCGCTGCCTGGGATCGACCGAAATGGGTCCGGAAGCGAGCCGATCCGCCGTGGGGAGTCCCCCCGGGTTCGGCCGACGGCCCGGACGCGCCGTTCAGTCCTTGGCCAACTCGCCGTCGCGCGGCAGGTCGGCGAGGCTTCCGAGACCGAAGCGGTCGAGGAAGTCCTTCGTCGTGCCGTACTGAAGCGGATGGCCCGGGTCGTCGGAACGCCCGGACACGCGCACGAGGCCGCGCTCGATCAGCGTGCGCAGGATCGGTCCGGCCTGCACGCCGCGGATGGCTTCGATCTCCGCCTTGCTCACCGGCTGGCGGTAGGCGACGACGGCCAGAGTCTCGAGCGCGGCGCCCGAAATGCGCTCCGATTTGCGCACTTTCGCCAGGCGTTGCACGATCTCGCCGACGTCGGGCGTCGTGAGGATCTGGTAGCCGCCGGCCAGAGTCCGCAGTTCGTAGGGCAAGCCGCTGTTCCCGAGCCGCTCGCGCAACGTGGCCAGCGCGGCGCGGATGCGCTCGAGTTGCGGTCCCTCGAGCAGCGCCTGCAGGCGGCGCTCGCTGATCGGTTCGGGCGAGGCGTACACGAGCGCAGCCACCGCGCTGGCGATCTCGACGTCCGTGAGGGCGTCCCCCGCGCCGACGCCGTCGCCGGCAACCTCCTCGGCGGGCGCCGCCACGGCGAGGGCCTCGCCCGCGGGCGCGAGTTCGGAGACGGCCTCCGCGCGCGGCTCGGACTCCTCCCGAGGGGCCGTCTCGGCCTCGAATCCGGCCTCGGACAAGGACCCCGTGGCTTCCATGGCGGAGGCCCCTTCCCCCTCGATCGGCTGCGTCATCGGGTCGAGCTTGCACCCCCGCGCTGGACCGGTCAATCCTGTTTCGGTCCCGGATTGGCGTGGCGCCCCTCCGCGTCGTATCCTTCAGAGGTCGGTCTCCCTCGGCAGGGGCGAGACCACCCATGCGCGACGATCGGCAGAGCGTGCGCGGCGGCCCGGCAGGGCGCTGGCGTGGCTGGGCGGCCATTGGCTTCCTCGCATTCGTCCTCCTCGGGGCGGCCTTCGCGGCCCGCAACGCGGAGATGGGCACCGCTGTCGCTCTGCTCACGGGGGCCGGGCTCCTGGCCCTGGGCTTCCTGGGGATGGCTGTCCTGGAGCCCCTGCAGCGCCGGGTCGACGAGGCGGTCGAGTCCGAGCAGGCGGCACGGGAGCGCGCGGAGAGCCTCCAGACCACCTGCGGCGAGGGCATCCTGGTTCTCGACCAGCAGGGCGTGATCGTCGATTGGAACGCGGCCGCCGAGCGCATCTTCGGATACCCGGGGCACGAGGTCCTCGGGTCGAACGTGCAGATGGTCCTGGCCGAGCTCGAGATGCGCGACGCGTCGCCGGCCCTGGCGCGCGAGATGATCGGCCGACGGCGCGATGGCGTCGAGTCGCCGCTCGAGATCGAGCTCTCGGCGCGCACGACGGACGGCCTGCGTTTCCTCGTGGTGCGCGACTCCGGCCGCCTGCGCTCCGCGGAAGCCCTGGCCCGCGCCGCCGAGGACGAGCGCCGACGCGTGGCCGCGGCCGCTCTCGAAGCGATCCTCGTGTTCGACCGCGACGGACGCATCCAGGAGGCGAACCCGGCCGCGGAGCGCCTGATCGGCAAGCCCTGGTCCCAGCTCACCGGGCGCGACCTGGCCGACACGCTCCTCCACCGCGACCAGCGTCCGGCCTTCAAGCGCGACCTGCGCGAGGCCGTCGCGGGTCAGAACGACCGCCTCAACGGCCGAGCCGACGTGATCGAGCTGTGGATCACCGGGCGCCCGGCGATCCGCGCCCACATCGCGTTCGCACGCGCCGGCGGACGCTTCTTCGCCTTCGTGCTGCCCGAGGGCCAGTTCGGCGCACACGACGCCCCGATCCCCTCGCGCAACGGAGCCGTGGACCTGCGGCCCGCGGACGACGTCGGCCCGTCCAAGGGGCTGAACCCGGACGGCGAGATGCACCTGAACCGCCCGCGCTGAGGGTGGCGTCGAACGGGACTCGGACGCGCGCACGCGCCGCGGAGGCCCCGCCTCCCGATGCCCCCCTCCCCGCGAGAAGCTCGTGCGACGATCCACGCGGCTCCGCAGCCGGGGACCGGATTTCAGCGAGCCGTCTCGCCCGCGAGCTTGAGGAACGGCGCCAGGTCGATCGTGTAGCGCTCCCGCATCGCGCGGCGCCACTGCTCGAGTTCGAGCTGGTCCACGATCTGCTCGCCGATGCTGGCCTCGACCGCGGGGCCGAGCTTGTCCCAGGCTCCTTCGAGGGGCGAGCCGCGCTTCTCCACGCGCACGAAGAGGAAGTCCCCGCCCTCGGCGATCGGGCCGCCGACCTTCCCGGGCTCCGTCGCGAACGCGATGCTCGCGATCGGCGTGTTGCCGCGCACGATCGGCGCGATGCGGCCGCCATCGGACGCGGACGCGTCCTTCGAGCGCTTCTTGGCGACCTCCTCGAACGCCGTGCCCGAGGCCAGATCGGCCTCGACGGCCTTCTTGTCCTCGTCCGTCCGCACGACGATCACGCGCAGGAACGCGTGGTCGTTCTGGAGCAACCACCCGCGCACGACCCGCTCGCCCAGCAACGATCGCAGCGCGTCGTCGCGCAACCGCTCGCGATAGCGCTTCGGATCCAGGCCGAGGTACTGGTCGACGTAGCGATCCAGCGTGACCTTCTCGAGGCTCTTGCGGCTCGATTGGATCTGCTTCTCGAGCGCGTCGATCCCCTTGTTGTAGGCCTTCTCGGCCAGCTCGGGATCGAGGCGGACGCCGAGCCGGGTGGCCTCGGCCACGACCAGACGGCCGACCACGAGGTTGTCGATCTGGTCGCGCGCCTCGGAGCGGCCGGCGTAGAGCCACTGCGCCATGAGCTCCGATGCGTAGATCGGCTTGCCGGCCACGGTGGCCACGACGAGGTCGTTCGAGGCTTGAGCCTGCGGTGCGGGCCCGGACTGGGGCTGGGCGGCGCCCGCGGTCGGCTCGCCGACGGCGACGGAGGGCGCCTTCGCGGGATCCGGTGCCGTCGTACTCGCGGCGGGAGCGGGCTCGACTGTCGCTCCCGGAGCCGCTCCCGAAGCCGCGGCCGGCGTCGCGCTCGCGGGCGGCGGCTCCCACACGGCGGGCTTCGTCGGCGGAGCGGGGTTGCGCGTCGCGCAGGCGGCGACGAGCAGGCACGGGAGCATCATGCGGACCTCGGTTCCCATCAGCGGTTCGGCGTCAACGATACGAGATTCGACGCACGACTCCCAGACCGTGGCAGGTCGGGCATTCGATGACCTGCTCGTTGGACGCCTTGCCGATCTCCGACCGCGCCACGTTCGCGCCCGCGATCGAGAGCAGCCGGGTGCCGGTACCGCCGCACTCGCGGCAGGCACCGAACAGGGGTTTCGACATGACCTCGAAATCGCCGGAGTTCTCGGCGTAGTACGACAGGATCCAGCCCGCGCGGGCGACTCCGGGCAGTTCCTTCCAGGCGACCTCGCGCTCGTCCTTCTGGTCGGCGGACGACTTCGACTTGCGCGCCATCTCCTGGTTCTGGAGGAAGCGCTGGAGCTTCTTCTCGAGGTCGGCGCGTTCCTTGTCGGCGGCCGTGGCCGGCGGCTTGGCCTCTTCCTTCTGCTCGCCCTTGAGGGCCGCGTCCTTGCCGAGCAGCCACGTGCCGAGGCCGTAGGAGGACCGCTGCCAGCGTTCCTTCCGTCGGCCATTCCACAGTCGGCGGACGACGTCGTTGTTGGCGTCCTTCGTGATCGCCTGCGCCGCCTTGGTGACCGCGTCGAGCACGTCCTTCTGCATCTGCCCGTCGAGATAGGCGAGCGTGGCCTCGAACGATGGCTCGCTGGACTTGTTGCGGGCGATGTTGGCGGACTTCTGGAACCAGAGCTGCATCACGCGCTCGGCCAGGAAGCGCTCGCGTGCCTTGGTGGCGCGGTCCTTCTTCTTCTTGGCGTCGGGGATCAGCGGGCTGTCCGGGAACTTGGCCGCGAAGGCCTCGGCACGCGCCAGGGCCTCGTCGAACTTCTTGCGACCGACGAGGTCGTCGACGTCCGCCAGCCAGTCGATCTGGTCCTGGCGCGCGGCCTTCTCGGTCGCGCGCGCCAGGCCGGCCGCGACATCGTCCTTCTGGAACTTCGGGTCGAGCTCGGCGGTCTTCTTGTAGTGCTCGGCGGCGCGCGCGAAGTCGAGGATGCGCTCGCAGAACCGCGCCAGTTCGTAGTTCCCGGCCGCCGTCGTGAGGTCGGCCGTGGCCTGCTGCTGGGCATACAACTCGGAACGCGTCCAGACGTCGAGCGCGTTCACGCGCACCAGCGTCGGCGCGGCCGAAATGCGGTTCTTCGGCACGGGGATCGTGCCGGTGTTCGTCTTCACGACGATCGAGTCGGGCGTGCGGTCGACGATGCGGCCGACGAGCTCCAGCCCGTCGGTCGTCACGATCCGCTCGGCCTCCACGAGGATCTCGTCGCCGGTGAGGTCGATGTAGCCGAAGCGCGTCTTCAGCTCGAGTTCCTCCTCCGGGTGCAGGAAGCTCCAGGCGAGGCGCGCGCGCCCGCCGGTGTCGAGCCGCACGAAGACGAGGCCCTCGGGGTCGTGCGCGGCGATCGCCCCCCACTGGAAGGTGCCGTCGCGGAGGCGCAGCATGCGCGTCTCGGCCGACACGTCCTGCGCCGAAGCGAGGCTCGCGAGGAAGACGCCGAGGGTCGCGGCGAGGATCAGGATCCAGATCGGTCGTTTCATCGTGGTTTCGCTCCGGAGCCCGGCGGAGGGGCCGCCGGCTTCGTGGATGATTCGGTCCTCGAGGGACCTGGTGACGCGCGGTGCCGCAGGCGCTCGCCGAACTGCAGCTCGCGCTGGAGCAGCGTCGTGAAGCGCTTCTCGCGCTTCACGCCCTGCGAGCTCCAAGTCATGGCGATGTCCACCCGATACTCGAGCGGACGATCGGGGTTCGGTCGGCCCTTCGCGGAGTAGACGAGTCCCTCGGCGCCGGGCACGGCGCGGTCGACGATCTCGCGCGGTTCTCCGGCCTCGCCGGCGACGTCGGGGAAGAACGTCTCCTCGAGGTCGGCGATCGTCGCCTGAGCGGCCGAGGCTGCCGACGTGCGCAGCTGGGCCGTCCGCGAGAGCGCCGTCCCGTACGTGAGCAGCCCGAGGATCGTCGTCATCCCGAACAGGAGGATCGCCATGGCGACGAGCACCTCGAGGATCGTGAACCCGGACCGTGCGTGCGCGCGTTTCACAGGTTCCAGTCCTCACGGTAGGTGGCGACCGGGACTTCGCGCACCAGGGAGAGTCCCCAGTGCACGAGCGCGCCCGGGGCGTGCGGCGCGGCGGAAGTGCCGCGCTGCGCGCGCTGCACGGCGACGCGTCCTCCGTCGATCGAGGTCACCCGGAACCACTCGGCATCGACGAGTACATGCGCGCCGGCCTCCGTCGGCAGACGACGTCCGTCGTCGACCAGGAGGACGTTCTCCTGGTTGTCGACAGCTTGCAGGATTCGTGTTCGCCGACTTCGATCCGCGGGGCGCTCGAACTCGAGCTCGATGCGCACGCGTCGCGGGAGCAGGGCCCGGCCCTTCGGCTTGGGTTGGCCCGGATGCGGCTCGTTCCAGGGATGCACCTCGCGCTCCGGACGGTTCAGCCCGTGCGCGTCCCACGATGTCGCCGCGCACTCCAGGCCCGAGCCGAGCTTCCAGCCGTCGTTCACGACCGCCGTCTGGCCCGCGCAGAGGATTCCGAGCCACAGCAGGCCGCCCGTGACCTCTTCCGTCGCGCCGGCCGGTGGACGATTGCTCGCACCGAAGAAGTCGCCGGCGAAGAACGACTTGGACGCGCTCTCGGTCGTCGGACGCTCGCCGCGGAAGATCACCCCCTCGCTGCGGGCATCGGGCTGCGTCAACGAGGCGGGCGCGACCATCCACACCACTTCGAGCAGCCCCGGGCTCGATGGCGGGACGAGCACCGGCTCGCGCGCCGCGTCGGCCTTCTCGGCGCTGGCCTTGGCCTTGTCGACGGACTCCTCGTCGCGGACGGCGGCGCGCGCCATCTCCGCGGCCGAAGCCTGGCGGACCAGTCGCAGCCGCGGCCACTTGGTCTCCAGGACGTTGTCGCCGTCCGTGTCGAACCGGACCCACTCGAGCACCACGTCGCCCTGGGACCCGGGTTCGAGACCGCGCAGATCGAGGGCCAGGCTCTCGAGCACGGTCGAGGCCTGCTCGAGGAGCGCGCGGCGCGTCTCGCCGCGGCGCCACACGGAGAGCGAACGATCGAAGAGCTGGAAGACCGCCAGCATCAGCAGTGCGAGGAGACCGATCGCGAGCACGAGCTCGACCAGCGTGAGGCCCCGACGTCCGCGCGCGCCGCTCATCGTTCGACGCTCCGCAGGGTGACGTTGGGCGCCAGGTAGAACGTGCTGAACGTCGTGAGCCGCGGCGTCTGGCGCCAGCCGTGCGCCGTGCCCGATGTCGCGTCGAACGCGCCGGCCTGGTACTCGACGAAGACGCGCGCATCCAGGCGATCGGCCTGGCGGCCCACGGGGATGGCCTTGCCCTCGAGGTCGCCTTGCCACAGGAGCCGCAGTCGCGGATCCGTCTCGGGGTCGGCGTCCCACGGCGCCGCGGGATCGACGCGCAACAGCACACCGATCCGCGCCGAGTCCGTGTCCGTCTTCTTGAAGTAGATCGAGTTCCAGAACGCGGCGGGCTGATCCGCGCCGAAGCCGAAGTACGCGAGCTCCGGTGCGTCCGCGCGGCGCGCCCACAGATCCGGGTAGCGCACGGGGAACAGGATGACCGAATCGCCGGCCGCATGCGTGGCGGGCGTCGTGCCGAAGCGTCCGCGGAACAGGCCCTCTCCGCGGCCGTCCATCCTGGCTGGCGTGGTCGAAGCGCGCGGCATCTCGAGCGCCGAGCCGCGGATGCGCGTGTAGTGGACCAGCTCGTTGCCGACCAGCACGAGCCCGGCCGGCGGGAACCCCTCGACACTGGCCACGGTCAGCGCCGAATCCCCGGCGCCCGCGCCCGCCGTGAGCACGGTCGCGACACGGT
>JAPLOF010000055.1 GCA_026692665.1 Planctomycetota bacterium
CGAACTCGCGGGAAGTTAGCCAGGCACCGCGCAGCGAAGTTCAGAGTCACTCGCGGATCACTCGCATGGCTCCGAGCCGGTGGGCGGCGACCGAACCTCGGCGACGATCGCGGCGCACTGCCTTGCGATGTCCGGGAGATACGTCTGGTCGATCTCGAACTCGAAGGAGTGCTCCTGCCTCCCGAGTTCCGGCGTGATCTCGACGCGCAGGGTCAGGTGACCCAATCGATCGGCCGGTTCGATCGCGATGCCCAGGTAGGGTTCGACGGCCTGGAGCAGGACGGCTCGACTCTCTCCGCGCACGAGACTCTCGCACTGACGACCGAGGTCAGCGATCTCCGCGAGCATCAGGATCTCGCCCTGGACCCAGACGCTCGCACCGGACGCTCCGCAGTGCGCGGACACCCGCAGCCAGCTGTCGTACGGGTTGTCGATGGCCCCGGAGCTCGAGTGCGAGTGGACTTACAGTTGGAATCCGGCGATGCGCAGTGCCGGCTCGCCGAGGTGCTCTAGCTCGCGCGGCCTCATCTGCGGCCCCCAGGTGCTTCGGCTCGCGTTTCCACCGCACGCGCGAAGCAGGTCCGGACCGCTCGCGCGTTCGTCGAGGAGCCCATCAGTGCCCTCCGCCCGCCTTCGGCCGCGCGTTCCACACGCGCGTGCACAGGATCAGGCCCACGACCGCGACCGCCGTCATCCACATCGGCCACGCCACCCAGTTCGCCGGGTCCTTCTGCGCGTCTCCCGTCGGCAGCGACGCGGCGAACACCGCCGACTGCAGCGCGCCGCCCAGGTACACGAACCCGTCGATCACGCCCGTGACGACCCCGGCGTTCTTCGAGCCGCCGAAGTCGGCCGACGCCGTGCCGGAGAGCATCCCGTGCACGCCGATCACGCACAGGGACATGAACACGATCGACCAGCCCACTCCGGGCGAGCCGAGCAGCACCCAGCAGCCGATCGAGCCCGCGAGCAGGCCGGCGTAGAGGATCGAGGCGACGGGACCGCGGCGGGAGCCGAAGACGTGGTCGCTGATCGTGCCGGCGAAGACCCCGCCGAGGATCCCGGCGACGCACAGCAGCATGCCCCAGTTCGCATAGACGAACGTCTCGCCCTGCTCGAGCGCCACGGCGTACGGCCGGAACTGCTTCATCGCAGCTTGTCGCAGGAAGCCGGAGCAGAACTCGATCGCCACCAGGATCCAGACGACCGGCTGGGAGAGGAGCTTCTTCAGGACGGCGCGCAGCGGATCGGGGGTGAGCTGCCCGCTGGTCGCGTCGCCCGTGTCGAAGTCCGTGAGCCCGGCGGCGGCGGGCGAGTCGCGCACGACGAGGAACGCGGCGACGAACATGATCCCGAGCACGACGGACGGAACCCAGAACGGCGCGACGACGTCGACGCCCTTCGCCAGCATCAAAGACCAGTCGTAGCTGAAGTAGAGGCCCAGAGAGATCAGGATCCCGAACAGTCCGCCGAGCACGCCGCGTTCGCGCACGTGGAACCAGTGCGCGTTGACCTTGACGATCGAGACGGCGCCGAACGACTGGAAGTACATGTTCGCGGCGTTGAGCCACAGGAGCGACGTCCGGAGCGTCTGATCGGCGCCTTCGCTCTGCACCCCGTTCGCGTGGTGCGCCATCGCGAAGGCCATGCCGGCGTTCATCACGGCCGATCCGCCCGCCGCGAGCAGGATCGTCACCCGTCCACCCCACCGGTCCGTCAGGGGGCCGTTCAGGAGGAATGCGATCCCGTAGACCGCCAGGCCCACGCCGTCGATCTCGTTGAACTGCTTGCGGGAGAGGTAACCGGCCTTGTCGAGCTCGCCCGCGATCGCGGACAGGTTGTAGCGACCGAAGTAGAGGATCGAGTACGTGAGCCCCAGCACGATCCAGTTCCAGCGGCGGCGCTTCTTCAGGCGCTCGTCGTGCCCCAGATCCACGCGGGGCAGACGCGATACGACCACCGACACCGCCACCAGGAGGAGGAGGATCGGGAGCGAGTTCTCGAGCCAGGGGGGCAGGTGCATGCGCGGAGGTCTGGGAGGTGGCGAGGAGCGCAGGCTAGCAGCCCGCGCTGGAAGCGCGCGAATCCGCCGCTAAGTTCGGTGCCCATGGGCTCCCCCCGACTGCGCGAGATCTTCCCCCGCATCGATGCGGCTCTCTCCCGGAACCGGCTGCCGATCGTGGTCTTCGACCTCGACTCGACCCTGTTCTCCACCGCGCCGCGCAACCTGGCGATCCTGCGCGAGTTCGTCGACGAGAACGCCAGCATGCACCCGCACCTGGCCGACGTCGCCGAGCGGATCGGCCTCGACGACATGGGCTGGAACGTGCACGAGGACCTGCGGCGCTTCGGATTCTCGGAGGCGGAGGTCCTGGCGCGCCTCAAGGGCTTCTGGTTCGAGCGCTTCTTCCGGGACGAGTACCTGGCGCACGACACGCCGGTCCTGGGCGCTGCCGCCTTCGTGCACGCCTGTCACGCACGGGGCGCCCTCATCTACTACCTGACCGGGCGCCACGTCGGCGGGATGGAGATCGGGACCGTGCGATCGCTGCGCGAGAACGGTTTTCCGTTCTGGCGTGGGCGTTGCGTCCTGCACCTGAAACCGTCGTTCGAGATGAACGACTCGACGTTCAAGCAGGAGGCGGTGCTGGACGTGCGCTCGTACCAGGGCGAAGTGGTCGCGAGCTTCGAGAACGAGCCTGGCAATGCGAACATGTTCCTGCGCGCGTTCCCCGACGCGCTGCACGTCCTGCTCGAGACCATCCACTCGCCGAATGCGGAAGAAGGTTCCTCAGCGCTCGTGCGCACGGCCGACTTCGTCCTCCCCTGAGGAAGTCCTTTCCGCTCGCGCGGCCGCGTACCTGCGCCCATGTTGGGCGTTGGTGAAATCGCCCGTGATCACGCGATAAATCGCACGCGCGGGTGGCCGCAATGCAACTTCCTGTGTATCCTCTCTCGCTCCGAACGATGACACGATAAGGGCACACCGGTCGAGAGGCCGGGCCGCAAAGTCACGGGGCCGTCTCGCCGAAAACGCGAGCGGCTGGCTGGGCCGCCGAAGTCGTCGCTCCGATTCCACGGACGTCATCCGAGGGGCAGACGGAACTCGTTCCGCCTTCGGGTTTGAGGTCTGGGATCGGGGACGTTTCTTCTCCCTCCCTTGCCCCGTCGCGCCTCCGGGCTCTTGCCGGTGGCGCGACGGCCCTCTTCCCTCGAGGTCGGCGCGCGGTTCCACGGTGAACGCCGCGATGAAACAACGGGGAAGCAAGCTGACGACGAGGGTGCGGAGAGCGTGCGGGGAGAGTCCGCTCGTCCGCGGAGGGGCCCTTGTCGCGCGAGGCAGTGAGGGACGCGGCGTTCGCCCCTTCCACCTGCGCGACCGCGCTCGCTCGAGCGTGGATGCGCAGTGGCCGACGGCCGGGCTCCAAGAGCCGGCGCTGAATGGCAGAGGCAGTGAGAGCTCTCCGCACCCTCTGGGTGCGGGGGCGGCGCGGATGTGCGGGACGGGGACCCCGCCTCCGCGCTTCAGGAAGGGGAGATGCACCCGCCGCTCCGTGGGGACGGGGTCGACGGGTGCTCGTTGGAGGAGAAGCGTTCGGCTGTCCGTGGGGACGGGCAGACGCGACGCTCTACCCGGCTCTTGGCCCGCGATGGGGAGTGCAATGGTCTAGGCCGTTGCACCGCGTGCCTGGGTCCCGGTTCGTCCGGGCCCATGCCGGGCTCCTTTGCGAGAGCACGAGGCCGCGCTTCGTGCTCTCGCTCTATTTGCGGGTGTGCGGCTGTACGGAGCCAGGCACGACTCCGCCGTTTTCCTGCTGCTGCTGCTGCGCGCTCTGCGCGCAGCGGAAGCAGCAGGAAAACGGCGGAGTCGTGCCTGGCTCCGTACAACCGCACGACCTCAGAGCGGCGGCAGCGTGCTCACGCGTCCGCGGTTCTGCTCGACGAGCCAGCGCCTCAGGGGCTCGAAGTAGTCGACCATCGGACGCGCCGAGAGCGGAGAGCCGGTCTTCTCGCGCAGGAGTTCGATCCAGTCGATGGTCGCCCCCGGGCGCATCATGGACTTGAGGAAGTCCCCCACCTCGCGGCGGCCGAAGTAGCACGTGTCGTGCGGATCCTCGCGCAGGATGTTGTGCGCGATATGGTCGTGCAGCTGGAACAGCAGGACGTACGAGAGCGCGTAATCGTAGTAGGCCGCGGGATCGTCGTTCACGTGCGTCTTCGTCGCCGGGTCGCACCAACGTTCGTCGCGGACGCCCGGCGGCGCGATCCCCTGGTACTTCTCGACGAGCTGCCACCAGCGTTGGTTCCAGCGTTCCGCCGGCAGGCCTTGGGTGTAGATCTCGCGCTCCCACTCGAACATCACCCCGGCGGACCAGGGCATGAACACGACGTAGTTCAGGGCTTCCTGCAAGAGGAGGCGCATCGGGTCGGGTCGCTGGGTCCCCACGTCGAGACCGACGGCCTGGATGAAACGCGGCTGCATCGCCGCGAGCCCCATCATCGAGCCGAACGCCTCGTGACAGGCGCGCGAGGCGCCTTCGCGCATCAGGACCGGGATCTGCGGTGTCGAGTACTGCAGGTAGTAGTGGATGTGCCCCAGCTCGTGGTGGATGGTCTCGTAGTAGGACCCGGTGGGCACGACGCTCATCAGGCAGCGCACGTCGCGGTCCAGGTCCATGTGCCAGGCGGAGGCATGGTTGTTCTTCGAGAATCCCGCGTCGGCCGCCACGGGAAGGAGCGACGAACGCTCCCAAAAGGTGGGCGGCAAGGGCTCGAATCCCAGGCTCTGGTAGAAGCGATCTCCCTGCTCGACGAGCCACTGCGGACTCTTGTCGTGCAGCGCGCCATCGAGGTCGAAGCCCTCGACCGGCGCGAGCGCCGACCACTCCTGCCCCCAGCGATCCGGCAGCCAATGCGCGGGGATCAGATCCGGAACGGGCTGGCCATAGCGGCGGGCGAGTTCGTAGCGGGCCCAGGTGTGGAGCTCCCGGTACAAGGGACGGAGCTCGCGCTGGATCCCGTCGATCTGCTGCGCGAGTTCGGCGGGCTTCATGCCGTACTCGCTCGCCATGTACGCGAAGTAGTCCGCGTACCCGAGGGCGCGCACGACTTCGTTGCGCAGGTTGCGCAGGTTCACGAGCCCCTCGCGCAGGGTCGGCCCGACGGCCTTCGAGGCTTCCCAGGCGCGGAGCCGGATCGCGGGATCGGCCTCCGTGCGCAGGATCGCGTCGATCTCCGTCGTCGTCGTGCGCTTGCCGTCGAGTTCGTACGCGAAGCCGTAGAGCTGCTCGGTCTGCTTCGTCTCGGCCGCGATGCGCTGCTGGACGAGCGTGCGAGCCGTCTGCGGGTTCCCTCCGGCCTTGCGCAGGATGGTCTCGAGCTCGCGGACCTGCAGGGTCGACAGCTCGCGATTGCGCCGCAGGTAGGCGCGCGCGAGCTCGATGTTCTCCGTGCTGCCCGTGAACTCCGCCAGGGCCTCCTCGGCTGCGCGGACTCGCGCGCCCGCGGTCTCGTCTCCGGGCACGATCCTGGTCTGCGAGGCCCACTGTGCCTCCTGCGCGGCCAGCGTGAGCCGCTGGAACTCCGGCCCGTAGCGATCGAGGTAGCGCTGGACCTCCGCGCGCAGCGAGAGCTCCCCCGGGTCGCGGGACATGAAGCAGGCACCCCCGGCGAGGGCGGCGAGCAGGGCGATCGAGACGGTGATTCTGGTGCGCATGGAGCGGTGGGCGGCGGGGGCGGATGGACCGCGGTACAGTAGACGCATCGTTTTCCGACGCGAAGTTCCCGCCATGCTATTCCTCCCCGCTCTCTGCGCCGCCTCGACGATCCTCCCCTTCCAGGAACCGGCTCCCAAGCCGACGCCCGCGCCCGCCGTCGCGGCCTCGCCCGAGGAAGCGGCCTGGACAGCCGCTCACGAGCTGAAGAAGAAGGCCGACTACGAGAAGGCCGGTCAGGCGTTCGCGGCCTATGCGCGGGACTTCCCCGACACGCCGCGCGGAATCGAGGCGCTCGTCGAGGACGGCGTGTGCTGGTTCTCCATGGGCCGCGCGCGACAGCGCCTGCAGCAGAACAACCAGGACTCGCTCCAGGCTTTCGGCCGGGCGACGGCCCGCTTCCAGAGCGTCGTCAAGGAGCATGGCGCCTCCCCGGTCGCCGGTCGCGCGCAGTACATGCTGGGCACGGTCGCCATGTTCTCGGGCGACCTCAACCTGGCGGAGCGCGAGTACGGGAACGGCGTCGAGCGCTACGCCTCGGACGCGAAGTACCTGCCCAAGTCGCTCGAGCGGCGAGCCGCCGCTCGCCGTCACATGCTGAAGACGGCGGACGCCCGCGCGGACCTGTCGCGCTACGTGCGCGACTTCCCGAAGGGCGAGGACGTCGAGTCGGCCAAGCGCTACCTCACGATGCTCGACCAGTTCGAGAAGCCGGCGCCGGAGCTCGTGGCCGAGGCCTGGGTCCAAGGCGACGCCCAGAAGCTCGCCAGCCTGCGCGGCGACGTCGTGGTCCTCTACTTCTTCGCCACCTGGTGTGAGAACTGCGAGAAAGCCCGGCCTTTCCTGCTCGATCTCGAGAAGCGCTTCGAGGCGATGGGCGTGCGCTTCATCGGCGTCGTCGACCACAGCAAGGGGCAGACGCTGGAGTCGGTCCGGGCGTTCCTCGGCCCCAACGGGATCCATTTCCCGGTGCTGATCGACAACGGCGGGATGTCGGTCGCCTACCGCGGCCAGAAGATCCCCGACGTGGTGCTCCTCGACCGGCTCGGCCGCGTGCGCTGGCACGACAACCCGGCGAACCTGCAGGATGCGACGCTCGAGCTGCTCCTCACCGAGGATCCGGCGGCGGGTCCGGCCGCGAAGTGAGGCGGATCGCGCGCGTCTGCGTCTTCTGCGGCTCGGCACCGGGATCGCGACCGGCCTACGGAGCGGCCGCGTGCGAGCTCGGCACGCTGCTCGGCGAACGTGGCGTCGAACTCGTCTGGGGCGGCGGGAACGTCGGACTCATGGGCATCGTCGCCGATGCGACGCTGGCGGCCGGCGGCCGCGCGATCGGGGTGATCCCGGCCGCGCTGGCGGATCGCGAACTCGGCCACGCGCGCGCGAGCGAGCTCCACGTCGTGCGCACGATGCACGAGCGGAAGGCCCTGATGGCGGACCTCTCCGACGCCTTCATCGCGCTCCCGGGCGGAATGGGGACCCTCGACGAGCTGTTCGAGATCCTGACCTGGGCCCAGCTCGGATTTCACGCCAAGCCGGTCGGTCTCCTCGACGTCGAGGGGTACTACGCGCCGCTTCTCGCGTTCCTGGATCGTGCCCGCGACGAGGGCTTCGTCCGGCCCGGGGATCGCGCGAACCTGCTCGTGGACACGGACGTGACGAGCCTGGTGGACCGGCTGGCGCGCGGACCGGTTCCCCTGCGGCGCTGAGCGCGCCGGCGGGTGTCGGGAGATTCGCCGCGGTGCCCGCGGGCCGAATCGGAGCGCTAGCGCGGAGTGAGCCCCGGCAGGAGCTCCACCTTCACCTTCTGGCTCAGGAAGTTCCGGTGCGAGTTCACCTGCAGGCCGCTCGGACGCATCGTCTTGAGCTCGTTCAGGAGTTCGCTCTCGACCTCGGCGAAGGTCACCTTGCGCCGGGCCGTGACCTGGAAGATCGCCCAGGCGTTGCCGTAGTCGAGCGGCTCGCTGACCTCGCCGACGGCGAGCTTCGAGACCACCGCGCCGAAGCCATCCGGGTAAGCGTCTCCCCGGAAGCGGCCTTCGATGCGTCCGCCAGCGGCACGCGTGGGCTTGTCGTCGCTCTGCTCCCGGGCCAGCGCGGCGAAGTCATCGCCCGCGCGGATCCTGGCCACGAGTTCCGCGGCGCGCCGCCCGCCGCGCTCGGAGGCGGCCATCATCGCCTTCGTGAGCTCCTCGCGCGTCCACTTGGGATCGACCGCGTCGAAGACGTTGACCAGCACGATCCAGCGCGCCTCGATCCGCTCGCCATCCGCGCCGTATTCGCTCACGAAGCGCTGCTTGACCTCCTCGGGCGTCACCTTGCGCTCCCGCAAGTAGAGCTTTTCGGCCAGGAGGTCGGAGCGTGTGCGCGCGGCCAGCGTCCGGGCGAACGACTCCTCCGTACGGCCGTTCAGCGAGAGGAACGTGAGCCACGACTCGCGGCTGCCCTTGTGGGCCTCGTCGATCCGCGCCTTGAGCAGCCAGCGGACGCGCTCGTCGATCTCGTCCTGGGTGACTGTGATTCCGGCTGCTCGCGCGGCGCGGTCGATGGCGAACTCCTCGACGAAGGGCTGCATCATGGACTCGCCCTGGATCGCGACGAGCCAGCGCGCGAACGTCTTCCGGGGGACCGGCTCGCCGTCGACCTCGAGGACGGGCTGGTTGGGCCCGTCCAACTCCGGATCCCCGCCCGATTCGTACATCGCGGGCAGGATGCGCACGGTCGTCGCCGCGCGGATCCGCTCGAGCACAGCGGCGACCTCGTCCGGCTCGGGTCCCTTCCGCTCCAGTTTCGCGCGCAGCGCGTCGCGCACCGACGCGAGCGGGGTCTCCTGCACGCCGTTGACGCGCAGGACCCACCAGCCGCCGCGCGCGAAGATCGGCTCGGAAACCTCGCCCACTTGGAGCTTCTCGAGCGCGTCGAGGAAGGTCGAGGGCCAGCCGAAGTGCGAGAAGCCCCGCGGCGGGACGCCCCGGCCGTCGCGCGTCTCGGGGTCGTCGCTCGTCTCGCGCGCGACCTTTCCGAAGTCCTCTCCGGAGAGGATCCGCGCGCGGACCGCGCGAGCTTTCTCCAGGCCTTCGGCCATGACCTTCTCGCGGCCGGCCTTCCACTCGTCCCGGTTCTGCTTCTCGCCCGAGGGGACCACGACGAGGACCTTCGTCATCGACAGGTCGTAGTGGCGACCCTTGCGCCCGTACTGGAACTCCCAGTCGCGCTCGATCTTCTGCTCGGGCACGACGCGGTCGATCGCGACGATCTTCTCGGCCAGCACGAGGGGCCGCAGCTCGATCTCGTGCTCGAGTCGCACGCCGCTCTCCGTGCGCCGCGTGCGCTCGAGCTCCGCGAGCCACTCGCTCTTCTTGCCCAGGAAGGCCTTGTCGATCCGCTCCTCGACGTCGGCGTCGACCCGCCGAGCGCACTCTTCGTCCGTCACCTCCACGCCCAGCGCGCGGGCCTCGCGCTCGACCCCCCAGTACTCCTTCCCGAAGACCTGCGATTGACGCTCGCCGATGTTGCGCACCAGCCAGCGGGCGAACGCGTCGAGCGTGATCTCGGTGCCATCCAGCCGGATCGCCGGCGGCGGGGCCTCCGGGGCCTTCGACTGGGCCGTCGTGTTCGAACCGAGAGACAGCAATCCGAGGAAGAGGGCGATCGCGGCGGCGAGGGGTCGGGCCATGGCGGGAGTATGGCACGCAGCGCGCCCGTTCGAAGCCCGCGCGGGCGCGCGGAACCCGCCGCGATCGGGGGGCCCGGTGCGGTTCGCGGCTACGGACCTCGAAGTGCACGAATCCAGGCAGCCGATTCCGTGCGAAACTGCAGGAGTCGAGCGCGCCTCCCGGACAAGAGCCCATGAACCCGATCCAAATCCTCACGGTCGCCGTCCCCCTGTTCGTCCTGACTCCCGCGGCCACGGCCAGCGAGGTCATCCTCGGAGCCAATCGGGACAACACCCTCTACGGCGAGTCGGGCAGCGAGAGCAACGGTGCCGGTTCGCACTTCTTCGCCGGCACGACCGGCATGGGCCAGGTGCGCCGCGCCGTGCTGCGTTTCGACGTGGCGGCGGGCATTCCGGCGGGCTCCACGATCACGGACGTCGAGCTGACGCTCTACATGTCCAAGACGAACGCCGGGGTGCGCGAAGTGCGGCTCCACCGCGTCCTCGCGGACTGGGGCGAAGGCACGTCCAACGCGGGCAGCGGCGAGGGCGCGGGAACGGCGGCGACGACGAACGACGCCACCTGGACGCGACGGTTCTTCCCGGGGATCTCTTGGACGACCCCGGGCGGCGACTTCAACCCGGTCGCCAGCGCCACCAAGGCGATCGACCAGATCGGCTACTACAAGTGGACGGGCGCGGGGCTCGTCGCCGACGTGCAGGCCATGCTCGTCTCGCCCGCCGCGAACTTCGGCTGGCTGCTCCAGAACGAGAACGAAGCCGACACGCCGACCGCGAAGCGCTTCGACTCGCGCCAGAACACCGACCCGAACTTCCGGCCCAAGCTGCGGATCGTCTACGACCCGCCCTGCACGGCTTCCGCGGCGAACTACTGCGTCGGGGCGCCGAACTCGACGGGCTTGGGAGCCGTGATCGGCTGGAGCGGATCGCTGTCGGTCGCGGCGAACAGCTTCACGCTCACCTGCGCGCAGCTGCCGCCGAACTCCTCGCACCTCTTCTACTTCGGGACCCAACAGTCCCAAACCCCGTTCGGCAACGGGTTCCGCTGCGTGAGCGGTTCGGTGGTCCGCCTGAATCCGCCGCTGCCCGCGAGCCCATCCGGTTCGACATCGCGCGCCGTGGACCTGGCCACGGCTCCCGCGGCCGGAATCCTGGTGCCCGGGGCGACGATCGCCTTCCAGTGCTGGTACCGCAATCCCGGCGCGGGCGGCGCGGGGTTCAATCTGTCGGACGGCCTGAGCGTGACGTTCTGCAACTGACCGCGGTCGCGGATGCAACCGAGGGCTGACGTACGCGCCGTACGTCAGCCCTCGGTTGCATCCGGCTTCGGCGATCAGCCCGCCGTCGTCTCGGTCATCGCCTCGCGGCTCTTGCTCGCGGCATTCGAGCTCGTTCCGGTCTTGTGGCCCGGATCGACCCACGAGCGGGAAACGTCCTGGCGCGGGAAGAGCTTCCGCTCGACGCGGTTGTACAGGTCGAACGCGCGCGCTTCCCACAGGCCGCTCGGGAAGCCGCCGGTCAGCTCGCCGCGCGCCAGGCGCTGTTGCGCGCGCCTCTCCCAGAAGCCGCGCTTGCCGCGCGCCAGGCCGTAGTCCAGCGTCACGTAGTGCTGGTACATCTTGCGCGCCAGCGCGACCTCGGGCGGGATCTTGCCCGGCCAGGTCTCCTCGAGGTGGTACTCGCCGATCGAGCCCCATTCCTCGAGCTTCTGCGGCGGCTGATACCCGAGCTCGATCGCCTGGTCCCACATCGCCGTGCCCGGGATCGGCCGGTACGGCCACACCGTGGGACGCGCCAGCGGAGCCGCGACGTGCAGACGACGGCACTGGTCGATGGTCGCGAGCATCGAGTCGCGCTCCTCGCCCGGGTACCCGATGATGTAGGTGACGGACGCGCAGATGCCGCGCTTGTCCATCTCCACGGCGGCGTCCACGTTGTCGTCGCCGTGGATCGGCTTGCCGATCTTCTCCATCATCTCGTCGGTGCCGGCCTCGGCGCCGATTTCGGCGATGTACATGCCGGATTCGGCCAGGAGATCGAGCGATTCGGGGTCCTTCTTCTTGGCCTCGAGGATCGTGTGCGTCTCGATGAACGCGTTCCACCAGAACGGCAGCTTGCGCTCGATCTTGCCCTTGGCGAAGTCCTTGAAGCGCTTGCGCAGCACCCCGAAGTTCGCGTCGTGGAAGCGCACGACGTCGAAGCCCCAGCGCTCGTGCAGGCCCTGCAGGTCGTCGAGCATCCGTTCCGAGGGGATCGCCTTCCAACGCCGGTCGGTGACGATCGGCGAGCAGCAGAAGGTGCACGGCTCCGGGCAACCGTAGCTCGAGAAGTACGTGATGCCGAAGTACGGCTTGCGGTCGCCCATCGCGGGCGGCGTGGGCATGCGCAGCACGTCCTTGTGCGAGTTCGCCCGCAGCTGAGCCGCCTTGTAGGGCTCGATGTCGATCAGGTGCCAGGGGCAATCGAGGAGTTGGTCCCACCCGACCGCGCCGCGGCGCTCCGTCCGGACGACCTGACCGTCGCGCAACAGCGCCAGCCCGGGGATGTCGTCGAGCTTCAGGCCCGAGTCCACGGCCTTCACGAGGTCGCGGAAGGTCAGCTCGCCCTGCCCGCACACGACCGCGTCGTACAGGCCGCTGCCGAGTTGCAGGTCCGGCCGCACGCTCGCGAACCAGCCGCCGATGAACATGGGCAGGCTCGGGAAGCGCGCCTTGACCCGCTTCGAGCAGGCCAGGCCGTCGGTCACCATGTAGCCCAGGATGCCGGTGGTGGCGTACAGCAGCGCGCCCTCACAGGCCTCGAGGACCCGCCGGTACCCCTCGTCCGCCGTGTACAGGCTTCCGTCCACGATCACGACCTCGTAGCCGTCGTGCAGGGGCCAGGCCGAGATGGTCAGCATCTCGAGCGGCAGCATGTCCTTGCTCGAAGCGAGGCCCAGGCTCTCGTCCACCTGCTTGGGCTGGTAGAGCACGATCTTCTTCTTGCGACCGATCATCCAGGCTGTCTCAGGTGCGTGTCGCGGGGTGTGGCGGGACCAGGATCGGGCCCAAGTCTACCCGCGAACCTCACGTAGGGTGGAGATTGCGGGCTCGTCCGGGAAGTTCATCGACCGGTTCGCGCCGTCCGCCGAAGTCCGCCCCACAGAGCCGCCTGCTGCAGCGCCGCGATCAGGTTCGCGGGGCTCGCGGTGCCCTTCCCGGCCAGGTCGAACGCCGTGCCGTGGACCGGGCTGACGCGCAGGTAGGGCAGGCCCAGGATCACGGTGATCCCACCGTCCGCCGACAGGAGCTTGATCGGGATGAAGGCCTGGTCGTGGTAGAGCGCCAGGACGCCGTCGTAGCGCCCGCGCGAGCCCTGCAGGAACACCGAATCGGGCGAGACCGGTCCCTCCACGTCGAGACCCTCGGCGCGCGCGATCCGCACGGCCGGGCGCAGCAGGTCGTCCTCCTCGCTCCCGAGCAGACCGTTCTCTCCGGCGTGCGGGTTCAGCCCCGCGAGGGCGATCCGTGGATGCGCCAGGCCGAAGCCGCGCAGCCCCTCGTCGAGGAGGCGCAGCCGGTCCAGGACGCGCTCCGTGCTGACGAGCGAGAGAGCGCGCACGAGCGGCATGTGCCGCGTCAGGAGCAGCACGCGCAGCGAACCCGCGATCGCGAGCATCTCGAAGCGCGTCGCGCCGCACCAGCGCCCGAGGAGTTCCGTCTGACCCTCGACCTGCTCGCCGCCGAGGTGGAGCGCCTCCTTGCTGACCGGCCCGGTCACGAGCGCGTCGACGCGGCCCGCGAGAGCCAGCTCGTGGCCGGCGCGCAGGGCGGCCAGCGCGGCGCGTCCGGCGGATTCCTGCACGCGACCGAGCTGCCAGGCTCCGAAGGTCGGCGTCTCGATCCACGCGTGACCGCGCTCGGGCCAGCGCGGGTTCGCGAGAATCCCGGGCACACGGGGCGGCCGCAGTTCGGCGGGGCCGATCGCGACGATCCGCGCGCTTTCGGCCAGCTCGCGGTCCGCGAGCGCGGCGAGCGCGATCTCGGGCCCGATGCCGGCGGGATCGCCGGTCGTGAGCGCCACGACGGGCAGCGGCGGCGAGGGTTCCATCGGCGCGGAGTGTACGCGACGCCGAGCCTGCTTCCGCGCGACGGTGGGCGGTCTGGATTGGGCTCAAGCGGCCCGGGGAAACGAAGGCGCGCCGCGGTCCCGGGCGGGACGGCGGCGCGCCCGATCGAGCTGCGATCAGCGCCGCTGCGTGAGCGTCACGAAGTCGACGCTCGCCTGCGCGCGGACCGACGTCGCGCCGTGAGCCGTCGCCACGCCGGCGAGGACCGGAGCCTGATCGAGCAGCCCAGCCGCCTCGAACTGGGCGATGGGCAGTTCGTAGACGTAGGTCCACGTACCGATCGACTGTCCGTTCCAGGCCGCCGCGGAGCGCAGGACCGCGTGCCCGTCGGGCACCGTGACGCCCACTTGCAGCTGGGCCGCATGGAAGGCGTTGCGGTCGAAGCCGATCTGCGCGTCCCCGAGGAACACGAGGCGCAGCTGGCCGCCGGGCATCGGTTGCGCCAGGACGCGCCGATCGCCGCGCACGACCACGGCGGAGGAGAGCACCTCGTCGACCGAACCCTGCACGTAGAGCGAGGGGCGCGTGATGCGTCCCCGGCGCTGGACGTCGAGGGTCGGGCCGCCGTCGAAGGCCGGCAGGGTTCCCACCGTCTCGTCGTCGCCGCCGCCCGCGCCGAAGGAGTTGGCGCCCGCTCCACCGGGAGTGGTGGGAGCGTCGCCGCCGAACCCGCTCAGGGCACCGGCCCCGAGCAGCACGAACGCCAGGACAGCGACGCTGGAGAGGCCCCTGCCGGAGGCCCTGCCGCGCGCGCATCGAAGGAAGGTCTTCATGTCAGGACTCCTCGGAGCCACTGCCCTGGGAATCGGTGCTCTGCGCATCGTTCCCAGCGGCCCCGGGCAAGGAAAAGAGTTCAGGAACGGCCCCCACCAGGGCCTCGGCGAATCCCGGTTGCGCGTCGATCGCCTCGCGCAGCCGTGGCGAGCGCGAGAACAGGTCGGCGACCTCGGTCGCGCGGTCGGGATGGTGGTCGAGCAACGAACGGAAGTAACCGAGTGACCGGGCCCGGTTGCGCGTCAAGGCGTAGACCATGCCCAAGTTGAACCTGGCGACGAAGAACCGGTCGTCCTCGTCCGCCAGGCCGCTGATGGTGACCCAGCGCCAGCAGGCGATCGCCTTGCGGTAGTTCTTCTCGGAGGAGTGCAGGCGACCCAGTTGGATGGCCGCGTGGCCCCGGTTCGCGGGGCTCATCGCCGTCTGGAAGATCCGCCGGTATTCCTCGGCGGCCGTCAGGCGCTTGCCCTCGTGCCCGTGGAGGAACGCCAGGTAGAGCTGCGCTTCCTCGTGCGAGGGATCGGTGGAGATCGCCTCCTCGAGCAGGCGGCGGCCCTTCTCGAGCGGGCTCTCGATCTTCTCGAGCTTGCCGTTCAGCATCGCCCGCGCGCGCTTCCAGTCCAGACCGCCCGCGCTGGCCTTGCCGTCGAGCAGGACCCCGTCCACGAACCCGCGGCCGCGCGTCTGCACGTCGCCGACGGGCACGGCCGTGTCGAACACGCGCTCGCGGTATCCGGGGTCGATCGCGGCCAGGACGTAGGCCTTGCCGAGCTGATAGAAAACGGTCGCCAGGCGGTGGACGAGATCGATGCCCTCGGCCGCGGCCGTGGCTTCCGCGCCGGTCAGGATCGCGATGCGCGCGAACAGACGGTCCGGCGTGGCCATGTCCTTGTGCAGGCGCACCTGGCCGCGCACGTCCTCGAAGAACCCGCGACAGCACGTGCACGCTTCCATGTGCATCATCGCGCGCCCGGCCGCGCTCTCGTCGATCTCGCCGTCGACGAGCGCCGACAGGTCCACCTGGAAGGTGGTGCACACGTCGGACTCTTCGTGCTTCCAGAATTCAGGTCCCATCACTCGACCTCCGAGGCGTCCGCCTCCGGATCCTCGTCCTGGCCGAGGAACTCGGCCCGGCCCGCACCCGCCGCCAGAGCTCCGGCTCCGGCCCCCAGACCGCGCGGATCGCGCGCGGGTCGACAATCCGCCGAGAGCCCGTCGAAGACGCGGCGCATGGCGCGATGGATCTTCCGGCGTGCCCGGAAGATGACCATCTTCAGGTTCTCCAGCTTGATCCCGAGCGCCTCGGCGGCGGCCCGGTAGCTCGTCTCCTCGACCTCGACCATGTGCAGCGCGGCGCGCTCCCGCTCGGAGAGCATCCCGTAGAAGTGCAGGTAGAGGTGCAGGTAGGTCAGGTAGACACGTGCGCACTCGCCCTGGCTCTCGGCCTCGATCGCTCCCGACAGGGGGCTCGCGGACGTGACGGCCGGCTGGACGAGGAGGTCGTCGGCGGCGACGTGGTTCTTCGACGCGCGGCCCAGGCTGCGCAGGTGCTTGAGGACGGTGTTGCGCACGATCATCGCCGACCAGACGCGGAAGGCGTCCTCGCGCTCGGCGTTGAAGCGGTGCGGGTAGCGGTAGATGTTGAAGAACACCTCCTGCAGGACGTCGCGCGGGTCCGAGCGGCTCGCGAAGCGGCGCAGCCGGCCGGCGACCTGGAGCAGGATGTGGTCCGCGTTCAGCTCGTAGAGCAGGCCGAAAGTCGCCCTCCCGCTGCGCGTCCGAAAGGACTCCATCAGGCGCGTCGACACGCCGTCGCGGACGCTCTCGATGTCGCGGGCCGGGTCCGCGGCCAGGGCGAGGCAGCGTGCGTGCTCCTCCCCCTCGAGCTCCGTCGACAAGTCCGCCAGGCGCGCCTGCAGACGGGCGCGTGCCGCATCGCCGCCGAGGGCGAGGCCGTGGGGATCGGTCACCTGCATGGAGCCGTGCGCCGGGAGGGATCGGAGGACCGTGGCTGCCGGGGAGGCCGCCGGGGAGGTTCCAGGGGGGTGTCCGCACCAGGCGGGGCTTCCCCTCAAGAGCGATTCTAGACCGGTCTGGCCGAAGGGTAACGCACTTCGAACGGAGAGTTCATCGAAACTCTGCCGGGCGGGAGTACGGGCCCGAACTGCCGGCGGGCGGGGATCTTCGGCAGCGGCACGGATCCCGGAGCGGGCCTGTGGCCGCGGAGCCCATGCACGGCCCCCCCCCGCCTGGCCCTGTACCACGCCCCTCGAGACCTCCGGGCCGAGACCCGCCCTTGCCGTGAAGGCGGCCGACCGGGATCCTCCCCCGCGTGTCGCGCGCAGAAGAAGTCGTCTTCGAGATCGCGAGCGAGCTGGGCTTCGACCTGTGCGGGATCGCACCGGTGGCGCCGCCGCCCGCCGCCGCCCGATTCGAGGCCTGGCTCGACGCCGGCCGCCACGCGGGCATGGACTGGCTCGAGCGCGACCGGGAACGCCTCGTGGACCCGCGGCGCGTGATGCCCGAGGGCGGCAGCATCGTGGTCCTCGGCCTGGCGCACGCGCGCGCCGCGGTCGAGTTGGAAGGCGGCGGACGGGTCGCCCGCTACGCCGCCGGACGCGACTACCACAACGTCGGGAACCACAAGCTGCGCCGCTTCGCGCGGCGACTGGCCGCGGCCGGGTTGGGCGGGCGGAATCGGCGGATCGTGGATGCCGGGCCCCTGCTCGAGCGGTCCCACGCGGCGCGGGCCGGGCTGGGCTTCGAGTCCAAGGCCGCGAACCTGCTCCATCCGCGATTCGGCCCGTGGTTCTTCCTGATGGAGGTGATGATCCCCCACGAGCTCGAGCCGACGACCGAGCCGCCGGCGGGCTCGTGCGGCACCTGCCGCGCCTGCCTCGACGCGTGCCCGACGCAGGCCATCGTCGAGCCGGGGGTCGTGGACGCGGGGCGCTGCATCTCCTACTGGACGATCGAGCACCAGGGTCCGATCGCCCCGGAGGTCCGCGAGCGGATGGGTCCGTGGGCCTTCGGCTGCGACGTGTGCTCGGAGGTCTGTCCGTGGGGAGCGCGGGCTCCCGATCTGGCGGAGCGCTTCGGGACGCACGCGGCGGTCGCGTCGAGCAGCCTGGTCGCGTGGCTCGAGGCGGGCGACGCCTTCACCGACCAGTTCGCGGCCTCCCCCCTCGACCGGCCGGGGCGCGCGGGAGTGGCACGCAACGCGGCGATCGCGCTGGCCTCGGCGCCCAGCGACCTGGGCCGGCGGGCGCTCCTGCGCGCGCTCTCCTTCGATCCGTCGGCGGTCGTGCGCGAGGCCGCGGGCTGGTCGCTGGCCCGTACGCACGCCGCCGACGACGGCGTGCGGCCGGCCCTCGAGAGCGCCGCCGCACGAGAAAGCGATCCGCAGGCGAAAGAACTTCTCGCACGCTGGGCCGAATCGGCTTCCGAACGCGGGGCGCAGACGGAGTCGACGGATCGCAACACCAGCGGCCCGGCGTCGAAGAGTTAGGACATCGCATTTTCGCCGGGACGGAGAACCCCGCGCAAGCTGAGGAGCCTGCCCAGGTTGCGCCCACGCACAGAGCTCGATTCCCCGCCCACCGAGGCGAACTTCCAGACGCCGGGATTCGTCCTAGAAGCATGGGGTAGCGTTGAGAGCGGGAAGCAGCGTCGAAATCCATCGACACCTCGGAGCGGAGGCCGCGGGGGCGGCCGACGCGGTCAGGCGACGGAAGTCCCGACGCACTAAGAAGTTGCAATTTCGCCCGGAGCTCGGCACGGCTCCTGGCCCGCCGCTTGCTCTACCGCTGTCCAGACCCGAGAGGCCACAGGAAGACGACGCGATGGAAAGCCCCGACTACTACAGCGACCACAAGTTCTGCGCGACCTGCCAGAAGTACGTCTCCTACCTGATGAGCATGGACCACTCGTACTGCACCGAGTGCGGCCAGCGCGTGAAGCTCTTCTCCCAGGCCGACTGGACCGACTTCCACGAGAACCTGAAGAACAACAAGCCCAAGGGCGGCCGCCCGCGCAAGCAACGCGGCCGCGAGTCGGCCTGATCGGCCGACGCATCCCGACCCGCATCCGATCCGCTTCGCGCTTCTCTCTCCGACCCGCCCGCGTCTGTTCGTGTCACCGCGCCCGCGAATTCTTGCCGAGTTCGCGGGCTTCTTCGTTCCGACGGACGTCCCAGGTCCGGCGGCGAGCGCGCTTCAGATCGCGTCCATCGCCACCCGCAGGAGGGCCAGTGCCGCGGATTCGGGGCCCGTCAGCAGGTGCGGCGCCGCCAGCAGGTCGAGCGATTCGCAGGGATCGCTGGGCAGGTGGTACAGCCGCTCCGACATGACGCCCGCGTCCGAGTAGATGCGCATGTAGCGGTAGGCGCCGTCGGTGATGCCGCGCAAGTACGACGCGCTCGCCGGCGGCGGCGCGCCGTTCGGGAACGCCTCCGAGTACGCCGTCGCGCGCGCGAGCGTGCTCGTCGGCCGCGTGATGCCGTCGAGGAAGCTCTCCGCGTCGACGGCGGTCCCGCCCATCGCGGCATCGATGTCCGCCGAACGGAGGCCCGTGAGCTCCGCGATCGTGCGCCACAGGTCCACCAGGCCCACGAGCGACCGGCACGTGCCGCCGGCCGGCGCGATCGGGCCCTGGACGATCAGCGGGACGCGCGTCCCGAGCTCGTAGAGCGTGCGCTTGCCGTGTCCGACGAGCGCCGGATCGCTGATCATCGTCCCGACGGTGCCATTGTCCCCCACGACCAGGACGACCGTCTGCGCCAGCACGCTGGCGGGAATGCCGGCGAGGAGTTCGCCGACCTCGTGGTCGAGGGCCTCGATGTTCGAATGGTAGATGAGCCGCTCGTCGTCGGCCTCGCCCGATCGCGCCGTGTCGCCGGCTTCGTAGCCCAGGAACGAGAGGCGCGCCGCCGTGCGCCGCGACAGGGTGGAGTAGGGCGGAACCTCGAACGGGGCATGAGGCGGGCTGAAGGCGACGTAGGCGAAGAAGCGCTCGCTCGAGGAGAGGCCCTGGATCCACGCCAGCGCGTCGGCGCGCGTCACCGCCGCGTCCCAGGAATCCGTCGACGGCGGGAGTCCCGGCACGGCGGGCACCTGCGCGGACGAGGACGATCCGCAGCCGAGCGCGGTCCCGCCGAGCGCGGTGACCTTGCGCCAGTCGTAGTGGCTCGTGGGGTTGCCCATGAGCCCGTCGAAGCGCTCGAAGCCGCACTCGGCCGGATGACAGTCGTCGGCCTCGTAGTCGGCGAGGTGCCACTTGCCGAAGGCGCCGCGGCGGTACGGGAACGTGTTCACGTCGCGAATGAGCTCGGCCACCATCGTCTCGCTGGTCGGCAGCCGGTAGCCCGGATCGTCGCTCGGGTTCACGGCGTGCCCCATGCCGGTCCGCATCCCGTAGCGCCCGGTCAGGAGCGCGGCGCGCGTCGGACTGCACGTGGGGTTCGCGTAGCAGCGCGTGAAGAGCACGCCGTCGCTGCGCAGCGCGTCGAGGTTCGGCGTCGGGATGGCCGAGACCTGCGGCGAGCTGCAGGCGACGGGCGGACCGCCATCGGCAGCGTAGATGCCGAGCTTGTCCGTGCCCAGGTCGTCGAGCACCACGACGAGCACGTTGAACTCGCCCGGCTGGGGCAGGCGACGGGGCGAGACGCGCGTGCGCGCTCCGACCTGCACCGCGTTCACCACCGGCCCACCGGGCGCGGCCGGACGGGACTCCGCGACGACGCCGAGGACCGAAGCCGCGAGGAGGAGGTGCCCGAGGAAGGAGAGTCTGCGTGCGCTTTTCATGGTCCGTTCCCCTGGAGGCTCAGTTCGAGCGCGCGAACCGCGCGGAGTGCCGACCGTCGATCACCGTGAACGCCCCGCCGACGAAGAGACCTTCGCCGGACGGGAAGGCGGGCTTCGCGAGCAGCGCGTTCACCACGTCGTCCGCGCCGGTCCCGATCGGGTTCCAGGCGCCGTTCCGGAAGACCGCCAGGTTGCGCGCGCCGACGCCGCTCGCCGCGCCGAAGTCCCCGCCGACGACGAGCCCGGCCGGGCTGCCGACGTTCCAGCTCGCGAGCGCGCGCACGGTCGTCCCGCGACCGCCGGAGAACCCGGTGCCCACGGCGGTCCAGCTCTGCGACTGCGGATTCCAGCGCGCCACACCGTCCACGTCGCCGTCCCCGTCGAGATCGAAGTCGCCGCCCGCGTAGAGCTGCGAGCCCGTACCGTCGTCGTGCACCGCGAGGTCGTTCACGCTGCCGCAGCACAGCCCGCCGCCAGCCGCGGACCACTGCGCGCCGTTCCAGCGGGCCACGCCCGAGGCGCCCGCTCCGCCGGCGCGCGTGAAATCGCCCGCGGCCCACAGGCGGGGCCCCGCGCCGTCGTCGAATTCGACGAGGGCCCGGACCGCGTCGTCGGGACCGTTCGGGAGCGGGATCCAGCTCGCGCCGTTCCACAGCGCGACCGGCCCGGTCGGCAGCCCGCCGGCGCGGCGAAAGTCGCCGCCGACCGCGAGCTGGCCCTGCCAGGTCGCGAGCGCGAGGACGGGCCCGTCCGTCCCTCCGCCGACGTCAACCCAACTCGATCCCTGGAAGCGCGCGAGGTGTCGCAGCGGCGCGCCGGCCGAGCTCCGGAAGTCGCCGCCGGCCCAGAACGAGCCGGCATGGACCTGCACGGCGCGCACGACGTCGTCGACGCCCGCCCCGAGCGGGTTCCACTGCGCGCTCACGTCGTTCCACAAGGCGACGCGGTTCACGATCTGCGCGCCCGCGGTGACGAAGGCGCCACCGACCAGAACCGGAGCCCCCGGCGCCGGCTGCGCCGCGATCGAGTGGATCTGCGCGTCGAGTCCGCGACCGGTTCCGAGCGGCTGCCAGCTCGCGCCATTCCAGCGTGCCACCCCCGCCGTGCCGAGCGGACCGGAGCGCGCGAAGAATCCGCCGACGAACAGGCTGTCGATCCCGTCGCCGTCGTCGTCGACGGAGGCCAGCGCGCGGCCGATCGCGTTCGTGTTGCTGGCGGATGGCGCGCCCAGCGAAGTCCACGCGCCGCCGTCCCAGCGCGCGACGGAGAGCAGCGGCGCGGAGTCGAACGCGTCGGCGTTCGCGGTCACGCCGCCGACGGAGCGCACGAGGCCCGTCGCGTAGAGCTTGGCCCCCGAGCCGTCGTCGAACGTCGTGAAGGCACGCAGGGCCGGGAAGGAACCGCCGGCCGAGACCCCCGTGGCGAGGTTCGAGAACCCCGAGCCATCCCAGCTCGCGACGCCGTTCGCCGGCGCGCCCCCGGCGTTCGAGAACGAGCCGCCGACGAAGAGACGCGGCGGCTGCGGGCCGATCCCGTCGGGATCGAAGCTCGCGAGGGACTGCACGGACGACACGCTCGCCGAGCCGGAGACGCCGATCCCGAGCGGCGACCAGCCCAGTCCGTTCCAGCGCGCTACGCCATGGACCTGCACGCCGGAGGCGCGCTCGAAGAAGCCGCCGACGACGAGTTCCTCGCGGGCCGGACCCGCTCCGTCGGGATCGTACGTCGCGAGGGACGTCGCGGGCCCGTCGAGGCCTCCGGCGAGTGGCTCCCATCCCGCGCCGTTCCAGCGCGCGATGCCGTTCACCGCGAGGCCGCCCGCGCTCGAGAACGCGCCGGCTGCGTAGAGCGCGCGCGGCCGCGGCCCCGGACCGTCGTCGTCGAACGCGGCGAGTGCCGCGACCGTGCCGTCGAGGCCCGCTCCGAGCGGATTCCAGGAGACGCCATCCCAGCGCGCGACGTGGCGCGCGGACACGAGGCCGGCGCGCAGGAAGTCGCCGCCGGCGAAGAGCCGCGCCGGCTGCGGACCCGCGCCGTCCTCGTCGAACGAGAGCAGCGTCCCGACGCGGCCGTCCGTCCCTTCGCCGAGGGCCGTCCAGACCCCGGAGCGCCAGCGCGCGACGTGCGCCGCCAGGGCCGTCCCGGCCGCATCGAACTCTCCGCCCGCGTAGAGCGCCCGACCGAGGCCGTCGTCGTGGGCGACGAGGGCATACACGCCGCCCGAGGTGCCCGGCGCTTCGAGACCAGGTCGGAAGGCCTGCGCGCTCGCGGCCGGGACGGCGAGCGCCGCGAACAGGAACTGGAACGGTGCGCGGGATGCCATGGGGATCTCCGGACCGGGCGGTCGGGCCCGGATCCGTGGCTCCGTGCCCCGCGGGTCCGCGCCGTGGAAGGAATTCCCGAGGATCTCGGCCCGCTTCCCGCGCCCGGGTCGTCGCAGCGCATCCGCCGTGGCCGCGGTCCCCGGCCACGGCTATCCTCCGCGCACGCCGCGGCCCGGCCTCCATGATCCTCTCCACCGTCCTCGCCCTGAGCGCAGCGCACTCGCTCGCCGGCTTCACGCCGTCGGTCGTGCTCGCGGCCAGCGCGGTCGTGCGGGCCGCCACCGGCGCGGTCCCGGCGCGCGGCGAGATCGTGGCGCAAGCGCTCGACACGACGCTCTCCGCCGAGGAGCTCGAGGACATCCTCTACATCCGCCGCGCGGCGAGCGAGGACGGGCGGGCGGCGCTGCGCCACCTCGCCGAATCCAAGCTCCTCGAGCGGCTGGCGCGCGAGAACGGGATCCAGCCCGACGATGCCGAACTCGAGAAGCGCATCCGCGCTTTCGACCAGGACATCAAGAAGGGTGGCGACGGCGAGGGCCTGGCGGGACACCTGAAGAAGGCCCGACTCTCGCGCGACGACTTCAAGCGCTTCCTCGCGCTCGGCCTCGTGCAGGAGGCGCTGACGCGGCGCGCGCTGGGCCTCGGCGACGACAAGCCCGTGACCGCCGACCAGCAGAAGATCTGGATCGAGGAGGAGCTCTCGAAGCGCGGCTTCCAGGCGTTCACGCCGCCGTGGAAGGACGGGATCGCGGCGCGCGCGTCGGACTACACGGTCACGAGCACGGAGTTCCTCGACTACCTCCGGAAGCGCCTTTCGGCGGACACGCTGCGCGAGGACTGTTACCAACTGCTGCTGCAGAAGCGGATGCTCGCGCGCATGCCGGACCTCGCGCCCGAGAAGCTGCAGAAGGCCGTGAACGACGAGCTCCAGCGCCGGCGCGACGAGGCCAAGCTCGACCCCAAGAACCGCGGCATCCCGCTGGACCAGATCCTCGCGGCGCAGGGCATCGTCGTCGACCGGCTGGCGGACGACCCGGCCGTGCGCATCTCGGCCCTGTCCAAGCTGTGGGTCGAGCGCTCCTACGATCCCGAGACGCTGAAGCGCACGTACCAGAACGAGCGCGAGCTCTTCGACGGCCTGTACGGGCCGGCGCACGAGGTCGGCTTCCTGTTCCTGCGCGCCGCGGGCTTCAAGAACCAGCTCAACCCGCGCACGTTCGAGGAGGCCGAGCGCGAGCTCGGCGGCTACGTCGGGCGCGCGCGCTCGCGCGAGGAGTTCCGCGAGCTCGCGAAGCAGGTGAGCGAGGACGCCGACACGAAGGCCGCCGGCGGCGAGATCGGCTGGGTTGGTCCGCTCACGCCCAAGGTGCCGCGGGAAGTGCGCGACGAAGTCGTGCGCCGGCTGGCGCTCCCGGAAGGCAGCGCGCAGGGCTTGGCCGGCCCGCTGCGCCTCCCGAACGGCGTGTGCCTGGCCTGGATCGGCCGCCGCCGTCCCGTGCCGACCTGGGAAGTCATGTCCGGCTACGTGAGGGCCGAGTTGCGGCGCCGTTTCGTCGAGGATGTCCTGCCGCGCTCCGCGGTCGTCACCGTGTTCGAGGGTTCCTGAACCATGTTGATCGGAAAGGTCGTCGGCTCGGTCGTCGCCACGCGCAAGGACGAGAAGCTCGAGAATCGCAAGCTGCTGGTCGTGCAAGTGCACGACCAGAACAACAAGCCCAAGGACCAGTACGTGGTCGCGGTGGACTCGGTCGGCGCCGGCAACGAGGACATGGTGCTGTACGCGACGGGCTCCAGCGCGCGGCAGACCACCTTGACCGAGAACCGGCCCTGCGACGCGGTCATCATGGCGATCGTCGACTCGTGGGATCTCGGCGGCGCGAACGTCTACGAGAAGTGGTCCTGACGTGTACCTCGCGCGCGTGATCGGCCGTGTCGTGGCGACGACGAAGTACCCGGGCCTCGAGGGCGTTCCGCTGCAGTGGATCCAGCCGCTCGACGAGCACGGAGCCGCGATGGGCGACGCGCTCGTCGCCTGCGCGGTCGTATCCACGGGACCGGGCGACCTCGTGCACTTCGTCGACGGCCGGGAGGCCGCGCTGGCCTGCCCCGAGACGTTCGTCCCGGTCGATGCGGCGATCCTCGGCTACGTCGAGCAGGCCTATGCGAACGGGAAGTTCCTGGGACGCGAAGTGGACACGGCGCGCCGATGATCCTCGCCGAAGTCGTGGGCACGATCGTCGCGCCGGTGCAGATCCCCGTGCTCGACGGCGAGACGCTCTTGATCCTGCGCCCGATCACGCCCGACGGACGTCCGTCGGGCAAGACGCGCATCGGCGTCGACCGCGCCGGCGCCGGCGTCGGCGATCGCGTCCTGATCCTCGACGAAGGCAATTCCGCACGGCAGATCCTGGGCGATCCGAAGGCCGCGGTGAAGACGATCGTGATCGCGGTCGTGGACTACGTCGAGACGGGCGGCAAGCTCGCCTACGACCACCGCGAACCAAACGGGACGACACGACGATGAGCACGGTCGAAGAGTTGATCAAGGCGCGCGGCTGGACCGACGAGGAAGCGCGCCTGCGCAGCGCGATCTGCGAGATCGGACGCTTGTGCTACTCGCGCAACTACATCGTCGGCGCGGACGGCAACATCTCCGGCCGCCTGGCCGACGGGACGATCCTCATCACGCCGGCCGGCGCGATGAAGGGCTTCCTCGCGCCCGAGCAGATC
This sequence comes from Planctomycetota bacterium, assembly GCA_026692665.1. Lineage (GTDB taxonomy): Bacteria > Planctomycetota > UBA1135 > UBA1135 > JAEUHZ01. The sequence goes on from JAPLOF010000055.1 coordinate 25,128, forward strand.
GCGCACGTCGACATGCAGGGCCGCACGGTCGACAACGGCCCGAAGGCCTCGACCGAAGTCGGCATCCACCTCGTGTGCTACTCCGAGCGCGCCGACGTGCGCGCCGTGCTGCACTGCCACCCGCCGCACGCCGTCGCGATGACGATCGCGGGCTTCGACATGCAGTGCCCGGTGATCCCCGAGATCATCGTCACGATCGGCGGCATCCCGACCGCGCCGTTCGGCACGCCCGGGACGCCCGAGCTGGCCGCGTCGATCCAGAACATCGTGCGCTGCTCCGACACGGTCGTGATGCAGAACCACGGCTCGGTGACGATCGGCCCCAACCTGCTCGACGCGTACAAGAAGCTCGACATGCTCGAGCACACGGCCAAGATCCTGTGGATCGCGAGCTGCATCAGCACGGTGAAGCCGCTCGATCCCGAGTACGTGGCGAAGCTGCTCGGAACGCGCGAGAAGCTCGGCATTCGCACGCTGAACACGCTGGAGAACCAGTGCGGACGCGGCGGCGCATCGCGCTGATCGCGGGCGCGTCGGCGATCCTCCTCCTGGCGCTCGAGGTCTCCGCGCGGATCTACGCGCAGGCCAGCGGCAGGGAGCGGGGTCTGGCCCTCGACGACCAGCTGGGGTGGCGCCCGCTGGCCGGGATCGAGAAACGCGGCGCGTTGTGGGGCGCCAACCTGCCGGCGCGCACGAACGCGCTCGGTTGGCGCGACAAGCCGCGCGAGACAGCGAAACGCCCGGGCACGCGACGCGCACTGCTCCTCGGTGATTCCTACGTGTTCGGCGTGGGCGTGGACGACGGTCTGCGCGTCTCCGAGGCGCTCGAGCGTGAGGTCCCGGGCCTCGAAGCCTGGAACCTGGGCGTGACCGCGTACGGACCGGACCAGGAGCTGCTCCTTCTCGAGTCGGTGGCCGATGCGTACGCGCCCGACGACGTCGTCTGGTTCGCGTGCCTCTCCAACGACGTCGAGGACGTGCGCTACGAGCGACGCTACGGCCATGCGAAACCGTGGTTCGAACTCGCGGAGGACCGACTGGTGCCGCACCCGCCGACCCCCTCGCTCCTCGACCGGCTTCGAGATGCGAGCTACCTGGCGGAATTCGCGCTCGCGCCGCTCGACTCGCGACGCCTTGCGCACCGCTACGCGGCACCCTGGGTGGAGCGCGACGGGCTCGTCTTGTTCGGACGCATCGCCGAGCGCCTCGCCGCGACCGCGCGCGAGCACGGGGCCCGGTTCGTGTGCGTCGCGATCCCCTCGCAGTCCTCCGAAGCCGACGCGGCTGCGCTCGCGGAGTTGCGCGCGCGCGGGCTGGAGCCTCTCGACCTCACGGCCGCCTTCCGCGATGCCGACCGGCCGGCCAGCGCGCTGCACCTGCCCGACGGACACTGGAACGCCGCCGGCCACGCGCTCGCCGCGCGCGAGGTCGCACGGGAACTCCGCCAACCCGAGCGGGCCGGAACGCCGCGCTAGGCGATCCGGAATGCGCGTCGCGGGGTTCCCTCTACGGCGCTTCGGACGCCGGAGCGGGTTCTCCACGGCCTACGGCAACCACGTCGCCGCGAGCCCGTTCGAGAGGTTGTAGAAGGCCGGGGTGCAATACGTGGGATCCGAGTTCCGGTACCACACCTGATACACGCGCGATCCGCCGAGAGACGGGATCAGGCCACGCACCGAGATCGGAGGATCGCCGGCCCCGGGATACTGCGAGCCGCCGCCGAAGTTCGTCTTCGTCTTCAGCCGCAGGACGACGCCGCCGGCGCAGCGCAGACCGTCGCCGAAGACCTGACCGTTGCCCCCCGCGAAGGCGCTGGTGCCTTGGAAGTACAGCGCGGACGAGACCGGCATCCCGCTTCCCGTGAGGAGGAAGCTGTCGCTCGAAACGCTCGCCAGACCCGTGGCGACGAGCAGGGCCCCAGCCGCTGTGATCGAGTTGCCGCAGCCATGGCCGGGCATTCCGGTGTTGCCGCAGGGGCACGCGGTCCCGGTCCCGTCGCCCAGGCACACGGGGATCACCGCCGGAGGCGGATCCGTGACGGTGATGCGCGTCCAGGACAAGTCGAACGGCTCGGGCGCGAGTTGGGCCGCGATGGGGATCGTGCCCTGCGAGTCCGTCACGGCGAACGAGACGTTCGAGCCCCCCGACGGACTCCACGACAGGATGCAGTCGTCGAAATCGAGCACGGGTGCGAGCTGGTACGCGTCGTCGACTCCGCTCAGTCCGGAGTCCGCGATGTTGAAGCGTCCCACGGCGAGGTAGTAGACGCCCGGCGAAAACGAGCGGGTGAGCCGCGACTGATTCGTCGCGCCGCCGGGCTCGTCGTCGTTGCGGAAGCCCGGGATCGCGACGAAGTTCCCGTCGAGGACGAAGATCTCGGTGTCCGTGCTGTGGCCCTGCCCGGCGGTCGTGATCTCGATCGTTCCGGAGCGCAGCGCCCCGGGCAGTTGTCCGACGGAAATCGGCACGGACACGAGTTCGATCGCGTACGGGAGCACCGTGTTCGCGGTGCCGGTCACCCTCACGAAGAGCTCCTCGCGCTGGCCGAACCCGTACCACTGGACGTAGTTGGGCTGGCCGTTGCCGCCGACCGAAACTTGCAACGCCACGTCGGTACCGAGTGCGATCGAGGGCGACGAGGGCGGCCCGTTCACGTTGAGGCCGCGCAGCGAGATCGTGTGCTCGTCGGCTCCCGAGGTCGTCACGACGAGGCGGTGCTGCCAGATCCCGGGCGGCAGCGGACAGATCTCGACGTGGAACGAGTCCGCGCTGTCGAGCGCGACATCGCCCGCGAGCGTCCCCGAACCGGTGGTGACGCCCTGAATCTGCACGCCCGGCCCGAGGCAGAACACGGGGTTCGCTTCGAGTTTCGTGCCGTTCGGCTCCACCTCGGAGACCACCGACGCGGCGGAATGGCGCGCGTTGGCAGCCGAAGCGCAGAGGGCGAGGATCGACGCGCACGCGCGGCGTGCTCGTAGGGAGGACATGACGTGCCGGGCCGAAGCAGGGATCCCAGCGAGCCGATTCGGTGTCCGAGGCCGGGGGGCGAGCCTCGTGCGGCTCCCAGGAGGGCCGCGGGTTGCATCGTCATCCAAGATCCCGGGTTCCGCGAGGCGGAACCCGGGATTTCGAGGAGCGGTCCGGTCGGCGCGGGCCCCCTATTCGCGGCGACGCATGAGCAGGTAGACGAGCGTCATGATCGAGCTCAGGGCACCGGCGACGTAGGTCATCGCGGCCGCGCCGAGGACCTTGTTGACGCCCAGCGCCTCCTCCTGGGTCGTCACGATCCCGCTGGAAGCGAGCACGGCTTTCGCGCGCGCGCTGGCGTCGAATTCGACCGGCAGGGTGACGAGTTGGAACACGACCGTGATCCCGAACAGCAGGATGCCGACGTTCACGAGCATCGGCTGCTGCATGAACTGGCCGGCGATGAACACCCACACCCAGGCCATCGAACCGATGTTCGTGACCGGCACCATCTGCGAGCGGAAGTTCAGCCAGGCATAGCCGCGCGCGTGCTGGATGGCGTGTCCGGCCTCGTGCGCCGCGACCGCGATCGACGAGATGGACCGCCCGTCGTAGACGTCCGGCGAGAGCCGCAGGGTCTTCGAGCGGGGGTCGTAGTGGTCCGACAGGAACCCCTCGTGCCGCTCCACCGTCACGTCGTTGGCGCCGCCGGCGCGCGCGACGGCCATCGCGGCCTCGGCGCCGGTCATCCCGGTGCGGACGCCGACCTCGGCAAAGCGGTGGAACGTGCTCTTGACGCGGAACGAGCACCAGATGGCCAGGACGAACGTCGGGCCGACGAGGAGCCAATACAGCGGGTCGAACGTGATGAAGGCGATCATGGGTGGGGGCTTTCGGATGCCCGCGGGCGAGCGGCGGGCGCGAACCTATACGCCAGGAAGCGGGAACCTTGGAAGGGAAACCGGAGCCGGCGTCGTGGACACCGGATCCATCCGTCTCAGAAGAGGCCGTGGATGCGCCCTTCCGCGTCCATGTCGACCTTGCGGAAGCCCGGAACGCGCCCCAGGCCGGGCATGGTGAGGATCTCGCCGGCGTAGACGACCACGAAGCCGGCGCCGGCCGCGACGCGCACGGCGCGCACCGGGAAGACATAGTCCCGCGGGCGGCCGACGAGCGCCGGATCGTGGGACAGGCTGTACTGCGTCTTCGCGATGCAGATCGGGAGCTTCCCGAAACCCTGCGCCGTGAGCTCGGCGATCGCGGCCTTGGCCGCCGGGCTGTACTCGACCCGCCCCGCGCCGTGGATGCGCGTGGCGACGGTCTCGATCTTGGACTCGATCGACGACTCGAGCCCATAGAGGGGCTGGAACTTCGCACGGCCCGACTCGGCTGCCGCGACGACGGCCTCGGCGAGCTGGAGCCCGCCCTCGCCGCCCTTCGCGAACAGGTTGCTCTCGACGGCCGCCGTCGCCCCGGCCTCGAGTGCGCGCTCGCGCACGAGCGCGATCTCGGCCTCCGTGTCGCTCGGGAAGCGGTTGATCGCGACGACGACGGGAATGCCGAACGCCAGCACGTTCTGGACCTGGCCCGTGAGGTTCGAACAGCCCGCGGAGAGCGCCTCGAGGTCCTCGTTCGAGAGCTCCTTCGGCAGCGGAGTGCCCGGCTTCACCTGGAACTTGCCCGAGTGGACCTTCAAGGCCCGCACCGTCGCGACGAGAACGGCCGCGTCGGGCGACTGCCCCGAGGCGCGGCATTTCACGTCGAAGTACTTCACCGCGCCCATGTCGGCGCCGAAGCCGGCTTCGGTCACCACCCAGTCGCAGAAGCGCGCCGCGACGCGGTCGGCGACGATCGACGAGTTCCCGTGCGCGATGTTCGCGAACGGCCCGGCGTGGACGAAGGCCGGCGTCCGCTCGCTCGTCTGCATGAGCGTCGGGTGCATCGTCTCGCGCAGGATCGCGGCCATCGCGCCCGCGACGCCCAGGTCCTCGCACGTGATCGCCTTCCCCTGCGCGTTGCCCGCGACGACGATGCGACCGAGCCGCGCGCGCAGGTCGCCCCAGCCCGTCGCGAGGCCGAGGACCGCCATGACCTCCGACGCGGGCGTGATCTCGAAACCGCTCGCGCGCGGCACGCCGTTCAGCGCGCCGCCGAGCCCGACTTCGATCTGTCGCAGCGCGCGATCGTTCACGTCGAGCACGCGCTTCCAGGTGATGCGCGCCGGATCGACGCCCAGCGGGTTGTCGAGGAGGAGCGACGTGTCGAGCGCCGCGGCCGCCAGGTTGTGGGCCGCGCCGACGGCGTGCATGTCGCCGGTCAGGTGGAGGTTGAAGTCCTCCATGGGCACGATCTGCGAGGCTCCGCCGCCGGCGGCACCGCCCTTCACGCCGAAGACCGGTCCCATGGAGGGCTGGCGCACGGCGCAAGCCGCCTTGCGGCCGATCCGGTTCAGCGCCAGCGACAGGCCGATCGTGTGCAGCGTCTTGCCCTCCCCCGCCGGCGTCGGCGAGACGGCCGTGACGAGGACCGACCGCGGGCGCGGTGCCCCGGCGGGCCGGGGCTGGTCCCCGAGCCGGTGGTCGACCTTGGCCTTCGTGGGGCCGTGGGCGAAGGTGGCCTCGGCCGGGATCCCCAGGCGGGCGGCGAGGCGGGAAATCGGTTCCAGGTCCATGGAACGCGCGAGCTGAGGATCGGTCTGCATGGTTCCCGTGAATGTAGCGATCCGGAATGGGGACGGCGTATCGACCCGACCGGAACCTCACGTAAGATTGATCCGTCGTACTCCCTGCCGCCTTCCCGGCCCCGTTCCCGGTCCGACACGCCCGCCATGCAACCGAATCACGAACTCCTGAAGATCGGCGACTTCGCCCGGCTCGCCGACACCAACCTCCGGACGCTCCGGTACTACGAGGAGCTGGGGCTCCTCACCCCCGCTTCGCGCAGCCAGGGCGGATTCCGCTACTACCGCCGCACGGACATCAACCGGGTCCAGATGATCCGGGACCTGCAGGAGCTGGGCCTGCACCTGGACCGGATCCGCGAACTCATCTCGGCCCGCGCCGCCGAGGAGCCGCGCGACCAGTTCCTGGCACGCGTCCGGCTGGCGCTCGAGGAACAGGATCGGCTGCTCTCGATCCGGATGGCGGCGCTCGAGGAACAGCGCAAGAAGGTCGCGCAGGCGCTCCACAAGATCGGCGAGTGCCGGCACTGCGTGCAGATGCCGCGCCTCGACAACAACTTCTGCGAGCCGTGCACGACGACCGGGGAGCGGCTGCCCGAGCACCTGAGCGCTCTCTATCAGTAATTGACCGGGCACCTGTACCTCGACCACAACGCCACGACCCCGGTGCTCCGGGAGGTCCTGGAGGCGATGCTCCCCTGGCTCGGCGCGCGCGCGGGCAATCCGAGCAGCGCGCACCCGGCCGGCGAGGAGGCCCGCGATCTCGTCGAGTCCGCGCGTTCCGAGGTCGCGCGGCTCGTGGGCGCCCGGGCCAAGGAGATCACCTTCACGTCGGGCGGCACGGAGGCGACGAACACCGCTCTGCGGGCCGCGCTCGCTGCACGCGCGGATCGCCGCGCGATCGTGACGTCCGCGGTCGAGCACTCCGCGACCTTGGAACCGCTGGCCGAGCTCGAACGCCTGGGCTACCGCGTCGTTCGCGTCGGCGTGGACGGCGAAGGCCGCCTCGACCGGGATGCGCTGTTCGCGGCGATCGACCAGCACGTCGCGCTCGTGACGCTCCAGACCGCGAACAACGAGACCGGTGCGCTGTTCGACCTGACCGGCGTCGCAGCCGCCTGCCGCGCGGCCGGCGCGATCCTGCACGTGGACGCCGTGCAGAGCCTGGGCAAGGTGCCGCTCGACCTGCGCGCTATCGGCGCCGACTTCGCCTCGCTTTCGTCGCACAAGCTGCACGGCCCGAAAGGCGTCGGCGCGCTCTACGCCGCGGACGGGCGCGAGTTCGAGCCCCTCCTGCGCGGCGGTCCCCAGGAAAGTCGGCGACGCGCCGGAACGGAGAACGTTCCGGGCATCGCCGGTTTCGCGCGCGCGGCAGCCATGGCACGCACGGCGCTCGCGAGCGGCGATCTGGAGCGCGTGCGGGAGCTGCGCGACCGCTTCGAGTCGGCGCTCGCGGGGGCGATTCCGGGCGTCGTGGTGCACGCGCACGGAGCCCCGCGCCTGCCCAACACCGCGAACGTCGCGTTCCCCGGACTGGATGCCGAGGAGCTCCTGGGAGCGCTGGGCGCGCAGGGTTTGTGCGCGTCGGCCGGCTCCGCGTGCCACGCCGCGGCGCGCCAGCCCTCGCACGTGCTCGTCGCCATGGCGCTCCCCGAGGCGCAGGTCCGGAGCGCCCTGCGCTTCTCCCTGGGCCGGACCACGACCGCCGAGGAGATCGAGCGCGCCCTCGAGGTCGTCGTCGAGTCCGCCGCCGCCCTGCGCGGCCTCTGAGCCCGGTCCGGCCCCGGGCCGGACGTTGCGCTTTCCGGGCCGAAGGGTGAGACTTTTCCGCCGGTTGAAGCGCCGACGGCCCGCCTGCCGATCAGGAAGGTCCGCGGCCACAACCGACCGCACGGCATGTCCGAACCGATCGCCACCTACCGCACGCGGCCCGCCGGCCTGTTCGCCCTCCGCCACGAGATCCTCGACGCGAACGGGCGGGTCGGCACCCTGCATGCCGAGCGCAACCGCTGGGGCCTGACGACGCGCGCGACCTGGCGCCCGGAGAAGGGCGAGGTGCTGACCTACCGTCGCGACCCGGGCCTCTTGCGCAGCCAGTTCTCGGTCTGGACCGACGGCCGCGAGTGGCTCGGCTCCTCCCTGCGCTCCAGCTTCTGGGCTCGCGAGATCGCCCTGTCGACCCCCAACAAGTCCCTGCGCATGCTGCCCGTGCCCGGTTTCCGCCGCGGCTGGCGGGTGCACGCCCCGAAGACCGGCGAACTGGCCCGGATCACGCCGGACGGGCTCGGGACGGCCTCGACGATCCAGGTCTACCGCCGGATCGACCTCGAGCTGGTCTTGTTCGCCTACTTCGTCGGGTCGCTGGTCTACGCCGAGTCGTTCTGGCCCGGCCCGGAGATCGTCGACGACCTCGAGAGCGTTCCCACCGCCGCCTCGAAGGCCTGAGCACCGAGCCCCGGACGGGGCCGGCACAGCCGGACGCGGGACTCCGGGATGGGAGCGGCACCCGGAGGACTTTTCCGGACACCGGGCGCTACCATCCGCGCTTCCCGGGAAGCCGGACGCGCCCAGCGCGTCCCTCGGGGCGCAGGACCGCTCCACCCGGACGCGGTCATCGTCCGAACACTCTCCGGGCCCTCGGCAGACGCTCGTGATCCACGGGTGAGCCACCCAGGCCCCCACACCCCATGCGACCTCTCCTCGTCCTCGTCCTGGTCCTCGCCGCCATCGGCGCCCTCCTCTTCGCGGTCTTCGGGATCGACAGCGGCGGCAAGCCGCCCGAGGTCGCGCCCACCGTCACCGAGGCCCCGGTGACCCCGAAGAAGCCGGTGCAGCTCGACGGCGGCTCGACGAAGCAGCCCGACCGGGTCGCCTCGAGCGCTTCCAACGATCGCGCCGTGGCGGGCGGGCCGACGGCCATCGCGCTCGACAACCAGCTCACGGGCCTCGTGCGGAACCCGCAGGGAGCTCCGGTCGCGGGCGCCGAGGTGATCCTCAGCACGCTGAACGCCTCGGAGATGTTCTTCGTCAACGACCCGCTGCCCGACCACAGCAAGGAGCCGCGCGCGCGGACCAACGCGGAAGGCCGCTACACGTTCGCCGCGATCCAGCCGCGCGACCGGTACACGCTGATCCTGTCGCACCCCGACTACTCGCGGAAGGAAGAGCCGACGATCCCCGTGGGCGAGACGGGCAGCGCGGAGATGCCGGTCATCACGCTGACGCCGGGCGCCACCCTCACGGGACGCGTGCGCAACGAAGCCGGCGATTTCGTCCAGGGCGCGACCCTGCACCTCGAGGGATTCAGCTACCAGGGCCTCGGCATCGTGGCTCCGGACCGCGTCACCTCGACGACGGACGCCGAGGGCAACTACCGATTCAAGAACGTCGCCTCCGGCCCGCGCTACCTCCAGGCGACCGCGCCCGGCTACGCGACGATGCAGGTCCTGAACCTCACCTTCGAGAAGGAGGAGGCGGTCGTGCGCGACATCACGCTCAAGATCGCCGAGGGCATCTGCGGCCGCGTCGTGGGCCCAGGCAACGTCGGGGTGCCGAACGCGCTCGTGATCGCGATCGGCGTTTCGAGCCTCAACCAGACCGGACGCGCGCAGACGACGACGAACGAGAACGGCGAGTTCTGCCTCGAGTCGCTCGCGGGCGGTGACTACAACCTGATCGCGAACGCCAAGGGTTGGCGCATGGTCGCGCGCGGCGGCGGCAACCGCGTCGCGACGAACACGAGCAATCACGTCGTCGAGATGCTGCCCGAGGCGACGCTCACGGGCCGCGTCACGGAGCTCGGCTCCGGCAAGCCGGTCACCTCCTTCACCGTGCGGATGCGCGTCCACTACGGACCGGGCACGCCCAGCGCGCCGTACAACGAGGAGACCTTCCCGCAGCAGCACCCGAACGGCGAGTTCTCCATCCCCGGCGTGCCGGCGGGCGACTTCGTCGTCGAGGCCTGGGCTCCGGGTCTGGCCCCGGGTTTCTCGCGGAATTTCACGATCGAGGCCGGGCAACCGATGTCCGGGATCCTGGTCCAGCTCGGCAAGGGCGGCAGCCTCTCCGGGCGCGTCGTCGACGCCCAGGGCAAGCCGATCGCGCGCGCCAAGATCACGACCCACGACAACGAGTGGAGCGACGACGCGTTCACCCAGGCGATCGGGATCACGTACCCGACGAACGCGACCTCGGCCGAGACGCGCTCGGGCGACGACGGCCGCTTCACGATCACCGGGCTCTCGCCCGAGGCCTACCAGATCAACGTGATCGCGCCCGGCTTCACCGGCTTCATGCGCCGCGACCTGCGCGTGACCGAAGGCGTCGACACGCCCGTGGGCGACATCAAGCTGGGCCGCGGCGGGATCGTGCGCGGCACCCTGTACGACGCCTCGGGCAAGCCGCTCGTGGGCGGCAGCGTGGAATTGCGCATCGCCGACGGCGACGTGCCGCGCCAGTACCAGACGCGCACGTCGAGCGAGGGCAAGTTCCAGATCTCGAACGTCATGCCCGGCAGCTACATCCTGACCGCGATGCGGCCGGGCGGCGCCGAGGCGAACCCGTTCTCCCAGGCCGGCGACGCGCGCAATTCCGAGACGCGCGTGAACGTCGACGAGGGCGGGACGACGACGCAGGACCTGCATCTGACGGACTGAGCGCGGCTCGCGCGCGCGCCCTGAATCGGGGGAGCGGCGGGAAAGGAGAGCGCCGAGTGCGACGCCTCCTCGTCTCGGACGCACGCTCCGCGTTCCGGACGCGATGTGGAGGGCTGCCTTCCTCGCCGGTGGCCGGTAGGATCGCGCGCATGGCCGATGCCGTGCGCGCGATCGTTTCCAGCCCGGCGCCCGGAGCCCCGAGGACGGAGCACGACTGGTCCACGTTCCTCGCCGCCGAGCTGCGTGTCCCGGTCGGCGTGGTGTACACCCGCTCGCGCAAGACGCCGGTCGCGGTGCGAACCCTGCGCGAACCACGCGGCGCCCTCGAGGTCCGCCTGCACAAGCTGTTCGCCGACGCGCCGCCCGAGGTCCCGAGCGCCCTGGCGAGCTGGGTCCGCTCCGGCCGCCGCGCGCCGCGCGCCTGCGCGCACCTCGACGCGTACATCGCCGAGATCCTGCGACGTGCGCCGCCCTCCGCCGCGCGCCGCGCGCTCGTGCCGCGCGGCGACCACCACGACCTGGACCGGATGGCGCGCGAACTCCTGTCGAGCGAGCTCGCCGCCGAGTTCCCGGCGAGCACCGGTCATCCGCACATCGGCTGGGGGCGCCGCGCGCCGAGCCGCACGCGCCGCTCGCTGCGCCTCGGAAGCTACGACTCCGACGGCCACATCGTGCGCATCCACCCCGTGCTCGACCAGCCCGCGGTGCCCGACTGGTTCGTGCGCTACGTCGTCTTCCACGAGCTCCTGCACGCCGTCTTCCCGGTCGAGCGCGGCGCCGACGACCGCTGGATCCACCATGGGCGCGCATTCCGGCGGCGCGAGCGCGCCTACGCGGATCACCGCCGCGCTCTGGCCTGGGAACGGGCCCACCTGAACGCGCTCATCCGCTCGGCGCGCACGGGCACGCCGCTCGCGATGCCGAAGGAAACGCGCCGCGAAGCGCGCGCGCACGAGCCGCAGGCCGCAGCGCCGCGGACGTCGGGCGTGCTGCGCGTCCTGCAGCAGCTCCTGTTCCCGGACCGCTGAGCCTCAGCTCGTCGGTTCCTCGGGAAGCGCGCCCGTCAGCAGGGTGCCGAGGACGTTTCCGCCCAGCGACTCCAGCCGGTTGTACGTCTCCTCGACGAGGCTACGCGGCGTCGATCCGAGCTTCACGACCAGCACGATGCCGTCGGCCAGCGCGCCGAGCATGGACGCGTCGCTGATCGTGGCCGCCTGCGGCGTGTCGATCAGGATGTACTTGAAGCGCTGCTTGAACGAGCTGAGCACCATCTTCACGCGGTCGCTGCCGAGCAGCTCCGAGGGGTTCTTGGGCAGCTCCCCCGGCCCGAGCACGGACACGCCCTCGACGCTCGTCGCGCGGATGGCGCGGTCGATCGGGCAGGTTCCGCGGATGACCTCGACGAGCCCCTGTCGACGCGGGAGACCGAGGTAACCCTCGAGCCCGGGTCGGTGCAGGTCGGCGTCCACGAGCAGGACGCGCGTGCCGGGCACCTCCGACATCGCGAGCCCCAGGTTGATCGTGGCGACGGTCTTGCCCTCGCCGCGCAGCGCGCTCGCCATCACCACCGTGCGCGGCGCGCCCTCGGGGTTCAGCGCCGTGATCGAGTTGCGCAGCTGCCGGAACTGCTCGGCGATCCCGCCGCGCGGATTGCGCGCGATCGCGATCTCCTCGCGATCGAAGCGCGCCTTGCGCGCTTCGTCGGGCTCGGCCTGCAGGAGCGGAGCGCTGGCTCCACCGGAACGTCGGAAGATGGACATGGTCGGCACAGGATGCTGATCGGCGGGGCGCGGTGCACGCCCCAAGGCGGCGGGCGGGAAATCCCTTCCGGGGGCCAGGATCAGCGCGGCCCGCGCGCCGGATCGCGATCCAAGGTGCGCAACGCTCGCGGGGTCGCGGTCGGCGGCGGCGGCCAGGCGTCCGCCCGGAAAGCGCGGTCGAGCGGGCTGCCGCGCTCCACGCGCACGGCGCCGCGCACCGCCTGCAGGAACGCGCGCTCGGCCGCGTCGTCCAGATCGGCGCGGATCGCGAGGACGGCGCGCACGGCCGCGAGGAGCGCGATGTCCGGGGTCGGCGTGGCCAGGTTCGAAACGAGGCGCGTGCGCGCTCCCTCCCCGGTCGCTCCGGCGCACAGTTCGGCCAGGGCCAGCCACTCGAGCTCCGAGACCGGCATCCGCGCGGCCAGGTCGGCGAGCCGTGCGAGTCTCTCCTTCTCCGTGGCGACGCAGCACGCGACGAGCCAGGTCTGGGTCTCCTCCGCAGCGAGTCCGCGCAGGCTCGCCGCGCGTTCGATCGCCGCGCGCAGTCGCGGCTGCGATCCCGCCAGCGGACGCAGGCTCTCCGTCGCGCGCGGCGAGCTCGACACGAGCCGGGCGAGGACGCGCGCCGCCGGCTCGATCCCTCCGCCCGCGAGCCAGCCGTCGACGAGCGCGAGTCGGACGTCCGGCGCGCGCAGCACCGTCTCCAGCGCCGGATCCGCGCCGTCCTCGGCCCACGCCGCGGGCGGCCAGCCGGGCGCGCCGCGGAGCAGCCGCGTCAGCTCGGCCAGGTGACCGGACGCGTGGACCGACCGGAGCAGCGCCGCGGCATCGCTGGCCGGTGCTTCGACGATCCCGAGGCGCGCCGCGACGCGCAGAGCCTGGAACCGAAGGCCCGGCGCGAGCTCCGCGCGCGCGAGCAGGCCGCGGACCGCGGATTCCATCCCGGCCGGCGCGCGCGGACCGGCCCAGGCCTCGAGCACGACCAGCGCGAGCTCGGCGCGCGGCGCGTCCTCGGGCGTGAGATCCGCCAGCGCGCGCGCGAGCTCCGCGGCCGCGCCGTCCCCGCCCGGAGCGCCGACGGCGCCCAGCGCGATCGCCGTCTCGAGGCCGCGCGGGCCTTCCTCGTGCGCGGCCCGCTCGAGTTCGTCCCACAAGCGCGCGCGCGCGAACGGTTCCTGCAGCACCGCGTCCGCGTTGCCGCGGCGCGCCGCGAGGAGCAATCCGTCGAGCGCCGCGTCGTCGCGCTGTTCGCGGAATCGGCGTGCGATCCAGGCGACCGCGGTGGGAATTCCGTGCGCACAGAGGGCTCGCGCCGCCTGGGCGCGCACGGCGAATCCGCCCGGACGCGCGAAGTCCAGGCACCAGCGCTCCACGAGCGTCCCGGCGCGCAGGTCCTTCTCGTCGGTCTCCTGCGCGACCACGGCCAGCCAGCGCACGGCGTACGGCGACGGCTCGCGGCGCAGGCCGAAACCGACGAGCCGGCCGCCGGCCTGCTGGGCCGCGTTGCGGGCCAACTCGCGCCATGCGCCCACCTCGACGGGCCGGCGCGCGAGGGGCGACGTCGAGCCCGGGATGTCGAAGACGATGCGCGGGGACGCGGGCTGCGCCAGCGCGAGGAGGTCCGCGACCTCGGCCGGCGCGTAGCGCGGGACGGCCCGCGCGTCGATCAGAGCTCCGTCGTGCTCCGCGAGCGCGGACCACAGGTACTCGCGCGGAATCGGCACCGAATACGCGTAGGGCTCGAAGCGCTCGATCGCGAGGCGCAGCGCCGTCAGCCCGGTGCGCGCGACGACGTCGTCCGCGTCCACCGCCAGATCCGCGGCGGTGCCGAAGAGCCGATCCTCGTCGCCCAGGACGTGCGCGAGCCTCAAGCGCGTCTCCGGGCCACCCGCGACGATGGCCGCGCGCAGACGGTCGACATCCCCCGGCGCGAGCGCCGCCGCGAGACGCCGCTGCGCGAGCTCGCGCTCGGTCCACGACTCGGCCTCGAGGCGCGGGAACCAGTCGCCGACGGACTCCTGGAGCGCGGGCGCGAGACCCAGGACGAGGACGAGGAACGTCGACAAGCGCGGAGAGCCTACCGTCTCGGATGGCCCCCCGCGGGATCGGCTGGTAGTCTCCGCCGCGCATGTTCCGCACGCTCCTGGTGGCGAATCGTGGCGAGGTCGCCGTGCGCGTGGCGCGGGCGGCGCGCGAGCTCGGGATCCGCACGGTCGGGATCCACTCGCAGGCCGACCAGGGCCTGTCCTGGACCCGGAAGTTCGACGAGACGGTCTGCGTCGGCCCCGGCCCGAGCCGCGACAGCTACCTGCGCCTGGAGCGCATCGTCCAGGTCGCGCTGCAGACCGGCGCGACGGCCGTGCACCCGGGCTGGGGCTTCCTGGCCGAGAATGCGCGCTTCGCGGCGCTGTGCGAGCAGCACGGGATCACGTTCGTGGGTCCGAGCCCGCGCTCCATGCAGGAGATGGGCCTGAAATCCCCGGCGAAACGCGCCATGCGCGCCGCGGGGCTGCCGGTCATCCCGGGGTCGGACGGGCCGTGCACGAGCGTCGAGGACGCGGTGCGCGCGGCCGACTCCGCGGGCTATCCCGTGATCCTCAAGGCCGACGCGGGCGGCGGCGGACGCGGCATGCGCTTGTGCGCCGACGCCGCGGCGGTGCGCGCCGCGTTCCCGCAAGCTTCGGCCGAGGCGTCGAGCGCGTTCGGCAACGGCGCCGTCTACGTCGAGAAGTACCTGACCGGCGGGCGCCACATCGAGGTGCAGGTGCTGGGCGACCGCTACGGCAACGCGGTGCACCTCTTCGAGCGCGACTGCTCGGTGCAGCGCAACCACCAGAAGCTCGTCGAGGAGAGCCCGAGCCCCGCGCTGTCGCAGACGGAACGCCTCGAGCTGGGCGCGAAGGCCGCGGCTGCGTGCCGGGCGATCGGCTATCGCAACGCGGGCACGATCGAGTTCCTGCGCGCGGCGAGCGGCGAGCTCTACTTCCTCGAGATGAACACGCGCCTCCAGGTCGAGCACCCGGTGACGGAGATGATCACCGGCATCGACATCGTGAAGGAGCAGCTCGGGATCGCCGCGAATCGGCCGCTGTCCTTCCGCCAGGAGGACGTCGTCGCGCGCGGACACGCGATCGAGGTGCGCGTGAACGCCGAGGATCCGTCACAGGACTTCCGGCCGTCGCCGGGGACGCTCGAGCGCTTCGAGATCCCGGCGGACCGCGGCCCCGGCCGCGTGCGCGTCGAGACGCACGTCGAGACGGGCGACGAGATCCCGCCGCACTACGATTCGCTGATCGCGAAGGTGATCGCGCACGGCTCGACGCGCGACGAGGCGATCGAGACGCTCGTGCGCACGCTCTCCGACGCGCGCATCGAGGGCGTCGCGACGACGATCCCGCTGCACCTCGCGGTGCTCGGATCGCGCGAGTTCCGCTCGGGCGATTACGACACGCGCGCGATCCCGGGCTGGGCGCCCGCGGCCCGCGCCGGGCACCGCTAGGGCCGGGCCTGAACACGGTGTCCTGGCGTCCGAGGGCGGGCGCTGACATCCTGCGCGGCATGCTGGCCCCCCACCTCCGCATCTCCGCAGTCGCATTCCTCGCGCTCGCCCAGGCAGCCTGCACGCGGTCCGAGTCCGCGCCGCCTCCTGTCAGCGCCACCGTCACCGCCACCGCCCCGTCCGCCGCGGACGCGAACGCCGACAAGCCGCCCGAGGACCCGCTCGAGCGCATCCGCTCGGCGATGTCCGAGGCCGAGTTCGCCGCGCTGAAGGGCGAGCGCGGCCTGATCGTCAACGCGCCCGGCGCGACGCCCGGGTACACGGTCGTCATGCCGCTCAACTCGACGAAGGTCCACCTCGTCGACCTCGCCGGCAAGGTCGTGCACACGTGGGAGACGGGCCTCGCGCCGGGCGGTTGGTGCTACCTGCTCGACGACGGGACGCTGCTCCACGCCGGGCGACAGGACAACGATCCGAAGTTCCGCGGCGGCGGCATCGGCGGCGTCATCCGTCGGCTCGCGCCGGACGGGACCGTGCTGTGGCGCTACGACTTCGCGAACGAGTCGCATTGCCAGCACCACGACCTCGAGCCGCTGCCCAACGGCAACGTGCTGTTCATCGCCTGGGAGCGCAAGTCGCGCGAGGACGCCATCGCGCGCGGCCGGAATCCGGAGGGAGTCGGCGCGGCCGGGCTGTGGCCCGACGCCGTCTTCGAGGTGAAGCCGAAGCTGCCCGAGGGCGGCGACATCGTGTGGGAGTGGCACGCCTGGGATCACCTCGTCCAGGACGTCGATACGGCCAAGCCCGACTACGCCAAGCTCGCGGACCGGCCCGGGCGCATCGACGTGAACGCCGCGTTCGAGCCCGAGACGAAACAGACCGACGAGGAGCGCCAGAAGAAGGAGGATCGCGCGAAGCAGATGGCGGCGCTCGGCTACGGAGGCGGCGGCGATGCGCCGCCCGCGCACGACGCGCAGGCGAAGCCTCCGCCGAAGCCCAAGGACCGCGACAAGAGCGGCGACTGGATGCACACGAACGCGGTCGACCACCACGTGGGGCTCGATCTGCTCGTGCTCAGCTCGCCCGAGCTGTGCGAGATCTTCGTCATCGACCACTCGACGACGACGGCCGAGGCGGCGAGCTCGCGCGGCGGCCGTTACGGCAAGGGCGGCGATCTGCTGTGGCGCTGGGGCAATCCGAAGAACCACGGCGCGGGCACGGAGGCGGACCGCAAGCTCTTCTACCAGCACGATCCGAACTGGATCGTGGGACCGGACCTGCGGCTCCTCGTCTTCAACAACGGGGGGGATCGCCCCGGCGGCGACCACTCGTCGGTCGACGAACTCGTCCTGCCCTTCGATCGCGAACGTGGATTCCTGGGCGAGGCGGGCAAGCCCTGCGGTCCTGCGGCTCCGGCCTGGACGTTCGCGGCGCCGGGCGAGTTCTACTCGGCGTTCATCTCGGGCGCGCGGCGCCTCGCCTCGGGCAACACGATCGTCGCGTCGGGCGCGCCCGGCCGCATCTTCGAGGTCACGCCCGCCGGCCAGGTCGTGTGGAACTACCTGAACCCGCACGGCGGCGATATCCAGCCGGCGGAGCACGCGGGCAAGGCTCCCCCGCTCGCCCTGTACCGGGCGGATCGGTACGCGCCGGATCATCCGGGGATCGTGAAGCTCCTGAAGTGAGCGCCGGGACGTGTCCGGCGTGAGGCTCGAGGTCCGATCCCGCGTGGACTCGGCGGGGTTTCGAGCGCTGCTCGCCGCCGTGGTCTGCGCGCTCGTCTCGGCCTGCGCCGCGGAGCGCGGCGGGTCGTGGACATCGGTCGCGGAACTCGACGCGCGCCTGCCCGCGTCGATCCGCGTGTTCCAGCGAGCCGAGAGCGACCCGACGCTGCAGGCCTGGCTCGTCGCCGCGGACCTCGCGGCGAGCGGCTGGGAACCACGCGCGCTCCTCGCCCGCGGCGCCCCGCCGCTCGAGACCGTCCAGGTTCTGGCCGGGCGGGCGGGCGCGCTGGTCGCCGTCAATGCCGGCTATTTCGGCGCATCGGGATCCCTGAGCCTCGTCGTGGACGAAGGGCGCGTGCTCTCGCCCGACGCCGCGGACGTCCAGCGCGCCGGGCACAGGCACCACCCGGCCCGGGCGGCCTTCGGGATCCGGGCCGACGGTCGCGCGGAGTGCGCCTGGGTCCGCGTTGTGGACGGGTCTCCGCGCGCGTGGCGCGAGCCGCCGCGCGATCGGCGCAACGAGCCGGCGGGCGAGCCCGAAGTGGGCGCGTCCAGGGCCTGGGACGTGCGCACGGCGGTCGGCTCGGGCCCGATGCTCGTGCGCGACGGCCGCTTCGTCGACACCTGGGAGGCCGAGGTGTTCTTCGACTCCGGCGTGGTCGGGCAGGACGAGCGCGCGCCGCGCACGGCGGTCGGAGTCACGCACGACCGGCGCCTCCTCCTGCTCGTGATCGACGGCCGCAGCACGGAGAGCCCCGGCGCCACGCTGGCGGAAACCGCGCGGATGCTGATCGAAGCGGGTGCGACGGACGCGATCAACCTGGACGGCGGCGGCTCCACGACCCTCGTCATCGCGGGGCAGGTCGTGAACCACCCCTCGGATCCGGGCGGGGCACGCCGGGTCGGATCGGCCCTCGGGCTGGTCGGCACGTCGGCGGCATCGGGGCTCTAACGGGGTTGAGCGATCGGATCGGCGAACGCCGGCGAAACGGGGCCGGCCGGCAGTCCTCGGGGCCGGTGGGCCACGGACCGCGCGGCGTCCGAAGCTGGAAAACGCCGTGGAAACGGGGCAGCGAAACCAACACACTCCGGCGTCCTCGCCCCATGGCCAAGGTTCCCCTCAGCCCCATCGGTCGCCCGCGCGACGCGTTCCTCGACGACGCGTCGTTCGCGAAGAACCGCGCGTCGATGCGCGAGCGCGACGGCGTTCTCGCCGAGCGCCGCGCCAAGGTCGCGGACGGCTGGGGTCCGGAGTACCTGGCGCGCGTCCACCAGAAGAAGAAGCTGTCGGGGCGCGAGCGCATCGAGCGCCTCAAGGACGCCGGCACGCGCGTCTTCGAGGTCGGCACGTTCGTCAACCACGGGCGCAAGTTCGGGAAGCTCGAGTCCCCCGCCGCCGGAGTCATCACCGTCTTCGCGAGGGTGCACGGCCGCTGGACGATCGTGATCGCGAACGACAACACGGTCGCATCCGGCTCGTGGTGGCCGCGGAGCCCGGAGAAGATCGAGCGCGCCCAGGAGATGGCTCTCCGCCTGCGCCTCCCGGTCGTCTACCTCGTCGACTGCTCGGGCCTGTACCTGCCGGAGCAGTCGCAGTCGTTCCCAGGCCGCACGGGCGCCGGGCACATCTTCCAGAAGAACGCGCTGCTCAGCGCGGCCGGCGTCCCGCAGATCGCGGGCGTCTTCGGCGACTGCATCGCGGGCGGCGGCTACATGCCGATCATCAGCGACCGCGTCGTGATGACGGAGAGCGCCTACATGGTCATCGCCGGCGCGGCGCTGATCCAGGGCGCGAAGAGCCAGTCGCTCTCCTCGCTCGACATCGGCGGGCCCGAGGTCCACGTCGGCATCTCCGGCTGCGCGGACGTGCGCGTGCCGGACGACGAGTCGGCGCTGGCGCTGATCCGCGCCGAGATCGCGCGACTGCCTTCGAGCGCCGTGCCCTACTACCGCGGCGGCGCGGACCCGGCGGAACCGCACCTGCCGCCCTTCGAGCTCGACGGGCTGTTCCCGCCCGACCATCGGCACACGTATCCGGCCGACGAGGTCGTCGCGCGACTCGTGGACCAGAGCTTCTTCTGGGAGCTGTGGCCCGAACGCGGCGTCGAGATGATGGTCGGCGTGGGGCGCGTCGCCGGCCTCTACGTGGGCTTCGTCGCGAACCGCCAGGGCGTGATCGACGACCCCGAGCACCGTGGAGCGAAGAAGCCCGCCGGGATCCTGTACCGCGAAGGGATCGCCAAGGTCGCCGCGTTCAGTCGCGCGTGCGAAGCGGACGGCATCCCGATCGTGTGGCTGCAGGACGTGTCGGGCTTCGACATCGGCGTCGAGGCGGAGCGGCTCGGGCTGCTGGGATACGGATCGAGCCTCATCTACGCCAACAGCACGAACAAGGTGCCCATGTTCACCGTGCTGCTGCGCAAGGCGTCGGGCGCCGGCTACTACGCGCTCTCGGGCCTGCCCTACGAGCCCGTCGTGCAGCTATCCACGACGATTTCGCGCCTCTCCGTGATGGAGGGCCGCACGCTGGCGATCGCCGCGTTCCGCACGAAGCTCGACGCGGACTTCCAGATCAGCGCCACCGACCCCGCGGAACGCGACAAGGTCGAAGCCGGCATGCGCGACACGGAAGCGCGCATCGAAGGCGACATGGACCCGTACAAGGCCGCGGCTCAGATGGACACGGACGAGATCGTCCCGCTCCACGAGCTGCGCGACTGGCTCTCGCTGTTCGCCGAGGCGAGCTATCAGGCCATCGGCTACCGGACCGTGAAGAACCCGCGCATCTGGTCGTTGCACGACCTCGCGGCGCTCGACGGCTCGGTCGGACATTGACTGCGCGATTTCCGAGGGGAAGCACCATGAAGATTCGTTGGATCCTGGCTCTGGCACTGACCGCATTCGGCTCGACCGCCTGCGTCACGAGGAACGACACGTTGAAGCTCGACATCCCGGCCGAGAACAAGGCCACCGTCTACGGCCTGGCCGAGACGAAGGTGATGTTCGGGGTCGAGCGCGACCTGTCCATCACCGCGATCGACGGCGTGAACACGTTCCGCGGCTGGGGCAAGGGCTACCCGGTTTCGGTCGAGCTGACGCCCGGCAGGCACACGCTGACCGTGCTCTACCGCATCACGGACCAGGGCGCTCCGGGGCCGACCGGCGAGACGAAACTGGAGGTCGACGTGCGCGCCGGCCGCACGTACGTGTCCGACCTGGTGCTCGAGGACGGCCGCTGGACGCCCAGCATCCGCGAGATCACGGACGAGGAGATGCGTGTCGCCGAAGAGCGTCGCGCGAAGATCCGCGCCGAGCAGTTCGAGAACTGATCGGAAGCCAGGCCAGCCATGCACGACGCGTTGGAACTCCGGGTCGAGAGCGTTGGGGCGCGCGTGCGCCTCCTCGCGCCCGACGTGGGGTTCTACACGTCCGCTCTCGAGCCTGGCGGGCTCGTCGCCGGCGGCACGGTCGTCGGCGTGCTGACCCAGCTCGGCGTGCGCCGCCGGCTCGTCGTGCCCGACGGAGTCGAAGGGCGCGTCGTGAGCGAGGTTCCCGAGCGCGCTCACCACCCCGTCGGTTACGGTGACCTCGTGATCGAACTCGAGGAACTCCGTGGCGCGACTCGTGGCGCCGGCGCGCCGGGCGCGGCCGCATCGGCGACGGCCGACGGCCGGCTCGTGGTGCGCGCGACCACGAGCGGCCGATTCTGGCACCGCCCGACCCCCGCCGAGCCGGCGTTCGTCTCCCCCGGCGCGCTCGTGAAGGACGGGTCGCCGATCGGACTGCTCGAGGTCATGAAGACCTTCAGCCATGCGACCTACCGCGCGCAGAACGGCCTGCCCCGGGAAGCTCGCGTGTTGGCCGTGCTCGCCGCCGACGGCGCGGACGTGCGTCGTGGCGACGCGCTCCTCGCGGTCGAGGCGGTCTCGTGAACGTCCTCGTCACGGGCGGGACGGGGTTCGTCGGGAACATCCTCGTCAACCTGCTGTGCGCCCGCAGCGACCGCGTCACGGTCCTGACGCGCAATCCCGAGCGATTCCGCAGCGCGCGCGCCGGGATGAGTTACGTCGCGTGGCCGGTCGACGTTTCCAAGTTCGACGCGGTCGTGAACCTGGCCGGCGCGGGCGTGCTCGACCGCCGCTGGAACGACGCCTACAAGGCCGAGCTGCGGGCGAGCCGCGTCGACCTGACGCGCCGGCTCGTGGATGCCATGGCCGCGTCGCCGAAGCGGCCGCGCGCGCTGATCTCGGCCTCGGCGGTCGGCTTCTACGGCGATCGCGGCGAGGAGCTGTTGCCCGAGAGCTCCGCCCCGGCCGACGGATTCCTGTCGCAGTTGTGCGTCGACTGGGAAGCCGAAGCGAACAAGGCGACTCAGTACGGCGTGCGCGTGGCGACCGTGCGCATCGGCCTCGTGCTCGGCAGCCACGGCGGCGCGCTGAAGCAGATGACGCCGATCTTCAAGCTCGGCCTGGGCGGACCGTTCGGAAGCGGCCAGGCCTGGTTCCCGTGGATCCACGTGAACGACCTGTGCAGCCTGATGATCCACGCGATCTCGGGCGAGAACGTCTCGGGGCCGCTGAACGGCGCCGCGCCAGGCATCGTGCGCAACAAGGAGTACGTGCGGACCTTCGGTCGCGTCCTCTCGCGGCCCGCGTTCCTGCCGGTGCCGCCTTTCGCGCTGCGCATCGCGCTGGGCGAGGTCGCGAGCGTGTTGACCGCCAGCCAGCACACGGTGCCGGAACGGACGCTCGCAACGGGCTTCCGATTCCAGTTCCCGGAGCTGGAGCCGGCACTGCGGAACCTGCTGCACAAGAAGTGACCCATGGCTGTCGTCGCGGTGGGCCTGGATCTGACGCGGATCGACCGGTTGGAGGCGGCGTACGCGCGGCGCGGCGAGCGGCTCCTGGCGCGACTGTTCACCGCGGGCGAACGCGCCTACTGTGAAGCCAAGAAGGAGCGTTTCCAGAGCTACGCGGGACGATTCGCGGTGAAGGAGGCGGTCATGAAGGTGCTGGGGACCGGCTGGGCGCGCGGCGTGCGCTGGGTCGACATCGAGGTCGTACGCGAGCGCGGATCCGCGCCGCGGTGCGTGCTGCACGGCCGCTCGGCCGAGATCGCGCGGCAGCGCGGCATCGCCTCGATCCACGTGGCGATCACGCACGACGCCGGGATCGCGGCGGCGGTGGCGATCGCGGAAGGCTGAGGCCCGGATCCTGCGCGCAGGGCGCGCCGGATCCCGGCTAGGCACGCGGAACGGAGCCTGTGTCCTCGCGGTAGCCCAGAGCGACGAGCAGGCACGGGCCGCCGGCGATCACCGACATCCCGAGCTCGCGCGCACGCTCGACAGCCCGCGGGCTCTCGGCGCCGGGCTGCATCCAGAGGCGCGTGATCCCCGCCGCGGCCGCGTCCTCGACGATGCGCTCGGTGATCGCCGGCGGCGTGATGATCGAGAGACCGTGGACGGGCTCTCGCAGGGCGAACAGGTCCGGGACGCACTTCTGACCTTCGATCTCCGCCTCGCGCGGGTGGATCGGGATCGCCCGGCGCCCTTTCTGCAGGTAGCAGCGCAGGACCTTGTTGCCGTACTTCGCCCGGTCCTTCGAGACGCCGACGACGGCGTACGCCTGTCCGCGCAGGAAGTCCTCGATCTGCTCCCCTGCATCCATGGTGCGCGTATCCTACGCCCATGAAGCGCGCCGAGAAGGCCGAGAGGATCCGCGCGATCCTGGACGAGCTGTACACGAACCCGCCGATCCCCCTGGATCACCGCGACCCGTTCACGCTGCTCGTCGCCGTCGTGCTGTCGGCCCAGACGACGGACGCGCGCGTGAACCTGGTCACGCCGGCGCTCTTCGCGCGCGCGCCGGACGCGGCCTCCATGGCGCGACTGCCCATCCTGGAGATCCACGACTTCATCAAGACGTGCGGGCTGGCACCGGCGAAGGCACGCAACATCTCCGCCCTGTCGAAGCTGATCGTGGAGCGCCACGGCGGGGAGGTCCCGCGGACGTTCGAGGAGTTGGAGGCGCTGCCCGGCGTCGGCCACAAGACGGCCAGCGTCGTGATGGCGCAGGCCTTCGGCGTGCCGGCATTCGCGGTGGACACGCACATCCACCGACTCGCACAGCGCTGGGGACTGTCCGACGGCAGCTCCGTCGAGCAGACGGAGCGCGACCTGAAGGCGCTCTTCCCACGCGAGGCGTGGATCCCGCTGCACCTCGAGATCATCCTGTTCGGCCGCGAGCACTGTCCCGCCCTGCGCCACGACATGACGCGCTGCCCGATCTGCTCCTGGGCCGCCACCAAGGCCGCTCGAGAGGCCAGCACGCCGAGGAAGAAGTAGCCGGCCCCGGTCGACCGTGGCCCAGCAGGCGCGCCCAGCCGATCCCTCAGCGCGCGTCCACGTCGGCGCGCAGCGCGGCGAGCAGCTCGGTCCAGTTCGTGACCTCGACCAGCTTGGTCCGCACGTCGGGGTCCTTCAGCGTGCGGCTGATGTCGGCCAGGATCTCGAGCTGCGCGCCCGGCTGCTCGGCCGGCGTCAGGATCAGGAAGACGAGGCGCGCGTGCTTGCCGTCTGCGGCATCGAAATCGATGCCCTGCGGTGCCACGCCGAAGGCGATCAGTGGGGCTGCCAGCCCGGCGATCCGTGCGTGCGGGATCGCGATCCCGTCGCCGATTCCCGTCGTGCCGAGCTTCTCGCGGGCCCAGACGGCCTCCTCGATGCGCCCCGCGTCGAGACCCGAAGCCGTCGCGAGCGCCCGGGAGAGTTCGCGCACGGCACCGCGACGGTCGGGACCCGCGATGCGGTCCACGAACGCCTTCGAGGAGAGCAGGCGCGCGAACCGCCGCGGGCGGGGTCGGCCCAGGACACGTTGGATGAACGGCCCGCTCATGACCGACGTCAAGAGGGCCATCACGACGAGCGCCACGAACATCCGCTCGTCGATGATCGCGTATTTCAGTGCCGTGAGACCGAGGACGATCTCCATGCTGCCGCGCGCGTTCATCGCGAACCCGATGGCCCACGACTCGCGCGGGACCATGCCCGCCAGGCGAGCGCCCAGAGCGGCGCCCCCGATCTTCCCGATGCAGGCGACGAGCATGACGACCGTGCACAGCAACAGGTCGAAGTTGGCCAGGAAATCGATCCCCACGCCGATCCCGGCGAAGAAGAGCGGCGCGAAGAAGCTCGACACGAATTCCCGGATCGTCGTGCGCGTGCGCTCGCGCAGGTGCGACGAATCGCCCAGCGCCACACCCGTCAGGAACGCGCCGAAGATGGCGTGCAATCCGGCCTTTTCCGTCAGCGCGCCGCCGAACAGGGCCAGCGCGATCGCGAACACGAGGACGCCGCTCGGCCACGACGTGTGGGCCTGCACCCAGGGGAGGGTGCGGTGGATCGCCCAGCGTCCGACGGTCAGGATCAGGATCGTGAAGGCGATGATCGAAGCGACGACGCCCAACAACGCGTCGGGTGAGCCCTGGGCGCCGACCATGCCGAGGATCACGGCGAAGACCATCCACCCGACGAGGTCGTTGAAGATCGCGGAGGCGATCACGATCATCCCGAAGTCCGAGCGGTAGAGGTGGAGATCGATGAGCGTCTTCGCGAT
The DNA here is from genome assembly GCA_026692665.1 of Planctomycetota bacterium. Classification (GTDB taxonomy): domain Bacteria; phylum Planctomycetota; class UBA1135; order UBA1135; genus JAEUHZ01. The sequence continues at coordinate 50,026 of JAPLOF010000055.1, forward strand.
GACCGGCAGCGCACTGATCGAGAGCGCCGTCGCGAAGAACAGCGCGTGGGTGCCGCGGGGCACCTGGCCCGACCAGCCGACGAGCTCGGGGAACCTCCACGCGACAGCGAACCCGATCGCGAATGGCACCGCGATGCCGAGGATGCCGACCGACGAAGCGGCTCGCCCCTGCTTGAGCACGCGCGAGAAATCCACCTCGAGTCCGGCGACGAGCAGGAACAGGGTCACCGCGAGCAGGCGGATCCCCTCCAGCACGACCTTCGTCGGGCCTTCGGTCGGGAAGAGCCAGGCCTGCGCGTCCGGGAGGACGCGGCCCAGCAGAGCCGGACCGAGGAGCACGCCCGCGGCGAGCTCGCCCAGGACCGACGGCTGGTTCAGCTTGCGGGCCAGTTCCCCGAGGACCCGCGCGGCGACGAGCAGCACGCCCAGGGCGACGAGGAGTCGCGTGACCTCGCCGGGATCGAGCGCCGCGAGCGCCAGGTTGGGTACGTAGGGAAACAAGCTCTCGACGGCCGTGTCGGGCGAACAGGTTAGGTGCGGGCCCCGGTTCGAGCCATGCCCTTCTGGCGCGTGGGGCTCGCGGGAGGCGAGAATGCCCGGCGTGGAGAACCAAGGAACGACGGGCGAGCCGAAGTGGAGCGGTTGGGACGAGGAGGAAGCCGGTCCCGAGGACGAGGCTCTGGATCGTGCCTGGACGGCGATCGACGCCGGCGATCCGGAGGCCGCGCTCCGCGAGCTCGAGAGCGTGGACGCCGACTGGCCGGACCGCTGGATCCCCGAGGGGATCGCGCGCACCGACCTCGGCGACCTGGCCGGCGCCCGGGCCGCCCTGGACCGCGTCCGCGAGGCGGCGGACGTCGACGACCATCCCGACTGGCTGTGGGCCGAGGGCTGCCTCCTCCTGGCCGAATGGCGCATCGGCGAAGCGCGCGCGGTGCTCGAGAAGCTCGCCGGCATCGAGCGCACGGTCGGGGTGCTCGAGCGCCTGTCGGTCGCGCACGAGATCCAGGGCGATTTCGCCGGCGCGGACCAGCTCGTGCGGGAGGCGCACGCGATCGACCCGGACGCGCTGCCCATTCCGCCGCGCTTCGAGCACGCGGACTTCGAGCGCATCACGGCCGCGGCGGTCGAGGCCCTGCCCGCGGAGTTCCGGAGTTCGCTGGAGAACACCGAGATCGTCGTCGAATCCGTGCCGTCCGAGTGGATGATCGACCTGGCCGACCCCGCCGGCACGCCGCCTGACCTGCTGGGCCTCTTCGTGGGCACGTCCCGCCTGGACGCGGCCGAGGACTCCACGGCCGAACTGCCCCCGCGCATCTTCCTGTTCCAGCGCAACCTGGAGCGCGCCTCCCGCGACGAGGCCGAGCTGGTCGAGCAGATCCGCACGACGCTCTACCACGAGATCGGGCACCTGCTGGGCTTCGACGAAGAGGGCGTCGCGGCGATGGGGCTCGAGTAGGGCCGGGACGGCGGGAGGATCCCCGACGGAAATTCCAGTCCAAAGCCCTTGGATCCTCCGTAGGGCGGGAGCGTGGCTGGTGAATTCCACCGGCCGAGACACCGATCGACCGACTGGAGATTCCATGAAGAACGTGACTCCCCTCCTGGCCGCCGCCATCGCGGCCCTTGCCGCCGGTGCGCCCCTCGCGGGCTGTCGCGCGGGCTCCGACAAGGACGCCTCGATGAGCTCGATGGCCGAAGGCAAGCACGCCTGCAAGAGCATGAACGCGTGCAAGGGCCAGGGCGCCTGCAAGACCGCCAGCAACGCATGCGCCGGCCACAACGCCTGCAAGGGACAAGGCGGGTGCGCGACCGCGGAGCACCACTCGTGCAAGGGCCAGAATGCCTGCAAGGGCCAGGGCGGCTGCAAGTCGGGATCGAACGGGTGCGCGGGCAAGAACTCGTGCAAGGGCCAGGGCGGTTGCGCCGTCCCCGTCAAGCACTGAGAGCGGCTCCTCTGGGCGGGTCCACCGGCGCGCACGCCGGTGGACCCGCCCGGTCCCTACCATGAAAGCCCCGCGCTTCGATCTGCCGGCCCTTGGCGTCGGGATCGGACTGCGCACGACGCACTACGGGCGCGTGCTGGCCGAGCGCCCGGCGATCGACTGGTTCGAGGTCATCACCGAGAACTACCTCTCCACGGGCGGCCGGCCGCTGCGCGTCCTCGAGCAGGTCGCCGAGCGCTACCCGGTGGTCTTCCACGGGGTCTCGCTCTCGATCGGCAGCACGGATCCGCTCGATCGGAACTACCTGGCGCAGGTGAAAGACCTCGCCGCCCGCATCCATCCGCACTGGATCAGTGACCACCTCTGCTGGACGGGCGTCGCCGGCCGCAACGTCCACGACCTCCTGCCGCTGCCCTACACCGAAGAGTGCCTGCGACACGTCGTCGCGCGCGTGAGGCAGGTCCAGGACATCCTCGAGCGGCCGATCGCGCTCGAGAATCCGTCCTCGTACGTGCAGTTCCGCGCGTCGCAGATGAGCGAGGCCGAGTTCCTGGCGCGGATGGCCGAGGACGCCGATTGCGCCCTGCTGCTCGACGTGAACAACGTCTACGTCTCGAGCCGCAACCACGACTTCGATCCCGTCGCCTACGTCGACGCGCTGCCGGCGGAACGCGTCGTGCAGTTCCACGTCGCGGGACACACGGACAAGGGCACGCACCTCCTCGACACGCACTCCGGCACCGCGCGCCTGGAGGTGTGGGACCTCCTGCGCCACGCGCTGGAGCGCACGGGGCCGAGGGCGGTCCTCTACGAATGGGACGAGGACATCCCGGACCTGGATGTCGTGCACGCCGAAGCGCTGCGGGCGCGCGCTTTCCTCCAGCCTTCCACGCGCGGAGCCGCCCATGCCGCGCGGTGAGCTCGACGAGATCCAGACCTGGTTCCAGGCCGCCGTCGTGCGGCCGAGCCTTCCGCCCAGCCGCCGCGGAGCGAGCTCGGAGGCGGCGGAAGTCCATGTGCTGCATTCGCGCACGTTGACCGCACAGGAGCGGGTCGAGATCTACGCCGACATGCACGTGGCGCGGCTCGTGAACGTGCTGGCGGAGGACTACCCGGCCGTCCGCGCGGTCGCGGGCCATGACGACTTCGACGTCCTGGCGCGCGGCTACCTCGCCGACCACCCGCCACGGAGCTTCACGCTGTCCGTCCTGGGCCGACACCTGCCGGAGTGGATCGCGAGCAACGCGATCCTCCCGCGCCGCGAATTGCTGACCGACCTTGCGCGCCTCGAGCTCGCGATGACGCGCGTGTTCGACGCGCCGCGCGAGAGCGTCCTGGCGCCCGCGGACATCGCCGCGCTGCCTCCGAGCACGTGGGCGGACCCTCGTCCCCGTCTGATCTCCGCGCTCGAACTCCTGGAGTTCGAGCACCGCGCGAACGCGATCGTGCGGGCGGTCCGGCAGGGCGAAGATCTGCCGCCCCTCGATCCGGCTCGGACACGCGTGCTCGTGTGGCGAAAGGACGACGTCGTGTGGCGCCAGGATCTCGATCCGGTGGCTTTCGCGGCGCTGCACGCCCTGTGGGAACGCGCGAGCCTCGCCGACGCGATCGCCGCCGCCGAGAAGGAGCACGGCGGGGACCCGGCCGAGCTCGAGCCGCGCGTCGCGCAGTGGATGTCCGACTGGTCACAAGACGGGCTCTTCTCCTCGATCGAGTGAGCCGAGCGGGCTGGCAGCGGCTATCCTGCCCGCGCATGGACCGTCAGACGTATCTGAGCCTCGCCGACGCCGTCCTCGAGCGCGTCGCGCGCTGGGGCGACCAGTTCGATCCGGACGAGATCGAAGCCACGGGCACGGACGGCGTCGTGACGCTCGAGTTCGGGGATCGCGTGCGCTTCGTCCTGAACCGACAGACCGCCACGAACCAGATGTGGTTCGCCGCGGGCGCGCGCGCGTGGCACTACGACTGGAACGCGGCGCGCGGCGTCTGGCTCGACGACAAGGACGGGCACGAGCTGCTGGCGCGCGTCGTCGAGGTCGTCGCGCACAAGGTCGGGCACGCGCTGCCGGCGATCTGAGATCGCGCTCAGCCGTCCTTTTTCTTCTTCTTGCCCCCCAAGAGGCCGTCGAGCAGGTCGTCGAGCCCCTTCTCGGCCGCCTTGCCAGCCGCGCTCTCGAGCAGGCCCTTCAGGAAGCCGTCCTGGAATCCGACACGCGGCTTGTTCCACGTGCCCGACAGCACGATCGGCACCGCGGTGTCGAGCGGCACGAACTCGCGGATCTTGCCCAGCTCCTTGTCGAACTTCTTGCCGAACATCGCGAGCGGCAACTTCGTGGCGAGCGACATCTCGCCGTCGACTAGGCGCACCGAGCCGTCGAAGAGGATTTCGCGGCCGCCGAGCCGGATGGGCAGCTTGTCGTAGACCGCCACGCCGTCCTTGATCGGAACCGAGAAAGCCGGCAAGCGCACGTCCGCGGCCTCGAGCGACACGCCCAGCTGCTCGAGCATCGGCAGGCCTTTGAACGAGAGAGTCCCGAGGTCGATGCGGAAGACGCCCGAGAGCTTCGAGACGTCGCTGCCCAGCGCGAAGTGCACGTCGCTCGAGTTCAGCAGGAACGGCTCGAATTCCGCGCTCGACGTGACCTGCTGCGCATCGACGGCGCCCAGGAAACTGGCCTTCTTCAGCATGGGCAGCAGGCTGCCCACGACGCGGTCCATGACGAGCGGCCCGAGCGCGACGTCCACGTCCAGACCGTCGGTCTTGTCGATGACGAGCGTCCCGTCCTCGAGGTGCGCGGCGAGCACGACTCGGTTCTTGCCGCTCTCGACGCGCGCCTCGATCGTCCCGCGGTCGAACGCCACCTCGGGCGCCTGCACGTCGATCAGGATGCGGTCGCCCAGCGCCTCGACGAGCAGACCGTTCTGTCCCGCCAGCGCGTCGACAAGCGCGGTGGGCACGTTCTCGGCGTGGACGCGCGCGGACGCGCGAAACGTCTTCCAGGCTCCTTCGCCCTGGAGCTTCTCGAGCGGATCGAGGGCGACGAGGTCGAGCGCGAGCTCGCCCGGCGGCGTGTCCTCGACCTTGGCGCTGAAGCGCAGCGACGGCTTCACGGTCGGCGAGAGGGCGGCCGAGAGACGCGCGCCGCTCAGCACGACCGCGCGTTTCGCCGCGTCGGTCTTGGCGTCCGCGTAGGCGATCGACGGCAGAACGACCTCGAGCTTCGCGCTCGTGCCCGCGAGGCGTCGCGCGACGTCGGGCGCCTCGAGCGGCGTCGCGAACTCGCGCACCGAGATCGTGATCGCGCTCGGGCCCGTGCCGGCGAGTTCGACGCGTGTGCCCGCGGGCAGCGAAGGTCCGAGCCGCGCGCGCAGGAGCTCCGGCGTCACCTGGATGTTGGCCTGGAGTCCTTCGTCGCCTGTCGCCACGAACTGGCCGTCCGCGAGGCGGCCCTTCACACCGACGCGCCCCGAAGCACCGACGAGGGATACGTCGAGCGAACCCGACGTCGGCAGCGGCCCCTCCGCGCGCACCACGAGGTCCAGCGCCGGTCCGAGGAGCGGCGCCAACTGGTCGGGCTGCCCGGCAAGCTTCTCGAGCGTCACGGTGTCGAGTCCGCGCAGCGTCAGGTCCACGGAGCCGGAAGGCGACGTGCCGGACCGCAGCGCGAGGAGCGGCTCGCGGGGACGTGCCTCGACCTCGAGTCGCGCCGCCGGTCGCGTCGGTCCGTTCAAGAGCACGTCCGCGCCGAGCTGAACACGCGGCGGCGCGCCGGCCGCGACTTGGAGCTCGAGCTTCGCCCCGCGCACCTCCGCCGGGGCACCCGCGGCGCGCGTTTCCGCCGAGTTCCAGGCCGCGTTCGGCAGGTTCACGTCGAGGCGGGCCGCGAGCCCGGCCAGGAGCGCGTCGACGCCCACGAACGCGCCCGACCGTGCGTCGCGGAGCGGCGCCGAGAGCGCGGTGAGCGACACCTGGAGCGGTCCGCTGAGCTCGATCGACGATCCCGAAGGCAGCCGCGGCCCGATCTCGGCCGCGACGAACTCGGGCGTGGGCTGCCACGAGACGAGCGTCGGCGCCGCGGGATGGCTGGTCAGCGCGCCGTCCACGATCCTGGCGTGCAGGCTCGCGTTGGCGTGCGCCGAGTTCAGCAGCACGCTCACGTCGCCGCGCTCGAGGTTCGCATCGCGCACTTCGATCGAGAGGCTCGCGACCGGACCGATCGCACTCGCGATGCGCGCTCCCTGGCCGGAGAACTCGCCGAGCGCGAGCATCGACAGTCCATCGATGCGGGCGACCAGGTGGAGAGGCGGAACGGGCCCGCCCGCGAGCATCCCGAAGGCGTCGGGCACGGTGGCATCGACGCGCATGCTACCCGGCGCACCGGCATCGAGGGCCGCTTCGAAGTGCGCGGCCAGAGGCTGTCCCGGCGCCGCGCGCGCGGTGAGCTTCATCGCGGAGATCCCGGCCGTGAGCTTCGCCGCCCGCAGCGCGTCCGTCTCGATCGTCGCGGAACCGGGCAGGTCGACCTCGACGTCGATCTCGGCCTTCTCCAGCGCCGGACGCAGGCTGGCCATGTCGCGCGCCTTCGGATCCGGCAGCGGCAGCCGCAGCTTCGGCACGCGAACCGTCCACGATTTCCCGGCATCCGCGAGCGTCACGCGCGCGTCCGGCGGCAGCTTCGCGCGCAGCACGCGCTCGAGGATCCCGCGCGGCATCGGCGTCGTCGCGGTGAGGAACGGCTGGTCGCCGCCCGTGATCTCGCCGCCGGCGAGCCGCGCGTGGATCGCGACGTCGGCGTTCGCGCCGTCGAGCTCGAGGTCGGCGGTCCCCTGCTCGGCCGACTCGGCCTTCACGTCGAAGCGCAGCGCGAACGTCGGCCCGAGGACTTCGACGAGGTCGCCCGACAGACCCGCGAGTCCATCGACGAGCGCCGTCGAGAAGCCCTCGATGCGCCCCTTCGCCTGCGTGCGTCCGAGCGGCCAGCGCGCGGCGGGATCGATCGGCCCGTCGACCTTCACGTCGACCTCGAGCGTGCCCGGCTTCTCGCCGGCGATCCGCCCGGTGACGAGCGCGACCAGCGGCGTCGAGGGCTTCTTGAAGGCGTGGAGGACGGCGTCCTCGATCACGAACGGCTTCCCGAGGCGCCGCGTGTCGGCATCCGACCAGGAGAGGTGCTTCACGTTCACGCGCACGTCGGCGTCGAGGTCGCGCACGAACGCGGCCGCGTCGAACGGCGCCTCGTCACCGCCCGGCTGGCCCCCCGTCCCGCTGCTCGCCCCGCGCGGCGCGAGCGCACGCTGCAGATTCGTCGTGCCCGCCTCGTCGGCCGCAAGGGTCGCGTCCACGTCGAGCACGATCGTGCCGAGGCGCGTCCCGCCGGACCGGATCAGGCTCCACAGCGACGGCAGCGTCGCGTCCGCGCGCAGGACCTCCGCACCCGACGGATCGAGGAGGCGCACGCCGCGCACGGATTGCTCCCCGAACCACGCCAGCGACGCCGAGCCGATCTCGAGCCGGCCCTGGTAGCGCGCGTCGAACGCGGCGGCCCCGCGGCTCGTGGCGGTCCCCGCGAGGAGCGTGGGCAGGAGCAGGACGAGGACCAGGAGGCTCCCGAAGGCGAACGCCGTGCAGCCCAGGGTCGTCTTGAAGAGGAAACCCAGGAGGCTCCGCGGGCGGGGAGGCGTTTGGGCGGTCGGGTCGAGATGGGGCGTGCTCAAGGCGGGCTCTCCAGGCGGACGGGCGGCCGCATCGTGCAAGCCCCGGGCCGTCCGGTCCATGCCGCAACAGGTGAAGAGCGCGGGTCCTCGGAATCGACACCTCGACGGATCGACCCACTACGGGTAGTGTTCCCAGCCGGAGCACCCCCCCACATGCAGCCCACCGAGCAGCCCGCCGTCCGCATCTACCTCGTCGGCGCCCACGCGACCGGCAAGACCACCCTGGCCCGCTGGGTCCGCGACCGCTACGGCCTGCCGATGATCTCGGAGGTCGCGCGCGGGGTGCTGGCCGAGATGGAGGCGCAACTCGACGCGCTGCGCTCGAACGTCGATCTCGTCGACCGCTACCAGCGCCAGGTCTTCGAGCGCCAGATCGACGCCGAGTTCAAGCAGACCGGCTCGTTCGTGTCCGACCGCGCGTTCTGCAACCTGGCCTACGCCGGCCACCACGCGACGATCCTGGGCGAGATCGCGACCGACCCGCGGCTCTCGACCTACCTCGAGTCCGTGCGCGGCGGCATCGTCTTCTTCCTGCGCCCGCACAAGGAGCTCGTCGTGGCCGACGGCGTGCGCGCCGGCGTCGAGTGGGAAGAGGTCGTGCGCATCGACGGCATGGTGAAGCTCTTGCTCGAGCTCTTCCGCATCCCCTACATCCCGGTCGCCTCGCTGGCGATGCAGGAGCGCGTGCGGCTCATGGAGCGCGTGCTCGACCTGAGCGGTTTGCAGCCCGTCGGAGCCCACGGGCGCGACGAGGCCCCGTCGCGCCGACTGGCGACGAACGGCGCCACGAACTGAAGCCCCGCTACGACTCGGCCGGAGTGGCCGGGATCCGGGCCTCGAGGGCCCGGACGTAGCGGCTGAGTGCGCGCAGGATCCTGTCGGGATCGAGCCCCTGCGTGCCGGCGACGAGCTCCAGGATGTGCGGCGACAGATCGCTCTGGATGCGCAGGGCCTCCGCGAGCTGACTCGCGCTGCAGAAGCCGCGCTGGAGCGCGATCTCGCCCAGGCGCAACCCGGGGTGCCCGGCCTGGAGCTGCAGGACCTCCACCAGCTGGCCCATGCTGAGCCAGCCCTTCTGACGCAGGATCTTGCCCAGCGGGACCCAGGTCTCGCGGTGCCGTGTGCGGACGGCCTCGGCGACCGCACGATCGACGGCGCCCTCCTCGACGAGCAGGTCGAGCAGGGCCTCATGGGCCGGCTTCTGAGTTTCCATTCCCCCCCTCCAAGCGCGTTGGAACGCACCTCGGAGAGAACGACGCGCTCAACCCGAAGTGCGTGAGGATTCCGCAACCTCGGATCGGAGGGGGTGCGGATTCCCCGGTTTCCGTCTGAGGGAAATGGGATTCCGGCCCCGCCCGGGCGAGAACACGCGGAGCGGGCGTCAGTTCCAGCTCACGTCCGGAGGCAGATCCTCCAGACCCGCGGCCGCCCCCCCGAGGGAGCGGACGACCTGGCGCCAGACCCCCTGGGAGTCGGGTGCGAAGACCCATTCGGGCTGGAGGCTGACCGGGATCCACGAGCCGCCGGCGAGCTCCTCCTCGAGCTGTCCGGCGCCCCAGCCGGCGTAGCCCAGGATCAGGCGCACGTCCTCGGCGGCGCTCTCGCCGCGCTCCTCGAGGAACTGGGCCAGCTGGTCGATGTCGCCGCCGAGGTGGATGCCCGACGAGAGCTCGACCCCGCCCGCGATGCGACCCGGGACGCGGTGGACGAACTGGAGGGTGTCGAGTCCCACCGGCCCCCCGGCATGGACCACGTTGTGCTGCCGGGCGAGCAGCGCGTGCGCCGGCATGAGCTTGTCGATCGTGATCGGCGACGGGCGGTTGATCACGAGCCCGTGAGCGCCCTCGTCGCCATGCGCGCACATGAGCACGACCGTGTGCATGAAGTTCTCGTCGCGCAGGCTCGGAGCGGCGGCCAGGAGGCTCCCCGGGACCGTTCGCAGTGCCTTCATCGCGGGGGAACGTAGCACTCGAAACGGGGACAAGAAACGACCGGCTGCGGCGGATACTTGGGCCACAGGGGGTCGTCGACGCCGAGCCGGCACATCAGGAACGTCGAGCCCTTCGCGGATCGGATCCCCCGGACGTGCGCACATTCCTCGCAACGGCTGCCCCACTGGCGCGGCGGGCGCTCTTCGGCCGGTTCCTTGGGCTCGTTCACGGCGCGCGTTCGAGCGTGAGCACGGTTTCGACGTGCGGGGTGTGCGGGAACTGGTCGAACGGGCGGACGCGCGCGAGCCGCCAGCCGATCGCCGCGAAAGCCGCGACGTCGACCGCGGCGGCGGCCGGGTTGCACGAGACGTAGACGATGCGTCGCGCGGGCACCGCGGCGAGCGACGGGACGACGCGTGGGTGGAGCCCCGCGCGCGGCGGATCCAGCACGAGCACGTCGGGGACGGGCAGGCCCGACGTCGCCGAAAGGCCCGTGAGCACGTCGCCCTCGACGAAGCGGGCGTTCGCGATGCCGTTGCGCTCGGCATTCGCCCGCGCGTCGCGGATCGCGGAGGCGACCAGCTCGAAACCGACGACGGCGCGCGCGCCGCGGGCCAGCACGAGCGAGATCGTGCCGGTGCCGCAGTAGAGGTCCCACGCGACGCCGTCGGGTCCCAGCGCGGCTTCCTGCCGCACGGCCTCGAACAGGCCCTCGGCCGCCAGCGTGTTCGTCTGGAAGAACGAGCCGGCGGAGATCGAGAAGCGCAGGCCGCAGAGTTCCTCGGTGATCGTGCCCGGCCCGAGGAGGGTCCGCTCGCGCTCTCCGATCGCGGTCGTCGCTGCGCGCGAGTTCACCGTCTGGACGATCGTGGTGATGCCGGGAACGCGCGCGGCGAGCTCGCGGGCGAACGGTTCGACCAGCTCGGGCGCGTCGGCCGAAGTGACGAGGTTCACGAGGACCTCGCCCGTGCGCTCGGCGCGGCGGATGACGAGGTGCCGCAGGAGGCCCGCGTGGAGCTTCAGGTCCCAGGCCGAGAGACCGCGCTCGACCGCGATCGCGCGCGACGCGGCCACGACCGCATCCGCGATCTCCGACTGGATCGGGCAGGCGCGCACGTCCACGACCTTCGAGTAGAGCCCCAGCGCGTGCATGCCCAGCGCGAACGACGCGTCGACGCCCTCGGGTTCGGCCGGCGCGATCCAGCGCCGGTTCGAGAACGTGAACTCCATCTTGTTGCGGTAGCGCCAGATCCTCGGCGCGGGGACGACTTCCTCGACGGCGATGCCGTGCGCCAGCAGTCCGCGCGCGTGGAGCGCCGATTCGACGAGGCGCTTCTTGCCCGCGAGCTGCTCGGCGTAGGCCAGATCCTGGAACGAACAGCCCCCGCAGGCCCGGAAGTGCGCGCATTCCGGCCGCACGGCGTGCGGCCCCCCTTCGACGACGTCGAACGCCACGGCCTCGACTTCGTCGCGCCGCCGCCGCAGCACCCGGGCGCGGACGGTGGAGCCGACGGCGGCCCGTTGCACGCGGAAGCGGTAGGGCCCGGAACGCGCGAGGCCGTGGCCGCGCGCGTCGAACGCGTCGATCGTGAGCGTGAACTCGTCGCCCTGGCGCGGCTTGCGCTCCGTGGTGACGGCCCCCCCGGCGATCGGCTCCGTCCCGGAACCGAACGCCCCTTCCGCGATGCCACCCGGTGCGCTCGAGGCGTCCAGCTCGAAGTCGTCCGCACCGCCGTCGGCCAGCTCGTCGCCCGAGCTCACGCGTCGACCCGTTCGACGCGCGAGGACGGCTTCACGTCCTCGGCCGCACGCGGATGCGCGACATAGGCGCCGTCGTTCTGCGGCAGCGGCACTCCGGCGCGCACCATCGCCGTGTACACGCCGAGGCAGGTCACGTTGGCCAGGTTCAGGCTCCGAACGCCGCTTCGGATCGGTACGTAGACCCGTCGGTCGGCGTGGTCCGCGAGAAGACGTGTCGGGAGTCCGCGGCTCTCCGAGCCGAACACGAGCACGTCGTCGGCCTCGAACGGGGTCTCGAAGAGGGACTGCCCGCCGCGTGCGCTGAAGAGTCGCAGACGCTCGACGAACGGCCGGGCCGAGCCCGCCGCGAGCGCTTGCGACGCCGCGTTCCACGAGCGGTGGACGACGAGGTCGACGAGCGGCCAGTAGTCGAGCCCGGCGCGCTTCAGGTAGCGGTCCTCGAGGCTGAATCCGAGCGGTTCGACGAGGTGGAGACGCAGGCCGAGCCCGGCCGCGAGCCGGGCGGCGCAGCCCGTGTTGTGCGGGATCTCGGGGTGGACGAGGACGATTTCCAAGCTGGCGAGTGTAGCGTCGCGCCGCGAGCCGTGGCGCCACGGGAATTCGACGCCAACTCGGCGCTCGCAGCCTGCGTAAACGCGTCCTCATGCGCACTCCCACCCGGTTCGGACCCGCTGTCGCGCTCTTCGTTTCCGTCAGTGCGTGCGCCACGAACTCCGCGCGGCCCGAGGCCGCGATCGGTCCGCGCGCCGAGTACCGCGTGCGGCTCCTGGAACCGGCCGCGCGCGCGGTCGAGGTCGAATTGCGCCTCCGCGGGCTCGACCCCGGGGCGACCGAGCTCGCGCTGACTCTGCCCGAGGGCTACTCGTTCGTGAGGCTCGAGGCGCCGCTCCTCGCCGTGCCGCTCGCGGCCGCCACGCCGGCCGGCACGCCGCTCGCGCTCGAGTCCGACGGCCCCTACCGCTGGAAGCTCGCGACGGGCGGCGCGACCGACGCGATCGTGACCTGGACGAGTGCCTTGACCGCGCAGGATCGTCCCGAGGTCGCGGAGCGGGACTCCTTCGGCCACCCCTACGTGACGACCGATCACGCTCTGCTCATGACCGGCGCCATCCTCGTCGCGCCCGAGTTCGACGGCCGCGCGGAGGCGACCTACCGCGTGCGCTTCGAGGGCCCCGCGCACTGGCCGGTCCTGTGCTCGTGGCGCGAGGTCGAGCCGGGTACGTACGACCCCGGTTCAGAGCAGGCGCTCCAAGACGACCTCGTCGCGCTCGGCGACTGGAACCGACGCCGGATCCAGCTCGACGGGATGGAGATCGACGTCGGCATCGCCCCCGGCCAGGCTTCCCTCGAGGCTCTCGCCGTGCCCGCGATCGAGAAGATCTGCAGCGCGGAGCTGGCGTTGTTCGGGATGGTCCCGCGCGAACGCTACCTGTTCCTCTTCGTCGCGCCGAAGCCCGTGCAGGGCTTCTCGTTCGCCGGATCCCCCAAGAACGGGGCCATGGTGCTGCAGGTCTGCGGCGACCTCGGGAACCCGACCGCGAGCGAGATGATCGCGCACCTCGTCGCGCACGAGTTCCACCACCTGTGGGCCGTGTCGCGGCTCGATTTCGGCGACGACCTGCGTTTCGTCGGCGAGGGCTTCACGGACTGGTACGCGCACGTCGTCCCCGCGCGGCTCGGGTTGATGACGCGCGAGAAACTGGGCGAGAAGCTGGGCGAGAAGCTCGACGGCTGGAAGAGCCTCGCCGTGGGTCTCGACACGTCGCTCAGCCAGGCCGGAGGTCCGCGCTTCTTCGAGGGCCAGACCCACTACGACGCCACGTACACCGGCGGGCTCCTGGTCGCGGCGCTGCTCGACCTCGAGCTGCGCCGCGCGGGCCGCGCCGACGGCCTCGACGGCTGGCTGCGCGAATTCGTCAACGACCCGCGCTGGCAACCGCGGAAGACCGGACCGGGCGTGGCCGATTTCCTGGCGGCGGTCGATCGGACGCTCGGGACCGCGACCCGCGAGCGCGTGTCGACTTGGGTCGAACAACAGGGCGGTTTCGATCCGGACGCCGAGCTCGCGCGGCTCGGAGTCGCCGTCCAGAGGGAGCCGGTCGCCCGGCGGATGCGCGCGAACTTCGAGGGTGCGCGCATCGTCGCCCTCGATCCCCGGTCCGACGCCGGCCGGCTGGGCCTGCGCGAGGGCGACACGCTCCTCGCCGTGAACGGTCGCGATGTGGCCGACGAGCGGTCCATCCAGGACGCGTGGAGCGAGCCCGTGGAGGGCTCCGTCCGCGTGCGCCTCGAGCGCGGCGGACAGCGTCTCGAGCTCAGCGGCTCGATAGGCGCCGCATCCGCGAAGTCCTGGGTGAATCCGAGCGCCTGGTCCGGCGGTTGATCGGCGGACCGGGATCGGCCTCGACCGTGGGCTCGCGCCCTGGGGCGCCGGGACGTCCGCGGAGGAGGTGGCGCGGGGATCGCGCTCCCCGGGCGCAACGGCGGGCGGGCGCGGACGCGAGGGAGGCCCTGCCGGCATCTCGTTCGACGCGGCCCGGACCGGGTCCCCGGAGAGCGCGGGCCTTTCTCGCTCGGAGGTCGGGACGGGGCGATACTGGACTCATGCCTCTCCAGCGGGATCCGGCCCCTCGACGTTTCGCACCCGTCCGCGGCCGGACGTGGCTCGTCGGCGCGCTGCTCTCCGCGTGGACCGCGACGGCCGCCCCGGCGCAGATCCACGCGCTCGGGGACGCGGAGGACGCGATCGCTCGCTGGTGGAACATCACCCACGGGCTGCCGCAGAGTTCGATCAACGCGATCCTTCAGGGCCAGGACGGCGAGCTCTGGATCGCCACGCACGGCGGACTCCTGTGCTTCGACGGGCTGGAGTTTCGTCGCTTCGCCATCGACACGCTCCCTGGCCTGAGATCGAACCGCATCACGGGGCTCACCGAGGACGGCTCGAGGGGCCTGTGGTTCACGACGCAGGAGGGCGACCTGCACCACCTGCGCGACGGTCGCCTGGACCAGAGCCTCCGGGTGCCAGGACCGGATGGCGCCCTCTCGCTCCTGCGCGCCCGCGACGGCTCGCTCTGGACCGCGGGAGCGAACGGCACGGTGCAACGTCTCGCCGATGGTGCGTGGTCGGAGGTCCTTCCGGGGCGGGGCGCGAGCGTGTACCGCGGTCTCTGCTCACGCAAGGATGGTGTGGTCTGCGCCGTCATGCGGGACGAGATCGTGTACTTCGAGGCGTCCGGCGCCGAGTTGGCACGGCTCACCGCGCCCGTGCCGATCGTCTCCGTGTCGCCCGACGCGGCGAACGGCTTGTGGGTCGGCCTGATCGATGGGATCGCCCGCGCGGACGCGGGCGCCATCGAGCGATTCCGCGTCGAGCCCCCGATCCGGGCCTTCGTAAACGTCACCGCGGACGACGGGCGCGGATCCTTGTGGGTCGGGACGAACCGGGGAGCCGTGCGCGTCGCCACCCGTTCGGAGCGCGCGCCGACCCTGCGTGTGCGCTCCTCGTCGGATCTCGTGCAGGGCTTCGACGTGCGTTCGATCCTCCTCGATCGGGAGGGCAACACCTGGCTGGGAGGATCCGAGGCCGGGCTCATCCGCATGCGCCCGAGCCGCCTGCGGCTCTTCGAGACGGAGCAGGGACAGTCGACCGTCAGCGCACTGTGTGACGACGGCGATGGCGGGGCCTGGGTCGGATACCTGAACCGGGGACTGGCGCGCATCGCGGTCGAGGACGACGAGGAGCGCCAAGAGCCCCTCGACGTCCCGGGGCCCAAACCGCCGCTCGTCCATTCGCTGCTCCAGGATCAACGCGGGCGCACGTGGGCCGGCGTCAATGGCTCGTGGCTGCGGCGTGCCCGCGGTGACGACGCGTCCTTCGAACCGCTGCTGGAGGGTCGGCTGTTCCCGCCCGCCGTCGGGCCGATGGCCGAGTCGCCGGACGGCGAGGTCTGGCTCGCGACGGAGAGCGGCCATCTCCTGCGGATGGGCGTCGACGACGTGGTGCGCGAGGAGCTGGATCTCCCGGGCAGGATCCACGCGGTCGCGGTCGCTCCGGACAAGAGCCTGTGGGCCGGCAGCGACGACCAGGTCTTCTGCGTGCGCGCCGGCGTCGTGACGCGCTTCGGGCCCGAGGCGGGCCTCTCCTTCGGGAGCGTCCGAGACCTCCTGCCCGAGGCTGGCGGCGGCGTGTGGATCGCCACGTACGGCGGTGGGCTCACGCTCCTCTCCGGCGGTCGCGCGCGCACGATCACGACCCGGAATGGACTTTTCGACGGCTCGCTCTCGCGCATCCTCTTCGACGCCAGGGACCGGCTGTGGATGCTCTCGAACCTGGGCCTGATGATCGTCGACCGCGCGGACCTGATGGCGGTCTTGCAGGGTCGCAGCTCGCGGGTCGATCCGATCGTGATCGGACCGGAGGCAGGCATGAACGAGGCCTCCTACGGCGGGCCCGCCGGCTTCCGTGACGCGGCGGGACGGATGTGGTTCGGGATGATCTCGGGCGCCGTGCGCGTGGATGCGCACGAGTTCCCCTTCAACCGCCTGGAGCCGAGCGTGCGCATCCAGCGCGTGCGAACCGAGGAAGCAGCCCTGAGCCCGGCCGAAAACCTCGAGATCCCGCCCGGAACACGGCGGCTCCAGTTCGAGTTCACCGCGTTCGCACTCACCGCTCCTGAGCGCATCCGCTTCCGCTACCGGCTCGACGGCTACGACGGGGACTGGGTCGACGCCGGCGAATCGCGGCAGGCGTCGTACACGGCACTTGCACCCGGCGCCTACACATTTCACGTGAAGGCCCGCAACGAAGACGGCGTCTGGGGCGCCGAGCCGGAGTCGCTGCGGTTCGAGCTCCTGCCTGCGTGGTGGCAGACCCTGGCCTTCCGCCTGGCCTTGTTCCTGGCGGCCCTGGCGGGCTTGATCGCGTTGCACCGCCTGCGCTTGGGGATCGTGCAGCGGCGCGCGCAGGCGCTGCTCGAAGCGACGCAGGGTCGGGTCCACGCGGAGGAGCGTTCTTCGCGCCTGCGCGAGGAGTTGGCGCACGTCGCGCGCGTGGCGACCGCTGGCGAGCTCGCGACCTCGCTGGCGCACGAGGTCAACCAGCCCCTGGCGGCTATCGTCACGAACGCGGAAGCCGCGCGCCGCTACTTGGCCCGCGACGGCGTGAGCAGCGCGGAGCTCGACTCGATCCTCAGGGACATCGCGCAGCAAGGGGAACGCGCCTCGGAGGTGATCCGGAGGCTGCGTCAGTTCCTGCGCAAGCACGAGACCGAACGGACGGCGGTGGACGTCAACGCGCTCGTGCACGAGACTCTGCCGCTGGTACGCCGCGAATTGGAGGACCAGTCCGCTGCGCTCCAGCTCGACCTGGCCGAGGACATCCAACCCATCGGAGCCGACCCCGTGCAGATCCAGCAGGTGCTCGTGAACCTGGTGAAGAACGCCTGCGATGCGATGTCGGATCGGGAAGGAGACCATCGCATCCTGCTGCGCACGTGCCGGACGCCGACGGGCGTCGCGCTGGAGGTGCACGACACGGGCCCCGGCATCGCGGCCGAGCTGCGCGACCGGCTGTTCCAGCCCTACGTGACGACGAAGGCCGCGGGGATGGGTCTCGGACTCGCGATCTGCCGCACGATCGTCGAGGCGCACGGCGGCCGGCTCGGGCTGCTGAGCTCGAGCAGCGCGGGGGCCGCGTTCCGCGTGGACCTGCCCCAGGATGCCCAGCGAAGGAACAAGCCGTGAGCGCGCGCGGCACGATCTTCCTCGTGGACGACGACGACGCGCTGCGTCGCGCCACGACGCGCCTCCTGGACTCGCACGGGTACACCGTGTGCGCCTTCTCCTCGGCGAACGAGTTCCTGGACCAGTTCGACCCGCGCAAGGCCGGCTGCCTGCTCCTCGACGTGCGCATGCCGGGACAGAGCGGGTTCGAGTTGCAGGAGGCGCTCGTCGCGCGCGGCGCGGCGCTGCCGATCGTGTTCCTCACCGGACACGCGGACGTGCCCAGCAGTGTGCAGGCCATGAAGCACGGTGCGGTGGACCTGCTGCAGAAGCCCGTGCGCGAGGCGGACCTCATCCAGGCGCTCGAGCGCGCGCTCGAGCGCGACGCGCAGATGCGACAGGAAAGCGACGCTGTTGCGATCCTGCGGCGGCGCCACGAGACGCTGACGGAGCGGGAGAAGGAGATCCTGGCCGCCATCGTCACCGGACAACTCAACAAGCAAGTCGCCTTCGCTCTCGGCATCGCCGAGCGCACCGTGAAGCTCCACCGGGCGCGCGTGTTGCAGAAGATGCGCGCCAACTCCCTGGCTGAGCTGGTCCTCATGGCCGAACGCCTGGGCTTGGGCCGCAGGTGACCGGGGGAGGCCGCGCGCCGACGCGCTACCCCAAGGTGCAATGGCCGAAGGCGCCGCGACAGCGCAGATTGGGAGGTGCAGAGAGTGGTACCACCCACACGGCGTCCCTGGCCGCCAGCGCCGCGCCCCGTCCCCGGCGCGCACGCCGGCGGTTGGGCCCAGCGGGGGACACCGCGCTCTGGCCACGCGCACTTCCGCGTGGGACACCGCCCCACGCCACCCGGATGAACACCCGTCCTCGACCGGATCGCCGCCCGGAAAGCGGCCAACTCGCGGAAGGTCCCGCTGCCGCGGTGCCCGGGGACGCCGTTCCGGCTTCGCAGCCCGAGCCCAAGGCCCCGATCCCCTCCACCGAGCGCGGGACCGTGTTCCTCGTGGACGACGACGAGGCCCTGCGCCGTGCGCTGAACCGGCTGCTCACCTCGTGCGGATTCCGCGTCCTCTCGTTCGGGTCCGCGGACGAGTTCCTGGCGGAGTACGAGCCCGCCCATCGCGGCTGCCTCCTCCTCGACATGCGGATGCCAGGACGGAGCGGGCTCGACCTCCAGAGCGAGCTCGGGCGCGCCTGCGCCGACTTGCCGATCGTGTTCTTGACGGGGCACGCCGACGCCCGCACGCGCCAGATGGCTCTGGAGAACGGCGCGGTCGCCTTCCTCCAGAAGCCGGCGCGCGAGCCGGAACTCCTCGAGGCGCTCGATCGAGCGCTCTCGCGAGGGTAAGGCTCCCAGGCCCCTCGATTCAGGCCCCCCATGGACTCTCCCACGGATCGGCTAGACCGAACCGGGGAACCGGTGCACGATGGAGGGGTAGGGCTCGCGTCGCCCCCAGCTCCGGAATTCCTTTCCGGCCCTCTCTCCATGCAAGAACACCGCCTTCTGGCTCTCCCCCTCCTCGCCGCGATCCTCACCGCGCCCGCCGCGCTCGCGCACGACGGCGATCCGAAGCTGCTCGACAAGCAGCCGGCCTATCAAGGGCCCGGGTGGCGCAACGCGCTGAAGCGCCAGTTCGCGACCGGTGGTGGGCAGCAGCAGCTCGGCGTCGGTGACCAGTTCGCGCGCAGCAACGTCACCTTGCTGGCGTGGATGCCGCTCTCCGACTTCGGTGTCGCGTCGGGCGGCAACGGGAATTCGTGCTTCGGGTACACGTCTCCGTCCGGTCGCGAGTACGCGCTGTTCGGCCACTCGAACGGCACCGCGATCGTCGAGGTCACGCAACCCGGCAACCCGGTCATCGTCGGGCAGATCGCCGGCCCGCAGAGCCTGTGGCGCGACGTCCGCTCGTTCGGCACGTACGCCTACGCCGGATCCGAAGGCGGCGGCGGCATCCAGGTCATCAACCTGGCGAACGTCGACAACGGCGTCGTCACGCTGGCGAACACGATCACGACCGGCGGGACCCTGGCCACGCACACCCTCGCGCTCAACCCGACCTCCGGTCGTCTCTATCGCGATGGCGGAGGAAGCAACGGGCTGCGCATCTACGACCTGAACGCGAACCCGGCCAGCCCGACCTACCTCGGCGCCTGGTCCGACCGCTACGTCCACGAGTCGCAGGTCGTCACCTATCCGACCGGCGGTCCGGGCGGCGGGCCGCGCGAGCTCGCGATCTGCTGCGGCGGCCTCGGCAGCGGGTACACGGACACGGGCATCGACATCGTCGACGTGTCGAACGCGGCGGCCCCGGTCCACCTGCTGCACGTCGCGTACGGGCTGTCGAACTACTCGCACCAGGCCTGGCTCTCGCCCGACCGCCAGTTCCTGTTCCACAACGACGAGGTCGACGGCCGTCCGTTCACGCGCGTGTTCAACGCCGCGAACCTGAACCTGCCCGTGCCGCAACTCACCTACATCGGCGAGTACCAGAACGGCGTCACGGTCGACCACAACCTCTACACGAAGGGTTCGCTCGTCTACCACGCGAACTACCGCAGCGGCCTGCGCGTCTTCGACACCGCGAGCGGCGTGACGACCCCGACGCTGCGCGCGTGGTTCGACACGTACCCGGCCGACGACGCGACGGGCTACAACGGCCTGTGGAACAACTACCCGTACTTCCCGAGCGGCGTCGTGATCGGCTCCGACATCGAGAACGGGTTCTTCGTCTGGTGGGTCGGCGACCCGCAGATCGCGTTCGCGTTCCCGCAGAGCGCGCCCACGCAGCTGAACCCGGCCGGCGACGCGACGGTCGTCCAGATCCTCCAGAACACGCCGGGGATCCTGCAGGCGGGCACGCCGACCCTGTACTGGAGCACGGGCGGCGCCTACACGCCGGTCCCGCTGAGCCCGCTCGGCGGCGATCTCTACAGCGCCGTGTTCCCCTCGTTCCCCTGCGGCACGACGGTCAACTACTACATCTCCGCGACGGGCACGAACGGCATCGTCTGGACGGCGCCCGAAGGCGCGCCGGGTGCGACGTACACCGCGCAGGCCTCGCTCGGGACGACGAGCGTCGCCTCGGCCGACTTCGAAGCGAACGCGGGCGGCTTCGCCCGCGACACGGCGACGGACACGGCGACGGCCGGCCTGTGGGTGCGCGCCAACCCGATCGGTTCCGCCGAGCAGACCGAGGACGACCACACGGCCGGGGCCGGCGTCAACTGCTGGTTCACGGGCCAGGGCACGGTCGGCGGCGGCGTCGGCGATGCCGACGTCGACGGTGGACGCACCACGCTGCTCTCGAACACGTACAACCTCGCGAGCTACACGAACCCGGTCGTCAGCTACTGGCGCTGGTACGTGAACGACGGCAACACGGTGGTCGACGACAGCTTCCGCGTGGACGTGTCGAACAACGGCACGACCTGGGTCAACGTCGAGACGCTCGGGCCGGGCAACGCGCAGGCTTCGGGCGGCTGGTACCGCCGCGAATTCCGCGTGACCGACTTCGTCGCGCTGACGGGCAACGTGCGCGTGCGCTTCGTCGCCGAAGACCTCGGCACCGGCTCGATCGTCGAGGCCGCGATCGACGACTTCGCGATCGTCGAAGCCGTCTGCGTCGGCTACGAGCCCTTCTGCGCGGGCGACGGATCGGGCGGCGCGTGCCCCTGCGGCAACACGGGCTCGGCGGGCGCGGGCTGCGCGAACTCGACGGGCACGAGCGGCCTGCTCGCCGGCTCCGGCACGGTCAGTGTCGGCGCGGACACGTTCGCGCTGTCGGTGTCGGGCCTGCCGGCGACGGTGTCGGTGCTCTTCTTCCAGGGCACGAGCGCGCAGAACGGCGGCCTCGGCGCCGCGTTCGGCGACGGCCTGCGCTGCGCGAGCGGCTCGGTCGTGCGCCTCGGCACGAAGTTGACCGCCGCGGGCGCGTCGAGCTACCCGCAGGGCGGTGACCTCTCCGTTTCGGTGCGCGGCGGTGTGACCGCCGGCAACACCCGCACGTACCAGGCCTGGTACCGCAACGCGGCCAACTTCTGCACGAGCGACACGTTCAACCTGACGAACGGTGTCTCCGTGCTCTGGGGCAGCTGACGTGCGGACGAGCGCGACCCGAGTGCGAAGCGCGGCCTCCGGTGACGGAGGCCGCGCTGTTTCGTGGCCTCTGGTTCACGGAACGGGTGCTGACGGGGTTCAAAACCCGCGCGCCCGAACCGCCTCCAGCGGGCGGCGACCCCGTATCTTCTCACGCGTGCACCTCGCCCGTGTCCTGCCGATCTGCGCGCTCGCCCTGCCCGCGTGTTCTTCGCCGATCATGCCGCCTCCGCGGACACCCGCGCAGCCGTGGTCGTTCGTCGCGCAGGGTGTCTCGGGCAAGGACCACCTGCAGCGCTTCGACCGTGCGGACTTCGACCTGCTGCACGGACTCGGCGCGCGCGACTTCGCCTACGTCCCCTTCGCGATCATGCCCGATCCGGTCGGCCCGGAGATCCGTGCGCGGGCCCCCGAGCCGCGCGAGCGCGAACTCGTCGAGCAGGCGCACGCCGCTGGCCTGCGAGTCCTGCTGAAGCCGCACCTGTGGATCGACCAGTCGTGGCACGGCGCCGTCGCGATGGGCTCGGAGGCTGACTGGAGGTCGTTCTTCACGACGTACACCGCCTTCATGTTCGCATGGGCGCGCTTCGCCGCGGAGAACGACGTCAGCGCGCTCTGCGTCGGCACCGAGCTCGACGGAACACTGTCACGCGAGCGCGAGTGGCGCGAACTCATCGCCGCAGTACGCGCCGTCTACCCGGGTCGTCTCGTTTACGCCGCGCACTGGGATCGGATCGAGGACGTGCCGTTCTGGGACGCGCTCGATGCGATCGGCGTGAACGCGTACTTCCCGCTCGACGTTCGAGGCGACGCGACGCTCGACGCGCTGCTCGCGGCCTGGCGGCCCATCTGCGCGGACCTCGAGCGACTGTCCGACCGCCACGCCCGGCCGATCGTGTTCACCGAGATCGGCTACCGACCGCTCGTCGGCGCTCTCGCGCGTCCGTGGAAGGCGGACGCCGTCGGCGAGCTCGATCTCCAACTCCAGGCTCGCGCGTACGAGGCCGCGTTGACGACGTTCGAGGACCAGTCGTGGTTCGGCGGGCTCTACTGGTGGGAGTGGTTCTCCGAGAGCTTCCGCGCACGATCGGGTCCCGGTTGGTGCGGCTACTCGCCGCAAGGGAACCCGGCCGAGGACGTCTTGCGCGCGCATGGGTCGGCGCGGAGCGCGAAACAGGGCGGTTAGGTATCTGTTCGGGTAGCCTGGACCGCGTGAGCCCCGCCCCCGTCATCCTGCACCTCGACATCGACGCGTTCCTGGCGTCGGTCGAGGTCGCCCTCCATCCCGAGCTGCGCGGGCAGCCCGTCGTCGTCGGCGGGATGCCGACGGACCGGAACCTCGTCATGTCGTGCTCCTACGAGGCCCGCGCGGTCGGCGTGCGGCCGGGGATGATGCTGGCCGAGGCTGCGCGGCTCTGTCCGTCGGCCGTCTTCCGCCGCGGCGATTCGCAGGGCGCGAACCGGCTGCGCGAGCGCGTCGTCGACGTCGTGCTCGCCGCGACGCCGCGCGTCGAGGTCACGTCGATCGACGACCTCTACGCCGACCTCACCGGGACGGAGCGCGCGCTGGGCTTGCCCGTCGACGTCGCGGGAGAATTGCGCGCGCGGATCCGCGACGAGGTCGGCCTGCCCGTCACGATCGGCATCGGCTCGTCGCGCACGCTGGCGCGGCTCGCGGGCAAGCTCGCGAAACCAGGCGCGGTCGCGTGGATCTTCGGCGGGAGCGAGCGCGCGTTCCTGGCGCACGTCCCCGTCGCGCACCTGCCGGGTTGCGGGCACAAGACGGGGCGGCTGCTCGAGCGCTTCGGCGTGCGCACGGTCGGCGAGCTCGCGCTCGTGCCGCGCGAAGTCCTGTTCACGAGCTTCGGGGCGCACGGGCTCGTCTTGCACGACCGCGCGCGCGGCATCGACCACGAGCCGATCGAGCCCAGCTACACGCTGCATCCCGACGGGACGCGCACCGCGCGCGCGCCGCAGTCGATCCGTCGCGACGGGACGTTCGAGCCCGAGGAGGGACGGCGCGAGATCGTCCGCGCGATGCTGGCCTATCTCGTGGAGCGCGCGGCGCACCGGCTGCGCTCGCACCACGTGCGCGCGCGAATCCTGTGCGTGCGCATCCAGCACGTCGACACGCGCAGCGCCGCGGCGATTGCGCGCGCGGCCGATCCCGAGCCGAATTTCGCGGAGAAGCGCGCCAAGTTCGAGCCGGCGACGGACGGCACGGCCGAGATCCTGGCGCGCGCGCAGGCGCTCTTCGACGCGCTGCCGCGCCGCCGCGCGCTCGTGAAGCGCGTCGGGATCACGCTCGAGGGACTCGAAGCGGCGCAGGGCTTTCAACGCCACCTCGCCGACGACGACGGCCGCGAAGCGCGCGCGGACCGCGAGCGCCGGCTCGACGCGGCGCTCGACCAGCTGCGCGAGCGCCACGGGTTCGGCCGCATCCTGCGCGGCGCGAGCCTGCCGCTCGCGGAGACGCATCCGTTGGAGGAGGACGGGTTTCGGTTGCGGACCCCGTCTTTGAATCAGTGAGTCGAGCCTGGCTCCGTACAGACAACGGGCCGGTACGGCTCGCGCCGCCCGGCCCGCATCTCTGCCATTCTCTTCGTCGGCGAGGCCCCGTGCTTGCGCGGGCCTCTCTGCGATCATCAGTCTCTCGTGCGTATGTGCGGAGTCGGGAACGCCACCACCTGCCCGCGGTGGCGCCCCCTGGTCGGAGCCGCGTGCGCGCGGACCTCGGGGGAACCGAAGGTCCGAACCTGCGCGTTCCGTCCGCGCCCCGGACCGGGGTCCAAGGCTCGGATTCCACGTGTCCCCCCGGATCAGCCGCCAGATTGCCCCCCTGTTGGCCGACCCGAGCGGACTCGTGTGGGAAGGAAGTTCGCATACCGCCGTGATGGGGAGCTGAAATCGGGATGAAAACGCCTTCATGCCGTAGATGCGGACCGCAACCCGTCCGATGGTCAGGGTAGACGCAGGAACGTCTTCCGGTGCGCAGACCGGGCGCGGCGGTCGTAGGCTTCTGAAAGGGACTTCAGACCCATGCGAATCTTGGTGATCGAGGACAACCCCCGGATGGCCAGCGCCATCCAGCGCGGTTTGGCGGAGCAGGGCTACGTCGTGGACGTGGCCCACACGGGTTTCGAGGGTGAGGAGCGCTGCGCCGAGGGCCAGTACGACGCGATCCTGCTCGATCTCATGTTGCCCGACCGGGACGGCGTCGAGTTGTGCCGCAGCCTGCGGAGGCGCGGCGTGCGCACGCCGCTGCTCATGCTCACCGCACTCTCGGGCACGCAGGAGAAGATCGGCGGCCTCGACGCGGGCGCCGACGACTACCTCGCGAAGCCCTTCGAGTTCGAGGAGCTCGTCGCACGCGTGCGCGCCCTGCTGCGGCGCGGCCAGGCGAGCGAATCGCGGACGCTGCGCTACGAGGGGCTCGAGCTCGATCTCGGCAAGCGCTCGTGCACGCGCGACGGCGCGAAGGTCAAGCTGACGCCCAAGGAGTTCGCGCTGCTCGAATTCCTGATGCGCAATCCCAACCGCGTGCTGCCGCGGATGACCATCGTCGAGAAGGTCTGGGACATGAGCTACGAGCCGGCCAGCAACGTCATCGACGTCTACATCAGCCAGCTGCGCAAGAAGATCGACCGCGATCACGATCAGTCCCTGATCCACACGGTGGTCTCGGCCGGATACCGCTTCGGCCTCGCCGAGCGCGTCTGAGCCCGAGCGAGCGAGGTGGCCGTGCCGCGGAAGATCACAGTGCCGCGCGCACCCTCGCTTCCGCTGCGACTCAAGTTCACGCTGTGGTCGCTGGTGGTGTTCCTGATCGTCTACCTCGCGACCTCCGGGACCTGGTTCATCGCGCAGAATGCGCTCGCGACCAGCACGCGCGACAGGCGGATGCAGACGGACGCGATGGGCGTCGTCGATCGCGTCGTGCGCGAGGCGCACGGACAGATCGACGCCGATCTGCCGCGCCGGATCGGCGAGGAGCTCGCGCGGACCGAGAGCTTCCAGGGAGCGCACGTGCTCCTGCGCGCGGAGGACGGGACGATCGAGGCGCGCGCCGGCGATTCCAGGCTCGACGACCGGGAATTTCCCGTTCCGGATCCGGCTCGATCCGGGGAGGTCGCGCGGATCGACGTGCCGATCGCCGACGGCACGCTGCTCTCCCTGCGCAGCGTGGCCCGGGAGTACCCGGCCGAGACCGGGGCGCGCTACTGGATCCAGGTCGTCGTTCCGGCGGATTCGGACTCGCGACGCGACTCGGTCGCTCCGTACTTCCTCATCGGCATCCCGATCGGCGTGATCGCGGCCGCCGCGATGGCCTGGATCATGGCCGGTCGCCTCGTGCGCCCGATCCAGCGCATGGCGACCGCGGCCCGCGCGGTCTCGCCCACGAACCTGCGCGGCCGGATCGACGTCGACCCGACGGACTCCGAGATCGCGCGCCTGCAGCAGGAGTGGAACGCCGCTCTGGAGCGCGTCGAGAAGGGCTACCGCGCGCAGGGCATGTTCCTGTCGAACGTGAGTCACGAGCTCAAGACGCCCATCGCCGTGCTGCTGTCCCAGGCCCAGGTGATCCGTCAGGGGGGCGACCCCGAGGAGCTCGCGAGCTTCGCCCGCAACGTCGAGGAGGAGATGCGCACGATGGCACGCCTCGTCGAGAGCCTCCTCCTGCTCGCGCGTGTCGAGCACGGCAAGGAGCTCGTCCGCCGCGAGAACGTCGCCGTGAACGACGTGATCCTCGAGGCCGCCGAGCGCACGAGCGAGCTGGCTCGCAGCCTCGACGTGCCGCTCGTGACGAACCTGCACCTGCCCGCCGAGGGCGAATCCGAGCCGGAACTGGTCGGGGACCCCGAGCTCCTGCGCACGATGGTCGAGAACCTCGTGCGCAACGCGCTGCGCTTCACCCCGCGCGGGATGCCAGTCGACCTGCGGGTGACGTGCGGTCAGGGCGAAGCCTCGATCCGCGTGCGCGACCGGGGCCCCGGCATCCCGCGCGAGCACATCGAGCGGATCTTCGAGCGCTTCTACCAGGTGCCCGGGGAGGGCGCGAAGCAGCGCGGCACGGGCCTCGGGCTGGCGATCGCGCGCAGCGTCGCGGAGCTGCACCGCGGCGTGATCGCGGTGCGGAATCTCGAGGACCGCGGCTGCGAGTTCGAGGTCCGGCTCCCGCTCGTGCGCTGAGCTCCCGCGAGGAGCGACAGCCCGAGGATCGCGAAGTCCCGCGGCTCTCCCTTGGCGTCGATCGGATTGCTACCTTCCGCCCGCGCGCCGCGCCGCTCTCCCCGGGCCCCGCGGCGCGGAGCATCCCCTGCCGAGGCACCGCGCATGGCCGTCACGACCCCCGCCGCGAGGACCGACCGTTGAAGATCCTCTTCCTCTCGTCGGAGTTCCCGCCCGAGACCGGATTCGGCGGCATAGGAACCTACGTCGCGCACCTCGCTCCGGCGCTCGCCGCGCGCGGCCACACGGTCACCGTGCTCTCGCGCACCCTCGGCAAGGAGGACACGGAGGCGCGCGTCGATGGCGTGCGCGTCGTGCGCGTCGCCGACCGCGAGGCGCCCCCGGAAGTCTGGCAGCCTCCCTTCGATCCACGCGTCGCCCGGCAGGCCAAGTCGCACTACGACCGCGCCTTCACGGTCGCGCTGGCGCTGCAGGACGACCCGTCGCTCGCCGACGTCGACATCATCGAGGCCGCCGACTGGGCTGGCGAGGCGGCGCTCGTCCGCGCGATGCTGCCCGACGTGCCCTACGTGGTGAAGTTCCACACGCCGGCGAAGCTCGTGTTCGCCTGGAACGAGAGCGGCGTGTCGGGCGCTTTCATCGAGGCGCTGCACAAGCTCGAATCGGTCGCGGTCCACAACGCCATGGGCTTCACGTGCCCGTCACGCTGGATGATCGGCGCGTGCGAGGAGCTGTTCGAGATCCCCCCCGGCCACGTGCGCGCGATCCCGAATCCCTTCGCGGCCGGGCCGGTCGCCCCCCGCCGCACGGCTCCCGAGCGCCGCGTGCTGTACGTCGGCCGCCTCGAGGCGCGCAAGGGCGTCGTCGAAGCCGTGGCGCCCATGTGTCGCGTCCTGCGCGCGCTGCCCGACGTGCACTGGCGTCTCGCCGGCGCCGACACGAACTCCGCGCCTGGAGGCGGCTCGATGAAGGCCGCGCTGGCCGCGCGCATCCCCGAGGACCTGCGTGCGCGCGTGCACTTCCTGGGCGCGCTGGACCGCGTGGCCCTCGGCGACGAGCTGGCTTCCGCGAACGCCGTCCTGCTGCCTTCGCGTCACGAGAACTTCCCCTACGCCTGCCTCGAGGCGATGGCCGCCGGCGCCGCGGTCGTCGCGAGCCGGAACGGGGGCATGGCCGAGATGATCGAATCCGGGCGGACGGGTCTCCTGGTGGACCCCAAGGAACCCGGCACGGTGATCGACGCGCTCCTGCGCGTCCTCGAGCAGCCGTTCTTCGCTTCGGAGCTCGGTCGCGCCGCGGCCGCCGTGGTCCACGAGCGCTACCGGCCCGACGTCGTCGCGCCGCTCGTCGAACAGCACTACGCCAGCGTCCTCGCCACCCCGGTGTCCACTTGAAGATCCTCGTCGCCGACGTCTGGTCCGTCTACAACGCGGGCGACCGGGCCATCCTCGAAGGGCTGCTCGACGGACTTCGTGCGCAGTATCCCGGCGCGTCGATCGCCGTCTGCGCGCACTTTCCCGACGGCTGCGCGGGCATCGCCGGAATCGAGGTGATCCCCGACGTCCTGGCCTTCGACGAGGCCGCGTGGCGCGCGCAACTCGCCCATCTGGACGGATCCGACGCCCGCATCGACGCGGTCAAGAGCGCGTACCAGGGAGCGGACCTCGTCGTCTCGACCGGCGGCTATTTCCTGAACGCGACGCCGGGCAACGCGTTCGCTCTCGTGTTCCTGTCGCGACTCCTCCACTACGGTTGGGCACTCGACGCCGGCGTTCCGGTCGCCGTCCTGGGCCAGAGCATCGGCCCGATCGAGGGCGCGGCGCTGCAGGCCGCGGCGCGGGCGACGTTCGCGCGCATCCCCGTGATCGGTGCGCGGGACGCGGCGAGCTTCGCGTACCTGCAGCGCACCGGGCTCGCGACGCATGCGGTGTTCACCGGGGATTTCGCCGCCGATCTGGTGCCGGCCAGTGACTCCGAGGTCGCCGCGTGCATGCGGCGGCTGGATCTGCCGCGCGGCGCGCTGGGGATCTCCGTGCGCGACTACCCGGGCACTCCGGCGCAGGCCTTCCGCGACGTCGCGCGCGTCGCCGATCGCTGCATCCGCGAATTGGGCGTGCCCGTCCTCCTGATCGGGACCACGATCCCGCCCGAGGACGCGCCCGAGGTCCGCCGCCGGGAGCGATCGCTGGGCAACGACGACTCGATCGCGCTGCTCGACGTGTACTCGCGCATGGAAGAGAAGGCCAGGGCGCGCGTGTGCATCGAGAGCCTGCCGCCGCGTCTCCTGAAAGGCGTCCTGGCCACGTGCCGCGCGTTCCTCGGCACGCGCATGCACGCTTCGATCCTGGCTTCCACGTCCGGAGTCCCCGCCGCCGGCATCGCCTACGAGTACAAGGTGCGCGGCTGGTTCGAGCGCCTGGGCCTGCACGACCTCGTGATCCCGCTCGAGGCGTTGAGCGAGGCGACCGTCTGGCCCGTCGTCGAACGCCTGCTGCGCGACGGCGACTCGATCTCGGCGCAGCTCGTGCGCGCGATCCCGCATGTCCAGGCCAAGACACGCGAGAACTTCCGCCTGCTCGCGGGGCTGGTTCCGGCGACGGGGAAGGTGCCCGACGCGTCGAGCGCGGCGCCGCGTGCGCAGAGAAGCGTTCCGCCGCTGCCCACGGCGATCCCGACCGCACCCCGACCTTCGACCGCGACGCCGACCGCGACGGCCCCGGCCCCGACTGCCGCCCGGCGCTCGTCCTCCGCGACGAGCTCAGCGGCGAGCGCATCCGCGACCGCCGTGCTGCCGAGCGGCGATCCGCGCGCCGCGTGGGAGAAGGAGTCGCACCACTACGACGTGCTCCACCGTCGCCTGAGGACGATCGTCGACCTCGCCGAAGCTGCGGGTGGCCGACGGCTGCTCGACGTCGGCTGCAGCGCGGGCACGGTCGGCGCCGCGCTCTCGGCCGGCTGGGCCTACCACGGCTGCGACGTGAGCGAATCCGCCGTGCGCTCCGCGAGCCGCGGCTGGCTCGTCGCGGCCGATCTCGAGAAGGGCATCCCGGCTTTCGACGGCGGCGCGTACGACGTCATCGTGTGCTCGGGAATCCTCGAGTACCTGGAGGCGCCCGGGAACACCTTGCGCGAGCTCACGCAGCGCATCGCGCCGACGGGCAAGCTCGTCGTCTCGTACTTCAACATGCGCCACGTCTCGCGCCGCGGCGGTTCGGCGTTCCGACACCCCCTGTGGCGCAACGACTACGCGCCGGCTGAATTCCGCGACCTGCTCGCGAGCGCTGGATGGGCGATCGAGGCGACGCGCTGGTCCACCGCAGGTCCCGGCACCGCTCCGGACGTGCGCGACGAGGCCGCGGCCGTGCGCGACGAACCGGCCGATGCCGCGGCGCGCATCGACGACATCGGGCACACCCTGATCTACGTCTGCAGCCCGGACCGCGAGACGGCGCGCCGCGGCTAGCCCGGACGGGAGAAAGCCTCCAGCATCGGCAGGGCGGACCCGATCCTCAGGGGTCGGCCGCCCGCAGGTCCGGCCGATTCCCAATTCTCGGATCCGGGAAGGGCGCCGCTCAGGCATTTCCTTCCGTGTGCCGATGCGCGGAGCATGACGCATCGAACCCCCACGAGCGGTCCGGGCCTGCAGATCTCGGTCGTGGTCCCGACGTACGGCCGATCCGAGATCCTGAAGACGCTGCTCGCCGCGCTCGACGCGCAGACGCTCGCCAAGGACCATTTCGAGCTCGTCGTCGTGGACGACGGCACGGTGCCGCCGATCGAGATCGACACCGGCGCGTACGGCTACCCGATCACGCTCCTCCGCCAGCCGAACGCCGGCCCGGGCGCGGCGCGGAACCTGGCGTTCGAGCACGTGCGGTCGCCGCTCGTCCTGATCCTCAACGACGACGCGGTGCCGGCACCCGACCTGCTGGCCGGCCACGTCGAGGCGCACAGGAAGGTCCCGGCCAAGACCGCCGTCCTCGGGTCGTTCCCGTTCACCGCGCGCTCGATGCGCTCGCCGTTCGTGCGCCTGCTGGCACAGACGACGCTGCTCTTCGACTACGTGCGCATGAAGGACCGCGGCTACTACGGCTGGCAGAACTTCTGGACGTGCAACCTGAGCCTGCCGCTCGCCGCCCTGCGCGAGGTCGGCGGCTTCGACGGCCAGACGTTCCGCGAGGCGATCTGCGAGGACGTCGAGCTCGGGTACCGCCTCGGGCAGCGCGGATGGCGCGTGCACTACCGTGCCGACCTCGTTTGCGAGCACGAACACGTCGTCACTCCACGCGGGTACTTCCAGCGTGCACTGCGCCTGGGATTCAACGCGGCGCGGATGTACGAAAAGCACGGGAACGTCGAGCTCTTCCCGATGTTCACGGCGACAGCCGGGCTCACGCCCAACTGGCGGGCGTCCGCCCAGGGGACGATCGAGGCCTACCACGCGGTCCAGCAGAAGTTCGTGGCGAAGCTCGAGTCCATGGAATCCGAGCCCGACCGCGTGCTGTCGCCCGATGAACTGCGGACGCTGGCCGATCTCACGCACAAGATGGCGATGATCCCGTACCAGCGCGGCTGGCTGCTGCAGCTGGAAGGGCACGACCCGGGTCCGACCCTCGAGAACGGTCCGAAGACGGGACGGCTCACGTCCATCCTCGTGGTCTCCTACAACGCATTGGCGAAGACGCGCGCGTGCCTCGATGCGCTGCGCCGCACAGCCGACCCGCGGCACCCCACCGAGATCATCGTGGTCGACAACGGATCGAGCGACGGCAGCGCGGAATGGCTGGCCCAGCAGTCCGACATCACCTTCCTGCGCAACGCGGACAACGCCGGTGCGCCGCGCGCCCGCAACCAGGCGATCGCACGCGCGCGCGGCGACTACCTGGCGTTCCTCGACAACGACGTGGTTCCGACGCAGGGCTGGCTGCGCCGCCTGCTGTTCCACGCCGACGTCGACGGCCGGAGCGGCTGCGTCGGTCCCCTGACCAATCGCGCCGGTCACAACCAGGAGATCCCCTACGCCGGCGGTCCGGAGATCGAGGACCTCGAGCTCTTCGCGGCCGAACGGGCACGCGAACAAGAACGCAAGTTCCGGTACCAGACGACCATGACGTCCTTCTGCTGGCTCGTCCGCCGCGAGGTCGTGGACGAGATCGGCGGCTTCGACGAGCGCTTCTCGCCGTGGGGCTTCGAGGACGACGACTTCAGCATGCGCGCGGCGATGGCCGGGTTCAGGAACCGCGTCGCGCTCGACGTCTTCGTGCGGCATGACCACTACGGCGGCAAGAAGGCGCAGGTGCACTCCGAGCTGCTCGAGCGCAATTGGTCGCGATTCGCGGAGAAGTGGTGCGGATCCGCCGATGTGGCCTACGGTGACTACAAGGCGATGCAGCCGGCGCTGAAGCGCGAGTTCCAACGCGCCGAGTACCACGTGCCGATCCAGCCGGATCCGGTCTCGGCCCTTCCCCGGTCCATGGTCGAAGCGGCAACGGAGGTCGGCGCGTGACGGCTCTGACCCTGTGCATGATCGTCCGTGACGAGGAGGCGTTCCTCGGCGGCTGCCTGGACTCGGTCGCGGGCCTCGTCGATTCGATCGTGGTGGTCGACACGGGCAGCTCCGACGCGACCGTCGCGATCGCGGAGTCGCGGGGCGCGCAGGTCGTGCGCCAGGACTGGAACGACGATTTCTCGGCGGCGCGCAACGCTGCTCTCGCGCACGTGGCGCGCTCGAAGCGCCGCTTCGTGCTCGTCCTCGACGCCGACGAACGCCTCGGACCGGGTGCGGCTGCAGCGATCCGCGCCGCCCTGAAGCGGGACGACTTCGACATCGGGATGCTGCCGCTGCACGACGCGACGACGCTCGGCGCGACGCACGAGGACGTCCTGTCGGGACGTGCGCGCCGGGGGGAACCCGTGGCGCTGCCGCGCCTGCTGCGCTTCGACGAGGACCTGCGCTGGGAGGGCCGCGTTCACGAGCAGGTCACCACCTGGTCGCGCAAGCCCGGGCGCCGCATCGCGACGATCGAGGCCCCGATCGTCCACCTCGGGGCGGTCCCCGAGCTGCGCGCCGCGCGCGGCAAGGCCGAGCGCAACCGGCTGCTCCTCGAGCGCCGCGCCCAGGACGAGCCCTCGAACCCGACCGTGCGCGCCTACCTGGCGCGCGAGTACGACCGCTGCGGCGACACGCGGCGCGCGCTGCTCGAGGCGCGGGCCTCGTGGCTCGCGCTCGTCGCTTCGGCGGGGTCGGGACGCCCGGCGAGCGACGTCGTCCTGCCCGTCTCGGTGATGGCGTACTTCTCGGTGCAGCACGGCGACCTCGACGCGGCGGCGGACGCCCTGACGCGGGCGCGCCTCTGGTCGGACCCGCACCCGAACATCGAGCTCCTGAGCGGCCTCGTCCACGAGCGCCGCGCGCTCGCCGCGGCGGACGTCGACGCGTTCGCGGGCGAGTTGACGGCCGCGCGCGCCGACTACGGGCGGTGCCTCGCGCTGCGCGGTCGGCAGTTCGCGGCCGAGATCATGCCCGGCGCGTGCGGGGCGACCGGAACGACGCGTCTCGCGACCGTGACCCTCCTCCTGGGCGAAGCGCGAGCGGCACGCGAACTGTTCGAGTCCGTGCTGCGCGAGGACCCGCGCAACGTGGAGTGCGTGCTCGGGCGCTGCGAAGCCTGGATCGACGAGGGCTCGCCCGCGAACGCCCTGGCCGAGCTCGAACCCCTGCTCGCCGGGGGCACCGCGGACGCGTGGGCGCTCTCGGCCGCGGCCGCGCTCGCGTTCGGCGAGCGACCGACGGCACGCCTGTTCGCCGAGAATGCGCGGACGGCCGCACGCACGAAACCGTGGATCGGCGGATGGCGCCGAGGACGGCTCGAGGAACTGCTCGGAGTCCTGGCGGAACCCGCGCCCCAGGCGGCGGCCCCGGCCGTGGCCACCGCCGCGCCGCTCCGGGCCAGCGTCGTGATCCCCTGCTACAACCGCTTCGATCTGCTGGAGCCGGTGCTCGCGGGCTTCGTGCGCGAGAAGCAGGCAAGCGGCTGCCAGATCGTCCTCGTGGACGACGGTTCGGAGCCGCCGCTCCTCGACTTCGTACGGTCGCTGGGCCTCGAATCCTCGGTCGATCTCGTGCGTCGAACGAACGGAGGACGCGGCGCCGCCCTCAACGACGGTCTCTCCCGCGCGACCGGCGACGTCGTGATCTTCTGCGACAGCGACATCGCTCCAGCGCCCGGTTTCGTCGAGGACCACGTGGCATTCCATCGCGAGCATCGCTCCGAGCTCGCGACGCACCTCGGCGCGCTCGAATGGGGCGTCGACGCGGGCCTCTTCGGCGCTCTCCTCGGCGCCCGCGCGAACCCGCGGCTCCGGGGCGGGACGCGCGACGTGGATTGGACGCAGTGGTTCACGGACAACTGGTCCTTCAAGCGCAGCCTTCTGGCTTCGCGCGGGATCGCCTTCGACCTCGCGTACCGTGCGTGGGGCTTCGAGGAGCTCGACCTGGCGCGCGAGCTGAAGGCGCTCGGCGCCACGAACCGGTTGACGGAGCGCGCCCAGGGCCTGCACCTGAAGCCTGCGACGTCCGAAGGCTTGCGTGCCTGCTTCGTGCGCAGCGTGCCGAACCTCCTGTACCTCGCGCGCAAGGCCCCTGACGACGCCGACGTGCGCGGCTGGCTCGCCGCCCACGCCGACGAGGACTCCGTCGCGCGCGCCGAACGCGCCTACGAGCACGTCTGGCGACGCCTGTGCGAACTCGATCGCGATCACGGCCCCGTGATCCGCGACGCGAGTTCGGGGCCGACGGCCGCGCTCGCGATCGCCCTGTCCGACGCCACGTTCCACATCGGGATCGCGCGCGGTCTCGTGCAGAATCGAGCCCTCGCCGAGTCGCACGCGGACCTCCTGCCGCCCACGGACGCGTCGAAGCTCTTCGGACAAGTGGACCAGCTCGCGTCGCGGCTCGATGCCGTGGAGCGCCGGCTCGGAGGCCCTCCGGAGCACTCGGCCTGGCTGGCCTCGGTCGCCGACGAGCTCGGCTGGGACGAGCACCGGCACACGCTGCGGTCGCGCTGGGCTTCGAAGCCACTCGCCCCGGCCTGAAGAGGCCGATTCCCGAGAGGTCATGACTGCCGAGCCATCCATCCGATCCGGGCGCCGAAGCGCACACGCACGCATGCGGTAGGAATTCGAGCCTCGGGTCGCCTATCCTCCAGCGCCACCGAGGCGCATCCTTGCCGAGTTCCGTTCCCACCCGCGGCCACGTGATCGCGCTCATCGCGCTCCTGTCCCTCCTGTGGGGCAGCACCTGGATCGTGATCGCCGGTGGACTGCGGGACCTGCCGCCGTTCACGTCCGCTGCGGCGCGTTTCCTGATCGCGGCGCTGGCCATGAGCGCGATCGCGCCGGCGATCGCGCGTCGCGAGGGCGGGAGCCGGGCTCCCTGGAAGCTCGGCTTCGTCCTCGGGACGCTGAACTTCGGCGCTTCGTACGCCATCGTCTACTGGACCGAGACGCACCTCCCGTCCGGCATCGTCAGCGTCCTGTGGGCCGTCTTTCCCATGCTGATGGCGGCGAGCTCGAGCTGGTTCCTCGCTGGCGAGACGCTCACGGCGCGGCAATGGGCCGGTTTCACCCTGGGCTTCGCCGGAGTCGCGCTGCTCTTCGCGACCGACCTGCACGACTTCGGCGCGCACGGCATCCCGGCGGCCGGCATGCTCCTCGTCTCGCCGATCGTGTCGTGCATCGGCACGGTCGTGCTCAAGCGCGAAGGAAAGGGCGTCAGCTCGGCGCTCGTCAATCGCGACGCGATGTGGATCGGCGCCGCGATCCTCACGACGCTCGCGTTCGCGTTCGAGCGCCACGCGAGCCCGGAGTGGACGCCGCGGGCGATCGGCAGCGTCGTCTACCTCGCGCTGGCCGGGACCGTGCTGACGTTCTCGCTGTACTTCTGGCTGCTGCGCAACACGGAGGCCTGGCGGCTCAGCACGATCTCGTACGTCACGCCGGCCGTCGCGCTCCTCCTCGGGACGTTCGTCGGGAACGAGCCGTTCACCCGTTGGACGCTGGCGGGTTCGCTCACGATCCTCGCGGGCGTCGTGCTGGCGACGTTCCGACCCCGCTGACGCGGCCAGGAATCGCCCGAGGCCCCTGTCGGACAAGGGCTTGCGCCGGCAGCAACGAAACCGGAGCCACCCCAGTT
The DNA here is from genome assembly GCA_026692665.1 of Planctomycetota bacterium. GTDB lineage: Bacteria > Planctomycetota > UBA1135 > UBA1135 > JAEUHZ01. Next base: position 85,588 of record JAPLOF010000055.1, read on the forward strand.
CGGTATCTGTTAGGGTACCCGGGTCCCCGCGCGGAACCACCCACGCATCACCCCATGCAGGACGCTCACCCCGTCCACCGCGCGGGGACCTCTCGGCCTCGGCGACGGACGGCACTCCCCGTCGCCGAGGCCGGTCTCCCCACGGCGCGGACGATCGTCGCACGCGCCATTTCCGCCGTGCCCCGGTTCCCGCCATGTACGTCCCGCTGCGCGTTCACGGTCACCACTCCATGCTCACCGGCGTCGACGCGCCGCGCGAGTTGCTCGAGCGCGCGGCGGAACTCGGGCTGCCCGCGCTCGCGTTGGCCGACGTGGACACCCTGAGCGGCATCGTCGACCTCGCGCGCGCGGCGGCGAAGACGCCCGGCGTGCGCCCGATCTTCGGCGCCGAGATCTCGGATCCGAACGGCTTGCCGGGGCGCGTCGTCGCGCTCGCGAAGGACGCGGAGGGCTGGCGCAACCTGTGCAAGCTCGTCAGCGCGCGACAGCTCGGTGGCGATCCGGGCCAGGCGAGCGCGAAGCTCGAGGGCCCCGATGCGTTCCGCATCGTGGACGCGGTCGTGCGCTGGCAGGCCGGCCTCGTGTTGCTGGTCGATCATCCGCGCCTCCTCATGGAGCTCGGCGGACGCGTCGACGAGCGCGCGCTGTTCGCGGCGATCTCGCCCGCGAGCATCCGCGTGCGCACGGGGCGGGCGGGGCCGCGGAACGCCGCGCGCGACGATTTCCGCCGCATCGACGTCCGCAGCGCGGGCCTCGACGCGTTCGACCTGCGTCGCCGCGACGACGAGGAGCTGCTCGAGACGCCCAAGATCCCCGCGCCCGAGCCGCCGGTCGCGGCACAGGACCTCGTCGAAGCGGCCCGCGCGTGCGGTGTCGCGACGCTCGCGGTTCCGGACGTCTACATGGCGAACGCCGCGAGCTTCGTGGACCACAAGGCGCGCGTCGCGATCAAGCACAACGCGCTCGTGCACGACCTGCCCGAAACGTGGCTCGCTGCGCGGCCGGCGCACCTCGTCACGGCGGCGGAGATGCGCGCCTTGTACGCCGACCTGCCCGAGATCCCGGGGCCTTTCCCGCGTTCCGCGCAGGGAGCTCTCGAGCGCACGCTCGCCGTCGCGGACATGTGCCGTTTCGTGCCGGAACTGGGCGGCATCGTGTTCCCGACGATCGCGCTCGGACCGGGCGAGACGCCCTACTCGCGGCTCGCGGGCCTCGCGTTCCAGGGCGCGAGCGAGCGCTACCGTCCGCTGAAACCCGAGGTGGTGCGGCGGCTCGAGTACGAGCTCACGACGATCGAGAAGCTGGGGTTCTCCAGCTACTTCCTGCTCGTGCTCCAGATCGCGGACTTCGCCCGCGAGCGCGGCATCCCCTGCGTCGGACGCGGCTCGGCCGCCGATTCGCTGGTCGCGTACTGCCTGCGACTCACCGACGCGGACCCGCTGCGCTACCGGCTCACGTTCGAGCGCTTCCTGAACCCCGCGCGACGCGATCGGCCCGACATCGACCTCGATTTCTGCTGGCGGCGGCGTGACGAGGTGCTCGCGCACGTCTACGACCTCTTCGGCGCGGAGCGCACGGCGATGATCGCCACGATCGCGACGTGCGGCGTGCGCGCGGCGTTCCGCGAGTCGGCGCTGGTCGAGGGCGTTCCTCCGGCGGAAGCGAACCGCTGGTCGCGGCGGCTGCCGATGTACTGGAGTCGCGCGAGTGCTTCGAAGGGCGCCGACAGGCCGGGCATCGCCGGAGAGTTGGGCCTGGTCGGACCCGATCGCGGAGCTCCGGATCCGGGACCGTCCGACGGGGTGCGTCACGACGCCGGATCGCACGTTGGATTCGCGCGACCGGGTGGCACGGCTCGACGCGGCACGGCTCCACGCGGCACAACTCGACGCGGCACAACTCGAAGCGGCAGGGTGGCGCAGCACGGCACCACCGCTCCGCCCGTCCTGCCCGCCATGCTCGCCGGCAACGAGCTCGCCGAACTCCTCGCGCGCACGCCCGAAGCCCACGGTTTCCCGTTCGACGATCCGCGCATGCAGCGCGTGCTCCAGGCCGCGGATCGTCTCGCCGGCGCGCCACGCCACTACGGCCTGCACCCCGGCGGCGTCGTCGTGGCTCCCGGACCGATCACCGACTTCGTGCCCTGCCAGCGCGCCGCGAAGGGCTGCATCGTCACGCAATTCGACAAGGACGCGGTCGAGGCGATCGGGCTCGTGAAGATGGATCTGCTCGGCAATCGCGCGCTGACGACGCTCGACGACTGCGTGAAGTCGCTGGCGCGCCAGGGCGTCGTCGTCGACCTCGAATCGCTCCCCGAGGACGACCCCGCGACCGCGCGCACGCTGCGCGAAGGCCGCACGCTGGGCTGTTTCCAGATCGAGTCGCCAGGCATGCGCAACCTGCTCCAGCAGATCGGCGCCAGGACGATGGACGACGTGATCCAGGCGGTCGCGCTGATCCGGCCCGGTCCCGCGGGCTCGGGGATGAAGGACGCGTACGTGCGGCGCTACCGCGGTCTCGAGCCGCGCCACGCGCCGCATCCGCGGCTCGAGGAACTCCTGTGGGACACGTACGGCGTGATGCTCTACCAGGAGGACGTGATGCAAGTCGCGGCGCGCCTCGCGGGGATGGATCTGGCCGAAGCGGACCTGCTGCGCCGCGCGCTGCAGAAGCGCCGCACGAACGAGATCCCCGCCCTGTGCGAGCGCTTCGTCGCCGGCTCGATCGAACAAGGCGTGACGCGCGAGGACGCGCTGCGCGTGTGGGACCTCATCTCGAACTTCGCCTCCTTCGGCTTCTGCAAGGCGCACGCGGTGACGTACGGCCGCATCTCCTACCGCGCCGCCTGGCTGAAGACGCACTACCCCGCCGCCTACCTCGCCGCCTTCCTCGAGAGCGAGACCGGCTACTACGACCCGCGCGTCTACGTCGAGGAAGCCCGCCGCCTCGGCGTCGCCATCCTCCCCCCCGACGTGAACCAGAGCGCCGCCCGCACCTGGCGCCCGCGAACAGCTCCGTGCGGTGCCTGGCTAACTTCCACGGAGTTCGGAAGTGGGGATTCTGCCGCGCACGGGACGGCGCCGGATTCCCCACTTCCGAACTCCGTGGAAGTTAGCCAGGCACCGTACGGAGCTGTTCGCGGGGGAAACGACATCCGTGTGCCACTGGGGCAGGTGCGGGGCGTTTCGGAGCGGGCGTTGGAGGCGATCGTCGCGGCGCGGGAGGCGGGTGGGCGCTTCGTCTCGCTGCCCGATTTCCTGGAGCGCACGGGCGCGCAGGGTGACGAGGCGGAGGCGCTGATCCGCTGCGGCGCGTTCGACGGGTTCGACCGCACGATCCCGGAGCTCTTGTGGCGGCTGCACCTCTTGCGCGCGCCGGCGCGGCGCGTGCCCAAGGACGCGGGGCTCGACGCGCGCGAGCTGGCGGCGTTGCGCGCGACGCCCGGCTCGCGCGAGGCGGCGCGAGCGAAGGACCCGCTGACGGCGGCGCGGGCCAAGACCGCCGGTTGGACCGGAGCGGGGATCGGCGCGGGCAACGTCGACCTCGCGCCAGGCGAGACGGCCTCCCTCTTCGGGCCGCCGGAGACGGGCGCGCCGGCCTTGCCGCGCCTCGCCGACCACGACCGCCTGACGCGCGGGCGCCTCGAGCACGAGGTGCTGGGCCTCACCGTCTCGGCCCATCCGACCGCGTTGTTCCCGTGTCCGGCCGACGCGCGCATCGCCGCGCGCGAGGGACTCGGCCACGAGCGCGCGCGGCCCGTGAACCCGATCGTGGCGCGCGAGGTGCCACAGCGGGCCGGGGCACGCGTCACCTTGCGTGGCTGGCCGGCGGCGACGCGCCACGTGCGCACGTCGGACGGGCGGACGATGCGTTTCCTGACGCTCGAGGACGAAACGGGCCTGGCCGAGGTCGTGGTCTTCGCCGACGTCTACGAACGCGACGGCGCGCACCTGGCCGAGGCCGGCGTCCTGTGCGTGACCGGCACCGTCGAGGACCAGATGGGCGCGTGCACGCTGCACGCCGAGGTGATCTGGTGACGGCGATCCGGCCGCGGACTGCTTAGACTGCGAGTCTCGTGAAGACACCGAGCCCGAGTGCTCGACGATCCCCATGGCGGCGCGCAGAAGCGATCGCGGCACGCCATCTCTGAATCCTCGACGACCATGCTGCAACGCGAAATCACGCTCGACACCGCCGCCTTCCTCGATTCGACGCAGGCCCTGGCCCTGACCGGCGTGAAGCGCGAGGCGATCCACGCGATCACCGACCGCTTCCTGGCCTGCTGCTACGACGAGATCGGCAAGGCGCCACGCCACCTCGACGGCGACGATCTGCACGGCATCGTCGGCCACATGTTGCCCGGCCACTTCGGGCGCCGCGACCCGCTCGCCGTGCACGTCGGCGAGGTCCTGGCCGCCTACCTGGAGTTCCTGGGCGAGCGCGCCGTGGTGTCGCAGATGTTCGAGCTGCGCCGCGCGCTCGATCACACACTGCCCGAGTTCGAACACGCCGTCTCGACCGGTGAACACGCGCACCATGCGCCCGCCCCGCCGCAGAAGCCGTTCGTGCACCGCGCCACGAAGACGGGTCGCAACGACCCGTGTCCGTGCGGGAGCCAGAAGAAGTTCAAACAGTGCTGCGGCAAGGCGGGCTGACGGTCCGCGCCCGAGCCACGGAAGCGCACCCTCGCGCGCGACGAGCCGCGCGGAATCCGCGGCAGCCGCCGTGCGCGCTCGCATCGGCAGGGATGCGGGTGCCGAGGCCCGTCAGCGCTCCCACACGTACTCTTCCGACTTCCCCGGCCCAGCGACACGCGCCACGAGCCGTCCGTCCGCGCGCAGCTCGTACTCGATCGAGGTGGGCCAGTCGTGCGCGGGGTTCTCGAAGCGCGCGCGACGCGACGAGCCGTCCGTGAGCCGGAACTCCGTCGCCCCCCGGCCGAGCGGGCTCGCGACGTAGACGAGCCCATCCGCGCGCTCCTCGATCCGCAGGTATTCGAAGAAGCGCGTCTTGCCGGCGATCACGGTCCGCGCCGTGCCGAGCAGGATGCCGCCCAGAGGCGCGATCCAGTGCTCCTCCTGCAGGCGATCGCCCTCGTTCGCGCGCCAATCTCCCGCCATCCAGCCGAGATCCGCGGCCGTGCGCGGCGCCGGGCCGACCTCGGCGGTCGCGGCGCGAGCATCGGCCGATCCGGGCCCAGCACACGACGCGGCGAGCGAGACGAGCACTCCGGACGCAAGGACGCCCCACGGCCATCCGATCGACGAGGTGGCGCTCGAGAGCTCCGAGCGCGACCGCGACAGGCCCCCGAGGCCCACGGCCCTCACGTCACCGCACCCGAGCTCTTCTTGGCCAGGTAGCGCAGGCTGACGTTCTCGCGCCCCATTTCCTCGAGGCGCTCGTCGGCCTTCCGGAGGCCCAGGTTGTGCGCCTTCGAGACGATGCTCTTCACGGACCGATTGAGCTTCTGCGCGATGTCGAGATTCGCCTCGAGCGGGTAGATCGTCGTGAGCAGCGCGATCTCCTCGCTGCTCCAGCGCGGCATCCGCGTCGCCGACGATCCGGTGAGCCGGCGGACGAACGCCTTGTCCTTGGCCAGGCAGTAGCGCGCGCCCAGCCGCTTCACGGCGTCGATCGAGCGTCCGAAGATCGCGGCCAGGTCGTCGTCCGTGCGCGTGCCGTACAAGCGCTTGAACTCGACGACCTCTTCCTGCGTCCAACGGCCGGACTGCTGGACACGGCGCAGTTCCTCGACCTGCTGCTGCACTTCCTCGACGGTGCGGCCGAGGATGCGCGCGATCGTCTCGTGGCTGGTTCCGCCCAGGTACCTGCGCAAGTCGGTGACTTCGCGCGCGCTCCACGGTCCGGTGCGCGTGGCGAGCTGGAAGATCTGCTCGGCCATCCGGCGCACGCTGGCCACCGGACGGTTGAGGGCCTTCGCGATGCCCTCCTCGTCACGGAGCCCGTAGAGCTCCTTGAGCCTGGCGATCTCGGGCGTGGTCCAGCGTCCGCGACGCGGCCCTCCCGTGTGATCCGTTCCCCACGTGATGCGTCTCACGAGTCCTCCTGCCACACGCGGAGACTAGCAATGCACGCGCTCGGTCTCGCCATTCGGGATCGCGGAATCATCGCGTTTCCCTCTTCCTGGAATCGGCGGGCAGCTCCGAGCCCTCGGCGACCTGGCGCAGGTGCAGCCGCTGACGGCAACCGGCGAGCACGGACCGGACACCCTCGGACGTCGTCTGCGCCAAGGCCTGGGTGGCGATCTCGCGCGCCTCCACCGACGACGTCTCGCGCACCGCGTACTTGACCTCGGGCAGGAGCATGGGCACCACGCTCACCGCGTCGTAGCCGAGCCCGAGGAGGAGGAGCGCCGTCGCGTAGTCCCCGGCCATCTCGCCGCAGACCGAGGCCGGCGTGCCGGCGGCTTGCGCCGCGCGCGCGACCTGGTCCAGCGCGGACAGGACCGCCGGATGATGGACGTCGTACAGCTTCGCGACCAGCGGATTGTCGCGGTCCACGGCCAGCAGGTACTGGACCAGGTCGTTCGTGCCGACGCTGACGAAATCGACCTCGGCCAGGAGGGAAGGCAGCACGAACAGGGTCGAGGGGACCTCGATCATGATCCCGACGGGCACGCTCGCCGGCACCTCGTAGCCCCCATCCCCGAGGGAACGGCGCACCTCGTCGAAGATGCGGTGGACGTCGCGCACCTCCTCGATCGAGGTGACCATCGGCAGGAGGATCCGCAGGTCGCCGTGCGCGCTGGCGCGCAGGGCCGCCCGCAACTGGACCCGCAGGAGGTCCTGCCACTCGAGGGAAATGCGCAATCCGCGCCATCCGAGGGCCGGATTCGCCTCGCGCGGTGTCTTGAAGTACGGCAACTGCTTGTCGTTGCCGATGTCGAGCGTCCGGAGCGTGACCGGGCGGTCGCCCATCTTCTCCAGCACCCGGCGGTAGAGCCGGTACTGCTCCTCCTCGGAGGGGAACTGCTGCCGCTCCATGTAGAGGAACTCGGTGCGCAGGAGTCCCACGCCGTCCGCGTGCGAGGGCGGAAACGTGTCGAGGTCGCGAAGGCTCTCGACGTTGACGAGCACGGAGAACCGCTTGCCGTCGGTCGTGACCGGCTCGAGCGAGGCGTGGAGCCCGAGCTTCTTCTCGCGCGTCTTGCGCCGCTCGAGCCGCGCCAGGAAGAGGTCCACGTCCTCCTGGTCGGGTTTCAGCTGCACCGTGCCCGCATCGCCGTCGACGAGGATCCGCATCCCCTGCTCGAGACGCGAGAGCAGGTTCGAAAGACCGACGACACACGGGATGCCGAACGACCGCGCGAGCACCGCGCCGTGCGAGAAGCGACCGCCGGCCTCGGTGACCACCGCGAGAATCCGCTCGCGCGCGACGAACGTCACGACCTGCGGGGTGAGTTCCGCAGCCGCGAGGATCACCTGCTCGTCGCCCTGGACGATCGATTCGCGGTCGTGCTGCATGAGCACGTCGAGGACCGCGCGCCACGGATCGCTGAAGTCGGCCGACCACCCGCGCATGCCCTCGGCCGCCGTCGCGCCGAGGCGCTTCGTCACGCGATCGATCAGAGCCTGAACGGCAGCCTCGGCGTTGATGCGCTGATCGCGGATGGTCGCTTCGACCCCCTTCAGCGTCGCCGGATCGGTGAGGATCGTGCGGTGGAGCGCGAAGATGCCCGCGTCGCGCTCGCCGACTTGCGCTGCGACGGCGCGCTGACGGCGCCTCAACTCCTCGGCGGTCTGATCGACGGCTTCGCGCAGGCGATCGACCTCGCGCGCCAGGTCCTCTTCCGCCACGGACCATGTGGGCACTACATGCGGTCGCGCGTGCACGACGTGCGCGGGCCCCAACGCGAGGCCGGGGGCCACAGAAACCCCCTTCACGATCCTGTGCTGCGCCATGGTCCGGAACTCGAGTCAGTGCTTTCCGGACGCGGGAAACAAGCTCGGACGAGCGGCGACGGGCCTCCGCGGCGGGGGGGGGCGCGCGCCTTCGTCCGGGAGGTCTCCTCTCCGCCCGGATTAGGAAGTCTCAATCTAGCGAGAAGCCGCCTCCTGAGGAAGCCTTCAGACGGGATCGTTTCCCCGGATTCCAGGGAACCCAACCTGGAGCCCGCGCCCAGCGGATCCGGGTTCGCCTCAAGACCGGGTTCCAGCGCGCCCGAAGGTCCGCTGAAGCCCGACGGCCACCTCCCGCAGCAGGCTCGGCAGCACGCCGGGAGGCGCGGGATCGCGACGGGATCCAACCGGGCCCCGACACCCCCATGGCGACGATCGACAGCTTGCAGCAGGACCGACGCGCGCCCGAGGCGCGCAAGGCCGGAGTCTCAGGTCTGGGCTGGGCCTGGCTCTCGAGTTGCGCCCTCCTGGCGGGCGGGACCGTCCTGGCCCTGGCGCCGCACGCCCTCCCGGCAACGGGACCGGCGATCGCGAACCTGGCGCGAGTCGGCCTGACCTGGCCGCTGGTGGCCGGTTTCGGCCTCGTCCTGGCCGCGGTGGCGGCGGCGACTCGCCGACCCCGCGAGGGGGTGGACAGCCTGCCCGTCGAGGCCCCGGCACCCGAACCCGTGCCCGTGCCCGTCGCGACGCTCTCCCAGGACCCCCTGGCGCGCGACATCGCCGGCGAACTCGCCCGCGTGCGCGGCAGCCTGCACGACCTGCGCATCGAGTTCGTCTACGTGAAGGACACCCTGGCGCGCATCCAGCAGGCGACGAGCCAGACCGACCCGGATGCGGGTCGCGACTCCGAGGCGGCGATCTTCCGTCTCGCGGCCAGCCTGGATCAGCTCGGCGGACGCATCGAACACGAACTCTCCGCGCAGCGCGTGTGGATCGGCGAGGCCTTGGAGAGCCAGGCCCGGCGCCCCATCACCGAGGCGTCGTCGTTGCCGCGCTTCGCCGACCCGTACGTCCAGGCCTTCGAGGGCCCCGCGCACGAGATCGACGTCGACGAGGGCTTCGTCGCGGCGGACGAGGACCTGCACGTCGAAGTCTCGCTGGAGGACGAAGTGAGCTGGAGGAATGGCCTCGGCGTCCTCGACGAGATCGACGAGCCGCGCGGCCCGATCGCGCAGGGCAAGACCTCGCACAGCGGTCGTCCGTCCTCGGCGGACGCGCTGCTCGGCGAGTTGGAGCAGGCCGGTTCGGAGCGCGCGGAGCTCGACGCGAAGATGGCGCGGCTGCGCGACCTCCTCTCGGATCCCGTGGTGCAGCGGGCGCTGGAGTCGCAGTCGCGCTGAGCCGGCGGGCTGATCGGTCGCGTCGGTAGGTACGGAGCCAG
>JAPLOF010000056.1 GCA_026692665.1 Planctomycetota bacterium
ACGGAGCCAGGCACAACTCCGCCGCTTTCGATCCGCCGGCGCGCAGCGCCCGGCGGATCGAAAGCGGCGGAGTTGTGCCTGGCTCCGTACCGCCGACGACTACCGTCACCGCACGTTCGTCAGGAACCAGCCCGGCAGCACGCCGAGGACCAGCACCATGATGGCGCACACGATCGCCATCGCCGCCGACACCGGCCGCGTTTCCGTCGGGACCGGGCGCCCCTCCACCTCGGGCTGCATGTAGAGCGCGATCACGATGCGCAGGTAGTAGCCCAGCGCCACGACCGACAGCAGCACGCCGATCACGGCGGCCGGGATCATCTCGGCGCGCACGGCCACCGAGAAGATCAGGTACTTCCCGAGGAAGCCGCCGGTCGCGGGGATGCCACCGAGGGACAGCATGAAGAGCGTCAGCGCGGCGGCGATGCCGGGTCGCTTGCGCGAGAGGCCGCGCAGGGACTCGATCGTGACCGGCCGGCCCGTCTGGGACTCGAGCATCGTCACGAGGCCGAACGCGCCGCCCGCGGTGAACGTGTAGGCGGCCATGTAGAAGAGGATCGCCTGGCTCGCCGCGCCCGTCTGCGGGTCGCCGGACAGGCCCGCGATGGCGAGCAGCATGGTGCCCGCGTGCGCGATGCCCGAGTACGCCAGGAGCCGCTTCATGTCGGTCTGGACCAGCGCGCCCAGGTTCCCGGCGGCCATGGTCAGCAGAGCGATCGCGGCGATGAGGCCTGCGCTCTGGATCGGCAGCACGAAGGCGAGCGGCAGCAGGAACGCGAACGCGGCCGCCTTCGTGCCCGTCGCCATGAACGTCGTCACCGGGCTCGGCGCGCCCTGGTAGACATCCGGCACCCACAGGTGGAACGGGAACACGCTGATCTTGAAGAAAATGGCGCCGGCGAGCATCGCGATGCCCGTGAGCGCGAGCGGCTCCTGCAGGAGGTCGCTGCGCGCCGCCATCACGGAGAGTTGGATCGTGCCGGTGGCCGCGTAGACCAGGGCCGCGCCCATCAGGTAGACGGCGGCCGCGAAGGCGCCCAGCACGAAGTACTTCATGCCGGCCTCGACGGACTCGCTGCGCGAGCGACGGAACGCGGAGAGCGCGTACAGCGGCACCGAAAGCGTCTCGAGCCCCACGAAGAACACGAGCAGGTCCCGGGAACCGGCCATCAGGACCATGCCCGACGCGGCCGTGAGCAGGAGGATGTCGTGTTCGCCCTCGAGACGTACTTCCTCGCGGTAGTAGCGCCGTCCGAACACCCACGCGATCAGCGTGCTGGCGACGAAGAGCAGCGACCACCACGAGGTCGTGCTGTTTGCGACGTAGGTGCCGTCGAAAACAGGGATCTCGGGCCCGAAGAGCGTGCGCGTCGCGGCCCAGGCCGCGGCTCCGAGCGCCGCCAGGAACGCGATCGAGCGCAAGGCCGCGAGCGCGGGCAGGATCTCGATCAGGACCAGCACGAGAACGCCGATCGCCAGGGCCAGGAACGGGCCCGTGGCGTCCAGCGTCTGGTGCGACAGGATGCGCTGCGCGAGTTCCGGATTCATCGGGCTTCGATCTCCAGGCGATGGACCGGAACGATCTCGACGCTCGCGGTCCGCGCGCTGCGCGCGCGTTCGATGCGCGAAACGACGTCGCGCAGGGATCCGTCCGTGCGGTCGAGGAAGGCGTTGGGCTGGACCCCGATCCACACGCACAGCGCGACGATCGGCAGCATGAGCCCGATCTCGCGACCATTCAGATCGCTGAGCGACCGGTTCTCGGAGTGGACGACAGGTCCGAACAGCATCTTGCGGGTCGCCATCAAGAGGTACACCGCGCCGAAGATGACGCCGGTCACCGCGATCGCGGCGAGCCACGGCGACGCCTGCCAGGTCCCGAGGAGGATCAGGTACTCGCCGACGAAGCCGTTGAGGCCCGGGAGTCCGACGCTCGAGAGCACGGCGAACACGAGGAACAGCGCGAAGAACGGCATGACGCTGGCGATGCCGCCGTACTGGTCCAGGGCGCGCGTGTGACGCCGCTCGTAGATCATCCCGATGAGGAGGAAGAGCAGGCCCGTCGACAGACCGTGGTTGACCATCTGCAGCAGGCTGCCGCGCAGGCCGGCTTCGGTCAGCGCGAACAGCCCCAGCACGACGTAGCCCAGGTGGCTGACCGACGAGCACGCGATCAAGCGCTTCACGTCGGTCTGCGCCATCGCCAGGAACGCGCCGTAGACGATGCCGATGACGCCCAGGGCCATCATCCACGGGGCAGCCTGCAGCGCCGCGCCCGGGAACATCGCGATCCCGAAGCGCAGGAGTCCGTAGGTGCCCATCTTGAGCAGCACGCCGGCCAGGATCACCGAGCCCGAGGTGGGAGCTTCCGTGTGCGCGTCCGGGAGCCACGTGTGGAACGGCATCACGGGCACCTTGATCGCGAACGCCAGGGCGAACGCGGCGAAGAGCCACAGCTGCGTGTCGACGGGCATCGCGCCCGCGACGTCGATCAGCTTCATGACGTCCGCGGTGCCGGCCGTCCAGATCAGCCAGATCGCCGCGATCAGCATCACGAGGCTGCCGGCGACCGTGTAGAGGAAGAACTTGATCGTCGCGTACAGCCGACGCTCGCCGCCCCAGATCCCGAGGATGAAGTACAGCGGGATGAGGCTCGTCTCCCAGAAGACGTAGAAGAGGATCAGGTCGAGCGAGAGGAACACGCCCAACATGCCCGTCTGCATGACGAGCAGCCAGATCATGAACTCCTTGACCCGCTCGTGGATGTGTCCCCACGTCGAGAGCACGACGATCGGTCCGAGGATCGACGTGAGGCCGACGAGCAGCACCGAGATGCCGTCCATCCCCAGGCGGTAGTGGACATCGACCCCGCCCGGCAGCGTGAACCACGGGGCCGTCTGGCCGAACTGGACCGCGGCGGTGGACCCGTCGAAGTCGAGGCAGAGCAGCATCCCGACCCAGGCCACCGCGAGGGTCGCGACGAGGGCGATGCCGCGCTGGAGCCCGACCGCCTTCGAGGGCGTCGCGGCGATCAGCAACGCGCCGACGAGGGGCAGGAAGACGAGGACGGTGAGTGTCAGCACGTTGGTGGGCATCGAATCAGTGCTTCCACAGGAACAGGAAGGCCATCAGCGCCGTGACGGCGCCCATCCACAGGCCGTAGGTCGCGATGCTGCCGTCGGCCATCTTGCGGACGCGTCCGCCGATGCCGCGAGTCATCGCCGCGACCCCGTTCACCAACCCGTCGATCGCGAACGCGTCGACGACGACCGCGATCACGAAGGCCAGGAGCTTCACGGGGCCGACGATGAACGTCGTGTACTTGGTGTCGATCGTCCACGCGTCGCCGAGGAACGCGGCGAGGCGCGGGCTCTTCGCCTCGCGGTCGAGATCGCGCGCCGTGCCGCCGACGTACGCTCGGAATCCGCGCACCGCGAAGACGATGGCGATCAGCGAGCCGAGTCCGAGCAGGACCCACTCGGTCGCGTGCGAGAGCTCGTGCTCGCCGTGCGCCTCGTGGAGGATCCTCGTGCCGCTCGCCGTGACGGGCTCGAGCCACTCCGCCAGCAGGTGGGGCGCGTTGAAGACGACCGGCAGGCCCAACGCTCCGCCGAAGACCGACAGGACCGCGAGGACCATCAGCGGCAGCGTCATGACGGCCGGCGACTCGTGCGGGTGCACCTTGGCGGCGTCGAAGCGCTCCTTCCCGAAGAAGGTCAGCGCGACCATGCGCCACGTGTAGAACGCGGTGAGCGCCGCCGTGACGATCCCGACCGCCCACAGCGCGTAGTAGAGCGGCGTTCCTTGCGCGAACGTGTGCGCCAGGATCTCGTCCTTCGAGAAGAAGCCCGACAAGAGCGGCAGGCCCGACAGGGCAGCCGCGCCCGCGATGAACGTCAGGAACGTCGCCGGCATGTGGCGCTTCAGCCCGCCCATCTTGTGCATGTCCTGCTCCTCGTGCATCCCGTGGATGACGGAGCCGGCGCCCAGGAAGAGGAGGGCCTTGAAGAAGGCGTGCGTGACCAGGTGGAAGATCGCCGCGGCCCACGCCCCGCTCGCCAGGCCCAGGAACATGTAGCCGAGCTGCGAGACCGTCGAGTAGGCCAGCACCTTCTTGATGTCGCGCTGCACGAGCGCCGTGGTGCCCGCGACGAACGCGGTCACCGCGGCGACGATGCCGATGATCGCGAGCAGGGTCGGGCTCGCCGCGAAGAGCGGGTTCAGGCGGACGACGAGGTACACGCCCGCCGTGACCATGGTCGCGGCGTGGATGAGGGCGGAGACCGGCGTCCGGCCGGCCATCGCATCGGGCAGCCACGTGAACAGCGGGATCTGCGCGGACTTGCCGCACGCGCCGCCGAACAGGAACAGGCCGGCCAGGAAAAGCTCGGTCGAGTGCGCCGAGATGGAGCCGGGCACGCCCGCCACGATCGCCGCCATGTCGAGCGAACCGAAGAGCTGCGCCAGGAGGAACGTGCCGAGCAGGAAGCTCGCGTCCCCGATCCGGTTCATGACGAAGGCCTTCTGGCCCGCTTCCGCCGGCCAGCCCTTCTCGTACCAGAAGCCGATCAGGAGGTACGAGCAGAGGCCGACGCCTTCCCAGCCGACGAAGAGCCCGATGAGGCTCGACGACAGGACGAGCATCAGCATCGAGAACGCGAAAAGGGCCAGGTAGCCGAAGAACTTGGCGTAGCCCGGGTCGCCCTTCATGTAGCCGGCGGCGTACGTGAAGATCAGCGCGCCGATGCCCGTCACGACGAGCGTCATGACCGAGGACAGCGGGTCGAGGTGCATCGCGATGTCGATGCCGAACGTCCCCGTGTCGATCCACGACCAGGACGTCGAGCGGATCACGCGCGCAGCTTCGGGCAGATCGCGCAGGATCGCGAAGCCCTTCAACGACAGCGCGAACGCGGCGTACATCGAGAGCGCCGCCACCCAGGGGCCGAGACCGCCGATGCCGGCCGCGACCTTGGCGTGGCCATGGTCGGCGCCATGGTCGGCGCCGTGCGCCGCGTGGCCCGCGTCGCCGTGGTCGTCGTGTCCGTGTCCGGCGTGCCCGTGCTCGCCGTGGCCATGGGCCGTCGCCTTCTTCTTCCAGGCGCCGCGCGAACGCAGCGTCAGGAAGTGGAGGATCCCGCAGAGCGCGGCCGCGGCGAGCGGCAGGGCCGGGATCAGCCAGAGCCAGTCGTAGGCCTGGGATCCGGTGGGGATCGGGGGGGCTTGTTGGAGCATGAGGCCTTCTCAGTCCTTCAGGTCGGTCAGCGCGTCGAGCGAGACCGTCTGGCGGTTGCGGTAGAGGGCGATGACCAGCGCGAGGCCGACGGCGGCCTCGATGGCGGCGACGACGATCACGAAGATCGCGAAGGTCGGGCCTTCGAGGCTCAAGGACTTCGAACCAGCCGCGAGGGAGTGCATGCGGCTCGCGGCCAGGAAGGACAGGTTCGCGGCGTTGAGCATGAGCTCGACGCACATCAGCACCACGATCACGTTGCGGCGCAGGAAGAACCCGGCCGCGCCGATCGCGAACAGGACGGCCGAGAGTACGAGCAGGTGTTCGGAGGGGACGTTCACGCCTTGCTCTCCTCGTTCGCGCGACGGTCGCGCTTGGCTAGGACGACGACGGCGACTGCTGTCGCGAGCAGGAGGACGGAGATGGCCTCGAACGGGAGCAGGTAGCGCCCGAACATCTCGCCCGCGAGGCCCGGGATCGGATCGAGACCGCCCTCGGGCAGCGAGTTCTCCACCGGCATCGGGCCGGCTCGCCGGATGGCGAGGGCCAGCACGAACAGGATGGCCGCGGCCACGACGACCATGAGCGTCGCGTTCGCGCGCGAGAACATGCGCACGTCCGTCGGATCTTCCGTACCCGGGGAACCGAGGTTCAGGAGCATGATCACGAACAGGAACAGGACCATGATCGCGCCGGCGTAGACCAGGATCTGCGCCGCGGCGAGGAACTGGAATCCCGCCAGGAGGTAGATCACGGCGAGCGCGAAGAAGCTCACGAGCAGCGACAGGACGCACTGCATCGGGTTCTTCGCCAGCACGACGCCGAGCGCGGCCAGGACGGCCGCGACCGCCATCACGTAGAAGAGGGCGTCTGCCATCGCGTGTTGATCCGGTTGACGTAGTCGATTCGTTTCTGGAGCGCCGCTTTCGGGCGCTTCAGCTTGTCCATGTCGTAGATCAGCGCCTCGCGCGAGTAGTCGGCGAGCTCGAGCTCGTCCGACATGTAGATCGCGTCCTTCGGGCAGGCTTCCTCGCAGAAGCCGCACAGGATGCAGCGCAGCATGTCGATGTCGAAGCGCACGGGCTCGCGCTCGATCGCGCGATCCGTCTCGCCGCCGTCGATCGTGATCGCGTAGGCCGGGCAGGCCGCTTCGCACAGGCCGCACGAAACGCACGCGATCGTGTCGTTCTCGTTGACGACGAGCCGCGGCTGGCCGCGCGTGACGTCCGTCTTGACCAGCGGCTCCTCGGGGTACTGCCGCGTGATCTTCGGCTCGAACATCTTCCGGAAGGTGACGCTCAGGCCGCGCAGCACCTCCGGGATGTAGAGCTTCTCGGAGAGGGAGAGCTCCTTGCGCTTCACGATGACCATGTCTTTGGATCTCTCTTCGTGCGTCAGAACAGGCTGACGAGGGCGCCGGTGACGAGCAGGTTGATGAGCGCCAGCGGGAGGAAGACCTTCCAACCGAGGCGCATGAGCTGGTCGAAGCGGAAACGGGGCAGCGACCAGCGGACCCACAGGAACAGGAACAGGAAGACCGAGGTCTTGGCCAGGAATGCGGCCAGGCAGACGAACCAGGGCGCGCTCTCCCAGAACGGCACCGACCACCCGCCCAGGAACAGCACGACGGTCAGGCAGGCCATCATCGTCATCGCCGAGTATTCGCCGATGTAGAACATGGCCCACTTCATGGCCGAGTACTCGGTGTGGAAGCCGCCGACGAGCTCGGGCTCGCACTCGGAGAAGTCGAAGGGGTGACGGTTCGTCTCGGCGAAGGTCGCGACGACGAACATCACGAAGGCCAGCGGCTGGGTCCAGATGTGCCAGTGCCCGACCGTGGGTTGAGACTCGACGATCTCGCGCAGGTTCAGCGAGCCCGACATCACGACGACCGCGAGGATCGTGAGGATCAGCGTGAGCTCGTAGCTGATCATCTGCGCGGACGCGCGCAGCGAGCCCATCAGCGAGTACTTCGAGTTGCTGGCCCATCCGCCCAGGATCACGCCGTAGATGGCGAGTCCGCCGAGGGCCAGGATGTAGAGGATTCCGACGTCGAGGTCGGCGACGGCCAGGCTGCCGAAGTTCCGGCCGCCGATCACGATGTCCGGCGTGAAGGGGATGACCGCGATGGTCATCATCGCCGGGAGGGCCGCCAGGATCGGCGCCGCGCGGAACAGCCACTTGTTCGCGCCGTCGGGCGTGAGTTCCTCCTTGAAGATGAACTTCACGCCGTCGGCGAGCGGCTGCAGCAGGCCGAACGGTCCCACGCGGTTCGGGCCGATGCGGTACTGCATCCAGGCCGAGAACTTGCGCTCCGCCAGCGTCATGAGCGCCGCGACCTGCACGACCGTGCCGAAGATCACGACGGTCTTCACGAGCGCGATCAAGAAGCCTTCCCAGGTGCTCATCGCGACGCGGTCTCCTTGCGGGGCGAGAGGCGCGCCAGGTCCTCGAGGTGACGGCCGAGCGCCCGGACTCCGCGCGGAGCCGGCTTCACGGCGGCCAGCGGGCCGCGAATCCCGTCGACGTTCACCACCGTGCCCGCGCGTTCGACGTGGTTCGCGATGCCGATCTCGCAGCGCAGGGCGCGCGACTCGACCGGATGGCATTCGAAAGCGTAGAGGGCGACCGTGCCGGGCAGCCCCTTCACCGCGGCGGTGCCGAGCAGCTCGACGACGCGTTCGCCCGCGACGATCGCGATCTTGGCGGAGGCGATGCGCTTCAACAGATCGCCGGGCGCCTGTCCGGCGATGCCGAGCTCCGTCAGCCCGCGCCGGTTCGGGCACGGGTCGCCGGTGTGCAGCAGGTCGTCCTTCAGGGCGTTCGGACCCGGCGCGACGAAAGCGATCTCGCCCTGGTGCCGCTTCGCCAGGTCGAGGAGGGCCTGGCCTTCCTCGTTGGTGCAGAAGGGGGACAGCACGAAGAGCGCGCCCTTCGTGGCCATCAGGGCGTCGCGAACGGCGCACAGCCCGTCCTCGATGGGGAACTGCAGCATCGTGACCCCCTCCAGGATGCGCGCGCCCTCGAGGCGTCCCTCGGCGTTCGCGTGACCGAAGGCGAAGCGGCCGACGTCGCACATCCAGTGGCCATTGACCTTCTCGTTGGCGCGCGGGCGGAAACGCTTCACGTCCGAGCCGCGCAGCACTTCGACCTGGATCGAGCAGCCGCGGCTGCACTCCACGCAGGTCGAGGCCATCTTCACCAGGTTCCAGACGCGCGCCTGGAAGCGGAACTTCTTGAGCGTCAGAGCGCCGACTGGGCACAGGTCCGCGATGTTGCCCTGGTAGTTGCCCGAGAGCGGGCGATCCATGAACGTCGAGATCGTCGAGCGCGACCCCAGGTCGCTGACGGTGAGCTGCGCCTTCTTGGGCACCTCCTCGAAGAAGCGCACGCAGCGGCTGCACAGGATGCAGCGCTCCTCGTCCAGGACGATGACCTCGCCCAGCGACTTGCGCTTCTCCATCGGGCGGCGCGGCTCGTTCGAGCGGCCTTCGGCCTGGCCCTCGTCGTACGTGTAGTCCTGCAGGTCGCACTCGCCGGCCTTGTCGCAGATCGGACAGTCGAGCGGGTGGTTCTTCAGCAGGAACTCGAGGCACTCGCGGCGCGTCGCATGCGCCTTCGGGCTCTCGGTGTCGACGATCATGCCTTCGACGGGCTGCGTGCGGCACGCGACCATGACGCGGCCGGGCGTGTCGCCCTGCTTGACCTCGACCTGGCAGATGCGGCAGCTGCCGACCGGCGACAGCCCCGGGTGGTAGCAGTACATCGGCACGTCCACGTCGTTGTCGTGGCACGCGCGGATCAGCGGCTTCGTCGGGTCCGCGTCGACGACGCGTCCATTCACGGTGATCTTGACCAACGTCAGTGCGCTCCCACGGTCGCGTACTTCGGGGCCGGTTGCGCGAGCGGATCGCGCTTCTGGCGGATGCACTCGATGAGTTCGTCCTTGAAGAGCTTCACGGCCGAGAGCGTCGGGATCGCCGCGGCGTCGGACAGCGCGCAGATCGTCTTGCCCGGAGCCATGCCCTTCGCCAGCGCTTCCAGCGTCGCGACGTCGTCCTCTTGTCCGTGGCCGTGCGCGATGCGGTGGAAGATCTGCGAGAGCCACTGCGTGCCTTCGCGGCACTGGCTGCACTGGCCGCAGCTCTCGTGCTCGTAGAAGCGCGCGATCACCTCCATGACGCGCGCCATCGACGTGTGGTCGTCCATCATGACCATGGCTGCGGTGCCGAGGGAGCTGCCGCGCGCGCGCAGGGAGTCGTGGTCGAGCACGACGTCGATGTCCGACCCCTTGAGGAGGGAGCACGAGCTGCCGACCGGGAACCAGGCCTTGAGCTTGCGGCCCTTCCAGACGCCGCCGGCCTTTTCCTCCAGGATCTCCTGCGCCGTCACGCCGAAGGGGAGCTCGTAGACGCCCGGACGATTCACGTGGCCGGAGATGCCGACCAGGAAGTTGCCCTTGCTGTTCTGCGTCCCGATCGCGGCGTGCCAGGCCGAGCCGCGCTCGATGATGAACGGCGCGTTGAACACCGTCTCGACGTTGTTGACCGTGGTGGGCGAGTTCCACAGTCCCGATTGCGCGGGAAACGGCGGCTTCTGGCGCGGGTGGCCGCGCTTGCCCTCGAGGCTCTCCATGAGCCCGGTCTCCTCGCCGCAGATGTAGGCGCCGGCACCCTTGTGCAGGTAGACCTCGCACGAGAAGTCCGAGCCCAGGATGTTCTTGCCGACGAGGTTCGCGGCCCGCGCTTCCTGGACGGCCGCGAGCACCCGGTCGTGGGGGAGGCGGTACTCGCCGCGCACGTAGATGTAGACCGCCGAGGCGCGGATCGCGTAGGCCGCGATCAGCGAGCCCTCGACGAGCCCGTGCGGGTCCTTCTCCATCAGCACGCGGTCCTTGCACGTACCGGGCTCGGACTCGTCGGCGTTGATCGCGAGGTAGCGCGTGCGCGGGTCCTTGGCGATGTCGGGCATGAAGCTCCACTTCATGCCGGTCGAGAAGCCCGCGCCGCCGCGGCCGCGCAGGCCCGACTTCTTCATCTCGTCGACGACCTGGGCGGGCGTCAGGCCGCCCTTCAGGACCTTCTCGAGGCCCTTGTAGCCGCCGAGCTTCCGGTACGTCGCGAGCTGGTGGTTGCCTTCGACCTTGGCGCGGTCGAGCAGATACGTCTCGTAGGCCTTCATCGCACCGCTCCCAGGATCTTCGCGACCTTCTCGGGCGTGAGGTCCTCGTGGTAGACGCCATCGAGGTCGATCATCGGGGCGTTCGCGCAGGCGCCCTGGCACTCGACGTGGCGGACGGTCCACCGTCCGTCCTTCGACGTGCCGCCGAGGGGCGCGCCGGTGACCTCGCAGGCCTTCGCGATGATGTCCTGCGCGCCGCGCAGATCGCAGCTGATGTTGTGGCACACCGAGACGACGTGCTTGCCGACCGGCCGCAGGTTGAACATCGGATAGAAGCTGGCGACGCCGAAGATCTCGACCGGCTCCAGGCCGAAGTAGGCGCCCAGGTCCTCCATCGTCTGCGGCGAGATCCAGCCACCGAGTTCCTCCTGGCAGCGGTGCAGCGCGACGATGAGCGCCGCGCGGCGCTCGGGGTAGTTCTTGACGAGCTCGTCGAACTCGTCGGTGAGTTTCTTGGGGAGAGCCATCAGCGATCCACCTCGCCCATCACGAAGTCGAGCGAGCCGATGATCGAGACCATGTCGGAGAAGAGGCGCCCCTCGGCGATGGCGGGGATCGCCTGCACGTTCATGAGGCCCGGCGCGCGAATGTGGCAGCGCAGCGGATGGCTCGTGCCGTCCGACGCGAGGAAGAAGCCCAACTCGCCCTTCGAGGACTCGACCGCGTGGTAGGCCTCGCCCTTCGGCAGCGCCATGTCCGTCACGATCTTGAACTGGTGGATGAGCTCCTCCATCGACGTGTGGACGAGGCCCTTCGGCGGCAGCACGTAGCGGCGGTCCTGCTCGAGGAATTCAGCGCCGCGGGACTTCTCGAGCCGGTCGAGCGCCTGCTGGCAGATGCGGACCGACTGGCGCATCTCCTCGATGCGCACGGCGTAGCGGTCGTAGCAGTCGCCGATCGTGCCGACGGGGATCTCGAAGTCGTAGTGCTCGTAGCCCGAATAGGGCTGCTTCTTGCGCAGGTCCCACTCGACGCCCGAGCCACGCAGGTTCGGGCCGGTGAGGGACCAGGCCTTGCACATCTCGGGGGTCAACGTGCCGATGTTGCGATTCCGGTCGAACCAGATCCGGTTGCCGGTGAGCATCTTCTCGAACTCGTCGATCTTCTTCGGGAACTGGTCGAGCCACGCGCGGATCTCGCGCTCCACGGCCGGTTCGACGTCGGCATACACACCGCCGATGCGGATGTACGTGTTGTTCATCCGGTGGCCGGTGTAGGCGTCCAGCAGCGTGTAGATCCGCTCGCGCTCGCTGAACGTGAAGAAGAACATCGTGACCGCGCCCAGGTCGATCGACGTCGTGCCCAGGTAGATCAGGTGGGCCATCACCCGGCTGAGCTCCATCAGGAGCACGCGGATCGTCTGGCCGCGCTCCGGAACCTGCATCCCGGCGAGCTTCTCGAGCGCCAGCGCGTAGGCGCAGTTGTTCATCAGGGGCTGGAGGTAGTCCAGCCTGTCCGTGTGGACGAAGAACTTGCGCCACCCGAGGGACTCGCAGGTCTTCTCCTTGCCGCGGTGCAGGTAGCCGACGTCCGGTTCGACCTCGACCATGTGCTCGCCGTCGAGCACCACCTTGATGCGCAACACCCCGTGCGTGGCCGGGTGCTGCGGGCCCATGTTGAGCTCCATGAGCTCGCCGTGCAGCGGATCGTCGCGGTCGACCTCGCCCGGCGCGAACTCGAAGGTGCGCGTCGTGCGCGCGCCCGTCGCGCCGGATCCTTGGACTCTCGTCGTTCCGGCCGCGGGGCCGCCCGTCGAACTCGTGCTCATGCTTCGGACTCCGAACGCAGGGGAGAACGATCGCGGCGGCGCTGATCCCACTCGCGGTAGAGCCGATCCGGCTCGATGCCCTGGTGGGGGAAGTCCTTGCGCAGCGGGTGGTGGTCGTACCCCTGAGGCATCAGGAGTCGCTTCAGGCCGGTGTGTCCGTCGAAGACGATCCCGAACATGTCGTAGCACTCGCGCTCCGAGTACGCCGTGCCCGGCCACAGGTGCGTGATCGTGGCGATGTGCGGCTTTTCGCCGGGAATTCGTGCTTGAACGCGCACGCGGTCGTTGTGCGCCGTCGACAGGAACGAATAGCAGACCGTGAAGCGCGGCTCGGCCGGGTAGCGGTCGATCGCGGTCACGAAGACGTTCGTGTCGAAGCCAGCGCGGTCGCGCAGCGCCGCGAGCGCTTGCGGCACGACGCTGGCTTCGATCTCGATCGCGACGGCGCCGTCACGCGGCTTCTGCACCGTGTGCGAGATGCCCGCGAGTGCCTCGACGACCCTCTCGAGCGTGCTCAAGAGCGCCCCCGGCCCGGCTTCGTGGGCGGCAGGACCTCGTGGCTCCCGGTCGTGGGCACGCCGTGGTTGGGAGCCCGCAGGAAGCGCTTCGTGCCCGAGTCGTACTCGCCGACGACGTCGCCATCGAGCAGCAGCTGGAACGGCTTTTCGCGCTCGATCTTCTTCTGCAGCTTGAGGATCGCGTCGATGACCGCGTCCGGACGCGGCGGGCAGCCGGGCACGTACAGGTCGACGGGCAGGATCATGTCCACGCCCTGCACGACGCTGTAGCTGTCGTACATGCCGCCCGAGCTCGAGCAGACGCCCATCGCGATGACCCACTTGGGATCGGGCATCTGGTCGTAGATGAGGCGCGCGGCCTCGGCCATCTTCCACGTCAGCGTGCCGGCGACGACCATGAGGTCGCACTGGCGCGGGCTGAAGCGGGCGGCCTCGGCGCCGAAGCGCGCGATGTCGAACTTCGGGCCGATCATGGCCATGAGCTCGATGCCGCAACACGACAGGCCGAGCGGCATGGGCCACAGGCTGTTCTTGCGGCCCCAGTTGACGACCCAGTCGACCTGGGTCACGAAGAAGCCGGTTTCGGACGCGTGTCCGTCGGCGGGTTTCAGCGATCCCATTCGAGGCCTCCCTTGCGCCAGACGTAGGCCAGCGCGAGACCGAGGATGAGCACGAACGCGGCGATCTCCGCGAAGACGAACAACGCCAGGCCCTGCGCCTTGAGGCCCTCGGCGGCGACCGCCCAGAGGATCAGGAACACGGACTCGACGTCGAACAGGATGAAGAGCACCGCCACCAGGTAGTAGTGGATCGAGAGGCGGATCCGGGCGCCTCCGACGGGCGCCATGCCGCACTCGTAGGGGTCGCCCTTGCCGACGTTCTTGCGACGTCGCCCGGCGACCTCGCTGAGGACGACCTGGGATACCGAGAAGCCCAGCGCGAGCGCCAAGAGGATGAGGAGCGGGGCGTAGTTCTCGAGCATCGGAGACCGGGCTCAGGTCCCCTCGGCGAGGGGCGCGGGCGGGCGACCGTACGGTGGACGACCTTCGTCGGGGCGCGGACCCGAGCCGACGGCCGGAAAAATGTCGCGGGAGTGTAGCGGTGCGGTGCACAGCTCGGAAGCACGGACACTGCCCCAGTTGCGTGGATGTCCCCACCCGGGGCCTGCCAGGGCACGATCTCGGGGTGACTGCCTACAAGCCGTGGGGGGAGCTCCTCTCGGACCCCACAAAAGGCCAGCGAACCGGGTCGGATGGCAGACCTGCGGGCTCCCGACCCGGTCGTATCACGGAGATCCCTGGGGAGTCATGGAAACTCCGTCCCAGCTCAGCCCTGGATCTGCACGAACTCGCCCCCGCTGCCCTCGGCCAGCGCCTGGAGCGTCCCGTCGCCGGCGCCGCCGATCTGGACGGCGTAGAAGGCAATGCGTGCCACGCGGTTGGTTTCCTCTAGAAACCGAGCGACCCACGCGGACCCCTCGTTCGTGTCCCCGTCGCACAAGAGGATCACGGTGTCGGCCTCCAGCTTGGAGAGCTGCATCGCCCCGCGCGCATCGATGTGCAGCGCCGTCTCGACCCCCATCCGGAGGGCCGTGCCGCCGTTCGGGATCTGGACGTCGAGCCACTCGCGCGCCTTGGCCCGATTCGGGGCGTCGGCCGGCACGAGCTCGCCGTTCCTCCAGGCCTGCCCGTAGTCGTGGAAGACCACGAGATCGAAGCGGCTCTCCTCCCCGATCGCCTCGACGAAACCGAGCACCTGCTTCACGGCTTCGTCCCAGCGCCGGCCGATCGCGCCCTGGCTGCCCGCGGCGCCGAAGCCGATCTCCATGCTCTTCGAGCGGTCGAGCACGAAGACGATCCGGTCGCTGGTCGGCTTGAGGCCGAAGAAGCTGGCCTTCGTGCGCTCCGAAGGGACGCCGGCGGTGAAGGCGCCGGTGCGCGGCAGCTCGCCGCGCCGCAGCGCGCCGTACCACTTGCGCCACAGGTCCGGGTCGAGCCCCAGCGAGCGCCCCGAGCGCTGACGCAGCTCCCGCTCGATCTCCATCTGCATCCGCAGCGCGTGGCCGAACCGCGGGCCGCGCATCTTCCACAGGCTCATCGCCTCGATGAGGTGGGGCAGGATCGCATCGTTCCCGAAGGGCCGGGACAGCGCGACCGACCGTACCGCCACGCGCCAGTCGGTCGCGATCAGGCCGCCCTTCACGATCGGCTCGAGCTCGGGCAGGAAACGCTTCTCGGGATCGGACGACACCTGCGCGAAATGGCGTTCGGCGATGCCGCCCTCGGCCCCCGGCTCTCCCGCGATTTCGCGCTGCAATTCCCGCAGGAAGACCGCGTGCACGGCCGGGTCGTACCAACCCGCGAGGTTCATCAGCACCTCGCGGCGGATGCGCGGGTCCTTCTCCTGGGTGGCGGAGAGCAGCGCGAGCTTCACCGCCGGCTGCGTCTGGTCCTTGAGCAGCCGAACGGCCGCGAGCCGGCGCTCGAACGGCTGGTTCGTGGCCGGCACGAACTCGCGCGCCAGCCACAGGGCGAAGCGGGAGTCGACGTGCGCGCGCAGCGCGTCGATCGCGGAATCGCGCAAGGCCGCGCCGGACGCCTGGTCCGCACCCTGCTTCGGGTCCGCATCGGCGAATGCGCCGGCCACGCCGAGGAGAGCCCGCGCCACGTCCGGCTCGTGCTCGGGCTCGACCGCCCAGACGAGTCGAACGTCGGACACGAGTCCCGCCATGTCGTCCGCGACCTTCGGGTCGAAGCGGAGCTCTCCACGCCGCAGCCTGAGGAGCTTCAGCTCGAGCTTCGCCACCGGGTCGATCGCCCCCTGGGTGGCGCCCGCCGAAGGGGAGGCGAGCGCCGCGAGGCAGGCCAGGGCGAGCAGGATCCAGCGCGAGATCATCGTTGCGCGGAGGATAGCCCTCCGAACCGTTGGCGTTGCCTCTCGCGCTCGCTTCCTACCGCGATGGAACGCGCGGCCGGCGGTCCGCACGCGGCGTGGGACCTGGACCTCCACGCGGCGGCCCGCCCCCGCGGCGTGCGCGGCCCGTGGCGGTCCGTTCAGGGCAACGCGAGCCGCCGGTCGAGGAACAGGACGTCGTCCGGCAGCGCGGGCGCCGCGTGCCGGCCGACCACGCGCACCGCCTGTCCCTGGCCCGCGAGCTCGATCTCGAGCGTGGCGTCGGCCGCCAGGCTCTTCTTCGTCTCGATCGCGACGGATCCCCGCGCCACGACCTTGCCCGCGGCGTCGAGGAGCTCCGCCTCCAGCGTGAGCACGCGGCCGATCCGGCCCGGCACGCGGTGGCCGCACGCGTTCGTGATCCGGACGACGACCTTGTCGCCACGACGCTCCGCGGCGAGCTCGAAGGCGCGCGCGAGGAACGACGGATCGCGCGGCGTCTGCAGGGCGTGGCTGCGGCCCGCGCGAGCGGGGAGCGCCGGCTTGCCGTCCTCGCTCGCGGCCGGCCGTTCGACGGGCGCCATGTGGCAGGCCACGCAGCTCCTGCCCCGGGCGGCCTGGTCCGTGTCCACGAAGTCCTTCGCGATCCCGATCACGGGGCCGACGGTCGTCGCGTGACAGGCGACGCACAGGGCGCTCTTCGATTCGGGCAGGAACGAAGCGTGCTTCAGCGACTTGTGCGCCTCGGTGGGAGCTCCCCACGGCCCGAGGATCGCGCCGTCCGGCCCGCGATGGCACGACTCGCACGACACGCCGAAGTGCGCGTCGACATCGGGCACCGGCGCGTTGTGCAGCGTCGCATCGCGCGCCTTGGGTTTCTGCGGGATCGCGCCGTCGGCCCCGAGCTGCAGGTGCAGCGGCTCGGGGATGTGGCAGTTGTGACAGCTCTCCTGGCGCCGCACCTCGGCGAGCTCCTCGCGGTAGGCCTCGTCGACCCACGCGCGTCCGTGCAGCGTCGTGGACCACTCCTGCACGACGTCCGCGTGGCAGCGCGCGCAGGAGATCTCGCGCCAGCCGTCGAGTTCCGCGCCGCGCTCGTCGGCGGGAGCCGGGGCCTTCAAGTCGGAGAACCGCCGGTCGGGAGCCGCCGCGGGGTTGGATGCTTGCCAGAGTGCCAGCAAGGCGAAGGCGAGCAGGATGCGCATCTCCCCATCGCAACGGGCGCCGAGGCATCCGTCAATCAGGCCCTGGCTACTCGGTCCCAGCGGGCAGCGTCCCGACGCCGCCCGCCGGCGGGCCGGGCGCAGCGTAGACTGCCGCCCCTATGTCCTTCACCGACCAGGAGATCCTCGAGACGGTGCGCATGGTCGAGCTCGAGACGCTCGACATCCGCACGATCACGTTGGGCATCAACCTCCTCGACTGCGCCGACCCCGACCTCGAGAGCTGCTGCGAGAAGATCTACGCCAAGATCGTGCACCACGCGCGAGACCTGGTGGAGATCGGCAACGGCATCGCGGCCGACTTCGGCGTCCCGATCGTGAACAAGCGGATCGCGACGACGCCGATCTCCCTGGTCGCCGCCGCCAGCGGCTCGAAGGACCTGGTGCCGTTCGCGCGCGCCATGGACGCGGCCGCGAAGGCCTGCCGCGTCGATTTCATCGGCGGATTCACGGCCTACGTGCACAAGGGCTTCACGAACTGCGACCGCGCGCTGTTCGATTCGATCCCCGAGGCGCTGGCTGTCACCGACCACGTGTGCTCGTCGGTCTCGCTGGCCAGCACGCGCGCCGGCATCAACATGGACGCCGTGAACCGCTTCAGCGAGATCGTGCGCGCCGCCGCTGCGCGCACGGCCGACCGCGGCGGGCTGGGCTGCGCGAAGCTCGTGTGCTTCTGCAACGCCGTGGAGGACAACCCGTTCGTCGCCGGCGCGCACATCGGCATCGGCGAGCCCGAGACGGTCGTGAACGTCGGAGTCTCCGGTCCGGGCGTCGTCCGCTCCGCGCTCGCGCGCCTCGGTCCCGGCGCCGACCTGCTCGCCGTCGCCGAGACGGTGAAGCGCACCGCCTTCAAGATCACGCGCATGGGCGAGCTCGTCGGGCGCGAGGCCGCGCGGCGCCTGAACACGCAGTTCGGCATCGTGGACGTGTCGCTCGCGCCGACGCCCGCCGTGGGGGACTCGGTTTCGGACATCCTCGAGCTGATCGGCGTCGAGCGCACCGGCGCGCCCGGGACGACGGCTGCGCTCGCGCTCTTGACCGACGCCGTCAAGAAGGGGGGCGCGATGGCCTCGAGTTCCGTCGGCGGCCTGTCGGGCGCGTTCATCCCGGTCAGCGAGGACTCCGGGATGATCCGCGCGGTGCGCGAGGGCGCGCTCTCGCTCGCGAAGCTCGAGGCCATGACGAGCGTGTGCTCCGTCGGCCTCGACATGGTCGCGGTCCCGGGCGACACGCCGGTGGACGTGATCGCCGGCATCATCGCCGACGAGATGGCGATCGGGATGGTGAACAGCAAGACGACCGCCGTGCGCATCATCCCGGTCCCGGGCAAGGGGCCCGGGGACACGGTCGAGTGGGGCGGTCTGCTCGGCACCGCGATCGTGCAGGATCCGGGCCGCTTCGGCGCGCGCGTCCTCTTCGATCGCGGAGGCCGGATCCCGGCGCCGCTGCAGAGCTACAAGAACTGACCGGGGTGTCCGCGACCGGCCGCGGTGCGCATGCGGCTCGCCATCGGACGTCGGGTGCCGATTCGGAAATCTCTTCCGTCTCAGCCACGGCAGTGTCTTCCGGAATCCCTGGTCCGATTCAGGATCGGGACAGGAGTTCCGCCTTCGCTCAAGGGCTTTCTTCCACACGCACGATCTACGGGGGAGCAGGCGCGGAACCCGCCCGTCGCCTGCTCCCCCCCAGTTGGCACACAAGATCCTGTTCGTCGAGGATTCCGACGAGGTACGCGCCGGCGTGGCGCGCATGCTCGCGCGGCGCTTCGACGTCCGCGCCGCGCGCTCCGCCGAGGAGGCCGTGCTCGCGTTCGACCGCGAAGGACCGTTCCCGGTCGTCTTGTCCGACTACGGCCTGCCGGGCATGGACGGGATCGAGCTCCTGCGCGAGGTCCACCGTCACGCGCCCGAGACCGTCGGCGTCCTCCTGACCGGCGTCGCCGACCTCGACCTGGCCGTCAGCGCCGTGCACGAGTCGGGCGTCTTCCGCTTCCTGACGAAGCCGTGCGGCTTCGAGAGCATGGTCCAGGCGATCGACGAGGCGCTCGGGCACCACCAGGAGCTCGTGGAAGCCGGTGACGCCGCCGAGGAGGCCTCGTTCGAGCTCGATTCCCTCGTCAGCTTCCACGAGTCGCTCGAGGAACGCATGGCGACGCAGAACCACGCGCTCGCGCGGCTGCACTCCTTCTCCGTCGACGTGTGCTCGGCCAATTCGCTGCAGGAGGTCGTCGACCTTGCCGCGAGAGCCGCGAGTTCCGCCCTGTCGCGCGCCGTGCACGTCCAGGTCTGGGACGACGGCGACGGCGCGACGGTGGAAGCGTCCGCGGGCTCCGAGATGACGGCCAAGCTGCACATGCACCCCCTGACGACGCGCGAGGGGCAGATCGGGGAGATCATCGTCGACCTCGGCGGTCCCCGGGGCACGAAGCTCACCGAGGTCGATCTGGCATTGCTCTCGTCGATCGCCTCCTCGACGGCGGTGACCGCGCACCACGAATTCCGCCGACGCGAACGCGACCGCGCCCAGCACGCCACGATCCTGGCGCTCGCACGTCTCGCCGAGCAGCGCGACAACGAGACGGGCAAGCACCTGCAGCGCCTGGCCGCGTACTGCCGCGTGACCGCGAACGCGCTCCGCGAGGACGGGAAGCACGCCGCCGTCCTGACCAAGTCCTGGATCCGCGACCTCGAGCTGTCGAGCGCGCTGCACGACATCGGGAAGGTCGGGATCCCCGACTCGATCCTCCTCAAGCCCGCGAAGCTCACGCCGGGCGAATGGGAGATCATGAAGTCCCACGCCTCGATCGGCGAGGCGACCCTCGAGAGCGTGATCGCGGAGTTCGGTCCGACGCGCTTCCTCGTCATGGGGCGCGACATCGCCGGCGGCCACCACGAGAAGTGGGACGGCAGCGGCTACCCGCGTGGCTCGCGCGGCGAACGGATCCCGCTGGCCGCGCGCATCTTGGCCCTCGTCGACGTCTACGACGCGCTGACCAGCGAGCGGCCCTACAAGAAGGCCTGGCCGCACGCCGAGGCCATCGCCTGGATCCGCGAACGCGGCGGCTCGCACTTCGATCCGGAGCTGGCGGCCTGCTTCGTCTCGCGCGAGGCCGAGATCGACCGCATCCGCGCGCGGCTGGCCGACGAGCCGACGACGCAGGGCGTTCCGGTCGGCTAGTGTCCTGACGCGGAAGTACGCGGGCCAATTCACGCCGCCTGCGCCTCCCCGGCGTCGTTGCGCCTCCTCCGAGGGATGCAGCGAACCCGCGTCGTCACCGCGCCTAGCAGCCCGTTGAAAAAGTCCCTACTGCGGCTTCGCGGGCGCTCGCGCTGCTGCGTCGGGCTCGTCGGGCCGTGCTCAGCGGCCAGGAAGGCCGCCTCCGCCGTCCCTCCGTCGCCCTCCTTGCATCGCGAGCGCCCGGGTTTCGCCGCGCCGGATCGCGGACAGTCCGTGGTTCGCGATGGACTCCTGGCGCCGCACGTGGTGGTCGGTCTGGACCGCCAACTTCGTCACCTCGATCGGCATCCAGAGCTTCCTGCCGTTCTTCCCGAGCCTGCTCGAGGATCTCGGCCTGCACGATCGCGCGGAAGTCGCCGTCTGGGCGGGTGTGCTTTACGGCGCGGCCCCGCTGTCCGCCGCGATCATGAGCCCGCTGTGGGGGTCGCTCGGCGACCGGTACGGGCGCAAGCTCATGGTGCTGCGCTCGCTGGCGGCCATCACGGTCTTCGTCGGCCTGATGGCGTTCGCGACGACACCCTGGCAGCTCCTCGTGCTGCGGCTCCTGCAGGGCATGTTCTCGGGGTTCATCGCGCCCAGCGCCACGCTCGTCAGCATCGCCGCCCCGGCCGGCACGCAGGGACGCATCGCCGGCTCCCTGCAGACGGCGATGGCCGCGGGATCCGTCGTCGGTCCGCTCGTCGGCGGGTTCGCCGCGACTCACGCGGGCGTCGGGAGCGTTTTCCTCGGGGTTTCGGCCGCCTCCACCGTGGCCTTCGCGCTGGTGCTGGCGTTCGCGCGCGAGGACGCGACGCAGCGCCGCCAGGTCGACGGCAAGGCGAGCTTGCGGCAGGCCGTGCGCGACGCGCGCCGCGATTTCGGGGACCTGTGGGCGAACCCGCGTCTGCGCGCCGGACTCAGCATCGTCTTCTGGGCGGCCTTCGCCCTGGGAGCGACGAGCCCGATCCTCGAGCTGCACGTGCGCGATCTCGTGTCCGGCTCGACCGAAGACGCCGCCCTCATGACGAGCCTCCTCTTCTCCGCGAGCGCGCTCGTCAACCTCCTCGCGATGCCAGCCTGGGGCCGGCACGGGGACTCGGTCGGCCACGGCCGTGCGCTGGTGCGTTCCGCGCTGGCGTCGTCCATCGCACTCGCCATCCAGGCCGTGCCCGTGTACGGGGTCCTGCTCGTCGCGCGCGTCCTGTTCGGGGCCGCGCTCGCGGGCAGCGCGGCGTGCTCGTTCGGGTTGGCCGCGGCGGAAACGCCGGTCGAACGCCGAGGGGGCGCGTTCGGCATCGTGTTCTCCGCGCGCACGCTGGCCGCCGCGATCGCGGCGCCGCTCGGCGGATGGCTCGCGGGACGGATGGGGGTGGCGGGCGTGCTGCTCGCGTGCGCCGCGGCGCTGGCCTGGTCCGCGCGCGGGCTCCGAGGCGGCCCGTCGGCCGGTCAGCGCCTGCCGAACGCGCGCAGCGCGGCCGGCGGGTAGAGCGCGGCGAGGCGCATCGCTCCCGGGCGAGGCTCGCCGACGAGGTGCGCGGCCGCGCCCTTCTTGAGCTCGACCACCGCCGTCGACGGGTCCTGTTCGTACACGCGCCAGCCGAACACGAGCCAGGCGAGCGTCTGCGAGAGCCACGGCTCGTGCCCGACGAGCGCCACGACCTCGCCGCGGATCTCGGACAGGAGCTCGTCGTCGGGCTCGCGGGCGAGCGCCGCGCAAACCGCGGTCTCGCCTTCGATCACGGACTCCATGAGGTCGGCCGTTTCCTGCGCGCGCAACAGCGGGCTGTGCAGCACGAGGTCGAAATGCGCGCCGATGCGGGCCAGGCCGCGAACGCCGCGAGAGAAGCGCTCGCGACCCTCCGCGGTGAGCGCGCGACGCGCGTCGTCACCATCGGGGGACGCGTCCTCGGCAACCGCGTGTCGGATCAACCAGAGGTCCATGCGACTACAGCTCCCCGATCCGCGGTCTCAGATCGCGCCAGGCTCCCAGCGCGCGTTTGCGGTGCTCGTCCATCTCGTTGCGCACGAACTTGCGTCGGCCATCGAGCGCCGGATCGCCCTTGCGGGTATCGAGCTTCTCCAACTCGATCGACAGGTTGTTCAGGTCGCCCAGGTTCTCCTGCAGCGCCCGCAGGTCCTTCACTTCCGAGCCCGTCCAGTCGAGCGCGTAGCGCAGGCGCCGGAGACGCCGGCGCAGCCTGTGGAGCGCCCGTTCGCTGCCCTCGGGTTCTTCGAGGCGGTCGCCCGCGCGGAGGACGCGGCGCTTCATGCGTTGCATGGCGGACCGCACGCACACCGGATCGGGCTCGGGCACCAGCGAGAGAGCCTCGACGAGCGCGTCGATGCGCGACGAGCCGATCGCGGCACGCAGCCGCGCGGCCTCTTCCGCCCGCTCCTGACGCAACGTCTCGACCCAGGCTGCGTCGGCGACCTGCGCAGCATTCGAAGCGATGACGTCGAGATCGCGCACGGCCCCTGCCGAGCGGCGCAGCCCCCGCAGATCGTCGCGCAGCGCCCGGCGCCCGCCGACCTCGAGCCACACCGACAATCGGCCCGCCGACACTCGCAGGCGATGGACGGCATCCGGGTCGATCGACACGCGCAAGCGTTCGATCTGCCGCGCGAGCTCGTCGAGCCACGAGTTCGCGGGCAGGAGCGGGGAGGGCTTCACCACGTAGGATCCTATTCGGAAGTCCCGGTCCCGTCGGTGGAAGGAAATCGCGGCGCGATTCGCCATTTCGACTCCAGGACACGAAGCTCCCGTGCCGAAAGATCAAGGCTCGATCAAGGAAGTGGCGCGGCCGCGTGGAGCGTGCGAGCATTCCCGGGCGTTTCGCGCGAGATGCCCCGATGATCCACAAGCGGCCCGACGTCCCGCACGAGATCGAGCTCCCGCAGCGTGCGGCCGAGTCCGCGACGGATCTGAACGACCCGGCCCTGTACGTGAACCGGGAGCTGTCGCTGCTCGAGTTCAACCGTCGCGTGCTGGAACAGGCCAAGGATCCCGCGACGCCGCTCCTGGAACGGCTGCGCTTCCTGACCATCTGCAGCACGAACCTCGACGAGTTCTTCGAGATCCGCGTCTCGGGCCTGAAGCAGCAGGTCGCGTTCGAGATGACGAGCGCCGGCCCCGACGGTTTGTCGCCCCTGGAGACCCTCCAGCGCGTCAGCGTCGAAGCGCATGCGCTCGTGGACGAGCAGTACCGCGTACTGAACGAAGTCCTCTTGCCGGCGCTCGAAACGCAACAAATCCGGCTGCTGAAGCGAGTCGTGTGGTCGCCGCGGCAGGCCCGCTGGATCCGCCGCTATTTCAACCAGGAAGTGCTGCCCCTGCTGACGCCGATGGGCCTCGACCCGTCGCATCCCTTCCCGCGGATCCTGAACAAGTCGCTCAACTTCGTCGTCCAGGTCGAGGGCGACGACGCCTTCGGTCGCGAGAGCGGCGTCGCGGTCGTCCAGGTGCCGCGCGCGCTGCCGCGCCTGATCGCCCTGCCGGACTCCATCGCTGACGGTCCCAACGAGTTCGTCCTCCTTTCCTCGATCGTCCACGCGCACGTCGACGACCTCTTCCCGGGCATGAACGTGACTTCGTGCCACCAGTTCCGAGTCACACGGAACAGCGACCTGTGGGTCGAGGAGGAAGAGGTCGACGACCTGTTGCGCGCCATCAAGGGCGAGCTTTCGGCACGCAACTTCGGCGACGCGGTGCGCCTCGAGGTCGCGAGCGACATCAGCGACGAAGTCGCCCGATTCCTGCTGGAGAAGTTCGAGCTCGGCCCGGCCGACCTCTATCGCGTGAACGGGCCGGTCAACATGCACCGACTGGTCGCGATCTGGGAACTCGCCGCGCGGTCGGACCTGAAGTACCCGCCGTTCGTGCCGGCCGCGCCCAGGCGGCTCGCGCAGGCCCAGGATCTCTTCGACGCGATTCGGCGCGGGGATCTCATCCTCCATCATCCGTTCGAGGCTTTCGCGCCGGTCCTCGAGTTGGCGCGTTCCGCCGCCACGGACCCGAGCGTCGTCGCGATCAAGCAGACGCTCTACCGCACCGGCGCCGACTCGCCGCTCGCGGAGGCGCTGCTCCAGGCGGCCAAGAACGGCAAGGAGGTCACGGCCGTCATCGAGCTGCGCGCGCGCTTCGACGAAGCCGCGAACATCGACCTCGCCACGAAGCTGCAGGAAGCCGGCGCGAAGGTCGTTTACGGCATCGTCGGGCACAAGATCCACGCCAAGATGATGCTCGTCGTCCGGCGCGAGGGCCGTCGTCTGCGACGCTACGTGCACCTCGGGACGGGCAACTACCACGCGAAGACGGCGCGCGCGTACACCGACATCTCGCTGTTCACCTGTGATCGCGACCTGTGCGAGGACGTGCACGACCTCTTCCAGCAGATGACGGGGCTCGGTCGCGTGACGCGGCTGCGCAAGCTGAAGCAGGCGCCGTTCCACCTGCAGGAGGACCTGCTCGAGCTGATCGCTTTCGAGGCCGAGCAGGCACGGCGCGGACGGCCGGCGCGCATCGCGGCGAAGATGAACGCGCTCGTCGATCCGCGGGTGATCCAGGCGCTGTACACCGCGTCGCGCGCGGGCGTCCAGGTCGACCTGATCGTGCGCGGTATCTGCTGCCTGCGCCCCGGGATCCCGGGGGTCTCCGACAACATCCGTGTGCGCTCGATCGTCGGCCGGTTCCTCGAGCACGCGCGCGTCTTCCACTTCCACCACGCGGGCAAGGACCTGACCTTCGCGTCCAGCGCGGACTGGATGCAGCGCAACTTCTACTCGCGCGTCGAGACCTGCTTCCCGATCCTCGACGAGCGGCTGGCGGCGCGCGTGCGCGACGAGACGCTGGAGACCTATCTCGAGGACGATTCGCAGTCGTGGGTCATGGACGCCTCGGGCAAGTACTCCCGTGCCCGTCCCCACGGGGGCGTGCGGCGCTCGGCGCAGGCGGATCTCCTCGCGCGCCACACCACCTGACGGCGGGCGCAGTTCGATCGGAGCTGCAGGCGATCGAGGGACGTTCGCCGCCTCAGCTGAAATCGACGTCGAAGCCCGCGGGCGCGAGACGCTGGCGCTCCTGCTCCAGGTCGGCCTGGACCAGCGGCCGTTCGGCGAGCCAGCCCTCGGGGAAGCTCAGTGCGTACCCCGACTTGCGCGGCTCGATCGTCACCTTCGGCAAGGACGACTCGGCGCGACCGCGCGCCATCAGCACCGACAGGCGGAGCAGGACGCACAACCGCAGCGTGGCGCGCTGCTGCACAGGCGGCAGTTCAACCCCGCGCGGCGGCGGGAACCGTCGCCGCTGGCCCTCGATGAGCGTTGCGAGGACCTGCTGGTCTTCGCGCGAGAAGCCCGGCATCTCGGCGTTGCCGACGATGTACGCGCCGTGGTGGTGGTAGCCGCTGTAGGCGATCGAGATCCCGATCTCGTGCAGCTTCGAAGCCCAGGACAGGAACTGGGTGCCCATCGCGTGGTCGATCTCGAAACCCTGGTGCGTCTGCTCGAAGAGCGCCAGCGCCGTGCGCTGCACGCGGCCGGCCTGTTCGAGGTCCACGGCGTAGCGCTCCATGAAGCGGCGGATGGTGCGGTCGCGCACGTCCTCGTGCCGGATGCGGCCCAGGAGGTCGTAGAGGACGCCTTCCCGCAGGGCGCCCTGCGAAGTGCTCATGTGCTCGATCTCGAGTCCGTCGAACAGCGCCGTGAGGATGGCGACGCCGCCCGCGATCACCGGCGCGCGTTCGGAAGCGAGACCCGGGATCGCCGTGAGCGCCTCCACCTGCCCCAGTTCGACGAGCCGTTTGCGCAGCTTCCGCAGACCCTTGGCCGTGATGCCGCCCTCGCTCCAGCCGTTCACGCGCAGGATCTCGTCGATAGCCAGGATCGTGCCGGATGCTCCGACGCACTCGTCCCATCCGAGTCGGCGGTACGCGCGCTCCAGCGACTGGACCTCGAGCCCGGCCGCGATGCGCGCGTCGCTCATGGCCTCGCGGCCGATCGCGCCGCCCGGGAAGAAACGCTGGCTCCAGTTCACGCAGCCCATGTGCAGCGAGTCGGTGCGCAGCGGCTCGAAGCGCTCGCCCAGGATGCACTCGGTGCTGCCGCCGCCGATGTCGACGACGAGCCGGCGCCCCACGTCGTCGGACAGGTCGTGGGCGACGCCCAGGTAGATGAGGCGCGCCTCCTCCAGGCCCGACACGATCTCGATCTTGTGGCCGAGGGCCTCCTCGGCGCGCTCGAGGAAAGCACGGCTGTTCCGCGCGAGTCGCAGGGCGCTCGTTCCCACCGCGCGGACCTGCGTCGGGGACATGCCGCGCAGCCGCTCCCCGAATCGTCGGAGGCAGGCGATGGCGCGTTCCTGGACGTCGTCGCTGAGACGCTTCTTGGCGTCGAGCCCGTCGGCCAGCGCCACGCGATCGCGCAGGCGGTCCACGATGGACAGCTCGTCCCGCACCATCCGCGCCACGACCATGTGGAAGCTGTTCGAGCCCAGGTCGACGGCCGCGGCGTGCTCGATCTTGGTTTCGGCGCGCACGAACCCGTGATACGGGTCGGCGCGCCGGGTCGCAAGGTGCGTCAGGCGTCCGGAAAGGTCCACGCGGCTCGCAGAGCGTCGAAGATCTCGTTCTTCACGAGCTTCGGTGCGAGCCGGCTCGTCTCGAGCCACGGGGCGTGCTCGGCGAACAGGGCCGCGGCGGGTCGTCCGAACCACAGCTCCGGCGAGGGCGAGGCCGTCGCCTGCGCGCGCCACGCGACCTCGCCCAGCCGGTCCGCGCCTTCGAGCGCGTTCAGGCGGTCGGCGAGCCGCGCCAGATCGGGCCGCTCGAGGCGCGGAGCGCTCTCGAGGTCGAACCACGAGGTCGTGTTGATCAGGAAGCGGTAGGTGGCGCCCGCTCCGCGCGGGCCGATGGCCAGCACGCGGTCGGCCTGCGTCGCCCCGAACAGCGCGTGGCGACCCGGGTCGAAGTGGGGCACCCGCGCGTGGGCGCGGCTCGCGCCGAGCCCTTCGGGCGCGGTGTAGACCGCGATGTCGAGGTGCACGAGCTCGTCGCGCTGCGCGCGCGCGAGGTCGGCCCGGTCGCCGCGGAGCGCTTCGAGGGCGGGCGCCCACAGGTCTCCGTACTCGACGAGGTCGCCGTCGAGGAGGTCCGCCAGGCGCGCGACGAGTTCGACGGTCACGAGCTCCCGCCGTTCGCGGTCACCCAGTCCGGCGAAACGGTCGCGCCAGGGCGAGCGCGCCTCGTCGTAGAGGCCGGCCACGGTCGCATCGAACTGGAACGCGCGCTCGCTGGGCACGCGGAAGAAGTCGCCGGCGGCGGCCGCCTCGAGCAGCCGGTCCGCGCGCGCCAGGGCGGCCTCGGGGTGCGCGACGGCGTAGAGCGCGCAGATCCCGTCGGTGTCGACGTGGTTGTTCGCGATGGCCACGCAGCCGGCCGCGAGCTGGTTGCGACGCGCGAGCGGGAGCCGCGCGAAGTGCAGCGCCACGCCCGTCGAGAGGTCGTGGCGCAGCTCCGCCGGCGTCGCGTTGCCCGGCCAGTGCGAGAGGTTGAGGCCCGGCTGGCCCCAGGCTCCGTCGACGGAGATCAGGCGCTCGGGGGCGACGGAATCGACGATCCGGATCGGCAGGTGCACGTCGGTCCGGAGTCAGTGCGGGTTCCCGCCCGGCGCGGGCGGCGTGCCGCCGCTCGGCGGGGGAGTCCCGCCTTCCTTCTCCTTCTTGCGCTTCTCGAGCTTCGCGTCGAGCCTCTTCAGGTTGTTGCGCGAGTCGCGCAGCGCGATCTCGCGCAGTCCGCGGGTCTCCGCGTCGATGTCCTTGCGGGCCAGCTCGATCTCGGCCATCTCGGCCGCCTTCACGTACCAGGTTCGCGCCTGATCGAGGTCGCGGTCCAGGTTGTAGTCGAGCAGCACCGCCGCGTCGTTCAGGTAGTTCGGATCGTTCGGGGCGATCTCGAGGGACCTCCGGTACGAGGCGAAGGAGCGCTCGTAGAGGTCCATGACCTGCTTGTGCTCCTCGGCGCTCATCTCGCGCCGGCCGCGCTGGACCCGGCTGTCGGCCTCGTCGCGCAGGAAGAGCCCCAGGTTGTTCCAGTAGCGTCCGTTGTCGGGCACGACGAGCGTCTGCAGCTCCGAAAGGAACGCCGCGTCCAGGTTCGCGGCCTTCGCGGCCTTCATGCCGATCATGTAGTCGAGGATCCGCAGGTTCTCCTCCTGGTTCGCGCGGATCGAAGCCGCCGCGTCCTCGGGGGACATGCCGTGGTGCGTGCGGAACGCCGCGATCGCGCCGTCGTAGTCCTGGCGGAAGTAGCGCGCGAGCGCGATGTAGTACCAGGAGTTCGCGAACGCCGGCGCCTTCGCCACGGCGCGCGTGAACGCCGCTTCGGCCTCCTCGTAGCGCTTGGCCGTGTAGCGCCCGAATCCCAGCCACCACAGGAGCGTCGCGTCGCCGGTCGTCTCCTTGCCGTAGAGGGTCTCGTACAGTCGCGACGCGTCCTCGAGCGCGGCCACGAACTGGTCCGGGCTCAGGCTCTCGCGCAGCGCGCCGTAGTCCGCTGTCGACGGATCGACCGCGATCGCGGCCCCGAAGCGCTTCGCGGCCTCGTCGCCCTGCTTCTTCCAGACGTGCAGCCAGCCGATCTGGTTCGAGGCCTCGGCGCCCTTCGCGCGCGCCGCCGCGTCCGGCGACGTGGCGAAGAGCTCGGCGGCCTTCGTGAACGCGTCGCGGGCCGACGTCCAGGCCTTGTCGGCCTCGGCCGCGCGCGCCTCGTCGGCCTGCACCGCGGAGTACTGCGAGAACGCGATGCGTCCCAGGAGGAACCACGCATCGCCGTCCTTCGGACGCAGGGTCACCGCCTTGTCCGCCGCGGCCCGGGCGACGCCGAGATCCTGGGCGTACCAGGCCGACTCCGCCAGCGCGGCGAAGGCGTCGGCGTACAGCTCGGGCTCGGCGCTGGTCGCCTTCTTCAGGAACTCGACCGCGTCGCCGAACGCCATCGCGACGATGCCGCCGCTCACTCCCTCCACGATGTAGCCCTTGGCCTTCTGCGCGAACGCCATGCCGTACAGGTAGTCCACCGCGGCACCGCCCGCGCCGCCCTTCGCCAGCGCGTCGATCTCGTTCAACGCGTCGTTGACGCGCGACTCGGCGATCCAGGCGCGCAGCACCCACTGGCGCGTCTTCAGCGAGCGCTCGAGCTTCTCGGCCGCCTCGAACTGGCCGCGTGCCTCGGCGACCTTGCCTTCCGCGAGGAGGGCGCGTCCGGCCTTCAACAGGTCGTCGACGCTCTCGACGGCCATCGCAAAGGGGCGCGGCGAGGCCACGACCGGGCTGGCGGGCAACAGGAGGAGCAGAGGGAGGATCAGGTTCATGGTTCCGAGGTCGTGCGGCCGCGAGAGTGCGGCGACGCGCGTGTACTGGCTCTAGGGCAGCGCCCCCCAACGTTTCTCGGGGGAGAGTCGCGAATCCGTGCCGGTGGCGATCGCGGCGTCGCAGCGCGCGATCCAGCCGCCTTCGGCGCGGAGGTCCTCGCGCGGGTCCGGTCCCGTGCCGAGGGCCTTCTCGAACCAGGCCTTGGCGCCGTGCGGATCGCCCTTGAGGTCGAGGTGCAGCACGCCGAGGTCCTGGTAGGCGTCACCCAACCGCGATTCGGCCTCCTCCTGGCGTCGCGCGCGTTCCTCTCGCTGCGCGGCGTCCAGCCCGGGCTCCTGCGCCGCCGCGCGCGCGCGCGCGACCTCGTCCTCGGAGAGCTTCACGGCGGATCGCAGCCAGGCCTCGGCCTGGGTGACGTCGCGTTGCAGGAAGTGCGCCAGCAGGCGCCCCGGCGCGCGCACCGCGGCCGCATCCTCGGGCCGTTGTCGGGCGGCGTCCGCCGCGGCGCTGTACGCCGCCTCCATGAGTCCGCGCGCGCGATCCATGTCGACGCGCGCCGTTTCGCGCCGCCCGCGGTCGGCGGCCACGCGCGCGCGCGCTTCGAGCGCCAGCGCGGCGTCGCGAGCGAGGGTCGCCGTCAGCGCCGCCTCGTCGGTATCGCGCGGCGCGATGCGGCGCAGCTCGCTGTACGTGGCCGCGGCCTCCACCAGGCAATCGGTGGCGTCGGCGCGCGACGGATCGGCGCCGCGCTCGCGCAGCAGGCTCGCGATCGAGCGCAGCGCCTCGATGCCGCTCGGGAGCTTCCGTGTCAGAGGCTCCGCGATCGAACGCGGATCGCGTTCGTCGGCCTCGACGAAGGCCCGGCGCGCGCCGGCCAGGTCTCCCTGCGCCTGCAGCACGAAACCGACGCCCGCGAGACAGCGCGCGACCGCCGCGTTCGCCTCGCTGCGCCGATCGGCGGCGAGCGCGCCCGCGCGCAGGAAGCCGCGGCCCGCCTCACGGAAGTTCTCCTCCGTGCCCTTGCTCGGCGCGCCGTGCGCGAGCGCCTCGATCCCGCGCTCGTAGCGTTCCTGCGCCGGACGCCAGATCGCGCCGGCGTCGGCCGGGTCGCGCCGTTCGAGTTCCTCGAACGTGGCCACGACCGCCTCGCGGCCGCCGAGCGACCGCGTCGAAACGGCCAACGCCTCGGCGAGTTGCGCGTCGCGCGGGAAGATCGTCAGTCCGGTGCGGGCCGCGGCGCGCGCGCGCGACGAGGCTCCCTGGACTTGAAGGACCTCGCTGAGCCGCGCCCAGGCCCAAGGTTCGTCGGGCGTCCGTGCGAGCAGGGCCTCGAGGGCCTCGCGCGCCTCGGTCACGAGCGCGGCGCGGTTCCCCGCCGGGTCCGAGGCGGAGAGCGCTCCGAGAACGGCCTCCGCGCGCGTGCGCTCCGCGATCTCGGTCGCGCCCTCGAGGTCGGCCGCGCCGCGCGCGGACGCGAATGCCCGCCGTGCGGCGTCGAGAGCCCGCGGAGCGTCACCCAGCGCGCGCGCAGCGCGGCTCGTCCCGAGCCAGGTCCGGGCCAGGTCCGGGTCCTCGCCCCGCGCCCGCCGCGTGGCCTCCTGGAAGTCGACGAGCGCGGACTCGAGGCGGTCCCGGTCGCCGCGTCGCAGACCCTCGTCGAGCGCCGTCTCGGCGCGTTCGCGGCGCAGCGCGGACGAGTGCGGCGCGATGTCCAGCGCGCGCCCGAATCCCGCCAGCGCGCCGTCCACGTCCCCGGCGGTCCGCAGCGCGCGGGCCGCCTGCGCCTCCCGGTCGGCGGCCAGCTCCGAGAGGATCTGCCGCGCGCCCTCGTCGTCGCCCCGGCGCAGCGCCGCGACCGCGCGCGCGCGGACGGCGTCGGAGCCTCCGGAATCCGCCGTCCCGCCCAGGTCGGTCTCGGCCTGGACGGATGCCGCGACGGCTGCGCGGGTGATCGGTCCGCGGATCTCCGGGAAGAGCGTGCGCAGGCGCGCCTCGACCTCGTCCTGGACGCGGGCCTCGAGCTCGTCCGCGGCCGCCGGTGCCGGATCCGCCGATCGACACGCGACGAGCCCCGCCCCGCCGAGGGCCAGGAGCAGCGCCAGCTTGCCGTGGATCAGGTGGTGAGCGGACATCGGGCCGGTGGAGGAGGGAGCGCGTCGATTCGAGTCGCGGTTCGTTGCAGCGCCTCGCGGGGAGGCGACGGGTGGGCGCCCGGTTGCCGGCGGGCGGATTCTAGCGTCGCGGGAGCAGGTCTCCTCGGTCCGGTTGGCCGGGCGGGTCCCGGAGAGCGTGTCCCGCGCGGCCGGGCCCAGTCACCCAGGTAGTCTGGCCCCCGCGCGCGGTCACGATTCCCCGCCGCGCGCTTCCAACCCACCGCTCCGTCGGGAAGATGGGCGTTCGACCGGCGTCTCCTGATCCTCAGACCCGGCCTCGGCAGACATTCTTGGCCCACCGCATGCGCCTCCTCTCCCTCTCCGCGCCCCCGCGCGCGCGTTTCGGCCTGCCCGTGGCCGCGGCGCTCGGCGCCCTGTTCCTGGCCGGTTTCCTGGGCGGCTGCGACAACCCGGCCTGCGTGTTCGGCGGGGACTGCAGCCCGGGAGCGCAGGGGGGAGCCCTCGGGACCCTCTCGGCGTCCGTCCCCGAGAACGGCCAGATCGTGCGCGCCGCCGTGCCCGTCGTGCAGCGCTTCCTGCCCACCGGCACCAACGTGGACCCGAAGTCTCCGATCGTGCTCGTGTTCAGCGAGGCGATGTCGAGCGCGACCTTCAATTCGGCCTTCGCGCTCGAGCAGACCGGTTTCGGCACGCTCCCGCTCCAGGCCACGGCGCTCGTCGGCGACGGACGCGTCCTGGTCCTCTTTCCGATCACCGACCTGACGCTCGGCGGCCAGTACAACGTCGTCTACCGCGAGAACGCGACCGTTTCCGACCGCACCGGACAAGAGGTCGTGCAGCCCGCGAATGGCGTCGTGGGTTCGTTCACGGTCGCCGCGATGGCTCCGACGGCGCCCAGCGTCGTCCTGACCTACCCC
Source organism: Planctomycetota bacterium (assembly GCA_026692665.1). Taxonomy (GTDB): domain Bacteria; phylum Planctomycetota; class UBA1135; order UBA1135; genus JAEUHZ01. The sequence continues at coordinate 32,427 of JAPLOF010000056.1, forward strand.
GACGACGCCGAGACCGGTCTCGCACCGACCACCGAGATCACGGTCGTCTTCTCGCACCCGCTCAATCCCTCGACCGTGAGCGCCACCTCCTTCGTCGTCGAAGTGGGTGGTGCTCCTCCGCCCTTCGCGACCACTGCGCAGGCGGTCAACCTCTCGGGGGTCACGACCGACGCACGCGTCTTCCGCTGGCGCATGGTCGACATGGACGGTCAGCGCGCATCGCTGGGGATCGACCGCGAAGTCACCGTCGAGCTCTCGCCGATGGCCGCCAAGATCGAGGACCCGGCCGGCAACGATCTGCCCCTGACGACGTTCTCCTTCCGCACGCTGCCCTTCTCGGCACCCGCCGCTGCGAGCATCACATCCTCCCCGTCCGATGCCATCGGGATCGGGGACATCACGGGCGCGGCCGACCTGGCCGTCCAGGTCGACTTCACCGACGCACTGGCCGGCGACGAGATCGGCGTGTTCGTCTTCGGCGTCCAGCCGGAGACCGTGGAGGTGCCGCTGACGATCGCCCTTTTCCGCAAGGCGACCGTGGTCGCGCCGGTCACGTCGTTCACGTTCACGGCCGCCGAACTCGACCTCGTGCGCACGACGTCGCCGCTCACGGCCCGCGTCCGGGACGGGACGATCGCCATGGCGTTCCGGCTGAAGCGCGGCAACCTGGAATCGCCGGTGCGCCTCATCGACGTCGACCCGCTCACGAGCGGCTCGCAGGGCCCGGTGTTGGACACGGTCGCGCCCACCCTGACCGGGATCGGCAGCAGCGGCACCTCCGTGGGCGCCTTCGTCTCCGATGCGCGCGACGTCGTGCTCGTGGGCCGTGCCAGCGAGGCACTGCGCGGCGCCTACGTCTCGACGATGCTCGGCGACAACGAGCTCGTGCCGGGCGAGATCCCGCCCGTCGTCGGTTCCGACGAGGCGACCGGCCTTTTCATCGCCGCTCCGGTGCGGGCTGGAGTGCTGCAGGATTCCGAGCAGCCTCTCTCCTACGCGCTGACGATCTACGACCGCGCCCTGAACGCCGGGGGGACCGCGAATGGAACGTACAGCCAGCGCGGCGCGGCCTCGAGCGGAGTCGCGCGGCCGTTCTCGAACGTCACGGTCGAGGTGTTCGACGCCTCCACACTGGCTCCGATCGCGGGCGCCGACGTCACCACGCACGAGGACGTCGCCGGCTCGATCTTCGACGTGGACGCCGACGTGACCGACGTGGACGGCCGTGCGGTGCTCGCCCCGGCACTCGTCGGGCGGACGCTCGTCAGCGTGCGGCGCGCGGGGTACGACCTCTTCACGTTCGACGGGATCCCGAGCGACGCGCTGTCGATCCCGCTGACGCCGATCGTGCAGGCGGGCGCCACGGTGGGGGGGCTCGTCGCGTCCCTGGACCCGTCCGTGAGCGTGTACACGCGTCGCGTGGGCGACACGCGCTTCCCGCGGCCGGGCGAGACCCTCGCGGCGGTCAACTCGTGCACCTTCGACGGCACCGACCAGCGCTTCGAGTGCGGCTTCGGTCCGGCGCCGATCCTCGCCCGCGAGCTCGGCGCGATGACCGCGATGGCGGTGCTGCCTCCGTCGAGCGCGCTGCTCTGGACCGCGCCGACGTTCCTGCGCAACTTCGGGCTCCGCCTGCCCCTCGCGGACCAGGCGTCGGGCGCCGCCCAGACCACCTCGGTCGTGATGGAACGGCTCGACACGGCCGGCATCGACGAGGAGCTCCTGCCGGTCGACGTCCCGGCCCAGGTGCTCTCCACGAGTGCCTGGCCCACGCTGAGCGGCGAGCCGCGCATCCGGGTCGAGGGCCTCGTCCCCGGCCTGCGGGGGCCCCTGACCGTGGGGCAGGGGGTCGCGTTCGGCGCGGGCCTGCCGCCCTCCACGTTCGCGGTCCGGGCGGCGTATCCGGGCATCGCCGATCCCGTCGCGAACGGCGGCGCCGACCTCGTGGGCGAGCTGGTCCAGAACGGCACGCTGGAACCCGACCTGTTCCTGCGCGCCGAGGTCGTGAACGCCGGTGGCGCCCGCGGGATCGACCGTCCGCGGCTCTCGGCGACCGGCGCGACGCTGTCGCCGCCCGATCCGATCGTTTTCGGGTCGACGCCCATCGCCCTGAACACGACCGGTCTGGCCTACGACGTGAGCTTCCTGGACGTCCTCCCCGACGCACAGGCCCAGCCGGGCCTCCACCGCCTGAACCTCACCGACACGGCCGGTCGGCGTTGGACGGTCTGGCGCCTCGACGAGCCGGATGCGGCGGGGCCCGCGGCCGTCCTGCACCTTCCGCTGACCAGCCTGGGGGAAGCGTTCCCGCTCGCGCCCGGTGACCTGACCGCGGTCGCCTCGTCGTGGTCCTGGACGTCGTTCGACAGCGCGTCGTTCCTGTGGACCGACGTCGAGCGCGAGTTCGAGCGCGCGGCGCACTCGGCGCCGGCGACCCTCACCCTGCCTTGAACGCGAATCGGCTCGAGCGGCGAATTCGCGGCATTCCTTCGGGATTCCGCCCTTGCTAGCATCCGGCCGCGCTGCGCCGCGCACGACCCGCGTGCGCGCCCCATGGAGACCAACGTGAGCCGCCCGATTTTCGCCTTCGCACTGTCCGCCCTCGTCCTCGCCGCCTGCAACGACATCCCGAAAACGCGCGGTTCCGCCGTGCGCGCCACGGATTCGGAGCTCGTCCTGGCTCAGTCGCCGATCGAGGTCGCCGTGGCGCCGATCGTGAACGCATCCGGCGCGGACGTGCCGATGAGCGAGCTGCGCACGTCGTTCCAGAAGGAACTCGTCGAGCGGCGCTACAGCCCGCTGGCGCTCGAATACGTGGATCGCAAGGTCGTCGACGCGGCGTACACGCCGGGTGCCGCGCAGGAGAACGCGACCCTCTCGATCACCGTCGAGAAGTGGGACACCTCCCTGTGGACCACGCACGGCGCGATCACCGCGCGCATCACCGCGAGCCTCCTCGACGCGAAGGGCGGCGGCTCCGTCCTGTGGAGCGCGACGGCCGACCAGCGCTTCGACTTCGCGCAACTGCGCGAGAACATCGCCACGGAGGGGGCGCGAGTCCGCTACGCCTGCGACTCGATCGCGGCCGAACTCCTCGCGCGCCTGCCGGCGCGGACGTCGCGCCCGGGCCGGGCGACCTCGAACTAGTGTCCTGACTCGGAAGTACGCGGGCCAATTCACGCCGCCTGCGCCTCCCCGGCGTCGTTGCGCCTCCTCCGAGGGATGCAGCGAACCCGCGTCGTCGCCGCGCCTAGCCGGGAAGACGCAGTCGACGCGAATTGGCCCCGGAGCCGTCCCGAGGGACAGAGCCCCGGGCGTGGAGTTCGGCGCTTGTTCCGGCTGGCGCCGCCGGTAAACTCTCCGGCCGCATGGTTGGCCCTCACGGGCCGTCCGCGCCGGTTCCGGACGTCCGATCGACGGTCGCCGGGGTCGCACACCCTGCCTTGGGGTTCCTCCCCTCGGGCACGGGCCTGTCGAGCCATCTACGCCACGCACGAGGAGAACACCGTGGCCCTGACTCCCGAACGCAAGCTGCAAGTCACCCGCGAGTACGCGACCAAGCCCGGCGACACCGGTTCGCCCGAAGTCCAGGTCGCGCTCTTGAGCGAGAACATCCTGAACCTGACCGAGCACCTGAAGACGCACCGCAAGGACTACACCTCGCAGCGCGGACTCCTGGTCATGGTCGGCGCGCGCGCCAAGCACCTGAAGTACCTGCGGACGAAGGATCCCGTCCGCTACCAGAAGCTGATCGAGCGCCTCGGCCTGCGCCGTTGATCGGGTTGTACGGAGCCAGGCTCGACTCCGCCGTTCTCGACGCTTGCGCAGCGCGCGGCCAATCGCCGGGCGACGCGCAGGCGTCGAGAACGGCGGCGTCGAGCCTGGCTCCGTACAACGCCGACGCGCCCCCGCACACCATTCGTTGAACTGACAGACAGAAAGAGAAACCCACACCATGAAACCCACTCCCGTACGCGTCGAGGCGATGGTCGGCGGACAGCGCCTGGTCCTCGAGACCGGCCAGGTCGCCCGCCAGGCCCACGGCGCCGTCATCTGCACGCTCGGCGGAACGATGACCTTCGCGGCCATCGCCGTCGGTCCGGCCAAGGACGAGCAGGACTTCTTTCCGCTCACCGTCGACTACCGCGAGAAGACCGAAGCCGCGGGCAAGATCCCGGGCGGCTTCTTCAAGCGCGAAGGTCGGCCGACGACCAAGGAAATCCTGACCATGCGGCTCATCGACCGGTCCATCCGGCCGATGTTCCCCGAGGGCTACAAGAACGAAGTCCAGGTCATGAGCCACGCGCTGTCGTACGACGGCGTGATGAACGCCGACATCGGCGCGATGATCGCCAGCTTCGCCGCGGTGCGCATCTCGGGCGCTCCCTTCGAGGCGACGCTCGGCGCCGTCCGCATCGGACACCTCGACGGCAAGCTCGTGCCGTTCCCGACCGACGACCGCCGCCGCGAGGAATCGCGGCTCGACCTCGTCGTCGCGGGCCACAAGGCGGGCATCTGCATGGTCGAGGCAGGCGCGCGCGAGCTGACCGAGAACGAGATGGTCGACGCTCTCGAACTCGCCCAGCACGTGATCGCCGAGATCTGCGCGGCGATCGACGAACTCGTGGCGAAGGCCGGCAAGCCGCCCATGTCGTGGACGCCGCCGGTCAAGGACGCGAACCTCGAGGCGCTCGTGCACGCCTACGCGCCCCAGCTCGACGCGGTCCTCTTCACGCCCGGCAAGCACGATCGCGCCGAGGCCATCGACAAGCTGCGTGACGAGTGCATCCAGCGCGCCGTCGCGGGCATCACGGACGACAAGCAGAAGTCCGCGAAGACGAAGGCGGCCAAGGCCGAATGGGGCGAGCTCGTCCACGCGCGCGAGCGCGAGATGATCCTCTCGGGCAAGCGCCTCGACGGCCGCGGTCTCGATCAGATCCGCGACATCGACATCGTCCCGAACTTCATCCCGCGGGTGCACGGATCGACGCTGTTCACGCGCGGCGAGACGCAGGCGATCGTCTCCGTGACGCTCGGCACTCCCGACGACGAGCAGGTCATCGACGGCATCGACGAGGAGTACCGCAAGAACTTCTACCTGCACTACAACTTCCCGCAGTACTCGGTCGGTGAGACGCGGCGCCTCGGCGGCCCCGGTCGCCGCGAGATCGGTCACGGCATGCTGGCCGAGCGCGCGCTCGCGGCGGTCCTCCCGCCGAAGCTCCGCTTCCCGTACACGGTGCGCATCGTGTCGGACATCACCGAGTCGAACGGCTCGAGCTCGATGGCCAGCGTCTGTGGCGGTTGCCTCTCGATGATGCTCGCCGGCGTGCCGCTCACGCAGCCCGTCGCGGGCATCGCGATGGGCCTCGTCAGCGACGGCACGCGCAATGTGATCCTCTCGGACATCCTGGGTTCCGAGGACCACCACGGCGACATGGACTTCAAGGTCGCCGGTTCGGGGCTCGGCATCACCGCGCTCCAGATGGACATCAAGATCAAGTCCGTCTCGCGCGAGCTGCTCCAGAGCGCACTGGCTCAGGCTCTCGCCGGCCGCAAGTTCATCCTGCGGAAGATGCTCGAGGCCGTTCCGCGTCCGAAGAGCGACATCTCCGAGTTCGCGCCGCGCATGGAGGCGCTGCAGATCCCGGGCGAGAAGATCGGCTTCCTGATCGGACCCGCGGGCAAGAACATCAAGGCGATGCAGGCCGAGTACAAGGTCAAGATCTCGATCGTCGACGACACGGGCAACGTGCAGGTGTTCGGCACGGACTCCCGCCTCGTCAAGGCCTGCGCGCAGGCGATCCTCGCCATGTGCGAGACGCCGAAGATCGGCACGCGCTACACCGGCACGGTGAAGAGCGTCCGCGACTTCGGCGCGTTCATCGAGATCCTGCCGGGCGTCGAGGGCCTGTGCCACGTGTCCGAGCTCGCCGACGGCTTCGTCGAGCGCGTCACGGACATCGTCAACATGGGCGACCAGATCGAGGTCGTGATCATCCACGTCGACGACCGCGGCAAGATCAAGCTGTCGGCCAAGGCCGCGATGGCCGCGCAGTAGCCCCACGATCCGCACGCGATCGGCCCCGTGCCGGTCGCCGGCGCATCCCCCCGCCTCCGGCCCACGCCGGGTGCGGGGGGATGCGCGTTTCGGGGGCGGGGGCTGCGCGGCGTCTCCGGGGCTCCCGGGACCCGGATCCCGCGGATCGGGCTCCAGTCCCCCGGGGACGCGGCCGATGCACGTGGCGGCGGATCGCACCCGTTTCCGCGCTCCCGGCTCCTTGTCCGGGAACTTACGGGAGATGGGCTCTTTGCGCCGTTGGTTCGTTTGGTATACCGAAATCGGAAATCGAGCCCGTCCCGATGTCTGCCTGGGGCGGCATCCGGGGCCCGCTCCACTCCCAAACCCGTCCCGTCGTCCTCGCAGCCAGCGCCCCCGACTCATGAAGAACAGCATCCTGAAGACAACGCTGGTCGCGGCCATGGTGTGCGGCGCGTTCGCGGTGCAGGCTGCGGTGGCGGGCTCTGCCGTGGCGGGGTCTGCGGTCGACGTCCAAGCCTCGGTGAGCGTCCTGTCCGGAACGGGCCCTCAGGCCATGACCGGCTGGATCTGCGACCGCGCGGACAGCATCTGCGGGCTCGATGACCCGAAGATGCTGAGCAAGCCGGCCAAGGTCGACTACGACGCGCTCTACAAGGCCACCGCCGAGTACAAGAAGATCCGCGACGAGAAGATCGATCCCAACTCGTCCGAGGGGATCCAACTGCGGCAGCGCGCGGTCGACCGGATCCGCGAGAAGACCGAGTCGATCCGCTCGCAGAACGGCTACTGCAGCGTGTGGAAGACGATCCGCCACCAGGACGGCCGCGCCGTCCCGGACATCACGGACCAGGTCAAAGCACTGCTGTGAGGTGCACCCTCGCGGTTGCGTGCAGCTCCGCGCCGGTGTCCCGTAGCGCCTCCGGGAGGTTGGCGTGAAGCCGGCTGAGTCCCCGACCCGGATCCCGAGCCGGGCGGCCCCGCTCCTCTTCGCCGCACTCGGCTCGATCGGGCTCCATGGAGCCTGCCGGTCGACTCCCGACGCCAGCGACTCGGCGCAACCCCAGGCTGTGGCGGCGCCGGACAAGCGTTCCGACCAGCTGACGATCGACGACTTCCGCGAGCTGATCCAGAAGGGGGCGCTGAAGCCGATCGAGGCGATGCCCGAGGACGCCAAGGACTTCGCGGACCCGCGTCCCGACGACGTGCCGTTCGACCAGGCGGCCCGGGCGCTCGAGGAGGCGCTGAAGCAGAAGCCGGAGGTGAAGCCCGCCGTCGCGGAGCCGGCCCCGGTCGTCGAGCCCGAGAACCCCTACCTCGTCTTCGGCAAGCGGATCATCGTCTACGGCGCCCAGGGGCTCATCTCGAAGCCCTTCCCGCTCCGCGTCGGTCTCGGCGTGCAGATGAAGAAGCTCCTCGACCAGTACGGCAACTTCCCGCTGTACGACCCCACGAAGGGCCCGCAGAAACCGGACACCGTCCGGGTCGAGCTGCTGGAGAAGTGGGACCAGGAGCTGTTCTCCGACCTGCGTTCCCCCGCGGTGAACGACGGGAACACGGTGAACGTGGCCGACTGGCTCGTCGTGACGGCCGGCTTCGAGCAGCTGCGCGAGGTCCAGGACTTCATCGAGATCTTCGCGGCGGGCGTCCCGCAGATCGAGATCGAGGCCAAGATCGTCGAGGTCACCACGAACGACACGCTCGACCTGGGCGTGAAGCCGATCGACGCGACCACGCCGATCTTCGGCTTCCCCGACTACACCTTCGTGAAGAGCCTGACGTACTCGTTGCCGAACCTGGCGTCGGCGACGGCCTCGAATTCGCTCCTCACGCTGGGCGGGGTGCAGGACGGGCTCGCGTTCAACGCCGCGCTGCAGGCGATCGCGACCTTCGAGAACGTCTCGATCATCTCCCGCCCGAAGATCGCCGTGCGCGAGGGCGGCCGGGCCGAGATCGTGAACACGCTCAAGCTGCCCAACTACAACGTCAACCAGATCAACGCGGCCGGTCAGGCCCAGGCCGCGCTCACCTACGAGGAAGTCGGCATCAAGCTCTACGTCGTGCCGCGCGTCGTGGGCACGCAGACGGTCGCCCTCAACATCGACATCGAGGCGTCCGCGCAGAGCGGCACCTCCATCTCGTTCACGCTCCAGAACGGACAGGCGATCAGCAACCCGATCATCAGCCGCCGAGCGGCGAAGACGGTCGTCTACCTGGAGCCGGGTCAGGCCGTGATCCTGGGCGGTCTGATCAGCGAGAGGCTGGTCGACTCCGAGAACAAGGTGCCGTTCCTGGGCGACATCCCCATCCTCGGCTACCTGTTCAAGTCGACGTACAAGCGCAAGGAACAGACGAACGTCCTGTTCTTCATCCGGCCCCGGATCCTCCAGGGCAGCGACCTGAACCGCGACTTCAGCGACTGATCGGCCTCGACCGAACTTCCGGGAAGCCCCCGGGACGAGCGGCGTCGGTAGGATCGGATTCCCATGAGGACCCTGCACGCCCACGTTCGAAATGCGCACCCGGCACGCCGCGGGGTCGCGCTCCTCTTGGCGCTCCTCCTGCTCGTCGTCCTGATCGCGATCACGATCCAGATCAGCGTCACGACCGGGACCGACGCGCGCATCGCGCGCAACGACCTGACGATGTCCGTGATGGACCTGTCGGTCGAGTCGGCCTTGCTCCAAGTCGGCGAGACGCTCAAGACCGACGCCGACTCGACGGGGGACAGCGCAGCGGCGCCTGGCGGAGCCGCGGGCGCCGCACCTGGAGCTTCGCCGCCGGCCGCGGGCGGAGCCGGGGCCGCTCCGGGTGGTCAGGCCGAGTCCTGCGACTCCCAGCGCGACGAGTGGCACGAGCCGCAGCGCACGACGGTCAACGACATCCAGTTGCGCATCTTCGTCCAGGACGAGGACAGCAAGTACAACGTGCTCAACATGCTCGCGCCCGACGAGAAGGAGGCGCAAGCGGCCTTCGACCGCGTCGTGCGCATCCTCGACAACTGCCGCGAGGGCAGCCGCGAGTACGACATCGACGCGCGCACCGCGGACGAGATGGCGAAAGCCATGCTCGAGCACATGCGACGCCGCAAGGATTCCAAGGTCCCGCGCCCGCGGCTCCTCTCCGACGTCGAGGATGCCGACGAGGGACTGCCGCAGACCCTGGAGGAGTTCGCCGCTCTGCAGCCCTTCGAGGATCACCACTTCCGCGACTTCCGCGACCGCGACGATCGCATCGTCCATTCGATCGCGAGCTTCCTCACCGTGTGGACCTCGCTCGGCATCGCCGGCGACCTGCCACAGACCGCGAAATCCGGCAGCAGCGCCGCGGGAGCGGCCGGTGCCGGAGCGGCCGCCGGCAAGTCCGGATCCAAGTCCGGAGCATCGGGATCGACCGGCGGCACGGGGACCGGATCCACCGGCACCGGCAGCGCTGGAAAGGGCGGCTCGAGCACGCAGGGCGGCACGGGTGCCGCAGGAGCCGGTGGGACGGGCGCGGCCGGAGGTGCGGCCGGTGGAGCGGGCACGGCCGGGCAAGCGGGCGGCGGCGCCGCCGGCGCTTCGAGCGGCCCCACCAGTTCCGGCGGCTACGCCGTCAACGTGAACACGGCTCCGGCCGCGGTCCTCAAGTCGCTCTTCGACGACCGCGAGGTGCCGCCGCGCTTCTTCGACAAGGTCCTCGAGTATCGCAATCTCGAGGAGGAGAAGAAGGAAGGAGAGGCGGAGAACAAGGACGCGAACCAGGAGAAGGAGCCCGAACTCGACGAGTACGGCCAGGAGAAGTTCGAGCGCCGGATCTTCGACTCGATCGGCGAGCTCGGAGAAGTCGAGGGCTACAAGGATCTGCCGGCGGAACAGCAGAGCAAGATCAACCAGCTCCTGACCACGACGAGCAACGTGTTCACGATCTTCGTCGTCGCGCGGCGGACGACCTCGGCCCAGGGCGAGATGGATTCGGCGCTCTCGCCGAACGAGCTGCGCAAGAAAGAGGAGAAGTCCGGCGACTCGCTCGTGCGCGTGGTCCGCAGTGTCGTGTGGCGTCACAAAGTGGACGACGAGGTCGTGCTCACGCCGATCGTGCGTTGGGAGATCCTCGACTACCTGCCGTTCGAGGTGCTCGACTTCCCGCCCGACGACCGCTGACCGGATCCGCGGCGGCTCCGGGCGCGAACCGTGCGTTCCGGCAGCGGCTGCCTCGTCCGCGGAGTCCTCGAGGGCGGGTCCCGGATGAGGGCCGCCCCGGGGAACGCCAGGACCGGAGCTGTGCTCAAGAACGGCCGGGGGCTTCTCCGATGCAGGACGGATGCTCACGACTCTCCTTTTCCTGGCCCTGGGCACGCCCGGGGATACCGCCGCCAAGCCGGCGATCGAGCGACTCGAGGTCGTCCTGTCCGCCTGCGCGGAATCCAAGGTCGTGCGGACGACCTGGCTCTCGGATCGCCGCGCCACCGTGCACACCACGACGAACGGCATGGCATTGCCTCCGTATCCGACCCACGAGGAGCGCCACCTCGATCGCGCCGTCGAAGTGCTGGAGTGCCGCGACGGCGTTCCTCAGCGCCTGCGTGTGCGCTACGGCGAGGCCTTCGACAAGCGCCTGGACCAGGACCCGGAGCCGAACGGCGAAGAGCGCGAAGCCGGTGCTCCGACGTACACCACGGAGAAGAACCCGCTGGCGGGACGCAGCTTCCTGATCGTGCAGATGGGAGAGTCGGCGGACGTGCTCCTCCCGGAGGAATCACCGGCCAGCCCGGCCTTGGCGCGACTCGTCCTCGAGGCCGAATGCGTCGGCGGCGGCGCGGTTCCGTTGCCGGGCGACACGGTCGCGCGGGCGATCGCCGCCTCGCCGCGAGAGAAGGGCGTCGCGTTCGAGTTCGATGCGCTCGTCGCGCGCGAGCTGCTCGGCGGCGACGAGACGGCGGAGTGCGCCGCGACGTTCACGTTCCTCGGTGTCGAGCGCACGCCCGAAGGCCGCACGCAAGCCCGCTTCGATGCGCGCATCGTCGTGCACGAGGAGCCCGAGGGCGGCCTGGCGCGCGACGCGGAGCTGCGCGGCTTCCTGCTCGCGGAGCCGCGTTCGGGGCGGCCGCTCCAGTTCGAGGTCGAAGGCAGCGAGCGCAAGCTCGGTGCGGCCGACGATGCGCGGAATGCGACGGAGATCGAGTCCACGGGAACGTGGCGCGTCCGCCGGACGTGGAACTGGCGCTGAGCCAGGACTCTCCGGGCGCGGCCCGACCTCGGGTGGAGGCGGGGCTCCACCCCGGGAATCCACGCGGCCGACCGACGGGGTGACGGACGTCCGCCGCCACACTCCGCTCCGCACTGGCGCGCGGGCGAAGCCGGATCAGCGCGGGGCGCCGCGCTCGGCCGCGTCCGCTCGCGCGCGACTCTCTCGCGCGCCCGCTGGATCGCCAGTCGCATCCTGCAGGTCGGCGAGCATGCGCCACAGGTCGAAGCGCGTCGGGGCGAGCTCGACGGCGCGCTCGACCCGCGCGCGAGCCTCGGGCAGCCGGTTCAACGCGGCGAGTGCCTGACCGGCGAGTGCCAGCGTCCCCGCGTCGCCGGGATTCTGTGCGATCGCGATCTCGAACTGAGCCAGCCCCTCCGCGAGTCTCCCGGACATGCACAGGGCGCCGGCCAGGTTCTCGCGCGCCGGGAGGAAGGCCGGATCGGTCTCCACCGCGCGCTGGAAGGCCGCGATCGCCTCTTCGACGCGCCCGCGCTGCGCCGCCTCGACGCCGAGGTTGTAGTCCTTCACCGCGAGCTCGCGCCGCCCCTCGGCTTCCGCCTTGCTCGCGGCCCGGGCCGTCTGCTCGGCCAGTTGCTCGCGAAGACCCGTGTACGAGATCCAGCCGATGGGCAGCGCGGTCGCGGCGAAGACCCCGCCCGCGAGCGTCCAACGGCCAGCGCGTTTCAGCGGCGTCTTCTGCACGCGCACGTCGGGAGCCCACATCAGCCGGACGAGCTCGATACCCCACCAGGCCAGGATCGCGGAGATACCCAGCGCGAAGAGGAAGGAAACCGACTCCTGCAGTCCGCGGAAGCAGGCCATCGCGACCAGGAACAGGACGGCCATGCCGACCTCCTCGAGGATCGTGTGGTCCGCCTTCGGACGTGACTTGCCTCGGAACACGAGGATGACCGCGAACGAGAAGGCCCAGGTGATCGCGGTGAAGCGCAGGTTCCAGATGCCGTCGTGCCACAGGAAGATCGCGAGCGTCGCGAAGGCGAACCCCGCGGACAGGGCGAGGCGGGCCCAGTCGAACGCGGGCTTCGAGGGTTTCTCCGGCTTCGACTTCGCGGTCGCGAGGAGCGCCGGCTTTCCGAAGCCGACGTAGAGCGCGTCGTTGGGGCACACGCTGACGCAGTCCAGGCACTTCATGCAGCCGGGATCGACGACCATTCCGAATTCCCGGACTTCGCGCGCGACGTTCACGTTCGACGTGCACACGGCCGTGCAGTGGCCGCAGCCCTCGCACGCGTCCGTCACGCGGATCCGCGCGGGGGCGACCTGGTCCACCACGCCGAAGATCCCGCCGTACGGACAGCCGTAGGTGCAGAAGCCCTTGGAGCCGAGCAACCACACGATCACGAAGCCGCAGACGGCGAGGGTCACGAGGCCCTCGCCCCAGGTCTTCGGGAACGTGCGCCACAGGTCCTCGGTCATGAAATGCGCGCCGGTCACGTGGAGCGACTGCCCGGCCAGCGCGCGGTCGAACAGCGGCGCCAGGAACATGTAGACGAACGCGAGCCAGGGCACGACGCGCAGCGGTCCCATGTCCACGAGGCGCGGCACGAGCCCGATCTTCCCCAGGAGCCAGCGGCAGAAGTCCTGGAGGGCGACGATGTGGCAGGCCCAGCCGCAGAACCAGCGGCCCAGGATCGCCGTGCTGGCGATCGCGACCACGAACAGCACGAAGCCGACGTTGACGATGCCCGTCGTGCTGAACTCCATCGACTCGGAGGGCTCGAACGGCGAGAGCGTCCGGCCGGTCGTCCACCAATGCACGAAGTGCGCGGCGATCAGCACGTGCACCAGGATCAGGACCGCCGCGCGCCACGGCCCGACACGTGACTTCCGGATCGCGGCCCGGCCCCGCGGCTCCGAGGACGGATGGATCGGCAGCTCGACGGCACTCCGGTCCGACCGGGCGTCGGACTTCGTTCCACCCCGGGCCTTCGCCGGTGCATCACCCTGGCATCGTTCGCTCATCCGCGGCGGGCGCGGACGCCCGATCGATCAGGGAGTGTAGGTGACCGTGACGCCGTTCGTCAGGTTGAAGGTCGCGGAGGTGCAGTACATCGCCGCGTTCCGGTACCAGACCTGGAAGTTGAACGTGCTGCCGGCCGCCATGCACTGCGAGAAGTTCGTGCACAGGTCGGCGCCGATCCCCGGCCCGTAGGTCGCCGTTCCGGTCGCGCTGGCCGTCTTGAGCTCCAGCCGGTAGGTCGGGGATGCGACGCAGCGCAAGCCGTCGCCGAAGGGCGTCTGCGTCTGGTTCGGCCCCCCGAAGAACAGCGTCGAGGTGCCGGCGGGCATGCTGGCCGCGGACATCTGGAGGTCGTCCGTGGTGACGCTCGTGGTCCCGACCCCGTCCAGGGTCGCTCCCACGCCGGTCGAGTTGCGGCAGCCCGTGCCGGGGGAGTCGTTGCCGCACGGCCCGAGGCCGGCTTCGCAGGTGCAGTAGCGACCGTAGATCTGCTCGCACTCGTCGGGGATGCCGTTGTTGTTCGAATCGTTCGAGGCGCCCTGGCCGATGTCGACCGAGTCCTCGACGCCGTTCATGTTGCAGTCGAAGTACGGATCCAGCTCCAGGGCGATCGCGTCGAGTTCGTCCCGCGGGCCGCCCGAGCGCTGCGTGGAGAGCCCGAGCGCTTCGGCCGCGATGAAGATCCCCGGCCGGCCGTTCCCGCCCGCGACCGGCGTCGTGAGGATGTCGCCGGGCTCGATCGGCAGGCCGAGCAGCGAGTCCGTCTGTCCGACCACCACGGATCCGCGGCGCACGGAGTAGAGCAGCATGTCCGTGCCGCCCGTGAGCGGCCCGACCCAGTCGTACGGCGTCTGCGACGGCTGGAAGATCCCGTCGCCGTTGTCGGAGAGGATGAGGGCGTCGAGGTCGTCCTGGAAGGGGCTCAGGCCGAGCTGCGAGGGCGACGCGTACACGGTCGGCGACCCGGTCACGATCAGCTTGCGCAGGACGGCCGCGGGCGAGAACCCGTTCAGCTGCGCCGAGTTGCTGTTGGGCACGCCATTCGGATCGGGGAAGCCGCCGTCGAGAGAGTAGTAGATCGCTGCCTGCGGGCCGGTCGGCAGCGGGCCGACGGACAGCGCGTCCAGGTTGTCGCCGGCGTCGGCGGCCGGCGAGGGCGGCAGGCTGTGGGGCTCGAACAGCCCGAGGCCCGGCGCCAGACCGCCCGTCGTGCTCGGCGATCCATTGCCGTCGAAGACGAGCCGGTTCGAGGGCTGGACCGTTCCCGGGGCGACCGGCGGGACGAAGTCGAACACCGGCGTGAACACATCGCTCGCCGCGTCGCGCCCCAGCGCCTCGGTCCGCACGCTGGGCGTGCCGAAGGTGGTCGGGAGGCCCTGGGCGAATCGGTCCACCGAGAAGTAGAGCCGCGGCCGCGTCTGGCCGGCCATCGGAGCCGGATAGCGGTCCTCGTTGCCGAACGAGATCGCGTCCACCTCGACGCCGCACGGCTGTCCCGAGACGGTGCCGACGCAGGTCGCGTAGAGCGTGATCCCGATCCCGCCGCCGGTCAGGGCCGTGAAAGGCGCGGCCGTCACGTTGAACGTTCCCGCTCCGGTCGCGCGTCGCAGGATGTCGCCTTCCGTGATCGGCACGGCCGCGCCGGAGTCCGGCCGCGACTTCGTGGGCCCGTGGTAGTCGACCGAGAAGAAGACCTGCGGCTGCTGGGCGTACGAGGGCGCGCCGACGACGGCAGCGAGTGCCGCCCCGAAAAGGAGCGTCCGCCGCCGGAACGGAAGTGTGTTGTGCGTCATGGCGTCGGCCCTGGTCGCGCGCGCGGCGCTCCCTGAGACTCTCCTTCGAAGGGTACCCGTCATCGGAAAAAGCGGCAATTCAGCGCGCCTCGTACCGTCAGGACGCGCGCCGTCGCGGCCGTGTTCCGTGCCGCTCCAGACGCGCTCCGAGCCCGTGCAAGGTCGATTCGAGCACAGGCACCGGCTGCGCTCGGCGTGGAACGGAAAGTCGAAGAAATCCGTCGAGTCCGCGGATTCGTGTCGTCGCGACCGCCGGGACGCATGGGAATCCGCCGTGGGCGCGACCCGGCCACGGATCGTCAGTCGAAGGGCAGCGGCGCGGCCAGCGCGCGCTCGCGCTTCAGCTCCCAGTCGGCCAGCGTGCGTGGCTGGCGCCTGCGCGCCGCGCCCAGCGGGTCGAGCGGCCACACGCGGATGCGTCCGTCCTCCAGCCCGGCGACGACCGACATGCCGTCGGGGCGGCGGGCGAAGATCGCGCTCTGCACGCCCGATCCGAGGTCCGCGCGCTGCACGATTGGAGATCCGTCGCGCGTGCTCCACACGAACACGCTGCCGTCGGACGCGCCGGTCAAGGCCTGGGTGCCGTCGTCGGAGAAGGCCGCGCAGGTGATGTTCGCGCGGTGCGCATTGTGCGGCATCTCGGTCTTCCCGCTCGCGGCATCCAGGACGCGCACGGCCTTCGTCCCCGGTTCGAGCCCGAGCGCGAGCACCCGTTCGGCCGGTGGATCCCACTCGATCCCGCGCAGGTAGAAGACGAACCGTTCGGCCCGCGACTCCTGCTCGTCTCCCGGGCGCCAGAAGCGCACGAAGCGATCCGAGCACCCGACGGCGAGTTCCGAGCCGTCCCGCGCGGCGTCGAGCGCCACGATCGCGGAGGCGGCGGCGCCGGATCGAAGGAAGCTGTGTTCGGCGAGGCGCTCGCGTCCGGTCGAGTCCGTCACCACGACCGTGCCGTTCGCGAAGCCGAACGCGATGCGGCTTCCGTCACCCAGGTACGTGGCGCACGTGACCCGCGCTCCGTCGGGGCCGATCGGCACGCGCACCGGAGTCGCGTTCGGGACGGCGGCATCCCACACGGATGCGTGGCCGTCCCGGCCGACGATCACGACTTGCGCGCCCGCGTTCTGCGTCGCGATGGTCGCGATCCCGCCGCCGGTCGGCGGGGTGCTCGCGACGGATGCACCCGTGGAGGAGTCCCACGCCCGCACCACGCCGTCCTCGCCCGCGGTGACGGCGAACGCGCCGTGTCCCGCGAAGCGCGCGTCGACGAGCGGCTTCCCGTGGGGCAGCGCGACCACGAGGCCGCCCGCCGCGATCGACCACACGCGCGCGGTGCCGTCCGAGCACGCGGACAGGACGCGATCCCCGTCCTCCGCGAGCCTCAGTGCCCGCACGGCGCCCGCGTGGCCGACGAGATCGAACGTGTCGGGCCGCGCGTGCGCGAACCACACGTACGCGAACCCGCTCGTCGCCGTGACGACGCGCGATCCATCGG
Organism: Planctomycetota bacterium; assembly: GCA_026692665.1. Taxonomy (GTDB): domain Bacteria; phylum Planctomycetota; class UBA1135; order UBA1135; genus JAEUHZ01. Next base: position 48,965 of record JAPLOF010000056.1, read on the forward strand.
GGCTCCAGGCGACGTCGAGCTGGCGCCGCGTGAGCGGGAACGTGCGCACGATCCCGCCCGTCCGGGCGTCGTAGACCCGCACGATCGGCTCGCCGGATGCGACCGCGATGCGCTCGCCGTCGGGACTCCACACGAGGCGCGCCCCTGGGCGCCGTCCAGGAAGCGCGAGCTCGACGGGCTCGCCGTCGGAGCTCCACACCCAGGCCGTGGCCGACTCGTCGGGCCCGCACCCGAGGACCATGCGATGCCCGTGCGGCGCGATCGAGAGGCTCCGCACGGGCGTCGCCGGCGCGCGGACGCGCTGGACCGCCAGCGAGCGGCCGTCCCGGATCTCGATCTCGCCCGAGTCGAGGGCCAGCGCGAACCAGCTGCCGTCGGCGGCGGCGTCCACGGCGAGACTCGCCGCCTCGGCCCCCGGTGCAGCCTGCGGTTCGCCCGAGAGGCGCACGTCGGCGAGATCGAATCCGCTCGTGCCGAACAGGAGGATCCGGCCATCGGCGCTCCAGCGCGCGTCGACGTAGGGGCCCGGGCGCTCCGCGAGGACTTCCAGGCCCGTGAGATCGAGCACGCGGACCGCGCCCGTCGCCGCGCGGGTCAAGAGGTGCCTCGTGTCGCGCGAGAACTCGAGCCTGGTCGCGCGCTGGCCCGTCGCGATCGTGCCGAGGATCGAGCCGTCCGCGAGCCGCGCGAGCGTGATGGACCCGTCGATGGTCGCGAGGGCGACCCGCTCGCCGGCCGGGTCGATCTCGAGGAGGTCGATGGCCCCGTGACCGGCCGCGATGCGGCTGACGCGCGCCCCGGTCGCGAGCTCCCACACGTGCGCGACGCCGTCGGGGAATGCTCCCACCGCGTACTGGCCGCGCGGGTCGACGGCGAGATCCGTCATCAGCTGCGAAGTCTCGTCGCCGGCGAGCACGCGCTCGAGCCAGCAGCCCTCGAGGGCCGGATACAGCGCGGACATGGTCTGGTAGCCCGGAGCACGCTCGGCGGCCTGGATCCCGAGCGCGAGCGCGGCGCTGGCGTCCTCGGAGACGAGCTCGATGCTGCGCTGGGCCAGGTGCTTCCCGAGCGCGACCTCCAGCGCCGCGTCCTTCTCGCACAGCGCCTGGTCCTTCGCGCTCACGGCGCGCGTCTCGGCCGAGAGCAGGTTGAGCGCGACGAGCAGTCCGGCCGTCAGCGAGACGATCGTCCCAATCGTCGTCGCCGCCAACGCGGGATGCTTGCGCACCCAGCGCACGAACCGCACGCGCACGCCCGCCGGCCGCGCGCGGATCGGTTCGTACTGGCGAATGCGCCTCAAATCCTCGGCCAGGTCGAGCGCGGTCGCATACCGCCGCGCGCGGTCCTTCTCGAGCGCCGTCTCGAGGACGACGGCGACGTCCTCGGGCAGCTTCGCGTTGAAGGAGCGCGGATCCGGCGGCGCCTGCGACTGGATCGCCATGTACAGGGCCGGCCGCGCCGCCTGCTCGAACGGCCGGTGCAACGTGAGCGCCTCGTACAGCGCGACGCCCAGCGAATACACGTCCGTGCGCCTGTCCAGCGCCTCGCTCGCGAGCTCCAGCTGCTCGGGAGACATGTACGCAGGCGTGCCGAAAACCTCGCCCGATTCCGTGATGCGCGAGGCGTCCGTTTCGCTCTCGTCGCGCGCGAGGCCGAAGTCGAGCAGGACCGGCTTGCCGTCCAGGGTGACGATCACGTTGCCGGGCTTCACGTCGCGGTGCACCACGCCCGCCTCATGCGCCGCGTGCAGGGCGCGCGCCGCGCGCTCGAAGAACAGGAGGACCTGGTCGAGCTCGAGCTTCGACCGGGGCGGGAAGCGCGCGTCCACCGCGCGGGGAGTCGTATCGTCTCCGGCGTCGAGGCGGAACGCGTCCGCTCGATCCGCGCCGCTCGCCGGTGCACCGCCCGGCTCCGCGAGCTTCTTCGCGTCGGCGAGGACCTCCGCGAGCGTGCGCCCCTCGACGTAGCGCATCGCGAGGTACGGCGTGGCGCTCTCGAGATCGGCCTCGTAGACCGTGCACAAGCTCGGGTGCTCGAGCCGCGCGATGATCTCGGCCTCGCGACGGAATCGGCGCAACTTGTCGTCGCGGATCGTGTCGAAACGCGTCGCGAGCACCTTGAGCGCGACGCGCCGCAGGATGCGCGTGTCCTCGGCCAGGAACACGGTGCCCTGCCCGCCGCGGCCGAGTTCCGAGATCAACCTGTACGGCCCGATGCGATCCGTTCCCCCGAGGTCGGGCGCCTTGGCTCCACCGGCCCCCGCGACTTCCTCGGGCCGGCGCAGGTTCAGCCACTCGTGCGCGACCGCTTCCTGGCTCGCTGGAAAGCGCCCGAGCCAATGGGCGAGAGGCGGATCCTCTCCGCGTTCGCGTGCCGCCACGTAGGCGTCGACGAAATCGAAGACATCCGCCGCGTGCGGGTCGTCGCTGCGCGCCATGGCGGTCAGTGTCGCCGCTGCGGCCGCACGCTGCTAGCATCGCCTGCCGAACCATGCACGCCGGCGACGCGGACACCACCGGGGACTCACCCGACACGCAACGCCTCGCGCGCGAGGCGCACGCCGGCGATTCCGCCCGATTCACGGACCTCTACGAGCGGATCGCTCCCGCGCTCTACGCCTGGGCCTCGATCCGCATCCGCCCCGCGATGCGCGGCGCGCTCGATCCCGAGGACGTCGTGCAGGAGGTCTGGAGCCGCGCGTGGAAGGCGTTCCCGGGCTTCGACCCGGAGACGACCAGTTTCCGCATGTGGATCTTCCGCATCGGGAAGAACGTGATGCTCGAGGGCTTCCGCAAGATCCAGCGCGGCGGCCGCGGGGAAGCCGGCCCGTCGACGCGCTTGTTCCAGCTCGCGAACGTGCCCGATCCGGCCAGCGCGATCAGCCAGCGTGTCGCGCGCGACGACAGCATCCAGAAGCTGCTCGGCTGGGTCGGTGCTCTCGAGGAGGAGGAGCGGCAGCTCTTCGTGCACTGCGGGCTCGAGGGGCTCTCCTACACCGAGACGGCCGAGCGCATGAACCTGCAGAAGGACACGGTCGCGAAGCGCTGGCAGACGCTGCGCGCGCGCGTGCAGCAGTTCGGCGTGCCGCGCGACATGGTGGCGGGGGACTGAAGCCTCGAGACTCCGCGCGAGGTCTGCTGCGCTTCGATCCCGGAGTCGGGCTCGACATTTCCGTGACGCGTTCGTGAGTGCCTATTCGGTCCTCCGATAGCCGCGCAGCTCCGGAGTCCTCCACGCCAGCCAGGCCGTCGCGACGATGCAGCCGATCCCGCCGCTCACGACCGAGAACACCGGCCCGAACGCCTGCGCGACGAAGCCCGCCTCGACCTCGCCCAACTGCGGGCCGCCCATGAAGAACACCATGTTCACGCCGGTCATCCGACCGCGCATGCGGTCGGGGGTGGCGAGCTGACGGATCACGTTGCGGAGCACCATGCTGACCGTGTCGGCGACGCCGGTCAGGGCCAGGCACGCGAACGTCAGCACGAAATTCGTCGACAGCCCGAACGCGATCGTCGCCAGTCCGTAGGCCGCGACGGACCACAGGAGCACCTGGCCCCGCCGCACGATGTCCTCCGCGTGGCGCGTCATCCACAGGCTGGCGACGACGGCTCCGATCGCGGGCGCCGCGACCAGGATTCCGTACCCGCGCTCGCCGACGTGCAGCACGTCCACGGCGAAGATCGGCAGGAGCGCCATCGCCGACGCGAAGAACGTGGCGAAGAAGTCGAGCAGCATCGACGAGCGGATCAGCGGCGCGCGGAAGACCCAGGCCAGTCCTTCCCAGGCCGAGGCGAAGGAGATCGCGACGCGGTCCTCGGCTGGCTGCGGCGGCAGCGGCTTCATCGCGAACAGCGCGCCGATCACGAAGAGGAACGAGAGCGCGTTCAGGGCGTACACCCAGCCCAGGCCCAGGCTGGCGATCGCGAGGCCGGCCAGCATGGGTCCCGCGACGGCCGCGATCTGGAACAGGATCGTGTTCAGGCTGATCGCATTGGCGAAGTGGTGCGCGGGGACGAGCTTCGGGATCAGCGATTGGCGCGCCGGGCCGTCGAACGAGCCGGCCGCGGAGAGCAGCCCCGTCAGCGCGTAGAGCGGCCAGACGCTGTCCAGCCCGCGGAAGGTCACCCAGGCGAGGATGCCCGCGACGAGCGCCATCGCGGCCTGGGTCCAGAGCATCAGCTTGCGCCGGTCGAGCGCGTCGGCGACGACGCCCGAGATCAGCGAGAAGACGACGATCGGCACGAACTTGACGAGCCCGACCAGACCGAGCGCCGCCGCCCGCTGTCCTTCGGGCACGAGCAGCGCCACGTGCCACAGGATCGCGGCGTTGTGCATCATCGACCCGGAGGTCGAGACGAGTTGGCCGAGCCACAGGAGGCGGAAGTCGCGGTGCTGGAGCGCGGGGAAGCTCTCGCGCACGGTGCCCATCGGGGAGATCGTAGGGACGGAATGCTCCTCGCCCTAGACCGCGCGCTCGCGGCGTCCGCTCGGGGAGCGCGCCAACGTCCGATTCGTGGGGGGCCCGCGCCTCTCGGCGCGAGGACTGGAAAGGAAGGAGTACGGCGTGCGTACCAGGTCCCTCTCGCCTCGCCCACCGCGCGTGTTCCGGTCCCGGCACCGCGAACGCCGGTTGGCCGGAAAGGCGAACCGGGCCGGGACCTGGAGTAGGATCCACGAGCGGTGACTCCCCACCTCGAAGACTCGATCGAACGCTTGCGGCGGCGCGCCTGGCTCGGCGCGTTCCTGGGCACGTCCCTGCGCCTGTTCGCCTGGACGGCCGCCGGCCTGGCGGCCGTCGCGCTGCTCCTGCGGGCCGCGTTCCGCTACGAGCGGCTCGAGGCGGCCTGGGTCTACGCCGCGCTCGTCGTCGTGCCGATCGTCGCCTGGTTCCTGGCCCGGAAACGCGTCCCATCGCGCGACACGACCGCCGCCTGGCTCGACGTGCGTTCGGGCGGCACGGGCGCCATCGTCGCGGGCGAGGAGATCCAAGACCCCCGCTGGCGGTCCGAGGTCGAGCGCGCCCTGGCGACGCAGCCCAGCCTGCCGCGGCTCGACCTCGCGCGGCCCGGGCGGTTCGCCTTCGGTGCCCTCGCCTTCGCGGCGCTCGTCGTCGCGGTGCCCATCGCTCCGGCGCTCGTCGGCCCGCCGACCGTCCTCCAGGAGGCGGTCCTCGAGCGCGTCGAGGAACAGTTGAAGGCGCTCGAGGAGCAGGTCGAGCTCGAGCCCGAGCTCGCGGCCGAGTTGCGCGAGAACTTGGATCGGCTGCAGCGCGAAGGCGCGCTCGCGGAACCCGAAGCGGCCTTCGAAGCCCTCGATCGCGCGCAGGAACGGCTGGAGCAGGAAGCCTACGAGCGCGCCGAGGCCTCGCAGTCGGCGCAGGAGGACCTCGCGCGCACGGCGGAAGACGCGTCGCGTGACCCCCAGGCGGCGCAGGAACAGCTCGAGAAGACCATGCAGCAGCTCGCGCAGGGCGGGTTCTCGAAGGACGTGCAGTCGGCCCTCGAGAAGGAGCTCGGCGCGGCCGGCGCGTCGCTGCCGCCGGGGACGAAGCTCGGCGCGGAGAACATCGAGGCGATCTCCAAGGATCTGGCGTCGAAGCTCGCGGCGAAGAACGGCGAGCTGGCGAAGAAGGGGCTCTTGAACGCCAAGGCGCTGGCCAAGCTGGGCGAGCTCGCGAAGCTCGACGGCTTCGAGTTCAACGAGCACGTCTGCGACGCGTCGTGCGAGAAGAAGCCGGGTGGGACATGAAAGGGCCTCGGTCACGGCCGGCGCGTGTCGCACGGCCAGGGTCCCGGACAGGGTGGTGTCTCGCGCGGCCGCGGCGACGCGGAGATGACGTGGGGCGAAGAGACGCCCGGCGAGACCGACAAGTTCGAGGCCAAGACACTGCCCGATGCGACCTACGCCGACCCGGAGCACTCCGGGATCGTCGGGATCGGCGCGGCCGCACCGCCCGTCGATCCCGTGGCGGAGGCGGGGGGGGCGGGACCGATCGAGGCCTCCGGCGGTCAGTCCGCCTGGCGGCGTCGGCTGGCGCCGCACCACCGCGACGCGGTGCGCACCTGGTTCGGTCCAGGCGGGCGTTGAGCCGGCCGCGAGTCGCCGAAATCCGCCTGAGAAACGCATGAAAGCCGAAGCTCCCGCTTTGCCTTCCCCGGACGAAGTCTCTGCCGCGCGCGCGCAGGCGATGGCGATCCTCGAGGGGCTCGACCGCACGTTGTACGGACAGAAGGAGCTCACCCGGCTCGTCCTGGTCGGCGCGCTCGCGCGGGGACACGTCCTGCTCGAAGGCTTGCCCGGACTCGGCAAGACCGAGCTCGTGAAGGCGCTGGCGACTCTCTTGGGGCTCACGTTCAAGCGACTGCAGTTCACCCCCGACCTCCTGCCCGGCGACGTGACCGGCGGGCACATGCTCGAGGAGGAGAACGGCCGCCGCCGGCTCGTGTTCCATCCCGGGCCCGTGTTCACGAACGTGCTGCTCGCCGACGAGATCAATCGCGCCAGCCCGAAGACGCAGTCGGCGCTGCTCGAGGCGATGCAGGAACGGCGCGTCACCGTGCTGGGCGAGACGCGCGCGCTGCCGCATCCCTTCTGGGTGCTCGCGACGCAGAACCCGATCGAGCTCGAGGGCACGTACCCGCTGCCGGAAGCGCAGCTCGACCGGTTCCTCTTCAAGGTCGAGGTCCAGGGCGTCGGGCGCGAGGCGCTGCAGGCGATCCTGAACGAGCGCTCGTGGGGCAAGCCGCCCGAGCTCACGACGGTCGCCGACGCGGCCTCGCTCGATCGGCTGTTCGGTGTCGTCGATCGCATCCACCTGCCGAAGGCGGTGGCGGCCTACATCGCGCGTCTGGTCGACGCGACGCATCCCAAGTCGGATCTGGCGCCGTCCACGGTGAAGACCTACGTGCGCTACGGCGCATCTCCCCGCGCGGCGATCGCCATCGCGGAATCGGGTCGCGCGCACGCGTTGCTCGCGGGAAAACCCAACGTGGGCTTCGACGACGTCCGTGCCGTGATGGGCAGCGCACTGGGCCACCGCCTCGTGCTCGACTACCGCGCGCGACTCGACGGGATCGGCGGGCGCGACGTGGCCAAGGCCGTGCTCGATTCCGTGGGCGAGATCGAGGAGTCGCTGCCGCGCGAGGTGTCCGGTGCGCGGTAGGTTCGCCGCCGTCCTGGGCGCGATCCTGCTCCTCGTCCTCGCGCCCATGGGACGCGCGGGCGAACAGTCCGAGACGGTCGACGGCCTGCGCGTCACGATCTCGACGAACTGGCCTTCCACGCTGAACCGCGGCTGGCAGCCGGCGACGGTCCGCGTCGCGAATCCCACCGGCGAGGACCGGACGGTGGGCCTGAGCTTCCAGTGCTACTCGGGCCCCGGCACCGACATCGTCACGCGCAACCTGCGCGTCCGGGCGGGCGCGACCGAGCAGTTCGAGATCGTGCTGCCCGCGCGGGCCGGGCTCTCGAATGCGTACAGCCTCACGATCGACGCCGGGGGGCGTGGTTTCCTGAGCGGCGTCGGCGCGGAAAAGGCCTGCCCGGGGCACGAGCGCGTCGTGCTCGTCGCCAGCCGTTCCGGTCCGACCACGGTGGCGGTCGCCGGATGGGCGACCGACCTGTCGGCGGAGTCCGCTCCACGCGCGCCGGAGGATGCGAGTCCGCTCCGCGTGGCGCACATCGGCGGCGTTCCGATCAGCCTTCCCGCGCCCGCCGCGGCCCCCGCGCCCGACCATGTGCGCGTCGAGGGCATCGCCTTCGAGAACCTGTCGGCGCTTCCCGAGGCGTACACGAGCCTCCACGCGCTCGTGCTCGACGTCGGGGACGGCACGCCGCCGCCGCGCGGAGTCGTCGACGCGATCTCGGCCTGGGTCCGCTCGGGGGGCGTGCTGGCCGTCTACGGTCGCGGCGCGCGCGCGTTCCTGGACAAGGAACCGGCCCTCGCGGCGTGGACGGAACCCCGGTTCCGCGTGGGTGGATCCGACTCCGTCGCGACCTGGGCCGCCGGGCTCGGACTCCTCCTCGTCGCGGAGAAGGACGCGATCCTCTCGACACCGGCCGAGGTCGCGGAGCTGAACACGGCGATCGAGACCCTCGCGCCGCTCGATCGGCCCGCGCCCCACAGCACGTACGACCTCCCCATCCCGGGCATCGAGGTGCCTTTTCGCGCGCTCACCCTCCTGCTGGTGCTCTTCGCGATCCTGGTCGGGCCGGTGAACCTGATCCTCGTGCGGCGCAGCGGCCGGCCGGTGCTGCTCCTCCTGACGATCCCGGCGATCGCGTTCGTCTTCTCCATCGGGCTCGTGGTCTACGGAGCGGTCGCGCAGGGTCTCGACGTCCGCGCCACCTCGTCCTCGGTCGGCGTGCTCGATCAGCGCGCTCACCAGGGGTCGTCGCACGAGCGGCGGCAGGTTTTCGCCGGTCTCGCGGCGGGTCCGGGCCTGCGTCCCGGCCCAGGTTCCGTGGTCGCGAGGCCCGCAGACGACGCGCTCGATTGGAGCACGCGGCGCGAGTACCGCGCGAGCTACGACTCGGGCCTGACGCTCTCGGGCTCCTGGCTGCCCGTGCGGACGCCCACGCGATTCTCGGTCGGCGTGGACCGCGCTGCGCGCGCGCGCATCGACGTCGAGCGCACCGCCGACGGGTGGAAGCTCACCAACGGGCTCGAGACCGAGGTGAAGCGGCTCGTGCTCCGCGACGAGGCCGGGGAGCTCCACCTGTTCCAGGGCCCGATCTCCGCCGGCCGCGTCGCTTTCGCGGAGAGCGCGAGCCCCGACCCCGACGAACTGAAGAGGCTCGCGGGTCACGGAGTCCTGGCCGCTCCGCTCGAGGACGGCGGCGTCCTCCCGCGCGCGGCGTGGATCGCGACGGTGGGCGCCTCGCCGCTGATCGATCCGTGCGGGCTGGACTACGAGGAGTCGGCGGGCGAACACCTGGTGCTCGGCGTCCTCGCGATGCCGGAGGGACGCTGATGCCGGCCCTGGAAGTGCGCGGGATCACGAAGCGTTTCGGACGCCTCACCGCGGTCGACAACGTGTCCTTCGCCATCGAGAAGGGCCGGATCACGGGTTTCATCGGGCCCAACGGGGCGGGCAAGACCACCACGATGCGCATCGCGGCGACGCTGGAGCTGCCCGACGAGGGCGACGTCCTCCTCGATGGCGTGTCGGTGCTCGACGACCCGCGCGGCGCGCGCGCGAAGCTGGGCTTCATGCCCGACAGCTACGGCGCGTACCCGAGCACGACGCTGTGGGAGTACCTGGATTTCTTCGCGCGCGCCTACGACCTGGCCGGCGACGTGCGCCGTCGGCGCGTCGAGGAAGTGCTGGAGTTCACGTCTCTCTCCGCGTTGCGCGAGAAGGAGATGAACACGCTGTCCAAGGGCCTCAAGCAGCGCCTGTGTCTGGCGAAGACGCTGTTGCACGACCCGAGCATCCTGATCCTCGACGAGCCCGCCGCGGGACTCGATCCCCGGGCCCGGGTCGAGTTGCGCGAGCTGGTTCGCGCGCTGGCCGGCATGGGCAAGGCGATCCTCGTTTCGTCGCACATCCTGACGGAGCTGGCCGAGATGTGCGACGGCATCGCCGTCATCGAGGCCGGCCAGATCAAGGCCACCGGCTCCGTGGGCGACGTGACGCGCGGCATCCAGAGCGCGGTGCCCGTCTATGTGCGCGTACTCGAAGGCGCCGACCGGCTCGAGCGCACGCTGCACGAATTGCCCGGGATCGAACGCGTGCGGCGCGAGGGCGACGGCGTCGTGTTCGAGCACGCGGGCTCGCCGGAATCGCTCAGCGGCGTGCTCGCGGCGCTGGTTGGCGCGGGGCTGCGCCCCGTCGAGTTCACGCCGCGCGCGATGGGCCTCGAGGAGGTCTTCCTGTCGCTCACCCAAGGCAAGATGCAGTGAGCGGCAGGACGCGATCGGACCGGCTGAACCCGGTCTTCCTGAAGGAGCTGCGGCAGGCGCTGCGCGGTCGCACGTTCGCTGTCCTCTTTCCCGCGACGGTCGCGATCGCGGTGGCGCTCGCGATCACGGTGCTGGTCGATCACCCGGGGCAGGCGAATCTCGGTCCAGACGTGTTCCTGCCCGTGATCGTCGTCCTGGGCGTGGCGGCGCTCGGCCTGGTGCCGTTCTCGACCTTCCAATCGATGGCGGGCGAGTGGGACGAGGGCACCCAGGACCTCCTGGTTCTCTCGCATCTCTCGCCTTCCAGGATCGTGCTCGGGAAGCTCCTGACCGCGGCCGTGGAGTCGGGCCTCTACGTGCTGGCGTTCTTGCCGCTGCTCCTCTTCACGTTCCTGCTGACGGGAGTGGACGTGCGCGACATCCTCTTCCTCGTCGCCGGTCTGTACGGAGCGTCCCTCGCGATGAGCTGCGTGGCGATGACGCTCGCCGGGCTGTCGCGCGTGCGGTTCTGGCGCGTGATCCTGCTCGTGGCCCTGGGCGGGCTCGGTTTCGCGGCGCTGCTCGGAGGCATCGAGCTCGTCGACCAGTTCGTGGCGCGAGGCCGGGGGCTCGGCTCGACCTTCGCGTCGGACGAGGCCTTGGCGTTGGTCGTGCTCGTCCTGGTCTTCGGTTCGTTGGGGTTCTCCTTCGCCGCGACGCGTATCGCGCACCCCGAGGACGATCGATCGGGGCCCGTGCGCGTCACGGTCACCGTGCTGCTGCTCGGATTCCTGACCTGGCTCACCGTGAGCCCGCCGGGGCCGCTGACGGCCCAGGTGGTCGAGAGGGTGGCCATGGCCTTCGGAGTCATCACGGCGATGTTCGCGGTGTTCTTCGTGACCGAGCCCGAACGACTGCCGCGGCGCACGGCGACGCGCATCCCGGCGCATCCCGCGCTGGCCTTCCTCGCGGCCCCGTTCCTGCCCGGCGGCGGGCGCGGGGTCCTGTGGTGGCTCCTCCAACTCGGCGTCCTGCTCACCTGGGCCGTGCTCCTGCCCCTGGCGCCGTCTCCCGCCTTCACGGGGGGATGGTCGAGATCGATCGCCGACGTCCTCCTGCACTGGGCGGCGCTGATGGCGTACTTCGTCGTCTACCTGGCCGGCTTCTCGCTGGCGATGACGCGGCTGCGCGAGCGCTCCTCCGGTCCGCTCGCGGCCCGGCTGATCCTCCCGTCCGTCGCGATCCTGTCGATGGTCCTGCCCATCATGATCGGGTTCCTCCTGGATCAGCAGAAGTGGCGCAACGGCGACCACGCGCTCATGCCGTTCTGGGCGGCGACGGCGGGCGAAGCACAAGGGGTGCGCCTCGTCGCGATCCTCGTCGCGGCCGTGGTCCTGCTCGCCAACGGACCGCGGATGATGCGCTCCTTCCGCGAGGTCCTCGCCGCGAGCCGCGCGCGGCGCGTGGGGGCCGTGAAGCGATCCGAGGTGTCCGCACATGCCGCCTAGCGGGTTCCCCGGGTCCGTGATGCTCGACCGCCTGGCCGAGCGCGCGAACCCCGTCCTGGTGAAGGAGGTGCGCTCCGCGCTCCGGGGGCGCACGTTCGCGGGCGGTTTCATCGCCGTCCTCGTGCTGGCGCTCGTCGCGAGCTCCATCGCGATGATCGTCGCCACGGCCGGATCCGACAGCACGCCCTCGGGGATCGGCTACTTGATCGCGATCGCGATCGTGTTCAGCCTGGGAGCGCACGGACTCGTTCCGTTCTCGGCGATGGCGTCGATGAGCGCCGAGCACGACGAGGGTTCCCTCGAGCTGCTGCAACTCTCGGGGATCTCGCCGGCGCGCCTCGTGCTCGGCAAGCTCGGCGCGGCCGCCGTGCAGGGGGCCTTGATCTATGCCGCGTTCCTGCCGTTCCTGGCCTTCGCGTTCCTGTTGCAGGGCGTGGACATCGCCATGTTGTCGGCGGGCATCGTGGCCTCCTTCGCCGGATCGATCGCGTTCTCGTCGTTCGGGATCATGCTCGGAGCCGTGCTGCGCCTGCGCTGGTTGCGCGTGCTGGGCTACGTGGTGCTCGCGATCGCGCTCATGTCGGGCGTGCAGGGGCTGTTCGGGTGGATCGCGATCGGGTTCTTCTCCGGCAGCGGGCCGACCTGGTCCGAGTTCCTCCTCGGGCTCGCCATCACCGTCCTCGTGGCGGCCTTCTGCTGCGTGTACGCGACGACGCGGCTGCAGCATTCCGAGGAGAACCGTTCGACCGCTTTCCGCGTGCTCGGCACGGCTGCGCTGATCGTCGCGTGCTGCTTCGGGGTCGCGACGGGTCGGCCCGACAACACGTTCGCGTGGGCGATCGCGGCGCTGGCCCTGGGCCTGCCCTCGATGCTGCTCGGCGTGACCGAGGCCGAGCGCATGCCGCGGGCCGTGCTCGCGCGCGCGCGACGCAGCGGCTCCCGCTGGTACCTGGCACCCTGGCTCCCGGGCGGCGGACGCGGCGTGCTGCTGGTGCTCGTCCATTGCCTCCTGGTGCTCCTCGCCGGGCTCGTCGCGACCCTGTTCGCGGGTGGAGGCCGGGCGGAGTGGTGGCGGATGCTCGGCGCTCTCGCCGCGGTCGAGACCTGGTTCCTGTTCGTGCTGCTGACTCCGGCGGGCATCGCCGCGCGCTGGCTCGACCGGCCCTGGGTGCAGATGCTCACGCGGGTGTCCTGCATCGCCTTCCCGGTGGCCCTGGTCCTGCTACCGGCCTTCGTGCGCTTCCTGGCCGGCACGCCCGCGTCCGCGTTCTCTCATCCCGGCAACCCGGTCCGGCTGGCCGGTCTCGCCTTCGACGCACGGGAGATCCAGGACCTGCTGCCCATCGCGGTCGTCGGAGCCGTCGCGATCACCGTGGCCCTGGGACTCAACCTTCCGCGCGTGCTGCGCTCGTTCGGCGAAGTGCGCCGGGCTCGCGAAGCCTCCGCGACTTCCGCCCTGGAGACGACGGGTGCCGAAGCCCAGCGCTGAAGCCCGGAGCCTGGGCGCGCTGCACCGGCTCGCGCTGCTCGGCAACCCGCAGCGCGGCGCGATCGGCGAGCGCCTCGCGCGTGGCACGGGTTCCAGCCTCGAGTTCCAGGATCGCCGCGCGTACCAGGCCGGCGACGACATCCGTCACGTGGACTGGCGCGCGATGGCGCGGACGGACCAGGTTCTCGTCCGGCAGTACCGCGAGGAAGTCCTGCCGCGTGTGGAAATCGTCCTCGACTCGTCGCGTTCCATGGCGGTCGACGAGGCGAAGGCGGCCCTCGCCGTCGACGTGGCGGCGATGCTCTCGCTCGCGGCGCGCGGCGCCGGCTTCCAGTCCGTGATCGCGCTGGCGGGCGACCGCCCCGAGATCGTCGACGTGGAGCGCTTCGAGGAAGCCGGCGTCGAGTTCGAGGCGCGCACGCCCTGGCCGCCGGCGCTCTCGTCCGCGATCGCGACGTTGCGCAGCGGTTCGATGCGCGTGCTCGTCAGCGACTTCCTGTTCCCTCACGATCCGGGGGAACTTGTGCGTACCCTGGCGGTGCGCGGCGGGGGACTCGTGCTGGTGCAGGTCCTGGCAACAGGAGATGCGCATCCCGAGGCGGGCTTGGCGCTGCGCCTCCTGGACGCCGAGTCGAACGCGTCGCGCGACCTCGTGCTCGACCGGCGAGCGGTGGAGCGCTACCTCGAGCGGCTGGAGCGCCTCACCCGCGGCCTGCACGAGGAGTGCCGGAGGGCCGGCGCCCGTTTCGTGCGGGTCGAGGCCGGGACCGCGCTCGCCAGCGTCGCTCGGACGCTGGCGCAGGCCGGCATCCTGGATCTCGACGGTCACTAGCCCGGGCGTAGAATCCTGGCCCCCATGGAGTCCTGGATCACATCCTCGGTCACGGTGTTCGTGGCACTCGCGCTGGTGTCCGAGCTGCTCGAGCGCTGGCGTCCCGCGCGCCGCGTGAATCGACTGCGCCACATCGTCACCGACCTCGGCTCGTTCGGTTTCGCCGTGCTGCTCAACCGCTCGATCGACGCTTTGCTCGCGCCCGTGGTCGCGGCCCACGCTCCCGACTCGGTCGCGGCCGCGCTCAGCGGCCTGCGCGGTCTGCCGACATGGGCGAAGATCGGTCTCGCGGTCGTGATCGCCGACTTCTGCCTGTACTGGATCCACCGCGCGCAACACACGTGGGACTGGGCCTGGCGCACGCATGCCTGGCATCATTCGATCGAGGAGCTCTACTGGTTCTCGGGCTTCCGCACGAGCTTCCTCCACTCTCTCGTCTACAACATTCCGCAGGTCGCGATCCCCGTGCTCCTCTTGGGCATGGGCACGTTCGAGACGGCGATCTGCTTCGCGATCGGCATGGTCATCCAGTTCTGGGAGCACGTGAACTGGCGCGTCGACCTCGGGAAGCTCGACCGCGTGATGGTGACGCCCGACTACCACCGAGTGCACCACTCGGTGACCGACCGGCCACAGAAGAACCTCGCGCCGACGTTCAGCATCTGGGACCGGATGTTCGGTACGTGGGTCGATCCACGGACCGTCCCGCTCGAGACGCCGCTCGGCATCGGCGAGCCGATTCCGAAGAAGGCCGTGCCGCGGATGCTGGCGGGCGTCTAGTCCGGCGCCGGTTCGCGCACGATGCCGTGCCGGCGACGGTGCTCGGCCAGGATGAGCGCGATGGCCGGATCCGGAACGAAGAGGTCGTGCATGCCCTGCGACCACGTGGCGACGGCCAGGTGGTCGAAGCCCCGATCGCGCTGGTGCATCGAAGAGAGGATGTGGCGCAAGCGCGCGACGTGCAGCTCGACGTCGCCGGCGCGGAAGACGCGGTGTTCGCGCCACAGCTCGTCGAAGGTGTAGCCCGGAATCGTGGTGTGCAGCTCCACGAGCGTCCGATCGCGCATGCGGTAGGCGCTCGTCGAACGCAGTCCGGCGACGACCTCGGCCGCGTAGCGGGCGGGTATCGGATCCGGGATGCGCGCCGTGCCTTCGCGCAGCGTGAATCCGAGCTCGCGCAGTGTGAGCCAGGTCGCAGTCAGGGCCTCGACCGTCGGCTCGACGACGATCTCGTGCGCGTTGTGCGAGGCGACGAGCGAACCGTCGAGAGCCCAGCAGTTGGCGCCGGCGATGCCGACGAGGACGTGGCGAACCCGCGCGGTGCCCAGGGCGCGGAGGACTTCGTGTTGAGGTCTCATCGCGTCACGAGGTGGCCGCCGGCGGCCCTTCGTCCGCGAGGATGCGGTCGATGATCGCGCGGTGTCGCGCCAGGAATTCGCGGTCCTTTTCGCGGTCGGCCTGCCGTTTGGATTCGACGATGTCGGACATCCGGGCCAGCTCGGCTCCAACACCGTCCGGGTAGCCCCACGTCCTCCGCAGCCAGACGTCTTCGAAGTCGAGCCGGCCCATCACGAACGTCAGATCCGTCGGGAGCGCGTCGTCGGCCTGCGCCCGCGTCAGCGCCGACCCTTCGACGACTTGCCGTGCCAACCACAGGTCACGTGGTGAGTCCAACGGCTCGCGGCCGCTCCACAGCTCGAAGCGTGCGCGCTCACAAGCCTGCCAGCAGGCGAGCAAGTTGGCCGGATCCCGCGGCAGGAAGAGATCGAAGTCCTTCGTGTGGAAGCGCTCCCCGACCTTCTCCGCGTGGATGTCGGCACCGCCGACGCCGATGACGAGGTAGCGAATCTGGGCATGCTGGAGCTCGCGGATCAGACGGCCTCTGCCGCTCAGCGCAGGCCGGTCCTGGACGAAGGAGTGCACCATCGCCGCCCAGTCCTCGTGCAGGCGATCGACCCAGACCTTCTCGGTGCCCGAGCGGTTCCAAGAGGCCGCTTCCCAGCGCTCGACGTTCTCCCAGAACGCCGGGTCCGTCGCGCGCGGAGCCGGCGGCGCCTTCCAGGGCTTCAGGTCGGACAGGTCGAACTCGTCCACGGCGTAGCGCATGGTACGTCCTCCGTTCCGAGGACGCCGGGCGTGCGCGCGGGTCGCGGGGAAAGCGCCGAGAACAGCGCGCTCAGCGCTCGAGCCGCTTGCCCGCCGCCTTGCGCGCGCGAGCCAGGGCGGACTCGACGTTCGGCGCCGGTTCGGTCCCCGCTGTCGTCGGTGCCCGCGGCGAGTCGGGAGTCGCGGACGGGGGGACATTCGCTCTCCCGGCGCCCGGCGGATCGACAGCGGCCGGCCTCGCGCCCTGCGCAGGCCGCGTGGTCAGGCGGCTCCACGTGCGTCGAATCACGGCGGGCACGCGCACGAAGCTCGCGAGCTCGAGGCGCCGGACAGCGATCTCGAGCAGGAGCAACACGAGCGCCAGCAGCGCGAGCTCGCGCCCGATCGGACGCCAGCCCTTGCTGGCCCGTTCCCCGCGGAACAACTCGGTCGCGCTCGGGTTCACCAGCCCGCCCGATTCCGTGGCGATGCGGCGCAACAATCGCTCGCCGCGCGCCGGATCGCTGCCACGTTCGAACTCGGGGCTGTACGGCAGCGCGATGGGGGGCAGGCGGATCGTGCGTCCGTCGCCGAGGGCCACGCTGCCCAGCGCGACGCCTTCGGTGGAGAGCTTGGCGCGCGCTTCATAGCGGTACTCGTCGACGCGCTCGAACACGAGCTGCCGCGTCTCGCCGTCGCCTCCGCGCATGCGCCCCTCGAGCTTCGAGAGATCCAGCTTCGCCGCACGCTCCGGGTCCACGTCGAGCGCGACGACCGCCTCCTTGCCGTCGCGACGCACGCTGGCGTAGACCTCGCCGGGTTCCTCCTGCCCGACGAGCCAGCGTCCCGTGGTGGCGAAAAAACTCGGGAAATCCGGCCAGGCCAGAACGCCCGCGCCGAACGTGCCGCCGATCTGTCCCGTGAACGCGGCCGACCGGCCGAGGCCCGACTGCTGGAACGCGAACACCGGCGCCGCGTACTCGTCGTTCGTGATGACGCCCGCGACGGCACCGCCGCGCAGGTAGGTCAGGTTGTATCCGTCGAGCGTGGCGAACTCCGCGGCGCCGATCGGGCCGAGCCCGTAGAGGTCGGGCAGCACGCGCGTTGCGGTCCTCTCCTCGACGAACGTCGCCCGCGCGACCGTCATGGTGTCCTGCGCGAAGAGGCGCGGGAGCTCGGCCGGGTCCGTCGTGAAGTACGCCGTGCCGCTGCCGGCTGCCGCGACGGTCTTCAGGAAATCGGCATCGGAGTCGGTCTCGTTCCCGAGCGCGATGACGGACACCGTGATGCCGGCGCGCACCATCTGCGCCGCGAGCGCGGTGCACTGCTCCTGCTCCTCGGCGTCGGCGGCGTCGGCGAAGAGGATGATGTGGCGGGTCGCCTGTTCCGCCTTCTCCATCTCCTTCCCGATCGCGAGCAGTGCCGTGTAGGTGAAGATCCCGCCGCCCGCGGACTGCACGCGGCGCACGCGCGCCAGGATCGCGGCCGGATCGTCGACCTTCGTCAGCTCCTGGACGACGTGCGGGGACGAGTCGACGGCGTGCACGACCAGGGAGTCCATCGGGGAGAGCAGCTCGATCGCGGCCGCGGCTCCCAGGTTCGCGAGGTCCATCTTGGTCAGGCCCGCGCCCGCTGGAGCGGCCATCGATCCCGAGCGGTCCATCGTGATGCCCAGCGCGATCGACTGTTTGCGATGCTCCTGGCGCATCTCCATCGAGACGGGGATGACCGGATCCAGCACGGACTTGAAGTAGCCGCCGGTTCCGAAACTGGCTTTTCCCCCGGTGATCAGGAGTCCGCCGCCGAGGTCCGTCACGAACGCGGCCAGCGCGCGCATCCGGCTGCCGATGCGGCTGGCCGCGATGTTCTCGAGGATCACCGCGCGGTGCGACACGAGCCCCACGGCGTCCAGGCGAGCCGTCTCGGGGGTCGCGACCTTCACCGGGATCGCGGCCGCGCGCAGCGCCCGGACCAGCGCGTCGTCCGAGCCGTCCTCGTTCAACACGAGGATCGAGCGCGGCGAACCGATGCGCACGGCCGTGACGCCGGCGTCGTTCTCCGGGATGCGGTCCTCCGGCGCCTGGAGGACCAGCCGGTAATCCGCGACTCCGGCCTCGGACAGCGTGTCGCGCAGCACGATGCGGTTCATGCCCGCCTCGAACACCCGATGCCCGCGAGTCAGCACCTGATCGGAGCGCTCGAGCCGGAAGTCGGCTTCGATCCGCCGGTCGGAGCGGACCCACGCGCTGAACTGGAACGGCTCGCCCGGGCCGACCTCTTCCGGTGCGTCGATGCGGTCGACGGAGAGGTCCGCGACGTCCGGTCTCTCGATGGGCCGCGCGTCGACTCGGATGCCGCGCGCGAACGCCCGACGGGCGGCCGGGAGCGGGTCGCGTCCATTGCCCTCGCCGTCCGAGACGAGCAGGACGGACCCCTGCCGGTCGGGCGGGATCAAGTCGAGCGCGGCGTCGAGGGCGCGACCCAGGTCGGAGCCGTCGGTGTCGAGTCCGCGCTCGAAACCGCCGAAGCGCTCGCGCGCGGAAGGCAGGCGCTCGATGGCGGCTTCCGCCGCGAACGAAACCACCGCGACGCGGTCGCCGTCGCCGCGCGCATCCTCGGCGAGACGCACGAGCTCGACCGCAGTCGTGTGCGCTCCAGCCGGCATGGAACGCGATCGGTCGACGACGAGCACGAGATCGCGACCGCGCTCGGCGGTGCGGAAGTAGGGACCGGCGAGCGCGAGGACGAGCACCGCGAGCAGGGACCAGCGCAGTGCCGTCGTCCAACGGTCGGACGCCCGCAGCTTCCAGGCGGCGAAGGCCGCGGGAATCGCGAGCAACAGGAGTTCGGGGTGGAGGAACCCCATCAGCCGGCCTCCGCCCGCGGCACCACGAGGCGGCCGGACAGGCGCGCCAGCACGAACCAGTCCAAGAGCGCGAGCGCGACGACTCCTCCGAGGAGCGCCAGGGACAGGGTCGAACCGTCGTCGTCGCCCGATCCCGTCCCGACCGACGCCGGCCGGGTTCCGGACGATCGTGCGCGCAGGTCCGACTCCGACGCATCCTGGAACGTGACGCCGACCGTCGCGAGCGGAGCGCCCCGGCGTTCGAGGCGGTGGAAGCCGGGACGATCGAGCTCGTCGAAGACGACGAAGTCGCGGGCCGGATGCTCCCGGCGGGAGTCGACGCCACGCAGCACGAAGGGCGCACCGTCGTCGTCCGCCTTCAACGTGGCGCGCCACGTGAACGAAGCGCCCACGACCAGGTTCGTGGCGACGGCGCCGGGAAGCTCGCGACGCCTTTCCTCGACCAGGTTCGCGAGCAGGATCGGCCAGTCCGGCGAGCGCTGAAGGGAACTGCGGAAAGGATCGAGATTCAGCGCGTAGATGCGCCTCGGGCCGTCGCGATCCTCCGCAAGCAACGGCAGGTTCCCGGCCGACACGAGCGGCGTCCCGGCGAGTCGCAGGGCCGGGTCCGCGCTCCACACGAGGCCCTCGAGCGTCGTGCCCTCGAGCAGCGGATGGCGACGTTCGACGAGGAACGGGCCGATGAAGTCCTTGCGCTCGCCGTCGAAGCGTCCCGGCTGGAGAACGACGTTCCAGGTGGCCGCGCCCCGGCCGGCCGTGCGCGTGAGCAGGATGTGCGCCGCCGCCGGATCCGTGGCCAGCACCGCCTCGTCCACGAGCGCGATCCAGCGCGCGAGCGCCGCACCCGCCTGGCCCGCGGACGCCGGACCGTCGAGTCCCAGCGCTGCTCGCGTATCGTCGTCCAAGTCGCAGGCGATGCCGACGACGCGCGGGAGGCGCGGGGCCAGGTAGGCGGAGTCGTCGATCCGCAGGGCGTCGGGATCGATGCGCACTTCGACGGCACCGGCGCCGGCCACGAGATCGAACGCGAGGTTCTCCCGGCCGCTCTCGGCGATCGTCACCGATCGGGCTGGCGCGAGCTCGCGCCCATCCTCGCCGAGCAGCCTCACGCCCGTCGTGCGCGGCGCGGAGGCGAAGCTCGCCAACGTCACGAACAGACGCTCGCGCCGCTCTCCGTCCACGCGGGTGATGGTGCGCGTCGCGCTCGCGATCGCGAGGTTGTCGAGCGGCTCGCCGACAGCCGCGACCTCGACCTCCGGCTGGAAATCGTCCGGCGCGTGGCGATCGGTGACGACGAGCACCTTTCCGTCTCCGACGAGCTGCAGGCACAAGGCGATCGCGGGTTGGATGTCGTGGCGCGCGGCCGTGGGTCGCCAGCTCGAGAGCTCCGCGAGCGCCTCCTCGGGATACGCCGCCGGTCCCGCGATCGTGTGCGGCCGCGGGCCGCTCGCGACGAGCGAAACACGGGATCCGCGCGGCAGATCGCGGATCCGCGCCGCGACGAGTTCCGCGCCTTTCTCGCGGAAGCTCCGGCCGTCGCTGCCGCGCGCGTCCATGGACGCCGAGCCGTCGAGCGCGACCACCAGGTGCTCGCCGCGGGTTCCCTCGCAGCCGCGCGGCGCGGCCAGGAGGAGTGCGAGCAGGATCGCGGCCAGGATCTCGCACACGAGCGAGGTGGAGGCCCGCAGGCGGTCCCGGCGCCGCCCGGAGATCGGCGTACGGTCCTCGTCGGCCCACAGGAATAGCGCGCTGACGACCCGCGGCCGGAACCGCCGGCGGAAGAGGTGCAGTGCGACGATCGCCGGGACGGCGATCAGGGCCAGGAGTCCGAGGGGGTTCTGGAACACGGCGGGAGAGTGCCCTTGCGCGCAGGGCCCGTCTTCTATTCTCTGGAACGGGCCGCGCGTTAGCGCGGAAACGCGATCGAGCTCGCGGGCGCTGAAATCCGCTGGATTTCTTGCGACCGGACGGGGTTCCGGACGGTCACGAGGATGCCATGCCGACGCTCCTCGTGTGTCTCCTCGTCGTCTCCGCGCTCCTCCAGGGCCCGGGAGCGCCAGCCGGACGCTCGAAGCCGGAAAGACCGCCGACGCTGGCCGAACTGCGCGACGAGCTGTCCGCACCGCGGCCCGAGGCGCGGAAGTCCGCGGTGCGAAGGCTCGCCGAGCTCGGCACGCAGGAGGCCTACGCCTCCCTGCTCTCGGCGCTCGAGGATCCCGAGGGGATCGTCGCGGACGAGGCGCAGATCCGCGCGTCCGGGGCGCGCGACGCGCGGCAGTTCGCGGAGCTGCTCGGTCCAGCCGGGCTCCGCTCGCGCGAGGCGGGCGTCCCGGCCCGCGCCGCCGAGGCTCTGGGACGCGCGACGATCCCGCTCGAGGCGCGCGTGTTCGAGAAGGCGCTGCGGGGGGCGGATGCGGAGACGGCGCGCATGCTGTGCTGGTCGGTGGAGCGTCTCGCGGCGGCTCGGCGCCTGACAGGCGACCTGGCGGCTCTGGCAGCCGACCTGGTCGAGTACGCGGACGGTCGCTCCGCGCCCGAGGCGCGCGGTGCGGCGCTCCTGGCGCTGCGCTTCCTCGACACGCGCGCGGCCGAATCGCGCACCCTCGCCTGCGCCGCGGCCCGAGAGCCCGCGTTGCGCTGCGCGGCCCTGCTGGCGGCCCGCGACTGGACGGAGATCGCCGCCACACGGTTCGGGACCGGGCTCGCCGCGGACCCCGAGGCCAGCGTGCGGGCCGGCGCCGTCGAACTCCTCGCGCGCACGACGGGGCGTGACGCCGCGCTCGCGCTCGTCGACCGGCTCGAGCGCGAGGACCGTTCGCGGCTGCGCTGGCGCATCCTCGTGCACCTGCGTTCGTTGTCCGGCGCGGACCACGGCTTCGACGCCGAGAAGTGGCGCGAATGGGCGCGGCAACGTGCCGGAACCGTCGCGACCGGCGAACCGCGCGGCGGGGGACCCGTGGGCGACACGCGCGTGGCGTTGGCCGGACTCCCGCTCGTCTCCGATCGCGTCGCGTTCCTGATCGACCTTTCGGGGTCGATGTGGGGGGCCAAGGTCGCCGGGCGCACGCGCAAGGAGATCGTCGACGCGCAACTCGGCAAGGCTCTGCTCGCGCTGCCCAAGACCGCGCATTTCAACGTGATCCCGTACACCAGCGAAGCCTTCCCGTGGGAAAAGCGCCTCGTGCCCGCGGAACCGGCGCGGATCCGGAACGCGATCGAGGACTTCGAGCGCTGCCGACGGAGCGGGCGCGGAAACGTCTGGGCCGGGATCGAGGCCGCGCTCCTCGACCCGGATCTGGACGCGGTCGTCGTCCTGACCGACGGCGTGCCGACGGGCGGGCCGCACGGTGACTTCGACCTGATGGTGGCGCTGCTGCTCGAACGCAACCGGTTCCGGAACGTGGCCTTCGACTCGATCCTCGTCGACGCGCCGCGCGGCAGGATCCCGGGCTGGGCCGCCCTCGCGGCGGAGAGCGGAGGACGATCGACGACCGTGGAACTCGCGGCGCTCGCGGCCGACGACGGTCACACGTCGCCGGGGGGCGGATAGAGTTCTTTCCCACGCATGGTCCTCGCCGCACTGCTCCTGACCCTGGCTTCCCGCGCGATCCCTTCACCGACGGCGCCCGGCTTCCTGCCGTTCCCGGCGATCGCCGAGCAGCAGGACGTGGAGTCCCAGTTGGCCCACGCGCGGCGGCGCGAGGCGCGCGGCGACCTGGCCCAGGCGCGCGAGGCCTGGCTCGGCGTCGCGCCGCGTCTCCCGCTCGGGCCCGAGCGGGACGCGGCCGTCGGAGCCGCGCGTGCCATCGAGGATCGGTTGGCGATCCGCGAGGAAGTGCGCGCATTCGCCGCCGCGGTGCCGGGCGCCTTCGATGCGCTGGGGCTCGGTCCCGGCGACGAGGACTGGATCGAGTTCGGCGGCGAACGCATGCCCTGGGTCGAGGTGGACATCGACGTGTTGCGGCGCGCGGTGAAGATCGCCAAGGGCTCGGCGCGCGCCAAGCGCGGGCTCGTGCAGGAGGCGCTCGCGCGCGGGACGCCGGCGGAGAAGCGCGCGGCGCTCACCGACCTGGCCCGGATGTTCGAGAAGGGCGAGATGCCGCCCGTCGACGCATTCGCCGCGGTCGCGCGCGCACGGGGGGAGGACCTGCCGGCCGGCGGGTACGTGCTCGTGAAAGGCACCTGGCGGCGTACGGCCGACGAGGCCCGCGCGGCGGAGTCCGCGGCGCTCGAGGAGGCCGCTCTCACGTTCGAGGACGCCGAACCGAAGTCGCGCGACGCCGCGCTCGCCAAACTCGAGGCGCGCGGACCGGAAGGCGTCGCGCGCGCGGCCCAGGTGCTCGGAGGGCGCTGGAAGGGTGCGCTCGCCGCGCTGCAACGCGGGACCGTCCTGGAACAGCTCGAGCACGTCGCCGCCCAGCGCACGGACCTCGACCAGAGGCGCGCCGCCGCGCTGAAGCTGATCTTCGACGAGGAGCGCTACTTCTATCCCTACAACCCGCCCGAGTGCCCACCCGAGCGCGCGAAGCTCTACGCCGGAGTGCAGCAGGAAGTCGACGGTCTCGTCGAGGCCGTGCGCGAGACGTGGCGCGCGCCGAAACGTGCCCGCCTGTCCAGCGCGTTCCGAGCGGGGCTCGAAGAGATCGCCTGGAGCCGCGGCGCCCAGGCCGCGCGCAAGCTCGCGTTCGCCTGGGATGCGGGACTTCCGGCCTGGATCGAGGCGATCGATCCATCGCGCGACGTCGTCGATCTCACGTCCTTCGCGCTGGACGCGCGCGAAGCGGCCGACCTGGCGCGCGACAGGGCCGTGATCGCGTTCAACGAGGCGGCCTGGAAGCGTGCCGGCACCGACGGTGTCGGCGCCCCGAACGCCGAAGAGCGCCGCCAGGTCGAGATCACGAACGCCTACCGCGCGATGTTGGGCCGCCGCGTCCTGGCCTGGAACCCGAAGATCCAGGCCGCGGCGCAGAAGCACGCCGACTACATGTCGCTGACCGGCGATTTCGGCCACTTCGAGCCCGACCCGGCGCGCCATGCGCCCGAGGACCGGCTGAAGGCCGAGGGCTACGCGCTGGGCGGTTCCGAGAACTGTCACGCGGGCGATTCGGGCGCGGAGGGAGCGCACGTCGGCTGGACGCACTCGAGCGGGCACCATCGCAACCTGCTCATCGCGACGCACCGCGAGATGGCCAGCGGCATCGCCGGCCCGTACTGGTGCCAGAACTTCGGCGCGGGCCGCGAGTTCGAGGCGCAGCTCGAGCTCAAGCCCGCGCGCTGAAGCCGCAGATACGGCGCGCGCGCAGCTCCGCCAGCGGGTAGAGCGTGCCGCGCCAGACGACGCCGCCGCGGCGCAGCGTGGTCCACATCGAGCGCGCGACCGCCACGAGCAGGATCGGCGCGCCCAGCGGCGCGAACGCGGCGAACAGCGGGTTCTCGCCGTCGCGCGCCGCGCCGACGGCGGCCGGGATCGCGAACGCGGCCCACGCGAGGCCGGCGAACAAGCCGAACGGTCCGCCGTGCGCGAACCCGATCGGTCCCGCGAGCCACAGCGCCGCTCCGAGGCCGAGGAACGCCAGCGTCGCGACCACGTCGAAGCCGAAGAACGCGAACTGGTTCTTCTCGAGCAGCCGCAGGATCTCGCCCGCGCTGCGGCCCCACGCGGCGCGGATCTCGCGTCCGCCCAGGAAGCCGCGCGTGCGGAATCCGCCGCGACGCAGCAGCAGGCCGAGCTTCATGTCGTCCACGACCTCGTACGCGAGGCGCGTGTGGCCCCCGATGGCGCGCCACGCGCGAGCTTCGACCAGGTTGAACGCGCCGATTCCGGCCCAGCCGTAGCGCTCGTCGCGGTTCGCGCGCGCGAGGGGGCCGATCAGCCCCAGTGCGAAGGTCGCGACGGCCGCGCGGGCGGCCAGCGTCGGGCGTTCGATGCCGGGCGTGAGGACGACGTGTTCGACGCGCTCCTCGGCGCCCGCCGCGATCGCCCGCGCGAGGACTTCGGGTGTCATGTGGATGTCCCCGTCGGTGAAGAGGATCCAATCGCCGCTCGCGCGCTCGCCGCCGCGCTGGCAGGCGTGCGGCTTGCCCAGCCAGCCCTCCGGCAGTGCGTCGACGCGCACGAGTTCCACGCGCGGGTCGGTGGCCGCGATGCGCGCGACGATCGCTCCGGTCGCGTCAGTGGAGCGGTCGTCCACCACGATCACCTGGAGGTCCACATCCCGCGAGCTCAAGAGACCGCGTACGGTGCCCTCGATGCGTTCGGCCTCGTCGCGGGCGGGCACGATCGCCGTGACTCGCGGGCGCAGCCCGGGGCGCGCCGCGGGCAGAGGCGGCACGGCGAAGACGTCGCGCAGGAGCGAGAGGTCGGCCAGGAGCCAACCACCGCCGGCCAGCGCGAAGACGGCGTCCAGGGCGGCGGAGTTCTCCACCCCGGCATCGTCGCGCCCCGGATCCGCGGGTACAACGCTCACGCCGGGTGACCCGCGGCGTGCTTCGCGCTACGCAGGTCTCCTCCGCGCCCCAAGGTCGCACGGATCCGCGCATGCTGAGCCACATCCTCTCCTTCGCCGCATTCCTCCTGCCGCAGGAGGAGGGGCCGCTCGTCGCTCCGGACCAGATCGCCTGGCAGCGCAACATCGAGGACGCGCGCGCGATCGCCGCGGCGGAGCATCGGCCCCTCTTCGTCGCGATCAACGTGGACGGGGAGTCCGGCTCGGACCGGATCGTGAACGAGGAGTACCGCGATCCCGCGTTCGTCGCCTGGACGCGGCACTTCGTGTGCGCGATCGGGCACCCGTCACGGCACACGCCGCGCGATCACGACGACCGCGGCCGGCGCATCCCGTGCCCGCGCCTCGGCTCCGTGACCTGCGGGGAGCACATGGCGCTCGAGCCGGCGATCTTCGACGCGTACCTGGGCGGCGAGCGCGTCTCGCCGCGGCATGCCCTGATCCTCCCTGACGGCACCAAGGCCTTCGATCTCTCCTATCTCTTCGACATGACGGCGCTCGACGAGGCGGTCGAGAAGGCGGCGGCGACGGCGCCTCCGGATCCGACGCGCGACGCGTGGTTCGCCAAGCACGCCACGGACGACGAGTTCCTGGACGCGCTGGCCGGAGCCCGGACTTCCTGGCAGCGCGAGGTGTTCGAGCTGTTCTGGCGCCAGGAATCCACGCCGGAGACCGCCGCGGTTCTCGTTCGAGCGATCGGACGGACGGGCGATGCCGGATCGATCGAGGCGCTGCGCCTAGCGCTGCAGGGTGCTTCCGCCCCGCCGAGCGATCTTCTGGCCGGCATCGCGGGCGCGGCCCGAGCGCGCGGCTTTGCGCCGGACCTGGCTGTCGCCCTGCGCGGCGTGCTCTCGGGAGCCGGGCGCTACCCGGGCCAACCCTCACTCGGCTCGGATCGGCACCTGCTCCCGGTTCTCGCGCGGACCGCCGGAACGGATCGCTCCCAGCGCTCGCTCGTCGTCGCCCACGCCGCCCTCGCCGATGCGTCCGACCGGGCCGCAGCCCTCGAGGCGCTCGAGAACGTGCTCTCTCCCGCGGACAAGGAGCGCGTCACGGCGGCGATCGGAGCCGCGGGCGGTCCCGTCGACCTGGAGGACCTGCTGCGCCTCGGGGCCGAGCTGCATGCGGCCGTTCCCGCGAGCCCGCCGATCCCGCTCGAGCCGGCGCGCACGATGGACGAGCTCGTCGCGGAGCTGGAGGCCTCGGAGCGCGCGCTCGCGGGGAACGAAGCGGATCCCCGCGCTGCCCGTCGGTTCGGCCTGGCCAACCTGAAGCTCGCGCAGGCGCGCAGCGCGGAATCGGGTCCCGATGTCGGCCTCCTGCTGCAGGACGCGGACACCTGGCTCGCGCGTGCGGCCGCCGCGCTGCCCGACGACGATCTCCTCGCGCTCGAGCGCGCGCGCACGGCCTATCTCCTCTCGCGCTTCGACGAACAGGGCCGCATCGCTGGCGAGGTCCTGGCGCGAGTCCGCGCACGCAGCACGCCGAGCGCGGCGGCGCGAGCCGTGCTCGAGCGCTGGCCCGCGTGGGGGAGCGGATCGCCCTCCGGTTTCGCGGAAGCCGAGCGCGCCGCAGCGCTCGCCGCCGACGACACCGCGACCGAGGCGCTGCGCTGGCTCGGCGACGCGGAGGGCCGCCGCATCGGCGCGGACTCCGACGATCCGGCGCGCGAAGCGGCCGGCTTCGTGCGCGGCGCGCGCGCGCTCGCGACCGCCTGCGCGAGCCTCGAAGCGAAGGACGTCGACTTCCAGAGCCTGGCCTCCTACCTGCGGGCGATCGGATCGACGCGACCGTCGTTGGCGACGCTGCGCGTCGGTCTGGAGCGCTTTCCGGAATCGGCGATCCTGCGTGATCTCGTGCGCGAGGTGCTCGTGCAGTGCGGACGGCCCGACGTGCTGGTCGAGATTTCGGATTGGCTCGCGGGCCGGAATCCGGAGTCCGGCGCGTGTGCCTGGTACGCGGGTTATGCGCACGTCCTCGCGGCGGAGTGGGCGCGGCGCGGCGAGGACCACGAGCAGGCCCTCTCCGCCTACGGATCCGCGCGGGAGCGGTTCCAACGCAGCATCGAACTGCAGCCCGGTTTCGCGGATTCGGCCGGGCACTACCTGGCGGCGTGCGAGCTCGGCCGCGGCTTCGCCTACCGTGGCGCCGGTCGCCGGCAGGACGCCGCCGACGCGCTCGCGCGCGCTCTCGAGCAGCGTTCCGCGATCGGCGACGCGCGCGACGGGCTCGATCGCGAGGCCCTCGACCTCGTCGACAGCGTCCTCGAGTGGACCGCGGCCGGACCGAGCCCCGTGAACACGACCGCGTTCGCCGACGCGTTGTCGCGCGCGGTGCCCGGCGAGACACGCTGGCTCCTGGCGGTCAGCGACGCGGCGCTGCGCGAAGGTCTGCGCGCCGACGGGCGCGTGCGCACCCGGATCCCCGTCCCCGCGGCCCTGCGCGTCCCCGGCGGACCGGACACGGCTCTGGAGCCCGCCGCGATCGGCGACCGTTGGCTCGCCGACTCGATCGACGTCGCGCGGCGCGCCCAGACCGTGGCCGATGACACGACGACGCGCCGGTACCTGGCGCAGACCCTGACGATCCAGGCCGAGCGCGATCTCGTGCGCGGCCGCGATGCCGAAGCCGAGCCTCTGCTCACGGAGGCGGCGCAACTCCTCGCGGAGCCCGCGCAGGTGGGCGAGAGTGTCGTCGACATCGCGCGCAGGTTGCGGGAGCGGCTGGGCGATGCGCGTCCCGTCGCACGTCCCGGGCGCTGATCCAGGGCTCGAACCCGGCGTTCGCCGCGGCGATTCCGCCCGCGCGCGGAGCCGCGCTTCCGTGATCGATCACGCGGCTTTGCGGCGTGGATCCAAGCTCGCTCGAGCGTCGACCGGGCTGTCTTGGGCCAGGGGCGCGCGCGGCAGGAGCCTCCCGGCCACGAGCCCGAGCCCGAGTGCCGCAGCCGTCGCCGTCGCGAGGAGCGCTTCCAGCCCCACGAGGACCCCGTCGATCTCGCTCGTCTCGGTGGCGACGCGGATGGTGCCGATCCGCTGGCCGTCGAGTTCGACCGAACGCGCGACGTAGAGCGTCTCCTTGCCGGTCAGGGCGCTCTGGCGCCTAGCGGTCGAAGCACGACCGGCTGCGGATGCGCGCACTTCGGGGCGGTCGCTCATGTTCGGGAGCGGACCGGGCACTTCGCTGTCGGCGAGCGCCTCGCCGTTCGGATCGATCAGCGTGATGCGCAGGCCGGTCGTCGAACTCAGGTCGCGGAGCCGCGACAGGAAGGACTCCCGCGAAGCCACGTCGGACAGCGCTTCCCGGGCCGGCAGGGTCAGGACCTCGGCCGCGGCCGACAGCCGGCGCTCGACGAACTCCCTGCGCTCGAGGGACAGCCGCTGCTCCGCGAGGACGAAGGCGGCCACCCCGACTCCTGCGAGCAGGCTCAGGGAGAACCAGGGGGGACGTCGTTCCGGGCTCATGATCGGGGACCGTTCGGTCCGGCGCACCCGGGGTTATCGGCGGGCCGCCCATCCCGCTGAAGCCGGGCGTTCTCCGGACCCCGTCATCCGCCTTTGCGCGCCGTCGGGACGATCGTGTCGTCTCCCGGAAGCGGGCGGCCGCCGAGCGCCTCGGAGAACTCGATCATGTGGTGGCGGACGATCCGGCCCTGCACGACGAAGATCACGTCCTCCGCGATGTTCGTCGCGTGGTCGGCCAGCCGCTCCAGGTTGCGCAGCGCGCCCACGAGGTGCATGACGTCGCCGATGCGGCCCGGGTGCTCGCGCATGAACTGGATGGCCTCGCCGATCAACTCGCGGTACAGGCGGTCGGCTTCGACATCCGATTGCCAGACCCGCAGAGCGAGCTGCGCATCGCGGCGGATCAGGGCGTCCAAGGATTCGCGCGTCATGCGCTTCGCGACCGCGGCCAGACGGGTCACGTCGGGTCGGAAGGGCAGCGGAGGGACCTCGGCCAGGACCTCGGCGCGCTCGGCGATGTTCACGGCCAGGTCGGCCATGCGCTCGAGGTCCGAGTTGATCTTCATGATGCCGCAGATGTAGCGCAGGTCGCGCGCGACCGGCTGGCGCATCGCGAGCACCTCGAGGCACTTCTCCTCGACCTCGTTCTCCAGGTTGTCGACCACCCCGTCGCCCTCGATGACCTCGCGCGCGAGCTTCGCGTCGCGGTCCAGGAGCGCCACGAGCGAGCGGTCCACGGCGCTCTCGACGAGGCCCCCAATGTGCAGGATCCGCTTCGTGATCTCGGTCAGGTCTTCTTGCGTCTGCTTCGACATGTCTCAGCTGTTCTTGGGGACTTCCGGGATGCGGGGAAGCGCGACGGTGAAGTTCGTGCCCTGACCCTCCTCGCTCTTGACGGATACGGTACCGCCGTGGGCCCGCACGACGTGCTTCACGATCGCGAGACCCAGCCCGGTTCCGCCCATGTCCCGCGAACGCGAGCGATCGACGCGGTAGAAGCGTTCGAAGATCCGCGGCAGGGAAGCGGCCGGGATGCCCATCCCCGAGTCCTCGACGTCGACCAGGACCTCCTTCGGGGTCAACCGGACGCGCGCGATGACCCTCCCGCCCTTGGGGGTGTACTTGATCGCGTTCTCGAGCAGGTTCGTGAAGACCTGCTCCAGGCGCTGGGAGTTCCCGCGCACCCAGGCCGGTGTCGCGAGCGGGCCCGGGAGTTCCAGCCGGACACCCTTCGACTCCGCCGCGCCGGCCAGGGCGCCGGCCGCCGTGCGCAGCGGGCCATCGGCGCGCACGGGCTCGAGCGGCATGCGGTCGCCCTCGGCCTCGATCGAGGAGAGGTCGAGCAGGTCCGAGACGATGGCCTGGAGCCGCGCGGCGTTGCGATTGCCGATGTCGAGGAACCGCGCGCGGATCGCGGCTTCCTGCTCGGGATCGGCGAGCGTCTCGAGCGCGCCCATGACGGCGGCGAGTGGCGTGCGCAGCTCGTGGCTCACGTTCGCGACGAAGTCGATGCGCACCTGCTCGAGGCGCCGGATCGCCGTGACGTCCGAGAGGATCGCGACCGCGCCCGCCATGGGCTTGTCCGCGTCCTCGCTGTTCTCGACGCGCGCGACCGACAGACCCAGCGTGCGCCCGTCCTGGTTCGGAGAGACGGCATCGCCGTGCCACGCGGACGATCCGCCGAGCACGGCGCGCAGGCCGCGCTCGAGCTCGGGGAAGCGCAGGTGTTCCCACAGCGTGGCGCCCGGCCCGAGCTGCGCGCTCAATCCCAGGAGACGCGCGGCGGCCTCGTTCATCAACACCACGCGCTCGCGCCCGTCCACGGCGACGACGCCCTCCTGCATGCTGGCGAGGATCGTCTCGATCTCGGTGCGAGCGCGGCGCATCCCCTCGAGCCGGTCGCGCAGCTCGCGGGACATCGAATTCAGTCCGTTCGCGAGCCGGCGCACTTCGGCGGGTCCCTCCGAGCGCACGCGCAGGTCGAGGCGGCCGGCGGCGAGCTCGGACGCATCCTGCTCGATGCGCTCCAGGGGCTTCGAGATCCAGCGCGAGATCAGGAACGACGCTCCGGCGCCAATTCCAAGCGCGAAGAGACCGAAGAGCGCCAGGTTCGTGTGGAAGCGGGACCGCTCGCTGCGCAGAGGCGCGATCTCGGAAGCCACGCGGATCGTGCCCAGGAAGGCCCCGTCGCCCTCGACTCGGCGCGAGATGTAGAAGGTCTCCTTGCCCGTCGTCGAGCTGCGACGCTCGGCGCTGCCGGTGCCGAACTGCTGCGCCTCCAGCACTTCCGGCCGGTCGCCGTGGTTCGCCATCGGTCCCGTGACCTCGCTGTCCGAGACCACGGTCCCGTCGACGGCGATCAGGGTGATGCGTAGCCCATTCGAACGACCGAGGTCCCTCAGGCGCTGGGCGAAGGGCTCGGCCGGAGCGCGATTCGCCAGGACCTCGGTCGAGTCGCCGAGGAGCGAATCCGCGGTCTCGGTGAGCTGGTCGCGCAGCGCAACCTGCTGATAGTTCCTGACCTGCACCTCGCCGAACAACGCGGCGCCGACGAGCAGGACCACGACGAGCCCCGTCAACGCGAGGAAGATGCGGATCGAGATGGAGTCGAAGTTCAACGGGCTCGGGTCAGTCCGGCGAGGTCGGCGTCTCGCGGAACTTATAGCCGAGCCCGCGGATGGTGAGGATGTGATTGCCGTACTCGCCGAGCTTCTTGCGCAGGGTCGCGACGTGGACGTCGACGTTGCGATCGATGATGTAGGCGTCCTGGCCGAGCACGGCGTTCAGGAGCTCGTTGCGGGTGAAAGCCCGGCCGCGGTTCAGGACCAGGTGCCGCAGCAGCTTGAACTCCGTCACGGTCAGCTTGACCGACTGCCCGGCCAGCAGGACCTCGTGCTTCACCGAGTCGATGACGAGGTCACCGAAGCGCGCGACCTTCTGCGACTCGCCGCCCGGCGTGCGCGCGTCCGCCGCGCGCAGGCGCGTCGCGATGCGCGCGACGAGCTCCTTCATGCCGAAGGGCTTGCGCACGTAGTCGTCGGCGCCCTGGGAAAGCCCGATCACGGCGTCCGATTCCTCGCCCTTCGCGGTGAGCATCACGATCGGGATGTGGGTCGTGCGCGGGTCGGAGCGGAGGCGGCGGCAGACTTCCAGGCCGTCGATCCCGGGCAGCATGAGGTCCAGGACGACCAGGTCCGGGAGCCGCCGGCGCGCCTCGGCCAGACCGGTCTCGCCATCGGCCGCTGTCACGACGTCGTAGTGCTCGCGCGCCAGATGGTGCCGGACGAGCTCCACCAGATCGGGCTCGTCGTCCACCACGAGAATCCGCGACTTCTTCATGGGGTGACGGTAGGTACGCCGAATCAGCCGCCGGCGAACTCTTGATCAGCACTTTGTAAAGGAGTCACGATCGCGGGTCCAACGCCGGTCCCTTCCCCGCAGGCTCGGTCGCGTCGTCGCCCCGTCCTTCCCGGGCCGCGGGACCCCGGCTTTCCGGCCAGCGCTTCTGGTGCCAGGCCCACTGGTCCGGTGCCTCGCGGATCCAGCGCTCGTAGGTGGAGTTCAGTCGGGAGAGGACGCGTCGGCGGGCTTCGTCGCGCGGCAAGTGCCGGTCGAGATCGAAGCCCGCCTCGAAGCGCAGCGCGTAGGTCCCGGCGGCCGTCCGGACGCAGCGCGCCGGGACGATCGGTGCGGCGGCCGCGCGAGCCAGCGCCGCCGGAGCGGTGAGGGTGCGCGTGGAGGTTCCGAAGAAAGGCAGGACCTCGGCGTCGAGGCGGCGCGCGTCGAGATCGCACAGGATCCCGAGCACGCCTCCGCTCGCCAGCACCGTCAGCAGCTCGCGCGGCGACGCCGACTGCGCGATCGTCCGCACTCCGTGGCGCGAGCGCAGATCCTCGAACCAGCGCGCGCTGGGGTCGTTGGGCCGCCGCAGCCCGACGACCGCGCCGCGGTGTCCGAGGCGCACGACCCGCGCGGCGAGGAGCTCCCAATCGCCGAGGTGCGCCGTCGCGACGATCGCGCCACGGCCGCGGGCCAGCGCCTCATCGAGGTGGCGGATCGACTCGTCCACCGGCACGAGCTCGTCGATCCAGCCGCCGCGCGCCGCGTCGCAGCCGGCGAGCCGCAGCCAGGATGCGAACTGTCGTGCGGCGTGGCGGCGGACGCCGCGCGCGATGCGCACGCGTTCGCGCTCGTCGAGCTCGGCGCCCAGCGCGAGCGCCAGGTTCTCGCGCGTCGTGCGCTCGAACCGCGACCAGCGCATGAATGGCGAGCAGAGGGCCAGAGCGCCCTCGACAGTGCCCGGAGGGGACCAGCGCGCGGCGCTCGTGAGAGCACCCAGCAGGCGCGCGCGGATCGCGCGGCGCCGGCGCTTGTCAGCCGGGATCTGCGGCACCGCGGGATCCCTTCCGGGCCTCGAAGAGCGCCCGCAACGCGGCGTGCTGCGCGCGCGATCCGCGCTGCGCGGCCAGGAAGGCCGCGACGAAGTCCGCGGACGAGGACCAGGACACCGCCCCGCCGATGCCGTCCCAGGCCCGCGATGTCCGCGAGAACGTGCCGGCGTCCTCGAGGCCCGAGGCCGGCGACAGGCACGCGCGTCCTTGCGCGTCGATCAGCAGGTCCACCTGACGCAGCGCGAGCCCGCGGTCCCACAGCGTTCCGGCGAGGTGGCCGACCGCACGGCAGTCCGCCGCGGAACCGCGCGCCGGAGCCCGACCGTTCGCGGGCCGTTCGAAGACGGCCAGCTCCACCGGCGCCTCGAGCAGCACGAGCGGGCGCAGGGCGACGACGCCGTGCTCGCCGAGCCGCGACAGTTCGCGCCAGGCCGCGCGCGCGCGGCGCCCGCGCAGGACTTGCAGCGAGGTGCCGCCCTGGCCAGCGACGACCTGCCGGCCCAGCGCGACGGCCGCGTCGCGCGGGATCGAACGCGGCGCGAGCAGCACGAGATCCCCGTCCACGTGGCGCGCGCAGACGCCCGACTCGCGCAACCAGCGGTCGGATTCGGCGCGGACGCGCTCACGCCGCGCGATGCGTCCCGCGCCTTCGATCGCCTCGGCGAGGCTCGCCGCTTCGCTCCGGCGGCCGGACGCCGAGCCGCGCAGGTACGCCAGCAGGAAACGCGCGCGGAAGCGCGCCGAGGTCCGCTCGCGAGCCGCCGCGGCGGCTTGGACCAGGTCGCGCGCTCGAGCTGCCGTCGAGCCGCGGCGCACGGCCGCCCCGTCCACGAGCCACGCGTCGCCCGCGGGATCGACGAGCACGTTCCCGAAGTGCAGGTCGCCGATCGCGAAGCCGGTCGCGTGCACGCGCGCCAACAGCGCGCCCAGCGTGCGTGCCAGTGCGGGGGTCGCGGCGTCGACGAGCTCCTCCAGCGGGCGCGCGCGCGCCAGGTACTCGAGCCGCAGCTCGACGCCCGCGTCCGTCTCCGCGATCCCGAGCACCGTCGGGACGCGGATGCCCGCGCCGGCGAGCTCCGCGAGCCGTCGGGCCTCGCGTCGCGCCCGCCGTCGATCGCGCCAGCGACCGACCGCCGCCCCCGGGAAGCGCTGGTCGTGGAAACGCTTCACGAACACGGGGACGGGGCCGTTTTCGACCTCGGTCGTGCGCCAAGGCCGGTGTTTCAGCACCATCCGCGGTTGCGTTCCCGGCACGGCCGGATTGTACTCCGCCCGACTCCACGACCGTCCCGATGCGCCTCCAACTCCACGTCCTGCGCGAGATCCTCGTCGCGGTCGGCTTCACGCTGGGCGGGATGATCGTGCTCGCGCTGCCCGCGGTCGCGGTGGGGGCGATCAGCAAGCTGCAGGGCGTACAGATGGCGGCGATCCTCCTGTACCTGCCGCTCCTGCTGGCCGGGCTCCTGCCCTACCTCTTGCCGCTGGCCTTCCTCCTGGGCGTCGTGAGCACGTTCAGCCGCCTGGCGCAGGACAACGAGTGGACGGCGATCCGCATGACCGGGCGCCACCCGCTCAGGATCCTCCTGCCGGGCGCTGTCGTGGCTCTCGCCCTGTCCCTGACCACGTTTTGGATGGTCTCGGAGGTCCTGCCCGAGATCCGGACCCGGCAGAGCAAGTACATGGTCGCCGCGCTGTCGCAGGCGGTGCGGGAGCTGAGTCCGGGCCGCACGGACGTTCAGTTCGGGGAGTTCTACCTGACCTCGAGACGGCGCGAGGGCAAGGCGTTCGTGGACGCCCAGGTCTACGTTCCGCCGATGGGGGACCAGCCCGCGCGGAACCTGCGTGCGGACCGCGTCGACGTGCGCCTGGAAGACCCGAACATCCTGCTCGTCTTCCGCAACGCCCGCGCTATCGTCGGCGGCGCCGAGGTGCAGAACGGCGACCTGACCATCCGCATCGACCTCGAGGAGATGCGCGCCAAGAAAGAGGGCCGCTACGACAACATGCGCTACCTGAGGAGCCCGAAGATCCGGGCCGAGCTCGCGGCGGGCGCGACAGGGGATCGGCGGCAGGAGCTGCGCTACGAACTGCACTACCGCATGTCGCTCGCGGCCGTGTTCGCCGTCTTCCTCCTGCTCGGCACGGCGACGGGGCTGACGCAGCAGCGCGGAAACCAGTTGAAGGGGTTGGCGATCGCGGCCGGCTACGCTCTGGCCTTCTACCTGCTGCACATGCGCCTCGGGAAACAGCTGGCCGACTTCAACGTCCTACCGCCGGAGCCGTGCGCGTGGACCTCGATCGCGATCGGTCTCGTGGCGGGAGTCTGGGCCTGCCACAGGGCGTTCCGGCGATGAAGCGCGGTCGTCTGCAGATCCTCGGTCGGATCGACCGCTACGTGCTGGCTCTCTTCGCGTCCTCGTACGCGACGGCGCTGCTGCTCGTCGTGGGCCTCTACCTGATCATGGACATGGCCGGGAACCTGGACGAGTACGTGCAGCCGTTCCCCGACGGGACGCGGCCGAGCGCGTTCACGATCGCGCGCTTCTACGCGCTGCACTTGCCGTTCCTGTTCCTGCAGGTGGCTCCGTTCGTGACCCTCGTCGCGGGTCTCTTCACCGTCTCGAAGCTCGTGCGCCACGCGGAGGCCGTGGCCGCGCTCGCCGCGGGGATCAGCTCGCAGCGCCTGCTCGCGCCGATCGTCGTCGTGGCGGCGCTCATCGCCGTGTCGATGTTCGGCATCCGCGAGTTCATCTCCTTCGAACTGGCCGGGAAGCGCGACGCCCTGCGCCACCTCCTCGACAAGAAGCAACTCGATCCCGTCTACGCGAACCTCTGGCTGCGGGACGGCCGCGGCAACGTCGTGCATCTCTCCCAGTACCGTCCGCGGCCCGCCGGCGGAGGACCGGCGGAGATCCGCGATTTCGAGGAGCACCTGCTGCAGGGCGCCACGTGGACCACCACGACGGCTCCGCGCGCGGTGTGGGACGAGGCCCAGGACCCGCCGCGCTGGAGGCTCGAGGGCGGAGTACGCCACGTGGTGGTGGGCGAGGGAGAGCAGCGCATCGAGGCGACGGACTCCGTCGCCGGCTTCGAGTTCACCCCGCGGCTCGCGCAGACCTTCCAGCGGGCGCGGGAGAAGCCCGACGAGTTGTCCTTCGCCGAGGCGGCCGAGCTGGGCTCGCGCGATCCGGACAACGTCGCCTACCGGACCCTGCTCCAGTACCACATCACGTTCCCGCTCGGGAACCTCGTGCTGGTGCTCGTGGGGCTCCCGCTCCTCCTGCGGCACGAGCGCGGGGGGGGCGCGCGGTCGCTGGCGGCGGCGTTCGCGCTGTGCGTGGGCTACTTCGCGGCCGACTTCGTGTGCCGGAACCTGGGGCTCCAGGGCACGCTCGACGCACCGGTGGCGGCCTGGCTGCCCGTGCTCTTCTTCGGCAGCCTGGGCATCGTCCTCTACGAGGGGATGCGGACCTGAGGTCGTCCCGGCCCTCGAAACGGGGCCCGCGCACGGGTTAGCCTGCGGGCGGGAAGAAAGCCGGTCCGCCTTCGTCGCATCCGCCCGGACTCCCGCGCCGACGCTCCGCCCACCATGCAAGAAATTCCGTTCCCGGCCCTGCTCCTCACGGCGGCCCTGTTCGCGGGCTGCAGCTCGACGTCGGTTCCCAAGGAGCGCGACGTCCGCTGGCTCGTCTACCACGGTCAGTTCGACGAGGCGGTCCGAGTCGCGGCGCAGGATGTCCAGGAGCGCCCCGACGATCCCGAGGCCGTCAGCCTGCACCGCGAGGCGTCGGTCGCGTGGCACCTGGAACGAGGACGCCGAGCCACGTTCGAGGATCAGGACGACGTCGCGAACGCGGCGTTCCGGGACGCGCTCGCGATCGATCCGAACGCCGTCGAGGCGGCCGACTGGTTGCGCAAGACGGAGCGCAAGGTCGCGCTGCGCGAACTGGGCAAGGCGCTGGAGCTGCATGCGAACGACCAGATCCCCGAAGCGGTCGAGCACTACGAGAAGGCGCTCGCCGCGGATCCCGAGGTGCCGGGAGCGAAGCAGGGGCGCGAGCTGGCCATCCTCCTCCTCCGCTACCGCGCCGGGCTCGGCACGCGCTACTTCAAGGACGGACTGCACGCCTACTCGGACTACTGGCTCGAGTACGCGCGTTCGCGCTTCAGCTACGCCGAGAAGTACCAGACGACCGACGAACGCGCGCGCGACCGCAAGGACCAGGTCCAGGAGCTCCTGGCGATGCAGCGCCTGGCGGCTGGCCGCACTCACGAGGAGCAGGGGCGATTCGGCGCCGCTCACGGCGAGTATCGCATGGCCGTGCTGCTCGATCCGGAGAACGAGGACGCGAAGGCGGCCCTCGGGCGCGCCAAGACGGAGCTCAAGGTCACCGAGAAGCTGAAGCTCGCGCGCATCGAGATCGTGCGCGGCCGCCCCGAGAAGGCGCAGAAACTGGCCGAAGAGGCCATCGCCATGACCACGGCGCAGAAGGATCTCGCCGACGGCGTGCTGGCCGAGCTGCGCGAGTCGCGTTTCGAGGCGATCTACCGCGACGCCTTGGCGCTGGAGCGCGACTGGCGCTTCGAGGAAGCCGCCGCGCGTTATGACGACCTGCTCGTCGAGGCGCAGTTCTACAAGGATTCGATCGCCCGGCGCGACACGCTGCAGGAGTACGTGCGCCGCGCCTCGGAGCTCTACGCCAAGGCCGACGCCGCGGGGACGCCCGAGGAGCAACTCGCGTCCTTGCGGCAGATCGAGCTCTTCTGGCCCGAATACCGCGACGTCCCGGTTCGGATCCGCGCGCTCGAGAAGCCTCCGGGCAACTGACGGTTCGCGATCGGCCGCGGCCGGATCGTCGGCGCGCAGGTGACCCGGTCGAATCTGGGCGGCGATCCGCGCGACGCGCGGCTCCTCCGCGGTCGCGGAGCGAGAGGCGCGGTCGCGGAGCGAGACGCCGATCCCCGCGATTCGCCGGACGGAGTCCTACGCAGTAGTCCGCATCCGTTGGGCCCCGGCGGGCACGTACCATCGCGCGTGTCGACCCGGCGAACCGGAGGAACGCGCATGAGATTGGACCCTCTGGACTCGGGCTTGTTGCCGCAGCGGTTGCTGGTGGCCCTCGACGAGGACCACCTGGCCGATCCCGCGATCCTCGCCGCCGCACAACTCGCGCGTCGCCTGGGCTCTGGCGTCGAGTACTTCCATGCCGTCCGGCCCCCGATGTTCGGGTGGCAGCGGTCCGAGGGCCGTCATGCGGCGGCGGAGCAACGGGTCCTCGACCGAGCGCAAGCGGACATGGCGTCGCGCGTGGAGCGCGCGCTCCTCCAGGCCGGACTGACGCGGCGTCCGGACGAGCACATTTCGGTCGGCCTCGGTTCGCCGGGGCGCGCGGTCGCCGAGCGGGCGGAGGCCGTGGACGCGGACTGGGTCTTCCTGGGCGCGCTGAAGCGCCCGGGCTCGACGTTCGACTTCGGGGGCACCGCGCGCGCCGTCCTCTCCCACGTCGATTCCGGCGTGTGGGTCCAGCCCGCGCCGCCACAGCCGATCCGGCGCATCCTCGTCCCGGTGGACCTCGGGATCCAGAGCCTGCACGCGCTCGCGACCGCGGGCGCCCTCGCGCGGCTCCTCGGAGCGCGGATCCACGTTTTGAGCTGTTTCGAACCAGTCCTCCTCGCCACGTCCTATCCCGAGATCGGGTTGGCGTGGGACCCGAGCGTCCTGCGCGAGGCCATGCGCGCGGAGTACGAGAGCGCGCTGCAGGCCTTCGCCTGGCGCGGGGTCGAGCACACGGAAGAGTTCGTCGACGGCACGCCCGCGCAGCAGATCCTGGCGCGCGAGCGCGACGCGGATCTGATCGTGATGGGCACGCATGGACGCGGACGCCTGGCCTCGACGCTCCTCGGCAGCGTGGCGTATCCGGTCCTCAAGCACGCCACGAAACCGATCCTCGCCCTGCGGACACCGGAGCACGACGATGCCGCGTGAGCACGCGGCGCGACCGAGCCGCAGCACGCGCAGCGCCGCGTCGTCGTTCGACGCCCGGCGACGTCCAGGGAATCGGCCTCGGAACCCAATCCCACGATGAACTCCCGATCGCTCTCGTCCTCCGTCCTGCTGATCTGCGCCGCCGCGGCGTGCAGCGTCCCTTCCGGAACGACGCCCGGCGCGGGCGCGCAGAAATCCGTGTCCGTCGCCGAGGCGCCGAACCCGCGCGGCGAGGAGCTGTACTTGCAGCACTGCAGCGTGTGCCACGGCTCGCGTGGCCACGGCGACGGCCCGGCCGCGCCGCACCTGCTGCCGCCGGCGCGACGCTTCGAGTCGGGGGGCTTCCGGCTCGTCAGCTCCGAGAACGGCGCGCCCTCGGACGCCGATCTCGTCGCGACGCTGCGACGCGGGATCCCCGGTTCGGCCATGCCGG
Source organism: Planctomycetota bacterium (assembly GCA_026692665.1). Lineage (GTDB taxonomy): Bacteria > Planctomycetota > UBA1135 > UBA1135 > JAEUHZ01. Next base: position 88,411 of record JAPLOF010000056.1, read on the forward strand.
CCTGGAGCTGGCTCCCCGATTCCGACCTCGAGTCGCTCGCGGCCCACGTGCGTACGCTGGCGATCGAGGGCTCGAGCCAGGAGCTCGCGACCGAGGCGCGCCGCGCGGGCGAATCCCTGTCGTCCGAGCAGGCCCAACGCCTCGCTCGCGAGCGCATGACCCCCGATCGCACGATCGAGGCCGCCGCCTCCGTGCCGGCCGACGCGACCCATCTCGCCGCGGGCCGGCGCGTGTATCTCGAGCGCTGCGCGCAGTGTCACGCGTCGGACGGCACCGGCGCGCGGACCCCGCGTCCCAACGCCGATGGCGGGCTCAACTGGGCACGCGACTTCACCGCGGGCTTCCTGAAGGGCGGCGACTCCACGCTGGCCCTGACCCGGCGCATCCGCGCGGGACTCCCGGGTTCCGCGATGCCGCCCAATCGCCTGGATCCCGCCGACGAGGCGGCGCTCGTCGTCTACGTGCAGAGCTTGATCCCGAAGGGAGTCGCGGACCGCCTCGTGCACGCGCGCTCCACGCTGACGGCGCGGCGCGTGGCGGTCGCGCCGGAGGATCCGGACGATCCGTCCTGGAAGACGGCGAACACGATCCGCGTCGTGCTCGCGCCGCTGTGGTGGAACGAGGAGGCGGTTCTCGAGGCCTCGCTCTCCGCTCTGCACGACGGGGAGACCGTCGCACTCCGGCTCTCCTGGGCCGACGCGACCGGCGACGTCCGTCTCTTCGCCGAGTCGCGGGCCAGCGACGGAGCCGCGCTGCAGCTCTCGAGCGCGAAGGAGCCCGCGCTGTTCGGCATGGGCGCGCCGCACGAACCCACGAATCTGTGGCACTGGCAGGCGTTGCGCGTCGAGGACGTGGAGGGCGCTCTCGATCTCGTCGCCCCCGTGCCGCATGCCCGCGAACCCGACCGCGCCAACGAGGTGCGCGCGGACGTGCCCCTGTACCACCGGCTCCTCGGCCGTCTCGAGCCGTCCGAGCGGGCGGACCAAATCACCGTGCGCGGCGTCGAGACCCTGCCTGGCGCGAACGCGGTTCCCGGAGAAGTGCGCGCGAAGGCGCACTGGCAGGACGGTCGCTGGAGCCTGGTCTTCCGGCGCGCGCTGCAGGGTCCGAACGCGGAGTCGAAGGGGGACATGGTGGCACTCGTGCCCGGGTCTCCGGTCCAAGTGGCCTGTGCCGTGTGGAACGGAGCCGCTGGCGACGCGGGCGCGCGCAAGTCGATCTCGATCTGGCAGGAACTGCTGCTCGAACGCTGAGGCACGCTCGCGCGCGGGTCGCTGGGCCGTGGCGCGAGGCTCCACGTTTCAGAGCGCGTCCGCGACCTCTCCGACCGCGATCGTGCACATGCACACGGGGCCGTCGCGATGCGAGCAGGTGCGCGATCGACAGGGCGCGCAGTCGGGACGTCGCTGGCCGTGGATCACGCGGTGATGCGCGCGGACGCCGAACGGCCCCGTGCGCCGCTCGTCCTGCGGCCCGGCCAGCAGCACGACGCGCATGCCGGAACTCCAGGCGACGTGCATGGGCCCGGAGTCGCAGCCGACGAAGGGGATCCCGCGCCGCGCGGCCGCCGTGAAGAGCGCGGCCAGTTCGCGCAAGCCCCGTTGTCCGACGACGTGGGCGATCCGCGGGTGGCGGAGCTCGGTCGCGAGCGCGCGTCCGTGAGCCTCCTCGGTCGGACCGCTGACGATCAGCACGGATCCGCGGTCCGCGCCCGCGCGCGCCAGCTCGGCGAAGCGCTCGATCGACCACGACCGCACGTCGCCGGGCGGGGAGAGATGCAGGAGCACGCCGCCGGGCCCCGTCACGAGCTCGGCCAATCGCCGTTCTCCAGCCTCGATCTCGGGGCCCGCGAGCCCGGCGTCGAAGCGCGGCTCCGCGCGCCAGGCCGGGGCGACGTGTCGCGTCAACCGCAGGACGCGCTCGACCGCGTGCTCGACCGGTGGGCCGGCCGGGCAGGGGTCGGTCACCGAGGTCGCGGCGAAGCCCTCGCGCCAGTCCTCGCGCGCATAGCCGCTGCGACGCCCGGCGCGCGAGGCGAGCGCGACCAGCGCGCTCTTCACGTTGCCCTGCGCGTCGATCGACCAATCCGCGCCGAATTCCTCGAGATCGCGCGCGAGCCGGGGCCAGGCGGAAGCGCCCGCGCGGCGCTCGAAGCGGATCGTGCGCTCCAGGCCGGGCAGTCCCTCGAGGAGGCCCGCGAACTCCGGCTGCACCGCCCACGCGATCCGGGCTCGCGGATACGCGCCGCGCAGGGCGTGGTGCAGCGGCAACGCCTGCACGACGTCGCCCAGATGCGATAGCCGCACGATCAGGATGCGCAACGGGGCGTCGGACACGTCCCGTAGGGTAGCCTCTCCGCGTGCTGCGCCGGATCGCGACGAAGTGGGTGCTGACCGTGCTCGCCGCGGTCCTCGTCCCGTTCCTCGGGTTCGCGTGGTACGTCGACGGCCAGAACGCGGAGCGGCACTGGGAGACCGTCCGCTACTACCTGCTCACGATGGCCGGCGAGACCGCCGCGCGCATCGACGACGAGGTGGGCGAGCGCCTGGCCGACGTCGAGACGTGGACGCGAACGACGCCGATCACCTCCTGGACCATCGCCGACTGGGACGGACGCGAGGCGGGATTCCGCCCCACGTTGGAGGCCACGTTCGATCGCGTGGTCGCGGGGGGACGCGGTTGGGACCTGATCCTGGCCGTCAATGCGCGCGGCGAACTGGTCGTGTCGAACAGCGTCGATTCACGCGGCGAGCGCTTCGACGCGGCCGTGCTGGCCGGGCTGGCGCGCGACTACCGGCGTCAGAGCTGGTTCCAGCAGGCGCTGCGCGGCGAAGTCGTGCTGGTCGACCACCACGCCTCCGACCTCCTGCCGCCGCGCGTGGACGTCGGCGTCCCGCACCCGGAGAACTTCCACGTCGGTTTCGCGATGCCGGTCCGCGATCCCGCGAATCCGGACCTCGTCGTGGGGGCGGTGTACGCGCTGCTGAACTGGAGCCACGTGCAGAACCGGGTGTTGCGCAAGGTGCGCCCGCGCGTGCCTGGCGACGGGCAGCAGGACATCTACGGGTCCTCCTACACGTGGCTGTGGGCCTCCGACGGCGACACGATCCTCGCGCACCCGAACACGGCGCTCTACGGCCGGCGCGTGTCGGAGCCGCCCATCGACCTGCCCCAGCTGGCCGCCGCGGCGCGCGCCAACGACTGGGGCATGTACCCGGAGTACAAGTTCCAGGGGCGCTGGAAGAACGCCGCGTTCAAGCACTGCGCGAGCACGGATGCCGGCGGATTCGGATGGGTCGTCGGCGTGGGCATCGACAACGACGACACGTACGCGACCGTCAACCGGCTGCGGAGCGTGCTGTGGGGCGCGACGGCCATCGTCCTCGCGATCGTCGTCGTGTTCACGATCTTCGTCGCGCGACGCACGACCCGGCCGATCGTGGAGCTGAAGAAGCACACGCAGCGCGTGGCCGCGGGGGATCTCGACGCGCGCGTCGTCGTCGAATCCCAGGACGAGCTGGGCGACCTCGGGCGCGCGTTCAACGACATGACCGCCGAGCTCAAGGAAAGCCGCACGCGACTGATCAAGGCCGAGAAGGACGCGGCGTGGCGCGAAATGGCCCGGCAGGTCGCGCACGAGATCAAGAACCCGCTCACGCCCGTGCTGCTCTCGGCGAACCTCTTGGAGCGCGCACGCCGCGAGAAGAGCCCCGAGTTCGACACCATCTTCGACCGCACGATCGACCTGATCCGTCGCCAGGTCGAGAACATGCGCAAGATCGCGGCCGACTTCTCGGCCTTCGCCGGTGCGCGCAAGGTGAACCCGGAACGCGTGGACCTGCGCCGGGTCGTCGACGAGACCGTCGAGCTGAACATGGCCTGGGCGCGCGAGCTGAAGATCGCCGTCGAGGTCTCGGGCGAACCCGCGCACGTGTGGGCCGACGCGGCGGAGTTGCGGCGCGTGCTCATCAACCTGGTCTCGAACGCGTTCGAGGCGATGCCGAGCGGAGGAACGCTCTCGATCGCGATCTCGCGCAGCGCGGACGCCGGCGCCGGTTCCCGGGTCGTGCTCGAGGTCCAGGACAGCGGCGTCGGGCTCTCGGACACGGTGCGGGCGCGTCTGTTCGAGCCGTACTTCACGACCCGCAGCCACGGGACCGGCCTCGGACTCGCGATCTCCCGCCGCATCGTCGAGGAACTCGGCGGGACGATCGCGCTCGATGCGCGCACCGACGGGCACGGCACCGTGGCTCGCGTCACCCTGCCGGAACACACGACGGAGACCCGCGCGTGAAGGCTCCGGGCGTCGTCCTGGTCACCGGCGGCACCGGTTTCCTCGGGGGAGCGATCGTGCGCCGGCTCGCGGCACGGGGCGACGAAGTGCACGTCCTGGCCCGGGCCTCCTCCGACCGTTCGGTGCTCGACGACACGGCCGTGACCTGGCACGCGGGGGACCTGACCGACGCCCCTTCCATCCGCGCCGCCACCCGCGCGGTCGCGAGCCGTGCGGCGAACCTGCGCCGGCCCGCGCAGGTCGTGCACAGCGGCGCGCTCATCAGCTACCGCACCGCCGATCGCGCGGCGCAGGTCGCCGCGAACGTCGAGGGCACGCGCCTCGTGCTGGCCGCCGCCGCGGAGTCGCGCGTCGCGCGCGTCCTGCACGTCAGCTCCGTCGTGGCGGTGGGGCACGGGACCGGCCAGGAACCTCTCGACGAGACGATGGTCTGGAACAACGGCCCTCTCGGCGTCGACTACGCGACGACCAAGCGACAGGCGGAGGAGCTCGCCGTCGAAGCCGCGCGCGATCTCGACGTCGTCATCACGAACCCGGGCGCCATCTTCGGCGCCTGGACGGGCAAGTCGAACACGGCCAAGTTCCTGCGGCAGGCCTCCACGGGCAAGGGACCGCTGGTCGCGCCGCCCGGATCGATCGGCGTGCTCGGCATCGACGACGCGGCCGACGGCTGCATCCTGGCCCTCGATCGCGGTCGGCGCGGCGAGCGCTACCTGCTCGTCGAGCGCTGGATCTCGACCGCCGACCTCTTCCGCCTCGTCGCCGCGGTCACGGGCGGACGCGCGCCGCTCTTCACGCTGCCCCGATTCCTGTGGCCCCTCGTCGTGCCGGTCGCGCGCGTCGTGGATCGCATCCACCCGCTCGACATGACGCCGCCGCAGGCCCTGGCCATGCTCGGCGTGGAGCTGCGCTTCGACGCGCGCAAGGCCCGGACGGAACTCGGCTGGCAGCCGCTGCCGTTCGAGGAGGTCCTGCGCCGTACCGTGCGGGGGCTCGGGCTGCCCGTGGCCGACGATCGCGGTTGACGAGCCCGGGAACGGGGTTCTTACAGCTCCGGGCGGCGGGCATCCCTAGCATGGCATCGGGCGCGTGTTCCGCGACGAACAGGCGGCCGTCCAACACCCCGAGGCTTCCCTTGCCGAGTTCCTCTCCCCGCCGTGGCGCCGCGCCGCGCGCGATCCTCGTCCTCCTTGCGGCGGTACCGATCCTCGTTCTGGCGCTCTGGTTCCTGCTCTCGCGGGCGGATACCGCCACCGGTCTCGGGCCGAAGGCCGCGAGCGAAGCCGTGGCCCCGAGCGCGGGGATCGCGCTCGAAGTCGCCCCGCCGGTCGAGCTCGCCGATTCCGCTTCCGCCGCGAACCCTGTGCGCTCGCAGGGCCTCGCCGCGGGCGTGAGGTTGCGCGGCCCGGGCAAGCTCGACGGCGCGGTCCTCGAGCGCTCGACCAGTCGCGGTGTGGCTGGCGCACGGATCGAGTTGCTCTCGATGCCGCCGGCTGGCGCCGCGTTCCTGGGCCGGATCTTCCGACTGTTCGCGGGTTCGAGCGACCTGTCGCGCAACGTGCGCCCCGTCGCGGTGGCGATCAGCGGGCCGGACGGGCGCTTCCATTTCGAGGGCGTGCGGACAGGGACGTACTTCCTGGACGCGCGCGGCGACTACCACGTTCCCGAGAGCGTTCCGCGCGCCCGCGTCCTCCCGTCGGGCTCCGGCGGTCCGGTGGAGCTCTGGGTGAACGGTGGTGGCCGCGTCGTCGGACGAGCCCTCTTGCCCGACGGTACGCCCGCGAAGGGCGCGACGCTGGCGCTCGTGCCCGGGCCGAACAACTTCCTCTCGACCCTGAACACGGGCGACATGCGCTGGCTCGACGCGCAGAGCGACGAGCAGGGGATGTTCGCGATCCCTGGCGTACCGCCGGGCGAGGGCTACGAGATCACGGCGACGGGGAGCGGGTTCGCCGTATCCCACCTCGTCGACATCGCGATCGCCGCCGGGAAGGACACGAGCGTCGTGGTCCAGACACGCGCGGGAGGCTCGATCACGGGGCGCGTCCTGGCGGCCCGCGCGGACGGCGATCCCACGCCGCTGCCGGAAGCGCACCTGGGCGCCGTGCCGCGCGGCCTGCGCAACCTGCGCTGCGCCGAGGAAGTGCTGACCGCGACGCACTGCGTGAGCGGTGCCGACGGCACCTTCGTGATGAGGAACGTGCCGCCGGGCGACGTGGACATCGTGGCGATCGAACGCACGCATCTGCCTGCGATCGGCGCGCGTGCATCGCTGGCCGACGGAGTCACGATCCAGGCCGACGACATCGTGCTGAAGCCCGGCGCGATGATCGCGGGGCGCGTCGTGGATGCACGCGGCGCGCCCGTCGCGGGTGTCGCTCTGCGCTTCAACCTCGTCGACTGGAAGAACTTCCAGTTCGACTTCTCGCTGGCGCCGATGATGGCCGCGGCGGTCAAGGGTTTCGATCTGCCGAAGACCGACGCGGACGGTCGCTTCCTCGCCGGACCGATCGCGGGCGACGCACCCTACGAGGTCACGTTCTCCAAGACGGGCTACGTCGATGCCGAGCTGAAGCACGACCCGAAGACCGCGTCGGGCGAAGTCGTCGTGAAGATGCAGAAGGGCGGCGCCGTCGAAGGCGTCGTCATGGACGAGGCCCGCGGCGAACCCGTCGGGGCCTTCACGGTCGGCGGCGGCGATCTGGTCGAGGTCGAGGCCGATTCGCCCGGCGTCGGGAATCCCTTCTCGGGCGGCACGACGGTCGAGGACGCGACCGGCCGCTTCCGCATCGAGTCGGTCCGGCCGGGCAAGTCGACGCTCGTGTTCCGCGCGCCGGGATACCTGGCCAGTTCCGTCGAGGTCGACGTGGTCGAGGGCGAGACCAAGAAGGGCGTGATCGTGCAGCTCTCGCCGGGCGGCATCGTGCGCGGCGTCGTGCTCGACGCGAAGGGCAAGCCCGTCGCCGGCGCGCAGGTCGTCGCCCAGGCTTCGGGCGCCGGCGAGAAGGCGCGCGAGCGCCGTCGCGATCGCATGCAGCGCGGCGGTTTCGGGCGCGGCGGGAACCGCGGCGGTGGCCCCCCGGAGAGCCCCTTCGGTCCGATGATGGCCGGCGGCGCCGACGCGGTGGACGACATCCCGCCCGGATTCCTCTCCATGGCGGCCGGGATGGGGATGCTGGGCGACCGCGCGGGCACGACGAACGCGAGCGGGGCATTCGAGCTCGTGGGAGTCGAGCCCGGTTCCATCCGGGTGCACGCGTTCCACCGTCAGTACGCCGGCGGATCCAGCGAGGCGAAGACGATGCCCGAGGAGGGCGTGCTCGACGGCGTCGTCGTGAAGCTCAAGCCCGGCGGCGCGATCGTGGGCACGGTGACCGATCGCTTCGGCCGACCGGTCGCCGACCAGATCGTCCTGGCGTTCGCACCGGCGGCCTTCGGCGGTCCGGGTGGCGGAGGATCGGCCGCGAGCGGCGCGTACCAGGGATCGACCGACGACGAGGGCCGCTACGCGATCCGTCACGTCGGCGCGGGCAGCTACTTCCTCGTCGCCACGCGCGGAGACGAGGACCTCAACCCGGCGACCTTCTTCGGCACGCTGAACTTCGATCTCGTGACCGTGCCCGAGGGCGAGGAGGTCGAGTTCGACCTCGTCGACAGCACGGCGGCGGCCTGCAAGGTCCGCGGCGTCGTGACCTACCGCGGCGAGCCGGCCGCGCGCGGCAACCTCGTCGCGACGAGTACGGACACCGAGAGCGTGTTGGGCGTCGAGTTCCGCGCCGCGAAGATGCTCGGAGGCGGACGCTTCGAGTTCGCCGGGCTCGCGCCGGGCACCTGGCAGCTCCAGTTCGACGGCGACGGCCCGCAGGTGCGCACGTCGATCGAAGTCCCCGATCTGCCCGAGGTCGAAGTCGTCGTGGCTCTTCCCGAAGGCGGAGTCGAAGGCCGGGTCGTGGACGACCGCACGAACGAGCCGATCGAGGGCGTGCAGGTCACGCTGCGGCGCACCGGTGGGGCTCCGAAGGCGAAGGGGCTGCTCGGCAGCGTGATCGCGCGCGATGGGGGTGCCGTCCGCCGCAACACGGACGCGAAGGGCGAGTTCCGTTTCGACCGCCTCGAGGGCGCCGAGTACGAAATCGTGGCACAGACCCCGTCGTGGCGTCGCAAGGAGGGACGCGAGAGCTATGCGCCGAGCGAACCGGCGCTGCTGCGCGTCGACTCGACGCGCGTGGAGCGCGACGTGGTGCTGCGGCTACTGCCGTCTCTCGGGATCTCGGGCCGGGTGACCGGAGCCGACGCGCCGATCGAGGGCGTGCGGGTCGTCGCGATCCGCGAAGGCGGAGGTGCCGATGGCGTCGAGTCCGCGCGCACGGACGCCGAAGGCAAGTTCTCGATCCGCGGCCTCGCGAGCGGCAAGTACCGGCTGAGCGCGAACGCCGATGGCTGGGCCGAGGGCCGGAAGTCCGACATCGACGTCCAGCGCGGGCGCGAGGTCGGGGACGTGCAGATGGTGCTCACGAAGGGCGTCCTCGTTCGCGCGCGCGTTTCGAAGGGCGGCCTCCCCGTGTCGGGCGCGCGCGTCCAACTCCTCGCGCCCAGCGGCGAGGCCACGGGCAGCGACGATCCCGGCCGCGCGATCGAGGGCTTCTTCCGCGGGGAAGGCGCCACGGACACGCAAGGCCTCGTCGAGGTCGGTCGCTACGCTCCGGGAAAGTACCGGCTCGAGGCGCAGCGCGGCGCGAACCGGTCGGCCAAGGACGTGACGATCGACGGACGGGACACCGAGACGGAGCTGCGGATCGACCTCGACGGTTGACGTAGGATCGCCACCCAGATGCTGGCTCTGCTCGCACTCGTCGGTTCCCTGCTCGTGGCCCCTCAGCACCTCGGTGTCGAGCGGCCGCCGCTGGCGTCCGTGCGCCGCATCGTGCTGACGCACGCAGCCATTCCGGGCTCCACGAACGCGCGCACGGCGGAACAGGCCCGTGACCTGGCGCGGGATCTCGGCGCGCGCATACGGGCCGGCATGGACTTCGGGCGACTCGCCGCGGAGTACTCGAGTTCACCCGACGCCCGCAATGGCGGCGAACTCGGCACGTTCGTGCCCGGCGTGCTCGCCCCGGCTCTCGACGCGTTCCTGTTCACGGCCCGCGAAGGAGACGTCAGCGAGCCCCTGGAGCTCCCGACCGGTTGGTGCGTGCTCCAGCGCGTGCCGACGAACGCCGCCGTGCTGCGCATCCAGGTGACGGGCGAGGGCGAGCGGCGGGAGCAGAAAGTCCGCGAGGTCGAGCGTCGCCTGCGCGCGGGCGACGACTTCGCGCTGGTCGCCCGCGAGCTCTCGGACGATGCCACGTCGGCCGCCCGCGGCGGCCAGTACGCGATCTTCGAGCGCGGCGCGAGCGACACGCTCCTGAAGCGCATGGCCTTCGATGCCCCGATCGGCGCGATCCTCGGGCCCGTGGACCTCCCGCCGTTCGGATCGAACTGGATCCGGCGCGTTCCACTCGAGGCCGTCGATCCGATCCTCCGCGAGGACCAGTTCGTGCGGCTGTCGGCCATCCTGTTCCCATTCGACACGGCGATCGGGGCCGATCCGTTGAAGACTCCCAACGAGGTGGCGGCCAAGAACGTCGCGGATTCCGTGCTGAAGGCGCTCGATGCCGGTTCCGACTTCGCGAAGCTGGCGCGCGAGCACACCGGGGACCCCGGCGGGCGCGAGGTCGGGGGCGACCTCGGCTGGATCCACCGCGCGACGCCGAACCTCCCCGACGCGGTGCGCAATGCGTTCCTGCTCGCGCCCGGGGATCACACCGTCGTCCAGCGCGCTCCCGCCGGTTGGGTGATCCTGAAGCGCGACGCTTGAGCGCGAACTCGCCGCAGTTCCTCCGTCCGCGCGTCGCGGTCGTGATCCCCGCGCTCGACGAGGAGCGCGCCCTGCCCCACGTGCTCGCCGCGATCCCGCCCGCGCTGCACGACGTGGTCGTGGTGGGGGACAACGGATCCCGCGACCGCACGGCCGAGGTCGCGCGCGCCGCGGGCGCGATCGTGGTCCACGAGCCGCGCCGCGGCTACGGGTCGGCCTGCCTCGCTGCGCTCGACGTCGTGCTCGGCAAGCGCCCGCCGCCGGGCACGGGCGCGCGCGGCGCCGCCCTCCTGCCCTTGCGCGATCCGGACATCGTCGTCTTCCTCGACGCGGACCTCTCGGATCATCCCGAGGACCTCTGCGCGATCCTGGCTCCGCTCTGCGACGGGACCGCGGAATTCGTGGTCGGATCGCGCACGCGCGACGAGGCGTCCCGCGCCGCGCTCACGCCTCAGCAGAGGTTCGGCAACGCGCTGGCCTGTTTCCTGCTGCGCGTTCTGTTCGGAGCCCGCCACACGGACCTCGGTCCGTTCCGCGCGATCCGCGTCGACGCGCTGCGCCATCTCGCCATGCGCGACCGCGACTACGGCTGGACGGTCGAGATGCAGCTCAAGGCCCGCGTCGCTCGCCTCGAGGTCGTCGAGGTGCCCGTCCGCTACCGCGCGCGCGTCGCCGGCGAGAGCAAGGTCTCCGGCACCTGGGTCGGATCCGTCCGCGCCGGCTGGAAGATCCTGGGCTGGATCCTCGGCTGGCGCTTGCGACTCCTCACGGGCGGGGCGCGTATCCCCAGGTTCCCTCGACCTTCGACCAGCGGAACGAAATGATGTCGAGGATCCAGTCGAACGGGCCGAGGTAGGGGAACGTCACGGTGTCCGTGACCTCCATGTTCGCGAGGTTCGCGTCGGAGGCGTTCTCGCGCGCGATCAACTGAGCGCCCTTGGGCAGGTCGATCGAGAAGATCGTGAAGGCGAACCCCGTGGAGCGGAAGGTCCCCGAGGTCTCGGTCGTGCGCTCGAAGGACAGGCTCGAGCAGCCGGGCAGAGCCACGGCGGCGACGACGATCGAGGCCAGGGCGACGGACCGGAAGAGCCTTGGGCGCGGCACGAACGTCATGTCGAGACCGTAGCAGAGGGTTCCGGCGCGAGGAAGCACGCGCCGCCGGACCGGCCGGGTGCTACGTTGCCGTGGATGACGGAGGCGCATCCGACGACGGCCGGGCGCGGCGGCGAACTCGGCCTGGCCGCGGCCCACGCGGGGGCATTCCAGGAGCGCTTTGGGGCGGGCGGCCGGCCGCGCGTCTTCTTCTCGCCCGGGCGCGTGAACCTGATGGGCGCGCACCTGGACTACAACGGCGGGCCGGTGATGCCGACCGCGATCGACCGTGGGACGTTCGTCGCGGTGCGGGCCCGGCGGGATACGCGCGTGGCGTTGGCCTCGACGCTCGACGGCGCGCTCGTGGAACTCGACATCGACCGCCTCCCGGCCGCGCGTTCGGGGCGCTGGGCCGACTACCCGGTCGGAGTCCTGCGCGAGATCCTGGCGCTGGCCGACGCGCAGGGGGCGCGCGGCATCGGGCTCGATGTCCTCTTCGGGGGCAACCTGCCCGTCGGCGCGGGGTTGTCGTCCTCGGCGTCCATCTGCGTCGGCACCGCGTTCGCGCTCGATGCCGTGTACGGGCTGGGGCTGCCGCGCGTCGAGCTCGTGCACGCCGCCCTGCGCGCGGAGCGCGGTTTCGTCGGCGTCCAGTGCGGGATCATGGACCCCTATGCGGTCGGCCTGGCGCGTCAGAGCTCGCTCCTGTGGCTCGATTGCAAGGACCGCAGCAGCGAGTACATCCCGATCGACCACGAGCGCGTCTCGATCGCCGTCGCCGACACGCTCGTGCGCCGCGAGCTGGCGCAGGGGGCGTTCAACGAGCGCGTCGCGCAGTGCCGTGCGGCCTTCGACGGCCTGCGCCCGCACCAGCCCGACGCGACCTGTCTGCGCGACGTGCGCTTCGAGACGCTGGCCGCGCACGGCGGCGAGCTCGAACCCGCGTCGGCGCGGCGCGCGCACCACGTGATCCAGGAGGTCGCGCGGACCTTCTCGGCCCGCGATGCGCTGCGCCGCGGGGACGCGGCCGGATTCGGCGCGGAGATGACCCGCGCCCACGATTCGCTGCGCGAGCTCTTCGAGGTTTCCGTGCCCGAACTCGACCGGCTCGTCGAGAGCGCGGTCGCCACGCCGGGCGTCCACGGCGCGCGCCTGACGGGGGCAGGGTTCGGCGGGTGCGCGGTCGTGCTCCTCGAGCGCGGCGCCGAGGCCGACCTCGCCGCACGGCTCACGCGCGACTACGAGGCCGCGTTCGGGCGCGCGCCCGTCGTCGAGTTCTTCGGCGGGGATCCCGGCCCGCGCGAGATCCCCTGGAACTGAGAGCGGCCTGCTCGCGCAGGCCGCTTCCGCGTGATTCCGGGCTGCGTGGCTCGCGCTAGCGCGGGTTCACCCCGAGCGCGCGACGCGAGCGCTCGATGACGAGCTTGCCGGCCTGCGTCTCGAGGATTCCAGCTCCGAACGCGCTCTCGAGGACGTCCGACGCCGAAGCGAAGCGCTTCGCGAAGAGGTAGTTCGCGGCCAGGATCAGACGCGCGTCCTCGTCCAGCACGTGATCGCGGAGGTAGGCCTCGGACCAGGCGATGTGGCGGTCGAACTCGGTCGGATCGGTGTACCAGCCGTGCTTGTCCACGAGCGTCTCCAGCAACGTCGCGTCGAGTTCCAGCGACTTGCGGAAAGCGTAGGCCGCGTAGTGGTAGTCGCCCGTCGCGAACAGCGCGTCGGACAGGATGAGCCACAGGCTGCCACGCTCGGGCGAGAACTCGACGGCGCGCGCGTAGTGGCGCACCGCGTCGCTGTAGCGTCCCTCGCGGAAAGCCGTGTCCCCGGCGACGAGGGCTTCGTCGGCCGACGCTTCCAGACCCGCGCGGATCTCGGGCGCGACCTTCGGGACGGCGCCAGCCGCGGGCGCGTTCCCCGCCGGAGCGACCTCCGGTTCGCGAGCCGGCGCCTGGACGACCACCGGCGGGTCGTAGTCCTCGTAGATCACGGTCGTGTAGATCCACGGCGAACTGCACCAGCCCCAGTACGACGAGCTGTAACCCCACGGATAGCCGTAGCCGTAGCCCGGCCAGCCCCACCAGCAGGATCCGTACGGCCAGCCGAAGCTCCAGCTCCACCACCAACCCCCGTACCAGCACGAGTTCCAGTACCAGCCGTAGCCGCCGTACGGGTCGTAGCAGGGATCCCAGCAACCGCCGTAGTAGCCGCTGCCGGTGCCGATCACGATGCCGCCCGCGACCGTGCCCGCCGCGTGGCCGGCGTTGCCGGCGGCGCGCAGACGGTGACCGGTCTCGGGATTCGTGCGCTCGACCTCGCCGGCGCGGCGCTGGCCCGAGGCGACGCGGCCGTCGACGCCGCCCGCGCTCGAGTTCGAGCCCTGGCCTCGCCCGGTCTCGCCGTCGATCGTGCGCTTGGCCTGGCCACGCGCGCGCGATCCGGCATCTCCGAGAGGCGTCGGCGTCCCGGGCGAGCTCTTGCGGGCCGCGGTCCCCGTGCGGCCGCTCGAGAGCCCGGTTCCGCGCTCGCCCGCGGCGGCCTGGGGCTCGCGCGAGCCGGAGTCCTTGCGGGCGTCGGCGCTGGGCACGCGTCCGGCGCCGTTCTTCTGGCCATCGGCCGCGCCGTAGCGTGCGCGCAGCGAGTCGCCGTTCACGGCCGGGTGGGGCACCGCGTCGCTCGGCCGGGCACTGTCGAGGCCGGCGCGTGCCAGACGGCCGCTCGAGAGCCCGGCTTCGGGGCCCGAGCGCGAACCCGAGATCGACGGCACGCCGATGCGCGGCGCGCGCACGGCGCCGGAGAGATCGACGACCGGGTTCGGCTGCCAAACCCGCGGCTGGTAGGTGGACGGCGTGCTGCGGTCGATGCGCGCCGGATCGATGCGGCCCGATCCATCGACCGCGGGCGCTCCCCGGTAGTCCCCGCGCGAGCCGGGGCCGTCGAGGCGTGCGCCCGACAGCCCGCCGCGTCCGCTCGCACCCCCGTCGTAGATCCGGCCGGAGGCGTCCCGCGAGGATCCGTAGCGCGGCGTGGACGAGTTGCCAGCGTCGAGCCTCGGGTCGGCCGACCGGCTCGAGGGCGCGTCGTACCCGGACGTGCCGGGTACCTCGTGGCGCGGAGCGCTGGGCTGTTCGTACCGCGGTGCGGACGGCTGTTCGTACCGCGGTGCGGTCGGCTGCTCATACCGCGGCGTGCTGGGCTGCTCGTAGCGCGGAGCGCTGGGCTGCTCGTACCGCGGCTGCGGAGGCGGTTGCGGGGCGGGCTGCGGGCGCGCCTGCGGTGCCGGAGCAGCGTTCCCACGCTGGTACGAGGGGCTCGGCGCAGCACGGCTGGTGGTGGGGGTGGACGGGCGCGAAACCGCGGGCGCCGACGGACGTGACACCGAGGGCATCGAGGGGCGCGAAACGGCCCCCATGGACGGGCGGCTGCCGCCGCCGACGCTGCCTCCGCCCCCCGCGGGGCGGCCCGAGTTCGGGCGCTGCGCGGCCGCGACCGCGGCCAGCGCCAGGACGCCCAGCAGGCTGACGAAGAGCGTGCGACTCGAATTCGGAGTGACCATGGGACCTTGGACCTCGTGCGTGGGGGACCGCGTCGGGTGCCCGCTTCCAGCAACTGCGGTGCCGCAGGGTCGAACGTACCCCAGACTGGAGTTTCGTGCTGTGGGCGCGGGCGGCCGGTCCTCCCGGGAGGACAGGAGACTCCTCGCCCACCGCCTCGAACGCCGGAAGTGGTCAGTCGACGGGGACGACCACGACCACGTCCCCATCGGGCTTCTGGCCGTCGAAGCGGACGTAGGCCTTTCCCGCGGTCGCTCCCGCGGGCAGCCGCGCGGCGACGCGCTTCAGGATGTCGGGCGTGACCGCGGCCAGGCCGCGCACCGAGATGGCGGTCCCGAGGCGATCGGGCATCAGGGTGTAGCCCTCGGGCGCGCGATCCGGGACCCGCGCGAGGCGCAGGACCACGGCGACTGGAGAGCCGTCGGCCCGCACCTCGAAGGTCAGCCAGTCCTCGAGGACCGGCGCCTCGCCTTTCGGCGTGGTGGGCTGCAGGCGCGCGCGCTCGGCGCGGGCCGCGTCCCAGGTCGTCCCGGCCGGGAGCTCGATGCGGCGCACGCACGCCGGCGGGATGTCGAGGTCCCGCACCCCGTCGACCGGCACCCCGGCGACTCCGCGGCGGTCGGGGGGCACGAAGTACGAATCGACGAAGCGGGTCTCGAGGTCGACCGCCGTGACCGACTCGCGCCAGGCCAGGGTCGATCCGTTCCAGACCTCGAAGGTCGCGGGCCACGCGCGCGGCGCGTCCGTGCGCCACGTGATCGCACGGAACGCGTCGTGGAACTCGCGATTCGCCGCGATGTACTCGAGCTCGGCCGGCCGCCGCGGCGTGCCGGCGAGCTTGGCGCGCAGCTCGTCGCCGTTCGCGAGCACGCACTTGCGGTCGTCGCCCTCGCCGGTCCACGTGCGGTCGTCGGGCCACAGGAACAGCGCGCGGCGCAGCTCGAAAGCCGCCAGCAACGCGGCGCGGTCCTCGGCGCGGAACTCGACCGACGCGGCCTGGCGCGGCTCGACCGCGAGCACGTGCTGTCCGTACTGGTAGCGCAGCCGCCGCTGCTCCGTCGCGCCGTCGCGCGCGGCGATCCACCAGCGCACGCGCTCCGGGAAGACGTAGGCCGCGCGCAGGTCGTGCAAGCGGCCGGGCTGCGCTGGATACTCGAGCAGCGAGCGCGACTCGAAACCGCGCAGGCCGGCGATCGGCGCTCGCGGCGGCGGCGGGACGAGCGGCGCGGGCGGGGCCGGCGGAACGGACTGCGTCGCGGATGCGGGTCGTCCGGGCTGAGCGGGCCCCGCCCCCGGCACCTGCAGTGCTGGCGCGGCCGGCTTCGGCGCGGCCGACGGGGCGGAAATCGCGAGGATTCCCGCGCAGAGCGCTACGGCAGCCGCGTGGCCCACTTCGACCACTCCTCTTCGTCGGATCCGTAATTCGTGCCCGACAGCTCGACCATGGACCGGTAGATCGAGGTCTTGGCCGGCTCCTCGGCCCGGATCCAGGCGCCGACCATCGCGCGCGCGGCCTTGCCGCGCAGCTTGATGTCCTTCGAGGCCAGGAACGCCACGGAGCGCGCCGAAGCGGCGGCGGCCAGCGTGGTGGGGTCCGTCATCATGTCGGCGATCGCCTGGAACGACTCGGAGTCGGCCAGCTCGGCCAGCGCCAGGCAGCAGTGCGCGCGCACCGTCGGGCTGGAATCGAGCAGGCCGATGCGCAGGGCCGGCAGGGCCGAGGGGCTGCGCGCTCCGCTCTTCACGAGCGTCGAGAGGCACAGGGCCGCGTTAGTGCGCACCTCCTCCGTGTCGCCCATCGTCAGATGCGATGCGATGCGATCGAGCGGCGTGTCCTGGCGGCCGAGCAGCCACAGGCCGAGCAGCGCCGCGGAGACCACCTGCGGCTCGGGGTCGTCGAGCGCGGCGAGCAGCGGGCTCTGCACCGACTGGTCGCGCGTGAACCCGAGCGCCGCGGCGGCCACGATGCGATTCGTCAGCGGGCCCGACTCGAGCTGCTCGAGGATCTCCTGACGACGATTGTGCGTCGTCGTCATGATCGTCTTCTCGAGATTGCGCGCCTTGGACCGGTCGGTCTCCGATTGCGCGGCCAGGAACAGGTTGTTCCAGGCCGTGATCTCCCGGTCGAGCGACTGGAGGAGCTTCCCGATCGGTTCCGGGGTGCGCGTCGCCTCCACCAGCTGCGCGATCGGCTGCTCGGGAGCGGTCGACTTCGCGCCCTCCGCGGCCTCGGTGGCGGGGGACTTCTCCGCCTCGGTGCTGGCGCAAGCCGACGCGAGGGCGAGGAGGAGGGGGACGGCGAGGGGGAGCGCTTGGCGGACCTGCATGGGAGCCCTGGACGCTCGTGATCCACGCATCTTCCTGCGAGGTCTCGGGACGTGCTCGGGCAGGCCGTAGACTAGCCGGGTGGGGTCGGGTCCACCACGCCGTGGCGCCGCGCCTCGCGCTCCGGCTCCCGCCCTCCCCCCACCGATCCGCATCCGACCCCATGGCGACCCACATCCTCGATGCGATGGCCCGCGAGGGCTTCGAGGAGATCCTGGCCCTGCACGATGCGCGCTCCGGGCTGCGGGCGTTCCTCGCCATCCACGACTCGAGCGCCGGGCCGGCCTTCGGCGGGATCCGGCGCTGGGCGTACGAGGACGAGGACCACGCGCTGCGCGACGCGCTCCGTCTGGCGCGGGCCATGACGTACAAGTGCGCGCTGGCCGACCTGTCCGCGGGCGGGGCGAAAATGGTCGTCCTGGATCGGCCCGGACTCGATGCGTCCGCCGCCTATCGGGCGATCGGCGACCTGGCCGAGCGCCTGCGTGGACGCTGGTACACCGGCCCCGACGTGGGCACTGGGGAGCCCGAGTTGCGCTCCGTCGCGGCGCGGACCCGCTACGCGACCGATCCCGGCCCCGAGGGCCCGGGACTCCTCGTGGAATCGACGGTCGAGGGCGTCTTTCGCGGCCTGGAGGCGGCGCTCGTGCACCTGGACGGCGCGGCCGATTTCCCGCGCCGTTCCGTCGTCGTGCAGGGCCTGGGCGAGGTCGGCGCCGGACTCGCGCAGCGCCTGGCCGAACAGGGCGCTCGGGTGCGGGCGTCGGACCTCGATCACGATCGCGCCCTCGCCGTCTCGCGCGAGCTCGAAATCGAGCTGGTGGATCCGGCGACCGAGTTCGACCAGCGCTGCGACGTGTTCGCGCCCTGCGCGTTGGGCGGGATCCTGCACGACCTGACGATCGCGCGGCTGCGTTGCCGCGTCGTCGCGGGCGGCGCGAACAACGTCCTCGCACGGACGGCGCACGGCGACCGGCTTCACGAGCGCGGCATCCTCTACGCGCCCGACTTCGTCCTGAACGCCGGTGCCCTGGTGCGCGGCGCCCTGTTCCACCTGGAAGGGCGGCGTGAGCCGATCGAGGAGATCGGCCGGCGGATCGGCGCGACGACGGCCCGGATCCTGGCCCGGGCGCGCGACGAGTCCATGGCTCCGTCCCGCGTCGCCATCGACGAGGCCGAGGACGTGCTCGCGGAACGGCGCGCGAGCCGCGGTTGAACCGGTTCGATACGTCCTTCCTTCGCGGGCCGCCGTAGGCCACGATCGCCCCGTGATCGCCGCCCTATTCCTGGCCGCCCTCCTGCCGTCGCCGCAGAGCTTCCGCCCCATCCCGGTGGCGCCCGTCAAGGTCGCCGCGGAACCTGGAGCCGCCCCCGCGCGCATCGAGCGTGGAGAGGGCCAGGTTCCCCTGCTCCTGCCGCGCGAAGAGGAGCTCCTGTTCGACGTCATCATCGACCTCGGGATCCTCGGCGATCTCGACGTGGGCGACGTGACGCTCAGCTCGGGCCTCGAACGAACGCCGCGCGGACTGCCCTCCGCGCGCGACGTGGAGCGCAAGGTCGAGCTCTTCGATCGCGCCTGGGTCAAGGCGATCGCGAAGGGCGGGTACGCCGGGTACGAGCTGACGCAGACCCTGTCCGCGAGCCACCTCTCCCAGGAGTGGCCGCGCATCCTCTACAAGGACATGCAGCGCGGTTCGGAGAATCGCGAGCGCGAGTTGCGCATCGGCATGTTCGAAGGCGCGCTGACCGCGGACTATCGCTCGGATCGGCACTGTCCCGGCTGCACGGACCACGGACATTTCGTCGATTCCGTGTGGGCGTGGGGCGATCCGTATCACTGCAAGAAGTGCAAGCTCGCGGCGCATCGCATCTGGCGCGACCCGGTGCACCGAACGGTCCCCGAGGGCGCCGTCGACATGCTCAGCGCCGTGTACATCGCGCGCGCGATGGTCCAACTCGGCGTGAAGGAGACCTCGTTCCCGATCGTCGATCAGCAGAAGGTCTGGCGCGTGAAGATCCAGCAGGGCTCCACGCAGTGGCAGGACGTGCCGGCGGGCCGCTTCGAATGCGCGCAGATGATGCTGTCCGCGGGCCTCGAGCCGGGTGAGCCGAAGCCCGAGGGCGGCGCGGGCAAGTTCCAGGGACTCTTCGGCATCCAGGGCACGATCCGCATCTGGTTCGACGCGAAGTCGGGCGTGCCGATCCTGATCCAGGGCTCGCTGCCGATCCCGGTGCCGTTGGTCGGCGACCTGGACATCTCCGTGCAGTTGAAGAGCTTCAAGGGCACGCCGGCTGGGTTCGGTCCGGCGCGCTGATTCGGACCGGTCCTCAGCTCGCGGTCTCGAACTCGCCCGTGGTCGGGATCGCCCCGCGCCGCACGGGGATGGACACGATCGTCGCGGTTGCCGGTCCGTCGCCGAGGCGGAACTCGTTGCCGACCTTCTGGTGGCGGCGCTTCACGAAGGCCAGCACGAGGCCGGTGTCGAGCACGAACGAGTAGGCCCAACTCGTCGCGACGCCCAGATCGCGCCACTCGCCCTCGTCGAGGCGATGGAGGCGCGTCCCGCGCGGCACGGGATCGTCGTGGCTCACGCGCAGCGCGACGAGCCGCTTGTTCAGGCCGCCGTACGTGTCGATCTTCGCGATCACCTCCTGGCCCGTGTAGCAGCCCTTCGTCAGGCTGAACGCGGATTCGAGGCGCGCCTCCTGCGGGTACACGCTGTCGTCGATGTCGGCGCCCCACGCGGCGGCGGCGGCCTCCACGCGCAGGATGTCGTGCATGACGACGCCGGCCGGTCGTGCCCCGGCCCGGATGCAGGCGTTCCACAGCGCGGCCGCGCGCTCGGGACCGGCGTCGAGTCGCCAGCCTTCCGATCCAGCGACGGGCACCGACGCGACGGAGAGGGGCGCGCCCTCGAAGCTCGCG
>JAPLOF010000057.1 GCA_026692665.1 Planctomycetota bacterium
CCCGTCGCGGAAGCCGATGTTCGAGATCGAAGCTCCGGCCGGGATCGGCACCGAGAACGAGCCGCCGTTGCGGTCGCTGTTCTGGTTGTAGACGGCGTACTCGTAGTGGTAGATCCCGCCGCCGAGGCTCGTGGCCTTGGAGCCGATGATGAACAGCCCGTCGCCCGCGACCTGCACGTTCGTGAGCGTCACGGTCGGGTCGACGACCTGCCAGGCGCCGATGGCCGGGATGCTGATCTGCGTGGCGCCCGTGAAACCGAACGTGAAGTCGGTCGTGCCGGAGACCGTGAGCTCACGGTAGCTGGCGTTGTTGTTCTGGTTGCCCGCGGCCGCGTCGTCCTGCGTGACGTACATGCACTCGCCGAAGTAGCGCGTGCCCGCACCGGTCGCTTCGAGGTCGCTGGTCGCGATCTCCAGGCGCCGCGCGGTGCTGCCCGCGAACGCCGGATTCGCCGGCGGGAAGGTGAAGACACCGGTGTTGGCGTTGACCTGCCAACGGGGGCCGAGCCCCGACTGCGTTCCGTTGCCCGCCGCCGTGTCGAAATTCGCGCAGCCGATGCCGAGCAGCGCGCCCGTGCCCGGGTTCGTGCACGTGCAGCACAGCTCATTCGCCAGCGCCAGGGATCCGTGCCTCAGCCAGCTGCGGCCGACCTGCTCGAAGCGTCCCGCGCCGTTGACCACCTTGTAGCGGTAGGCCGTGCCGCCGAAGACCGGGTGCAGGTTGTTGCCGGCCGTCCACTGGACCACGGCGGACCCGATGTTGCAGGCATCCGAACCCAGGGACAGGGCGTCGATGCCGCCCGCGGCGGCATAGTTCGACGGGCCGGTGATGCCCCCGACGATCACGTCGGGACCGGTCGAGCTAGGGCAGGTGGCTCCGATCTGGGCGATCGTGAACGTGCCCGAGCCGCCCGCGGTGCCGGGGAACACGCCGAACTGGATCGTGTACACGGAGCCGGAGGTGGGCGCGAACACGCCCTGGGATTGGAGGCCGCAGAAGTCGTCGTTGCAGACGAGCGGTCCGCCGGCTGGGCAGCCGCTGCCGGCGTACAAGGCGAACTTCGTGTCGATGCTCGTGCCACCGCAGGCGCTCAGCGTGAACGAGCCGGTCGAGGGCGCGGTCCACGCGTACCACACGTCGTTCGCGATGACGGGCTGGCCGAACTGGTTGCACAGGGCGTTGGCCTGGCCTTCCGTGCCCGTCGTGCCCGTGATGAAGCTGAACGTGCCCGTTCCGGCGATCGCCTGGGGAGTCGAGCAGCTGTCCGAGCCTTGCGCAGCCGCCTGCGTGGCGAACACGGCCGCGACAGCGAACACGGGGAGGATCCTGGAGAGGTGCTTCATGAGGGGGCGAAGGTCCTTCCGGACTCGAGAGAGAACGAGGGGGCGGACTTCGAGAGCGCAGTTGCCGCACTCCGAGACTAGCAGAGGAAGTTCTCGGCGGGAGTAGGGGGCCCCAGGCCCAACGTCCGCGCTCGTGCTCGATCGGACTCTCCTCCCCCGCCCAAGGGCGCCTGGGACCGGACGTGCCGGCCGCGGACCTCGCCCAGGACCCGGCTCCGCTCAGGAACCGCGCTCGAAACAGCCCTGGTCGACGAGGGGCCCGCGACCGAACCCGGTATCGATCACTCCCGGATCGTCGACGACGCGCGCGGCCCCGCCCAGGTCGAGCGTCGCTCCATCGGGCAGCAAGCGGTTCGCGCCGGCGTCGATCGCCGGCGATCCGGCGCGCAAGGAAAGGTCCCCGAAGTCGTCGTCCAGGCCGTCCCACGCTCCATCAGGCCCCGGACCCGGCGCGCGCTCGAAGCGCGGATCGGCGTCCCTGTTCCCTTCTCCGGCGAACCCGCCCTCGACGAGGCCGTACTCGAAGCGTGCCTCCCCCTCGATCGGGTGCGCGCCCGAGCCCCACACGATGCAGTTGGCGGCGGTCGGTTCCGCGAACTCGTGAGCATGGATCGCGGCGCCGTGCGGACTGCCATTCGCGGCGAACGTGCAGTTGCGATAGCCCGCTTCGCTGAACGCCAGGTCGAAGGCCCCGCCTCCGTAGCCGGCCCAGTTGCCGACGAAGCTCGAGGAGACCACGCGCGCTCGGGTGAAGTACGCGTTGAAGATGCCGCCGCCGAAGCCGTCGTCTCCGAGGGTCCGGTTGCGCTCGAATCGACAGCGCTCGATCCACGGATCCTCGCCCTCGTCGTAGACCGCGCCGCCGCCGCGCTGCGCCGAGTTGTCGCGGAACACGCACTCCTGGATCGTCGCGTCGCTGTAGTAGTTGCTGATCGCTCCGCCCACGGAGAAGGATCCGCCCTTGGCCTCGTTGCGCTCGAACGTGCAGCGTTCGATCAGGACCGGACTGAAGAGCACGTAGATCCCGCCGGCTTCGTTGGCCGAGTTGTCCTCGAAGGCGCAGTCGGCGAGCGCGGCGCGCGCGTCGTGGATCGCATAGAAACCGGCGCCGAACGAGGCCTCGTTGCCGCGGAACGTGCACCCGCGGACACTCGCGGCTCCGCCGATCGCCCAGATGCCCCCGCCCCCGCTTCCGCCGGTTCCCCCGGCGCCGTCGGTGATCGTGACGCCGGCGTCGTTCGCCTCGAACAGACAGTCGACGATCGACGGCTCGGCCAGGTCGGCGTAGATCCCGCCGCCGCCGCGACCGGCGTGGTTGGCCACGAACGTGCAGGCTTCGACGTGCGTCGCGCTCCCGGCCGCGTGGTACAGGCCCGCGCCCTGCAGCGCGCGGTTCGCCTCGAACCGGCATTCGTGGAAGCGCGCGCCGTGCATCGAGCGCGTGTACGCGCCGCCGCCATCGCCGGGCGTCCCGTTGCCGAGGAACGTGCACCCCATCGCCTCCGACGACGTCTCGTGGTGGAGGTACAGGCCGGCCCCCAGCGTCCGCGCGTAGTTGTCGACGAACAGGCAGTCGACGTACAGCGACCCCTCGCTGTGGTCGTTCACCGCGCCGTGGTTCAGCGACCAGCAGCGCTCGATCGTGACACCGCGCACCTCGATCGAGCCGCCATAGACGTTGATGCCGCTGCCCTGCTCGCGGCTCCGCGGTGAAGGTCCGAACCCCGGACCGTCGGCGCGCCCGCCGCGCACCGTGACACCGTCGAGACGCGCGCCCGTGACGTCGACCGCGACGACGACCTGGTAGACGTTCTCGGCGCTGTTCTCGAACGCCGGACCGTCGTCGCCGTTCAAGTCGCCCGACAAGATCACGCGGTGCGCCGCGGGGTCGCGCTGCGCCAGCTCGCCTTCGTCGCCCGCGAACCCGCCGTAGACCGAGACCCCGCTCCGCAACGCGAACGCGGCGTTCCGATCGCCGCCCGCCTCCGCGGGCCGATACGTTCCGGCGGCGACCCAGATCGCGTCGCCATCCCGCGCGCGCGCGAGCGCCTCGCCGAGGTTTCGATACGCGCTCGACCAGGACGTGCCGTCGCCTCCAGGCGCGGCGTCCGCCGCGACGTGGAGCGCGCCGGTTGACGAGCCCGGCGGCCCCGCGGTGACCGCCGAGTCGCCGCCGGAACACGACGCGGCGAGCGCGAGGACGGGGAGGCAGCGGAGCAAGGAATGGCGCATGGCGGACCTCCTGGAGCCTATCGCGCGGGCGGCGACTGCGGCCGATCGACTTCGGAGGACCGCGATCGGCCGGCGTGGATGCCGCGGAAACGCGGCGCAACCACGGCGACGAGCCCTGTCTGGTGACCCGCCCTGCCCACGGGTGAGCACGTCCTCTCCCGGGCACGTCCATCGGTAGCCCCTTCCGCCGGTGACCACGGGCCCACCGCGCACGCACGTCGATCGGGGCAGGACCGCGCGCGAGACTGCCGCATGGTCCCGATCCCACGGCGCACGGAATTCCCGATCCGGTGTCCACCGTCGACCGCGGCGGGGCACGATGGCCATGGGGCGAGCGTGATGTCCTGCAGCCAGCCGCTCCGCATCCGCGGAGCGGGCCCATTCCTGCACGCGCCATCCCCGACCCACTCATGCTCAGCGCCCTGCGACCGCTCCTGCTTCGTTCCCCGCTCCTGGCGCTCGCGGCCACGCTCGCCGCGCCCGCGAGCGGATCCTCGAACCTCCTCGTCAACGGGAGCTTCGAGACCTGGTCGGGAGGGCTCTACCCGAGCAACCAACCCGATCGCCGCTTCAACGACGGGACGCTCGCCGTGCCCGGTTGGAACTTCGCCATCGGGTTGAGCTCGGACGTCTATCGCGACCTGAACGCCACGGGTGCGGCGTCCAGCTACTACGACGCCGCCGCGGGCGACTGGCTGGCGGGCGCGGGCAGCTTTGCCACGACCCACGAAGGCGTGAGCCAGACCTTCAACGTCCTCCCGAACACGTGGCACCGCGTGACGTTCCGCATGGCGCCCGGCGGCATCAACTACAGCGGGAGCTGGATCGAGAACGCGACAATCGGCTCGAGCTGGCTCGTCGACATCACCGGTGCGGTCTTCCTGCCGGTCAGCCAGTCCTTCAACACGAACCTGGCTCACTTCAGCGTGTCGAGCACGACGAACCCGCTCGTGTGGACGCCGCAGACCCTGTTCTTCAAGAGCAATGCGGTCGGCGGCGCCGTCACGCTCCAGTTCACGGCGTACGGCGACATGACGCACGTGTTCCTCGACGACGTCGTCGTGAACGAGTACGCCACGCCGTTCAACGACGACTGCTCGACGGCCACGACGATCAGCGGCTCCGGCCCGCACCCGTTCGACAACTCGGTCTGCTCGACGGGCACGCAGGGACAGAGCGAGAGCCTGTGCTTGTTCGCCGGCCAGACGGCGATCCAGAGCGACCAGTGGTACGTGTGGACCGCCGGCGCGAACGGCTTCGCCACGCTGACGACCTGCGGCGGCATCGCGAGCGGGAGCAGCGACGACACGAAGGTGGCCGTCTACTCCGGGAACGCGTGCCCCACGGCTCCGGCGATCGCCTGCAACGACGACCTCCAGTGCGGCACGTCCGCGCTAACGTCGACCGTGACCTGGAACATCAACTGCGGCCAGAAGTACCTGATCCAACTCGGACGGTCGCCCGGCGCGGGCGCGAGCTTCGGCACGTTCAGCCTCACCGAGTTCGGTCTGAACTGCACGGGCACGGTCCACTGCGCCGGCGACGGCTCAGGCACGGCCTGTCCGTGCGGCAACCTCGGAACGAGCGGCCACGGCTGCGGGAACTCCGTCGACCCGGCCGGCGCAGTGCTCGCGGCACTGGGCTCGGCGCGCGTTTCCAGCGACTCGCTCGTGCTCATGGCGAGCGGAATGCCCAACTCGTCCGCGCTGTACTTCCAGGGCACGAGCGCGACCGGCGGCGGCAACGGGGTCGCGTTCGGCGACGGCCTGCGCTGCGCCGGCGGTTCCGTGCTGCGCCTCGGTGTCACGACGAACGCGGGCGGCGGTTCGCAGTACCCCGGCCTGGCGGACCTGCCCATCTCGATCCGCGGCGCGATTCCTCAGGGGGGCGGCGTGCGGGAGTATCAGGTGTGGTACCGGAATGCGGCGGCATTCTGCACCGCGAGCACGTTCAACTTGTCGAATGGGCTCGAGGTGGTCTGGTTGCCCTAGGCTCGGGGGGCGCGCGCACGCGCTGCGTGGGAAGAACGCCGCGGGGTCCGCGCGCGACCTCGCGACACGACACTGCCCGGGGCGAGAACCCTTGTTCCGTCTCGGGCTTCCACGGCGTGCGCAGCCGCTCCGCGCCGCTCGGTCAGGCGGACCAGTCGATGCGCACCGCGTTCGTCAGGTTGAACGTCATCGGCGTGCAGAAGGCCGCTGCGTTGCGGAACCAGCTCTGGTACCAGCGCACACCCGGCGTCAGGACGCCGCCGCGCAGCGAGATCCGCGGATCCCCTGTCGCGGGGTACACCGAGGCGCCGCTCGCGTTGGTCGTGATCGAGAGGCGCACGACCGCGCCGCCGGCACAGCGCAGCCCGTCGCCGAACACGCCGCCGACTCCGCCGTTGACCGGCGTCGAGCCCTGGAAGTGCAGCACGCTCGAATCGGGCATCTGCGATCCCAGGAGCACCAGCGTGTCCGCCGAGATGCTCGGCGTGCCCGACGCCCGGAGACGGCCTCCGACGCCGAGCGAGTGGCGGCAGCCGGACGCGGCACCCACGGGTACTGAATTGCCGCACGGACAGGCCGTGCCTGTTCCGTCGCCGAAGCACAGCGGGATCCCCGTGCCGGCGTTGTCGCAGACGTCGATCACTCCGTCCCCGTCCGTGTCCGCTGCGTTGCCCGCGGCGACGTCGGCGGCGTCGAGGACTCCGTTCCCGTCGCAGTCGGAAAGGTGCAGCACGAGGAACGCGCGCGCCTCCGCATCGACCGCCGCTCCAAGGGCTCCGTGGCCGGCGCCTGTCGCCGGACGCCAAGTCACGTCGACGGCTGCGCTCTGGAGCGCGCTGACCAGCCTTTCGCTCTGGTGGATCGGCACCGAGGTGTCGACCGTCCCGTGCGCGACGAAGAGCGCGGGATCCGCGGGGTCGACGTGCGTGATCGGGTTCGCGAGTGCAGCCAGCGCGGCGAGCGCCGGAAACGGCGCGACCGGGTTGCCCAAGTTGGCCCGCAGGACTCCGATGCCCTGGCTCGGCCCGTCGAAACCGATCAGCCGTGACTCGGGCGAGTCGGGCGAGTCGTGGTCGATGTTGCTGCCCGGCGGCGTCGTCACGTCCGGGTTCATCTGCACGATGTCCGTCGGGCCGAAGTAGTCGACGGCCGCGACGACACCGCTCCCGAACTGCAGGTTGCCCCCCGTGCTGCCCTCGCATCCCGCCACGCCCGAGGACGTCGCGAGCAGCGCCGAGAGGTGTCCGCCAGCCGACGAACCCCAACACGCAATGCGCGCTCCGTCGATCCCGTACGCCGCGGCGTTGGCGCGCAGATGGCGCACCGCGCCCTTCACGTCCTCGATCTGCGCCGGGAAGATCGCCTCGTTGCTGAGGCGGTAGTCGATCGTCGCCACCGCGATGCCGCTCTGGAGGAGGGGCAACGCGACCGAAGGAGGCGCGTTGTGATCGCCGCTCTGCCAACCGCCGCCGTGGATCCAGAGCACGAGCGGGACCGGCCCTGTGGTCCCCGCAGGCCTGTACACGTCCATACGCACGGGGACTGTGCCGCCCGCGTCGAGCGGCGCGTTCCCGACCAGCACGTCGTCGAAGGTCGGGCTGACCTGCGCAGAGGCGTGAACCGCAAGGGTCGCGAGCAGGAGGAGGGAGCGCGTGGTCGGGGTCTCATGCATGGTGGTCGATTCCCTGCTTCGATGATCAACGATGAACCTGCTGTCCGGTGCCGAGTTCCGCGACGGATCCGAGAAGCTGCTCCGCATTGCCGGTTCGGGCCCGGCACGCTGGCCTGCACGAGCGCCCGACCTTCGAGAACGGGTCTACGCGTCCCGCGACGGGCAGACCCCTGAGGATTTCCTTCTCGCCCTGGCCGACCGCATGCGGCCGGCCAGGACGAAGCCGCGTCGTCGGCTCATCCTGCTCGAAGAACCCCAGGCCAGCCCCGGACTCTCATGGACCCTGGGCCAACAACGGGGATAGGGTCAGCCCTTCCCGCAGCGGCACGTTTCGCCGGAGTCGCTCCATCGCGTTCCAAGGCTCGCAGCGGCCAGTAGCGCGCGACGGTGGTACGCCCAGCAGGGTTCGAACCTGCAACCGTCGGTTCCGAAGACCGAAGCTCTTCCAATTGAGCTATGGGCGCCCGAGAGGCCCACACTCTAGCGTCTCATCCGCCGAGTCGCAGCCAGGGACGCGGCACGGATTGCCACGGCCAGGCCGAGCCCACGAAGAAGAGGACCAGGGCGATCCCGACGAAGATCGCGGTGCGGCGGTGGCGGGCCGCGTCGCTCTTCGAGTTCTTGTTCATGATCTTGGCGGCGTGCACGAGGGCGATGCCGCCGATCATCATGATCGGGTGCTCGACCAGGAACTTGCGGACGGAAGCGTCCTTCATCGCGGCGCCCATGTCCGAGAACGCGTTCTTCGTCACGGGCGACCACACGAAGTGCAGGAGCAGTCCGATCGTGAGCTGCAGATCCACCAGGATCATGAGGACGAGCATGCTCAGACGGTGCTTCGCCGTCCAAGCGGTGCTGCCGAGCCAGCCGCCCACGGCGCGGAGCACGACCCAGAAGGCGACGACGAGGACGGCGAGGCGCAGGATGTTGTGGACGGTGAGTGCGGTCTCGTACATGGCGGAAAGGTAGCGAGGGCGCGCGCCGGGTGCACGCGTCGGGTTCCAGGCGGGCTCGTCAGGCGAGTTCGAGCAGGACCTGCAGTTTCAGGAAGTCGACGTCCTTGATCTTGACGGCGATCGGATGCCCCTCCGTGAAGGAGAAGATGCGCTTCGCGGCCTTGATCTGGATCGTGGCGCCCTTGATCTCGACCCGCTCGCCGATCGTGCGCGAGGGCAGGAAGCCCGTCGTGTTGAAGTCGAGCAGTTTCACTTCGATGCCCGGCGGAGAGACGCGCAGGACCGACGCGTTCAGCTTCTTGCCGATGTGCGGCTCGAGGTACTGGCAGATCTTCAGATCGTCGACGGCGGTCTCGACCATCTCGGCGATGTCCGCCTGCATCGAGCAGTGCGAGGCGATGTCGTTCAGGTCCGCGAGGTAGTCCTCGGTCTTCAGCTGCTTCGAGGCCGCGGCCTCGCTGGTCGAGAGGACCTCGTGCAGCCAGCGGTGCACCATGAGGTCGGGGTAGCGCCGGATCGGCGACGTGAAGTGCAGGTAGGCCTGCCGCACGAGACCGAAGTGCGTCGCCACGTCCTTGTCGTCGTGGACCTCGTACACCGCGCGCTCGATCAGGCCCATGATCCGTTGGATCAGCGCGTCGGCGTTGGCCTTCTTGCGCGCCAGCGTGATCAGGCGCGAGATGTCGCGGCCGGTCAGGCGGTCCTTCTTGGGCACGCGGATGCCGTGTTCCTCGAGGCCCTTCGCGACCTTCTCGATCTCCTCGGCGTCCTTCTCGGGGTGGACGCGGTAGATCGTCGGCAGGCCGCGCTCGCGGAAGAAGTCCCCCACGGCCTGGTTCGCGGCGAGGGCCGTCTCCTCGATCAGGGTCATCGAGAAGTAGCGCGGCGCGTCGACGATCTTCACCACCTCGTGGCGCTCGTCGAAGACGAACTTCTTCTCGATCGACGCCATCCGCAGGGACCCCTTCGCGTCGCGGATCCCCTGCTGCTTCACGGTCCAGCGCTGGAAGGCCTTGAGCGACGGTTCGAGCCCGCGCGCCTTCATCTCGCGCACGGCCGGGGAGTCCCCGCCGTCGAGCAGTTCCTGCACCTCGCGGTAGGTGTTGCGGCGGACGCTCCGGATCACGCTCTTCCCGACGCGGTAGGAAAGGCGCGTGCCTTTCGCGTCGAAGATCATGAACACCGAGAACGCGAAGCGGTCGCGCTCGCCCACGAGCGAACACAGGTGGTTCGACAGGCCCTCGGGCAGCATCGGCACGACCTGGTCCGCCAGGTACACGCTCGTGCCGCGCGCCAGCGCCTCGTCGTCGAGCACGGTGCCGGGCCGCACGTAGTGCGACACGTCGGCGATGTGCACGCCGATCTCGCTCGTGCCGTCGTCGCGCTCGTCGATCGAGATCGCGTCGTCGTAGTCCTTCGCGTCCTCGCCGTCGATCGTGTAGATGCACATCGAGCGCAGGTCCCAGCGTCCGGCGTACTCGGCCGGATCGGGATCGCGCGGCAGCGCCGCGACGAAGCGCAGCACGTCGGGCGGGAAGATCGTGCGCACGCGGAACGAGGCCAGGAGCTGCATCTCCTCCGAGCCCTCGTCGCGATACGGCGCCGGACCGTGCTCCATCGGCCCGAACGCGTTCGGCCGGCGCACGATGCGCTCGCGCGCCGTCTGCTCCAGCGCCTCGTCGCCCAATGACTCGGCGCGCGCGGCCAGGTCGCCGTCGTAGGTGACCTCGGCCGGCTTGGAGGCGGCCGGCGCGGACTCCGGCGTGCCACCGCGCGCACGCAGCAGGTCCTGGAAGCTCTTCAGGGGCTTCGCGGGCTCGTCCGGCTTGCCGCGGCGATCGTCGTTCTTGCCCATGCGTGGCGGAGCCTAACCGCCCGCGGCCGATTCGCGCGCATCCGTGCGCGCGAGGAGCCTCGGGAACCAGCGCGACACGAGCCACGCCGCGCACAGGACGAGCAGCGGCTCGATCGGCCAGCGGTAGCGCTCGAGGACGTGGGTCACGCAGTAGACCGGCGGCACGAGGAACAAGGTGAGAAGGTAGGGCCGCGGCTTCGCGCTCGCCCGCGCCCACAGGAACGCGCCCGCGAGGGACAGCACGCCCACCACCATGTGCAGGATCCACTTCGCCCAGGCTTTCGGGTCGTCGCGCGCCGAGAGCCCGTGGTCCGTGCGCGGGTCGGTCCAGGGATCCTCGCCGATCCACCACGACGCGGTGCGGCGCAGGGAGAGCACGACGAACCGGCCGGGATTCTCGCGGATCCAGGTCGTCGCGCGCTCCATGGCCCACGCGGCGTAGCGCTCCTCGCCCATCTCGCGGTAGCGCGTGAACTCCGCGGGCGAATGGCTCGGATGCCGATCGCGCGCGTAGCGTCCGTCGGCCCCGTCGAAGTTCCCCACGGAGAGTTCCACGCCCAGGTTCGTGCGCAGCGCGAAGGGTCCGATCTCCTGGGCGTTGCGCAGCATCCAGGGCATGACGACGGCGCCCGCCGCCAGCGCGAACGGCGCGAAGGCGCCGATCCAGTGCGCGAACGTGGGCCGCGCTCGCCACGCCACCCAGGCGACGACCGGCACGAGCACGAGTGGCGCCGGGTTCACGAGCAAGGCTCCCCCGAAGATCAGCCCGAACCAGGTCCAGGTGCGCGGTCCGGTCGCGCGCTCGCAGGCCGCGAGCCGCGTGAGCACCAGCGTGAACGCGAACGCGGCGAACGTCGTGTCCCACACCGTCGACGACGCGTGCCAGATCGCCAACGGATGGAGCGCCAGCGCCCACGCCGCGATGCGGCCGGCGCGCGCGGCGCCGAGCCGGTTGCCGAGACCCCACACGAGGACGCACGTGAAGCTCGACACGACCGACTGGATCGCGAAAAGCAGCCAGGCCGTCGTGCGCGTCAGCCCGCCGGTGAGCTCGAGCAGTCCGGCCAGGAGCCCCGGGTAGGCGGGCACGAGCCAGCCCGTCGCGCCCGAACCCGCGCTCCACGGCGCGACGTCGCGCGTCCACGTGTTCGCGAAGCCGTGGCCCTCGGTGATCGAACGCGCGATGCAGCCGGCCTCGTAGCCCCACTCCCACGTCCCGCGGTCGGCGTCGGCGGGCGTGTCGAAGGCCACGACGAAAGCGAGGCGCAGGACCAGCGCGACCAGGAGGATCGAGAGCGCCTCGCGGCCGACGAACGAGGGCGTCTCTCTGCGACCGGGGTCCACGGGGCGCACGATAGCGGGACGCGCGGCGCAAGGCAGCACGCGCGTGGCACGTCCTTCAGCGGGGCGTGATCCCGCTCGCGTCCAGGCGCCCGGCGCCGCGGTCCTCCGCGACCAGTTCGCCGACGCGCCCACGGAGGAGCACGTCCCCAGAGCCGCGCAGGGTCACGGCGAGCCGCGCCTCGTCGAGCCCCGTGACGGACACCCAGCCGCTGCCCGCGCTGGTCAGGGAGGCGAGCGCCGGGAGCGACACGACGGCCCGCGGTCCGTCGCGCCAGGTCGTCGCCGGCTCGGCCGCGAGGAGCAGCGTGCCGTCGCGCACCTCCGCGGTGAGCTCCGCCAGCCGATCCTCGTCGCCCACGAAGCGGACTGCGCACGGGGAGCCGACGCGCAACTCGACGTCGAGGGCGCCCTCGACGTACAGGCTCTGGAACGCGGGCAGCTCGCGCGCCTGCGTCGCGGGCGCGGGCGGGACGAGCGTGCTCGTCGCATCGAGCCCGCGCGGACCGGCCGTCAGGTTGCACGCCGAGAGCGGTGCGAGGAATGCCACGAGGGCGAAGAGCCTGCGCGCGCTGCCCGCGCACGGGCGAAGGTGAGCGAGCGCGCGGATTCCCGCCCGCCCGCGCGCGGGCTCCGGGTCCAGGGCGCCGCGGCCCAGGCTGATCACGGTCCAGTCACGCTGCCCGCGCCGCTCGACTCGGTCCGCAGACGCGGAGGGTTGCCGCGGTAGCGCACCTTGCCGGCGCCGCTCACGTCGGCCTCGAGCTCCTCGCGCACCAGGACCTCGACCTCGCCGGCGCCCTGGACGTCGACGTCGACGCGGGCCGCGTCGAGCCCGAAGGCGCGGACCTCGGCCGCGCCGGAGGCCGCTCCGGTGAGAAGGTCGACGCGCCCGGCGAGTTCCGCGCGTCCCGCACCGGTGGCCGAGACCTTCAAGGAACCGCCGTCGAGCCCCGCCACCGCGGCGTGCGCGGCGCCGCCCACCACGAGCGTGGTCAGGGTCGGATTCACGACCTCGACCCGGATCGGCGTGCGGGTCTCGTAGGAACCCGGGCGCATCGTGAGGCGCAGCGTGCCGTCGCCGACCTCGGTGATCACGTGCCCGAGCAGGTTGTCGTCGGCCAGGACCGCGACCGAGCGCGGCGATCCGATGCGCAGGTCCACGTGGATCGCGCCGCCGGCCTCGAGGCGCGTGAACTCGGCGACCGTGCGCTCCTCGCGCGCCGCCGTGCCGCTGCCCGTGTGCTCCGGCGACGGCGCGGACAAGGCCCAGTCGGAACCGCAGTCGTCGTGGTCGCTGACGACGAACACGCACGAGGTGGCGAGCAGCGCCGCGGCGGCGGCGAGGTGGGCGGGCACGATGCGCATGGCGGGTCGGACCCCTTCAGTGAGAGTCGTCGGGCTGGATGGTGGAACTGCCGGACACCGTGCTCGCCACCTCGGGCTTCCCGCGGTAGCGGACGGTGCAGGCGCCGTTCGATTCCGCCTCGAGCCGCCGCGTGGCGTGCACGCGGGCCGAGGACGCGCCCGAGAGCACGAGCTCGCAGGCACCGGCCACGAGATCGAACGCCTCGAGATCGCAGGCGCCGGTTCCCGCATACCGGGCATGGTCCGCGGTGCCCTGCGCGCGCAGGTTGCAGGCGCCGCTGAGTCGCGCGTCGAACTCCGGCCCCGAGACGCCCTCGATCGTGGCGCTGATCGCACCGTTCGCGCCGAGGCTCGTGACCGAGGGCGCGGACACGCGCACGACGAGCGGCACCTTCGGCGCGAAGGAGCCGGACGGCAGGTTGAGCGAGAGCGTCTGGTTCGCCACGTCCGTCACGAAGAGCGGCACCAGGTTGTCGTCGCCCTCGACGACCACCGCGGAATCGGCCGCGCCCGACCGGACCTCGAGCCGGAACGCGCCCGTGGCGCGGATCTCGGTGAAGGGCGCGAGGGCGCGGGTGGCGCTGCCCTTCACGCCGGAACCGGTGACCTTGGCGCCGACGACGTGGGAGCAGGCGCTCAGGACGCAGGCGAACACGAGCGCGAGAGATGAGCTTCGGACCATGGGGACCTCCAAGACCACTGTGCGCGACGGACCGGCGGACATTCTCATCCGCGCACCACGAAGTTGACCAGCTTGCCCGGCACGGCGACGACCTTGACGACTTCCTTGCCGGCGAGCTGCGTCGAAGCCGCCGCGCGGGCGGCGGCCTCGACCTCGGGGGCGGCCGCGGCGCGCGGGACACGGATCGTCCCGCGCAGCTTGCCGTTCACCTGCACGGCGAGTTCGAGCTCGTCCTCCTCCAGCCAGCGCGCCTCGGCGACCGGAACGGAGGCCTGGCACACGAGCGAGCGCTCGCCCATGCGGCTCCACAATTCCTCGGCCACGTGCGGCGCGAACGGCGCCACGAGCTGCAGGAACCGTTGTGCCTGGGAACGCGTGAGCGCCTGCGGCAGACGCGTGGCCTCGTTGACGAACGTCATGAAGGACGCGATCGCCGTGTTCAGGTTCAGCGAGTGGAAGCTGTCGTTCGTGCGCTGGATCGCCTTGTGCAGCGCGCGCTCGAGCACCGCCGTGTCGCCCTCGAGCGGCTTCTCCGCCGCACCAGCCGCGAACGCGGGCCGGATCGGAGCGCCGCCTTCCGGATCGACGTACACGCGCCACAGGCGCTCCAGGAAGCGCCGGCATCCGGGGATGTCGCGCGGATTCCAGGGCTTCGAGTCGGCCAGCGGCCCCATGAACATCTCGTACAGGCGGAAGACGTCCGAGCCGTGCTCCGCGACGATGTCGTCGGGGTTCACCACGTTCTTCAGGCTCTTCGCCATCTTCGTGACGATCTGCTTGACGGGCTCGCCCGTGCCCTTCCGCACGTACGCGTCTCCGCGCGCTTCGACCTCGTCGCTCGCCACGAGGCGAGCCGTCGCGTCCTCGTACGCGAACGCGGTGACCATGCCCTGGTTGAAGAGCTTCTGGAACGGCTCCTTCGTGTGCACGAGGCCCGCGTCGAAGAACACCTTGTGCCAGAAGCGCGCGTAGAGCAGGTGCATCACGGCGTGCGAGGCGCCGCCGACATAGAGATCGACGGGGCCCCAGTACGCCTCGGCCTCGCGTCCGAACGGCGCGGAGGCGTTCTTCGGGTCCATGAAGCGCAGCCAGTACCAGCACGACCCGGCCCAGCCCGGCATCGTGTCGGTGTCGCGGCGCGCGGGCTTGCCGCTCCGCGGGTCCGTCGTGCGCACCCAGCCCGGCACGCGCGCCAGCGGCGCCGAGCCGTCGGTGGACGGCTTGAAGTCCGTCATCTCCGGCAGGATCACCGGCAGCGCATCGAGCGGGACGGGCACGATCGTGCCGTCCTCGCGATGGAGCAGCGGGAACGGCTCGCCCCAGTAGCGCTGACGCGAGAAGAGCCAGTCGCGCAGCTTGTAGGTGACGCGCGACTTGCCCTGGTTCGCGCGCTCGAGGATCTCGATCGCACGCGCCTTCGCCGCGCTGGTCGCGAGTCCGTCGATCGGACCCGAGTTGACCGCGACGCCTTCGCCCGTGAAGCACTCGCCGTCGGCGAGACCCTTCGTCCCGGCCGGCGGCTTCACGACCTCGCGCACCGGCAGGTCGAACTTGCGCGCGAACTCGAAGTCGCGCTCGTCGTGTCCCGGCACCGACATGATCGCGCCCGTGCCGTACGTCGCGAGCACGTAGTCGGCGATCCAGATCGGCACGAGTTCCCCGGTGACCGGATTTCGCGCCCGCCCGCCCGTGAAGACGCCGGTCTTCTCCTTCGACGCATCCGTGCGGTCGACTTCGGACTTCGACGCCGCGCTCGCGACATACGCCTCGACGGCAGCGCGCTGACCCGCGGTCGTGATGCGCTTCACCAGCGCGTGCTCGGGGGACAGGACGAGGAACGTCGCGCCCCAGAGCGTGTCCGGCCGCGTCGTGAAGACCATGACGCTCTCGCCCGGCAATTCCAGGTCGAAACGGACCTCCGCGCCTTCCGACCGGCCGATCCACTCGCGCTGCTGGATCTTGATCGACTCGGGCCAGTCGAGCCCGTCGAGATCCGCCAGCAGACGCTCGGCGTAGGCGGTGATCTTCAGCATCCACTGCTTCAGCGGACGCCGCACGCACGGATGGTTGCCGCGCTCGCTGCGGCCGTTGATGACCTCCTCGTTGGCGAGGACGGTCTTCAGCTCCTCGCACCACCAGACCGCGACCTCGGCCTGGTACGCCAGGCCGCGCTCGTGGAGCTTCAGGAAGAGCCACTGCGTCCAGCGGTAGTAGCTCGGGTGGCTCGTGTCGACCTCGCGCGACCAGTCGTAGCTCAGGCCGATGTTCTGGATCTGCCGGCGGTAGTTCGCCGTGTTCTCGTCGGTCGTCTCGCGCGGGTGCTTGCCCGTCTGGATCGCGTACTGCTCCGCCGGCAACCCGAAGGCATCCCAACCCATCGGGTGCAGGACGTTGAAGCCCTCCATCCGCTTGCGCCGCGCGACGATGTCCGTGCCGACGTAGCCCAGCGCGTGCCCGACGTGCAGGCCCGACCCCGACGGGTACGGGAACATGTCGAGCACGTAGTACTTGGGCTTCGACGCGTCGAACCCGGGCTGGCCCGGATTCCGGGCCTCGAAGACGCCGGCGTCGAGCCAGCGCTTCTGCCAGCGGCTCTCGAAGGAGGAGGGCTCGTAGAGTTGCGACACGGGGGGATGGCTGGGTACGCGGGGCCGGACGGGAAGCGCGCAGAATAGCAGCGCGGCTCGTCGCCCCACCCCTCGGGACCGATCCCGCGCGGCCCTCCGGCCGCCGCTCGCGAGCCCGGCGTTGACAGCCCCGGTCCGCGCGGGCATCTTTCTCCACCCGCTCGGTCCGCCGGGCGGGCCTTGGGCCTCGGGCCCGGGGGTCACAACGCGGGGGATTAGCTCAGTTGGTAGAGCGCGACAATGGCATTGTCGAGGTCAGGGGTTCGACCCCCCTATCCTCCACCAGACCTGCCCAAGGGAGGTCCACCGGACCGGGCGGATCCCGGCCCGGCAGGAGTTGGGCCGATGCATGCGGCCGGCAACCGGGAGCTCCTCCCCTTCCGACGCGGGCCGACTCTTGGTCGCGCGTGCGCCGCGGAGCCTAGAATCGGGGCCTCCTGCCCCGATCCCGCGAGCGAAGCCCTTCTCGCGCGCCACGCGGTCCACCTCCGGCGGCGGAGCTCCGTCTCGCCATGACCGAACGCTGGCCGCGCACCGATACCCGCGACGACGGCGAGCCCATCGCCGCGCTGGAGAAGGACCACGTCGATTCGATCCTGGAACGGCTGCGCGAGCACCGGTCCACCACGGCCCGGCACGTCGAAGGACCGGTCCTGGGGCAGGGCGGAATGGGCATCGTGCTCGAGGTGCGCGACGCGGACCTGCGGCGCCCCCTCGCGTTGAAGCGCCTGCATCCGAAGCGCCGGACCGGCAGCGACGCCGAGCTCGGCCGGCACTACCTCGCGCGCTTCCTGCAGGAAGCACAGGTGACGGGGCAGCTCGCGCACCCGGGCATCCCGCCGGTGCACGAGCTCTCGATCGACGAGCAAGGCCCCTACTTCACGATGCCCGTGATCCGCGGGCAGAACCTGGACGAGGTGTTCGCGAAGGCGCGCGCGAGCCGCGAGGGCTGGTCGACCGCGCGCGCGCTCGGCGTCCTGCTCAAGGTGTGCGAAGCGATGGCCTTCGCCCACGCGAAGCGCGTCGTGCACCGTGACCTGAAGCCCGAGAACGTGCGCATCGGCCGCTTCGGCGAGGTGTACGTGATGGACTGGGGCCTCGCGCGCGTGATCGGGCGCGACGAGATCGACCTCGTGCGCTGGAGCAAGACGGGAACGTTGTCCAGCGTGCACACCGACCGCGAGGACTCCGACGGCGACGCGAACGCGGTGCTGCAGACGCTGGACGGTGACGTGCTCGGGACGCCGTTCTACATGCCGCCGGAGCAGGCGCGCGGAGAGCTGGAGCGCGTCGGACCGCGGACGGACGTGTACGCGGTCGGCGGTCTCCTCTACCTGCTGCTGACCGGGCGCGCGCCGTATCAACCGGCCGAGGGGCGGATCTCGCCGCGGACCGTCCTCGCGGCGGTGCTGCATGGGCCCCCACCGACGGTCTCGTCGATCGCACCCGCGGCGGACAGGGACCTCGTCGCCATCTGCGAGAAGGCGATGGCGCGCGAAGTCGGGGATCGCTACGCGAGCATGGAGGCGCTCGCGGCGGACATCGAGGCTTGGATCGAGCGGAGACCGATCCAGGCCAGCGCGCCGAGCCTCGGCCACGCGCTGCGGTTGTTCGCGGAGCGGCATCGCGCGGCGGTCGCGACAGCTGCGGCGGGCCTGCTCGCGCTGCTGGCCGCGGGCTCGATCTTCGTGTGGCGCTTGACCGAGGAGCGGGACGCCAAGGAACGGGCGAGGATCGACGCGGAGACTCGCGCGGACGCGATGGGCGCAGACGCGCTGCAGCGTCGCGAAGCGGAACTCTGGCCCGCCGTGCCGGAGACGGTTCCGGCGATGCAGGAGTGGCTCGCAACCGTGGCTGCCCTCGAGAGTCGGCTGAGCCTGTACAGGAGTGAACTGGCCGATCCCGAGGTCCCACCCGCCCTGCGTTCGGAAGTCGATGGATTGATCGCGGACACCGAGACCCTGCTCCGCCTGCGCCCCAGGGTCGAAGCCCGGGTAGCACTCGCGAAGGAGGTCCGGTGGCGGTCGCTCGAGGATCCCCGATTCGACTGGGTCGACACGATCCGGCGCGTGGCGATCTCACCGCAATACGCCGGGCTGTCGATTGCTCCCCAACTCGGCCTTGTGCCCCTGGGGCCGGATTCGAGCAGTGGTCTGGAGGAGTTCTGGGTCGTGGCGAGCGGCCCGTGCCCGATCAGACAGTCACGTCCACTGGTCGGTGAGGACACCGGAATCGTGCTCGTGCTGCTCCCAGGGGGAACTTGCAGACTGGGATCGCCAAGGGAGACCCCGCCGCCAGATCCGCTGGAAGTCCCCAGGACAGCGGTCCTCGATCCATTTTTCGTCTCGAAGTTCGAGGTCACTCAGGAGCAGTGGCGCCGGATCATGAACACGAACCCCTCCCGAATGCTCCCAGACGCATACATCGAGGAGCAAGGAACGGACCGATTTCCCGTCGAGGGCATCAGCTGGCTCGAGGCGGAACGATTCTCCGCCCGGCTTGATCTCGACCTGCTGTCCCAGGATCAGTGGGAATACGCGGCACGTGCGGGGCAATGGGAACTGTTCGGGTACGGCCCCACCAAGGCCAGCCTGAACGGGCACGAGAACGTCTTGGACTTGAGCAGAGCCGCCCCCTCACCGGACGTCGCCGACTGGGATGACAAGCACATCGTGACCTCGCCGGTCGGCTCCTACGAACCGAACGCGTTCGGGCTGTACGACTGCCTGGGGAACGTCAGCGAGTGGTGCCGCGATGAGTTCCGATCGGCCGGTCCAGTTGCGATCGGCCAACCGGAGAGCGGAACGCGCGCATTTCGGGGAGGCAGCTTCGCCGTGGCGCTGCGCTTCGTGCGACCCTCGTTCGTTCAGTGGGACGGACCCGGCGGATCGAACCACACGCTTGGCCTACGGCTTTGCCGGAGGCTTCGTACTGCTCGTTGACGCGACAGGCTATTTCCTCTTGGCCAATCCAAGCTGAACAAGAAACACTGCAACGCCCCCGATCACTATCCCCACGATCCCGGGGATCGTCCAGGAGG
Source organism: Planctomycetota bacterium (assembly GCA_026692665.1). Taxonomy (GTDB): domain Bacteria; phylum Planctomycetota; class UBA1135; order UBA1135; genus JAEUHZ01. Next base: position 19,109 of record JAPLOF010000057.1, read on the forward strand.
TCTGGTCGTGCCCGTTGATGATGACCCCAACAGTCCCACCCTCGTAAATCGGTGAGCGCGCCAACCATGCAGGGTGGTTCTCTCTCGTGTCGTTGGTGAGGTACTTCGCCGCGACCAGGAACTCGTTCGTGTGCTCGGGCGTAACCCAGGCAGAATCTTCGGGAAACAAGTCCTTCGGCGCGTAGGCTGCGCCACCCACCTTCTTCCCGAGCCACACGCTCACGGGCCATGTACCAGCGACGGGGACATACCCCATCTTCAGGTCCTTGGGGTTCTTCTTGAGCAGTACGACTACCTTCCTATCGGCCCCGATCGACTTCGTCACGTTCCGGTCGACCAGGTACTCCCTGTGGTCCAGTTCCTCCCCGGCGGGCTCGTGAGGGTCGGCGTTGGCCGGCGTGGTGACGAGCGGCTCAACGGAGGGGTCTTTCCAATTCCAAAACGAGACGAACTGGTTGACGGTCCAGTGGTGGTGATCGGGGATCGCGGGAAGCGGCACCTGAGCGCTACCCAGCCCCGAAATGGACGAGAGAACGAACAGGAACACGAGCACCAGGCGAGCCATGCGAGTGGAACTCCCGAGAGGGCAACGGAGAATGGGACCTGAACTCGGGCGCAAGCCTAGCACCGGGTGGCCCGAACGAGGAGGCGCGCTTCATGAGCTCCCGGTACCGGCCACTGGGCAGGCAGGGCGGCATTGCACGCCATCCGCAACTTGGGTGCGACATCGCTGACCGCTACCCTCTCGGGCCGTCCATGACCGACCAAGCCCACCCCGACCGCCTCGCCAAGGTCGAAGCCCTGCGCGCCCAGGGCATCGACCCGTACCCCGCGCGTGGAGTCGCCGCCACGCCCATCGGCGAGCTTCTCGTAGGCGCCGGCACGCCGGAAGCTCCCGGCGCGCTCGTCGGCACGCGCGTCACCGTCGCCGGCCGCGTCCAGCTCCTGCGGGACTTTGGCAAGCTCGTCTTCGCTCCCCTCCAGGACCGCACCGGCCGGCTGCAGGTCGGGCTCGAGCGCGACAAGCTGACCGAGTGGTGGCCGCAGCGGAAGCTCCTCGACGGCGCCGACCTCGTCGGCGTCACGGGCACGCTCGGGCACACGAAGAAGGGCGAGCCCACGGTCTGGGCCGAAGTCGTCACGCTGCTCGCGAAGGCCGTCGCGCCGCCGCCGGAGAAGTGGCACGGGCTCGTCGACAAGGAGCTGCGCTACCGCCGCCGGTATGTCGATCTCTGGGCGAGCGAGGGCGTCGCGGACGTCTTCGTGAAGCGCTCGAAGACGCTCGGCACGATCCGCAAGTACCTCGAGAGCGAGGGCTACCTCGAGGTCGAGACGCCGACTTTGCACCCGATCGCCGGCGGCGCCGCCGCGCGGCCGTTCGTCACGCACCACAACGCGCTCGACAGCGACCTCTACCTGCGCATCGCGCCCGAGCTCTACCTCAAGCGGCTCGTGGTCGGCGGGCTCGAGCGCGTGTTCGAGATCTCGCGCAACTTCCGCAACGAGGGGCTGTCCGTGCGGCACAACCCCGAGTTCACGATGCTCGAGCTGTACGAGGCGCAGGCCGACTACCGGCGCATGCTCGAGATCGCGGAGCAGATCGTCGAGCGCTGCGCGCTGGCCGTGAACGGCACGACGAAGGTCACGTTCCGCGGCGCCGAATACGACTTGAAGGCTCCGTTCCCGCGCGTCGGGTACACGGACCTGTTCCGCGAGAAGAACGGGTTCGATTTCGACGACGCGGCCAAGGTGAAGCGCCGCGCGCAGGAGCTCGAGCTGCACGTGGTCGCGGACCCCTGGAAGCTGATGAACGACGTCTTCGAGGCGACGTGCGAGGACACGCTGTCCGGCCCGGTCTTCGTCGTGGACTACCCGGTGCAGATCTGTCCCCTCGCGAAGCAGAAGCCCGGCGATCCGCGCATCGCCGAGCGGTTCGAGCTGTACGTCGCGGGCATGGAGCTCGGCAACGCGTTCAGCGAGCTGAACGATCCGGCGGAACAGCAGCGCCGTTTCGAGGAGCAGGTCGCGACGAAGGACCCCGAAGCGCCGGGCGAGGTCGACTGGGACTACGTGCAGGCCCTCGAGTACGGCATGCCCCCCGCGGGCGGCCTCGGGATCGGCATCGACCGTCTGGTCATGGTGCTCACGGGCCAGGACTCGATCCGGGACGTGCTGCTCTTCCCGGCGATGAAGCCCGAGTCGCGCGGGTCGCGCGGCGAACTCGAGAAGAACGCGGCTCCGAAGCCGTAACGGCTCCCCCATGTACCGCTTCTTCCTGTCCTGGCGCTACCTGGCAGCGCGCCGCACGAACATCATCGGGATCGTGGGGATCGCCGTCGGCGTCGGCGCGCTGATCCTGATCCTCTCGATCATGACGGGCTTCCTGCTCGAGACGAAGAAGAGCCTGCGCGGGACCCTCAGCGATCTCATCATCGAGCCGCTGCACCTCGAGAATCGGCAGGGCGTGACGGTGCCGTACGACCCGGCGCCGCTCGTGGCCGCGGTGCGCGCGGATCCGCGCGTCGTCGCGGCCTGCGCGCAGCTCACGTGGTACGGCATCCTGGGCCAGAGCGGCGCGGACGCGGCGATCGCCAACGTCCGCATGGCCGACGCGCAGTCCGGGAAGCTCTCGGGCGTGAAGCTCGTCGGCATCGACGTCGCCGACGAGTTCGCGACGACGGGCCTGCGCGCCGCGCTCGAGGCCAAGCCGCGTTTCGGCGGCACGCGCGTGCACGACGTCGAGCACCCCTTCGCTCCTCCGCCGGGGTACGAGCCGAGCGGACGACTGCTGCCGAGCTGCCTCGTGGGCGAACAGCTGTCGGACAACTGGAACCTGCGCCGCGGCAGCGAGATCGAGATCGTCACCGGCGTGCCCGATCCGAAGTCCGGCAACTTCGCGGTGAACAACCGCCGCTACGTCGTCGCCGGCACGTTCCGCTCCGGCGAGAACGAGATGGATCTCGAGCAGATCTACTTCGAGCGCACGGAGCTGGCGGACTTCCTGTCGTCGCCGCGCCAATTCAGCCAGGTGCTCGTCCGCGTCGCGGACTACGAGAAGGACGGCCGGGCATTGCGCGACGACCTGTCCTCGAAGCTCGGAGGCCTGGGCCTGATCTCGAGGCGCGGCGCCGGCGAAGTGCGCACGTGGGAGGACTTCCGCCGCTCGCTGCTCGGCGCCATCGAGAACGAGCGCGTCCTGATGGCGATCATGCTGTCGCTGGTCGTGGTCGTGGCGGCGTTCACGATCTTCGCGATCCTCTCGATGATGGTCACCGAGAAGCGGCGCGACATCGGGATCCTGTCGGCCCTGGGCGCGACGCCCGAAGGCGTCACGAGCCTCTTCCTGTGGATCGCCTTCCTCGACGCGCTGATCGGCGCGCTCGCCGGCGCGGTACTCGGAGTCCTGGGCGCCATCTACATCGACGCGATCGAACAGTGGCTCTCGAAAGTCCTGGGCGTCCAGATCTTCAACCGCAACGTCTACCTGTTCGACCACATCCCGGCCGTCGTGAACCCGCTGTGGGTCGTGGTCATCGTGCTGGGCGCCTTCGTCTGCACGCTGCTCTTCGCCGCGATCCCCGCCTGGCGCGCCGGCCGCCTCGATCCGCTGGAGGCGCTGCGCTATGAGTGAGGCGTTCCGCCATGAGTGACGCGATCGTCTCCGCGCGCGGGATCAGGAAGTCGTTCCAGGTCGGCGACCGGAAGCTCGAGGTGCTCCACGGCGTCTCGCTCGAGGTCGGCCGCGGCGAGCTCGTCGGGGTGATGGGCGCCTCCGGCGCCGGCAAGTCCACGCTGATCCAGATCCTGGGACTGCTCGAGCAGCCGACCGAGGGCGAGGTCACGTTTCAGGGCCAGAGCGCCTGGAAGGTCTCGGTGGCGGAGCGCGCCGCCTTGCGCAACTCCGGCATCGGGTTCGTTTTCCAGTTCTACCACCTGCTGCCGGAGCTCACGGCGGTCGAGAACGTCGTGCTGCCGGCGATGATCGGATCGTCGATGGGAGCGTGGCGCGCCGCGCGCCGCGAGAACCTGCAACGCGCCGAGGAGACGCTGGCGCGCTTCGGCCTGAAGGACCGGCTGAAGCACCGCCCCGCGCAACTCTCGGGCGGCGAGCGGCAGCGCGTCGCGATCGCGCGCGCGCTGTTCCTGGATCCCCCGCTGCTCATCGCCGACGAGCCGACCGGCAACCTCGACAGCGCGACGGGCGAGAAGGTGCTCGAACTGCTCCTCACCGAACGCGAGGAACGCGGCCTGTCGATGCTGCTCGTGACGCACGACGAGCGCCTCGCCGCCCGCTGTCAGCGCGTGGTCACCATGGACGACGGGAAGATCCAGGGCGACGTGCGCACGGCGGCGCGCGCCGCGGCGCGCTGAGGATCGCAGCCCTCGCCGACTGCAGCTCAGAGCACGCCCCCGTGCCCCGGGTCGACCTCGCGCCGCTTGGGCGGCTGGTCGTCGTCGGGGAAGACGTCGGGCTCGATGCTGCCGCGCCATCCGAGCCGCTCGCGCAGACGCGTGTACGGATCGAATCCCGGTCGCGACAGGAGCGGGTACGGCACGGGGTGTCGCTTCACCCGCACGAAATCGCCCTCGTGCATCGGGAAGAAGCCCTGTCCGTCCACGACGAGCGTCGTGAGCCCCGACGCCCGCGTGACGTGCAGCTCCAGCGTCTCCGCTCCGTCGACCACGAGCGGCCTGTGCGAAAGCGCCTGCGGCGACACCGGCGACACGGAGAACGCTTGCATCGACGGCGCCAGAATGGGGCCGCCGGCCGCCATCGAATACGCGGTCGAGCCGCTGGGTGTCGCGACCACGAGTCCGTCGGCGCGGTAGTTCGTGACCCAGTGCCCGCCGACCTTGAGCGCGATGCTGAGCATCCCCTGGAATGCGCCGCGCGTCACGACGGCGTCGTTCAGCGCGACCGCCGTCACCGTCTTGGCCCCGTGGAGTTCCACTGCGAGGCGCATGCGCTTCTCGACGATGGCGCGGCCGCGTTGCACTTCCTCCAGCGCCTCGCGCCACTGGCTGGCCTCGACCGACGCGAGGAAACCGACCCGGCCGAAGTTGATCCCGATCGTGGGCACGGGCGTCTCGTGGAACGCGCGCACCGCGGCCAGGATCGCGCCGTCGCCGCCCAGCACGACGACCAGGTCGGGACGCTCGCGCTTCTTGCGCGCCGCCGGACTCTGCTCGTCGTAGGCGTACAGGTCGCGTTCGACGTTCACCGAAGTCGCGCGCTCGCGCAGCCACGGATCCATGTGGTCGAGCAGTTCGTCGACGGCCACCTTGTCGCCGTCGGCGAGGACGAGCACGCGGCCGAACGAGCGGCCTTTCGACGGCGAAGCCTTCGACGCGCGGCGGGCCATGTCAGGCGAGGCTCGGTTGCAGGAGCGCGCGCACGCAGCGCTCGATGCCGTCGGCGTCGAGACCGGCCTCGGAGAGCTGCTCCTCGCGCGTCGTCCGGTGGTCGACGAAACGGTCGGGCAGGGCGAGCACCTTGACGCGCGCGCTCGTCGGCGGGAGCGCGTTGAGCGCCTCGAGCACCGCCGAGCCGAATCCTCCGGCGCGCTGGTGTTCCTCGAGCGTCACGATCCAGCGCGCGGTCTGCGCGTGGCGCGACAGGAGCTCGACGTCGAGCGGCTTCGCGAAGCGCGCGTCGACGACTCCCAGCTTCACGCCGCGACGCGCGAGGCGGTCGGAGGCTTCCAGCGCCTGGTTCACGAGCGCTCCGTAGGCCCACACGACGACGCCGTCGCCCTCCACCAGCACCTCGGCGCGGCCGGGCGCCATCTCGCGCCGCTCGCTCCTGTGGATGCGCTCCTGGCCGGGGCAATTGTCGCGCGGGAACCGCAGGGCGAACGGCCCGTCGTGACGCAGCCCCAGTTCGAGCATGCGCTCCATGTCCGACGCGTCGCGCGGCGCGGCCAGCACGATGTTCGGCAACGTGCGCAGGAACGCCAGGTCGAACACCCCGTTGTGGGTAGGGCCGTCCGCACCGACGAGCCCCGCGCGGTCGAGCACGAGCACGACCGGCAGGTCCTGGAGCGCGACCTCCTGGAAGACCTGGTCGTAGCCGCGCTGGAGGAACGTCGAGTAGATCGCGGCGACGGGGCGCAGGCCGCCCTTCGCCATGCCGGCCGCGAGCGCCACGGCATGCTGTTCGGTGATGCCCGTGTCGTGGAAACGCGCGGGAAAGCGCGCGCCGAACGCGTCGAGCCCGGTTCCCGACGGCATCGCGGCCGTGATCGCCTGGACGCGCATGTCGCGCTCCGCGAGCCGGATGAGCGCGTCCGCGAAGGCCTTCGTGTACGCCGGTCCAACGGCGGGCTGCGCTTCGGCGGCGACGGCGCGCGGCGGCAACTTCGCCGATTCGGAGCCGGAATCGCGCGCCTTGTCGCGGGGACTCTCGCTCGGCTTCTCGGGCGCCTTGACGCCGTGGACGCGCTCCGGGTGCGTCGGCGCCTTCGGGTGACCGCGCCCCTTCTCCGTCAGGGCGTGGATGAGGACGACGCCCTCGAGACCCTTGGCGCGCGTGAAGTGGTCCACGAGGAGGCCCACGTCGTGGCCGTCGATCGGTCCGACGTACGTGACGCCCAGCTCCTCGAAGATGTGGCCCGGCACGACCGCGTGGCGCATGACCTCGCCGATCTGCTCCAAGGTGCGGTCGACGCGCGGACCGATCACGGGGATCGCCTGGATCAGTCCCTGCATCTCCTGGTGCGCGCGCTGCACGAGACGGCTCGAGCGGATGCGCGACAGGTAGCGCGCGAGCCCGCCGACCGACTTGCTGATCGACCACTCGTTGTCGTTCAGCACGACGACGAGCCGCGCGCCGCTCGCGGCCGCGTGGTTGAGCGCCTCGAACGCGACGCCCGCGCCGAGCGCCGCATCGCCCACCAGGCTGACCACGTGCGGCGGTTCGGCCTCGTGCGCGCCCGCCAACGCGAGCCCGAGCCCGAGGCTGATCGCCGTGCCGGCGTGCCCGGTGTGGAACAGGTCGTACTCGCTCTCGATCGGGTTCGTGAAGCCGCACATGCCGCCCGTCTGGCGCAGGAGCGGGAACCCGGTGCGGCGGCCCGTCAGGATCTTGTGCGCGTAGGCCTGGTGCGACACGTCGAACACGAGCCGGTCGCGACGGAAGTCGAAGACGCGGTGCAGCGCGACGGTGAGCTCCACCGTGCCGAGGTTCGAGCCGAGGTGGCCGCCGGTCTGCTGCACCGAGGAGAGCAGGAAGGCGCGGATCTCCTCGCACAGGCGCGGGAGCTCCTCGGGCGCCAGGCGCTGGAGGTCGCGCGGCGAATCGATGCGGTCCAGCAGGGTGCGCCCGGAAGGCGCGTCCGCACGGGTCGTTTCGGTCATCGGGATCCCATCTTCCGCGGCCCTCGAGGGCTGGCGGAGGGACTAGAGCCTCGCACGCACGGGGCGCTGGACCAAGAGGTCGGCCAGGTTCGGCCGCGGCGCGCGCGCAGGATGGGTCGGGAACAGGACACGGGGGCGGTCGTGCGAGGAGGCTAGGTCCGCCGCGCCAGGAGGTGGGAGACGAGGTCGTAGGCCAGGTCCCCCTTCACGGCACCCAGCGCCTCGGCGGCCTGGCGCGCGTCCAGCGCCAGCTCCTTCGCGCGCTTCCGGGCGCCCTCCAGGCCGAGCGCGGCGACGAGCGTCGCCTTGCCCGCGGCCTGGTCCTTCCCCGGGGTCTTCCCCAACGTCGCGGCGTCGCCGGTCACGTCCAGGATGTCGTCGACGGCCTGGAAGCAACGGCCCAGCGCCAGCCCGTAGGCCTGCGCGGCGATGCGCTCGGTCGGCCGCGCGCGCGCGGCGATCGCTCCCATCTCGGCCGCCGCGGCGATGAGCGCGGCGGTCTTGAGCTCGTGGATGTGCGCGACTTCCTGGGCGTCGACGGTCGGAGCCGCGCCGCGCGTGGCGGCCAGGTCGAGGTCTTGGCCTCCGACCATGCCGGAGGCGCCAGCGGCGTCGGCCAGCACGCCCACGAGGTCGCCGCACAGGGGCCCGGTGCGCGCGAGCAGAGCGAAGGCGTGCGTGAGCAACGCGTCACCGCACAGGACGGCGACGGCCTCGCCGAACACGCGGTGCACCGTGGGACGGCCGCGCCGCAAGTCGTCGTCGTCCATGCACGGCAGGTCGTCGTGCACGAGGCTGTAGGTATGCACGCACTCCAGCGCGACCGCGCACAGCGCGGCCTCGCGCTCGGTGCCTCCGTAGTGCGCGGCGACGAGGCGCAGGACGGCCGGACGCAGACGCTTGCCGCCGCCGAACACGGCGTAGCGCAGGGCTTCGTGGACACGCCGCGGCTCCGCGTGCGGCGGAGGAAGCAGACGGTCGAGCTCGCGGTCCGTCCAGGCACGCGCCTCGGCCAGCCAGGCGTCGATCTCGGCCGCGCGGGCCGGCGCCAGGCTCACCCCCGTCCTCCGCCCGTCCGCCCGTCCGCCGGCGATGTCGCGTCCGGATCGCCGGCCAGGGGTTCGAGCCCACCCTGCGCGGAGAGCTCCTCGACCCGCTTCTCCAGGCTCTGGAGGATCGCGCGGCACTCGCGCAGGAGCCCGACACCCTCCTGGTAGCGCTCGATCGAGGGCTCGAGCGGGAGGCCGCCCTGCTCGAGCTCGCCGACGAGGGCCTCCAGGCGCTGGAGTCGCTGGTCGAACGTCGGCGGCGGGGTGCCCGGAGGCGGCGGCGTCTTCGAGGCCATGGGCCGGGAGTCTAGCGCGCGCGCCGGCCGAGCCGGAGGTCCGTTCCGGGGCCAGGCCGGCACCCCGGAACAAAGACTGGTCAAGTCAGGAAAAGGGTTCCATGAGTTCCGGGCCCGGCGCGCCGGGCCGGATTGCCGCTCCGGGCCCACCGGGATAGAATCCGACGAGAAGAGCCTGTCCTCCCCACGAGTCCAGAGCTCACCCTCCAGCTTCCGGCAGGGTCAATTCCACCCGCGACGCGTCTCGCCACCTCGGTCCCGCTCCATGAAGATCGTCCTGATCTACGCGAAGTCGCAAGCCATCCGCCAGAAGGCGGCCGAAGTCTTCGCCGACGAGAACGTCACCAAGGGCGAACTCGCCCGCGACGAGATCTATCCCCCGCTCGGGATCAGCATCCTCGCCGCCGAACTCGAGCAGCTCGGCCACGAGGTCAAGCTGTTCGACGACTCGATCGACGAGGTCGACGACATCCGGCGCGGCATGGAGTGGTCGGAGCTCGTCGGAATCTCGTCGCTGACTCCCAACGCGCGGCGCGCCCGCGAGCTCGGGAAGATCGCCAAGGACGAGATCGGTCGCCCGGTCGTGATGGGCGGCCCCCACCCGACGACGAACCCCGAGTTCTTCCTGAACGCCGGCGCCGCCGACATCTGCGTGCAGGGCGAGGGCGACCAGACTCTCCCTGAGATCGTGGACAACCTCGGCAACCGGGAAGCCTGGGAGAAGATCGAGGGCATCACGTTCCTGAAGGACGGGGAACTGTTCCGCACGCCGCGCCGCGCGCTCATCAAGAAGATGGATGAGCTGCCGTTCCCGGCCTACCACCTGTGGGACATCCCGCGCTACATGCGCCTGATGGTGAACCCGGGCGTGACGCTGATCACGTCGCGCGGCTGCCCGTACGCCTGCACGTTCTGCGACGCGGAGATGACGCCGCGCCAGTACCGCGCGATGAGCCCGGAGCGCACGGTCGATCTCATGGAGATGATCCTGCGCAAGTACAACCCGCCGCAGCTGGTCCTCTTCGACGACCTGTTCACGATCCAGCGCAAGCGCGTGATCGCGATCTGCAAGGAGATCATCAAGCGCGACCTGTTCTTCGAATGGGTCGCCGAGTCGCGCGTCGACACGATGGACTTCGAGATGCTCCGCTGGATGCGCAAGGCGGGCTGCGTGAAGATCTACTACGGGCTCGAGTCGGGCAGCCCCGAGATGCTCGTGACGATGAAGAAGGGCGTGACGCCGCAGGGCGTCCGCGACGGCGCGAAGCTGAACCGCCAGCTCGGCATGTACTTCAAGTTCTTCATCCTCTACGGCTTCCCCGAGGACACGGTGCGCGACCACCGCCTCACGGAAGAGCTGATCGCCGAGACGCGCTGCGACGCGGTCTGCTGCTCGATCCTGCAGCCGATCCCGGGCACCGAGGTCTACGAGCAGCTGAAGCCGTACCTCACGCGCGACGTGGCCGAGATGGAGTTCCACTACTGGCACTCGACGGAGAGCTTCAAGCACCCGAACTTCAGCCACGAGGAGCTGCACCAGGAGCGCGAGCGCCTGCTCAAGGCCCACGCGCGCGCCACGAAGGGGATCGTCCCGAAGATCCGCCGCAAGTTCGAGCGCCTCTTCGCCATGATCCGCCACCCGGAGCTGGCCGGCGACCTGATCGAGATCCGCGCGCGCCGCAAGCGCTACCTGAAGCGCGTGTCGTCGAGCGACTGGGCCTGGACGTACACCCAGCAGCGCGACCAGGTCGCCCTGCAGGTGCCGAACGTCTCGGCGGACTAGACGGAGCCAGGAACGGCGCCCCGAGACATGCACCGGCCCCCTCGGCGCGCTCCGCGTGCCGAGGGGGCCGGTGCATGTCTCAGGGCGTCGTTCCTGGCTCCGTCCCCTGCTACAACGACGCGATGCGAACCGCGTGCCTCGTCCTCGCCGGATCCCTCCTGCTCGCCCTCGGCTTCTCTTGCAGCGATGCGGCCGACTACTCCGGGACCGGGCCCGAGCTCTTCCAGAACCAGTGCGCGAGTTGCCACATGGGTGACGGCGCGGGATCCCAGCTCGCGCCTCCGCTGCACGGCAAGAAGAGCCACTGGACGCGCGAGAGTCTGGTCGCCTACCTGCGCGACCCGGTGGGCTATGCCGCGAAGGACCCGCGCCTCCGCACGCAAGGCCAGAAGTTCAGCCTGGCGATGCCCACGTACAAGATGCTCCCGCAGTCCGCGCTCGAACTGCTCGCGGACCACGTCCTGGCGATGCCGTGAAACAGCTCACGCGCGCCGGGCCCCCACCCACAGCCCGTCGCCGATCGGCACGATCAGCGACTGGAAGCGCGTGTCGCGCGCCAGCTGCTCGTTGAAGGCCTGGATCGCGGGCGCTTCGCGGTCCTCGGGCTCGGCGTCGAGCACTTGTCCGAACGCGAACGCATTGTCGACCAGCAGCAGGCCGCTCGGTCGCAGGATGCGCGCGGCCTGCTCGACGTAGTCCGCGTAGCCGCTCTTGTCGGCGTCGAGGAACACCGCGTCGACACTCGACGCCGCCATCGTGCGCAGGACGTCGCCGCCGCGGCCTTCGAGCACCTCGACGCGTTCCGACACGTCGCTGCGCGCGATCCAGGCGCGCGCGAACGCGGCGTGCTTCGGCGAGAGCTCGATCGTCCGCACGCGCCCGCCAGCGGGCAGCGCCCGCGCCATCCAGATCGCCGAGTAGCCGGCCAGCGTCCCGACCTCGACGACCTCCGTGGCGCGCGCGACCCGGAGAAGGACCTGCAGCAGGCTTCCCTCCTCGGGCGGTATCCAGATCGAGGGGATCCCCGCGGCGTGCGCCGCGGCCTTCAGCTCGCGCAGGAACGCGTCGTCACCGGCCGTGCGCGCGGCGAGGTACTCGATGAGGCCGCGCGAGATCGCCGCCGTGGACTCCGACATCCGCTCAGCTCCCCCGCCTCGGAAGCACGTAGGGCCGCGCGGCGCGACCAGCGACGTCCCACGAACCGTAGTGCAGCTGCGCGCCGTAGACGGGCTCGAGCACGGCGCGCGTGAGCACGTCCTCGGGCGCGCCGTCCTTCACCACTCGGCCTTCGTCGAGCAGCACGAGCCGCGTGGCGTACTGGCTGGCGAGGTTCAGGTCGTGACTCACCACCACCACCGCGCGGTCCGTGCACGTGAGCCGCGCGAGCAGGTCGAGCACCTGGATCTGGTGCTCCGGATCGAGCGCGTTCGTCGGTTCGTCGACGAGCAGCACGGGAGCCTCCTGCGCGACGGCGCGCGCGACGAGCACGCGCTGGCGTTGTCCTCCGGAGAGCTCGTCCATGCCGCGACAGGCGAGCTCGCCGGCGTCGCAGTCGGCCAAGGCGCTCGCCGCGATCCGCCGGTCGTCGGCGCCCAGCGCCGTCCAGCGCGGCACGCGGGCGTAGCGTCCGGACAGCACGAAGTCCGCGACCAGCACCTCCGGCAGCACGGGCAGGTACTGCGGAACGAGCGCGATGCGGCGCGCGCGCTCGCGCGCCGCGAGTTCGGTGAGGCTGCGTCCCTCCAACCGCACTTCGCCCGCGTCGGGAGCCAGGATGCCGGCCAAGATGCGCAGCAGCGTGCTCTTCCCCGACCCGTTCGGCCCGATCACGAACGTGAACTCGCCGGCGCGCGCGGCGAAGTCGACGCCCGCGAGCGCGCGAACGGGACCGGGATACGCATGGCGCAGTCCCGTCGCAGCGAGGATCGCGGCTTGCTCCAAGACTTCAGTGCGCGGCCGGGACCGCGTCCCACAGGAACGTCATGGGCACCTCGACGTTGGGCGCGAGGCTCTTGTGCACGGGACACGTGTGCGCCGTGCGCTCGAGGGTCTCTCGCGCGCGCTCGTCCAGGCCGGCCGGCATGCGCAGGGTCAGCTCGAGCTTGCCGATGCGCCGGATCGGGTCCGCGACCATGTGCTTCACGACCGAGGCCGTGGCACCGTCGAGCTTCCAGCCGTGGCGATTCGCGACGATGCCCATCGTCGTGAGCACGCAGGTCGCGAGCGCCGTCGCGACGAGGTCCGTCGGCGAGAAGCTGGCGCCTTCGCCTTGGTTGTCCTTCGGAGCGTCGGTGGAGAGCTCCGCGCCCGAGGGCTCGTGCAGGCTGACGCAACGCAGGCGCCCGCGGTAGGTGACGTCGATTCGGACCATGCGGCGCTCTCCTCGTAGCGCGGCAGCAGTCTAGCAGGCCGCGCGCGCACGCGATCGCGCGATCAGCCGCCGCGCGCGTCGGGTGCCTTGGCCGGCGCACGCCACACGGTGAGGCCGTTGATCACGGTCATCCGCACGGAGTCCTTCAAGAGCTCGGCCGGGGCGCAGGTCGTCGGATCGACGCCCAGCACGGTCAGGTCGCAGGCGTAACCCGGCAACAGCCGGCCGCGCCGATCGTCCTGTCGCACCGCCCACGCCGCGCCGCTCGTGAAGCCGGCCAGGGCCGATGCGCCGTCGAGGCGCTGCTCGGGGAGCAGAGCTTCCTCCGGCTTGCCGCCCGCCTTCGTGCGGGTCCGCGCCGCGAACAGGCCCTCGAGCGGATCGGGCTTCTCCACGGGAAAATCGCTGCCCAGCGCGAGGCGGCCGAGTTCCGGCGCCAGTGCGCGCCAAGCGTAGGCTCCGCGCGTGCGCTCGGGCCCCAGTCGTGCCTCGACCCAGGCCATGTCGCTCGTCGCGTGGGTCGGCTGCATGGAAGGCACGACGCCCAGCGCGGGGAAACGCGGCCAGTCCTTGGGGGCGACGACCTGCGCGTGTTCGATGCGGGGCCGCAAGTCGCGGAAGCCCGGGACGGCGATCGAGAGGCGCTCGTAGGCATCGAGCACGATGCGGTTCGCGCGGTCGCCGATCGCGTGGACCGCCGGCTGCAGGCCCGCGCGCGTCACGAGCGCGAGGCGCGTCGCGAGATCGTCCTCGGTGAGGAGCAGGAGCCCCTTCTCTCCGGGCGCGTCCGAGTACGGTTCGAGCAGGGCCGCGCCGCGCGACCCGAGCGCACCGTCGGCGTAGAGCTTGACGCCCGGGACCGACAGCATGTCGCGCGGATCGGGGGCCAGCGGGAATCCGGCCAGTGCTTTCTTGTCGAGCGGCCCCATGCCGTCGAGGTAGGCCACGACGCGCAGCTTGAGCTCGCCGCTGGCGCGCAGGTCCTGGAGCAGGGCCAGCATGGGACGGCTCGTGCCCATGTCGTGCACGCAGGTGAGCCCCACCGAGAGCAACTTCTCCTGGGCGGCGAGGAAGCGCTTGCGCGCGAGCTGCGGCGCGGGGCTCGGGATCACGCGCTCGACGAGCTTCGTGGCCGCGTCGAGCAGGATCCCGGTCGCGCGCCCGTCCTCGTCCAGGAACACGCGACCGCCCTGGACCTTGGGCTCCGGATCGAGGACGCCGTCGAGGCCGGCCAGCGCGAGCGCGGCTGCGTTGCAGAGCGCGGCGTGCCCGTCGACCCGCTCCAGGAACACCGGATGGTCCGGCGTCGCGGTCGAGAGCAGGAGGTGGTGCGGGAACTCCCCGCCCTCCCACCGGTTCTGGTCCCAGCCGCGTCCGCGGACCCACGTTCCGGCCGGCAGCTTCGCCGCGGCGGCGGCGACGCGTTCGACCATCGCGGCGAAGGTCGCGACGCCGCCGAGGTCGATCTCGTCGAGCGCGGCACCGTACCCCTCGAGGTGGCCGTGCGCGTCCTGGAGGCCGGGCACGATGCACGCGCCGCGCAGGTCGATGCGCTTGGCTCCGTGCGCATCGGGCCGCTGCGCGAGCTCCTCGAGGGTCCCGGTCGCGACGACGAGGCCGTCGCGCTCGAGCAGCGCGGTGGCGCTGCCGCCGTGGCCGTCGTTCAGCACGAAGCGCCCTCCGTGGTAGAGGGTCGCGTCGGAGGTCGGAGCGCCCGCGAAGGCGCCGATGGCGAGACCGGCCACGAAGGCCAGGTGGAAGATGGAACGGATCACGGTGTCATGGCTCTCGTGCGCAAGTCGTTCTATCGGTCGCGGCGTGCGGCCCCCTGGAACGCGGGGAAGCGAAATCCCTTCCGGGCTACACTCCGGCGATGTCGAGTCTCCAAAACCGCAGGGCGATCGTCACGGGAGCATCCTCAGGAATCGGAGCCGCCACGGCCCGGGCGCTGGCCGCCCGCGGTGCCGAGGTCGTCCTCGTCGGTCGGGACAGGGCCCGCCTGGCGGCCGTCCAGGCGCAGTGCCCGGGTTCACGGATCGTGGAGCTCGACGTGCGCGACGCCGCCGCGGTGCAGCACGCGCTGGGCGGCCTGGGCGCCGACCTGGTGGTGAACAACGCCGGCCTCGCCCTGGGCGCCGAGAAGCTCCCCGACGGCGACCCGTCCGAGTGGGCGGTCGTGATCGACACGAACCTGAAGGGCGTCCTGCACGTCCTGCACGCGACCCTGCCCGCGATGCGGGCGGCCGGGCGCGGCGACCACGTGCTGCTCGGGAGCGTGGCCGGTCGGCAGGTCTACCCGGGTGGAAATGTCTACTGCGCGACGAAACACGCCGTGCGGGCGCTGTACGAGGCGCAGCGGCTCGATCTCGCGGGTTCCGGCGTGCGCGTGTCCACGGTCGATCCGGGCATGGTGGAGACCGGGTTCAGCGGCGTCCGCTTCCGGGGGGACCAGGCGCGCGCCAAGGCGGTGTACCAGGGCATGACTCCGCTCGCCCCGGAGGACGTGGCCGACGCGATCGTGTGGGTCGTGACGCGTCCCGCGCACGTGAACGTGGGCGAGGTCGTCCTGTGGCCGACGGACCAGGCCAGCACGACCACGGTGCAGCGGCGTTGAAGATCCGCGCTCCGACATGTCGAAAAGAAACGACGTGTCGGAACGCCTCGACTCCCCTGCCCCGCGTCCCGGGACCGTGCTCGTCTGCGACGACGACGGCTCGGCGCGCGAGCTCGCACGCATGCTGAAGGCCGCCGGCCACCGCGCCGAGGCCGTGGCGGGCGGGACGCGCCTCGCACGCGCCCTGCGCGCGGGGACGGCGGACGTGCTCCTGTGCGACGCGCACAGCGCCGGACTCGACGTGGCGCAGGAACTCGGGCGCCTGGACACGCCCCCGGCCTGGATCGAGCTCGCGGGGTTCGGCTCGATCGAGGACGCGGTCGATGCGGTGCGCCGCGGCGCGGCCGAGTGCCTGCAGAAGCCCTGCGAACCGGAGGAGGTGCTCCTGGCCGTCGCGCGAGCCCTCGAGGCGCGCGACCTGCGCGCCGAGAACCGTCGCCTGCGCGACGACCTCGCGGGACGCGTCGAGGCCGGCGCGATCGCGACGCGCGATCCGCGCATGAAGCAGGTGCTCGCCACGATCGACGCCGTCGCGGACACGCGCGCGACCGTGCTCATCGAAGGCGAGAGCGGCACGGGCAAGACGCTGCTGGCGCGCACGCTGCACCAGCGCTCCGGCCGCGCGAGCGGCCCGTTCGTCGAAGTGAACTGCGGCGCGATCCCGGCCGGACTCCTCGAGAGCGAGCTGTTCGGGTCCGCGCGCGGGTCCTTCACGGGCGCGACGAAGGACCGACCCGGGCGCTTCGAGGCCGCCGACGGCGGCACGTTGTTCCTCGACGAGATCGGAACGGCGTCGCCCGAGCTGCAGGTGAAGCTCCTGCGCGTGCTCCAGGACCGGGCTTTCGAGCGCGTCGGCGAGACGCAGACCCGCACGGCCGACGTGCGCGTCGTGGCGGCGACGAACGTCGATCTCGCGCGGGCGGTCGCCGAGGGCCGGTTCCGCGAGGATCTCCTCTGGCGCCTGCGGGTCGTCAGCCTGGAGCTGCCGCCCCTGCGCGAGCGCGCCGCGGACCTCGCGTTGCTCACCGAGCGCGTGCTCGACCGCCTGGCCCGCGAGCACGGCCGTCCGCGCCGGGCGCTGTCCGCGGCGGCGCTCGCCGCCTGTGCCGCGCACCGCTGGCCGGGCAACGTGCGCGAGCTGGAACACCGGCTCGAACGCGCGGTCCTCCTGGCGCGCGGCCAGGAGATCGAGCCCCTGGACCTCGGAGAGGACTTCGCGCCCGCCGCGCCGATCCCCGGCTCGAATCCGGAGCTCTTCCAGCCGGGGAAGAACCTGAAGGAGCTGCTCGAGGGTCCGGAACGCGAGATCCTGCGGCAGGCGCTCCAGCACTGCGCCGGTTCCCGCAAGGACGCCGCGCATCTGCTCGGCATCGACCGCACCACCCTGTTCAACAAGATGCGCCGCCACGGTCTCATGGCGTTCCCCGCGCGCCCCGAGTAGAACCCTCCGTCCTCCGCCCACGAACACCCGCCCATGCGCTGGACCACCTGGACGCTCTTCTTCGCCGCCGTCGCCGTCCTCCTGGGCGTCGGCGCGATGGTGTCACGCCAATCGCGCGTGACGCCCGAGGAGTTCCTGGCGGCGGTCGAGAAGCGCATCGCGGATGGACGCTACGACCGCGAGCAGACCCTGCTGAACCTCGACCAGGTGCTCGAGCGCGCGCGCGAAGCCAGCGACGCGGACCTGGAGTCGCGCGTGCTCCTGCGGCGCGGCCGCATCCTGATGGAGCTCGGAGCCTGGGATCGGGCGCGCACGGACCTCCTGGCCGTCGCCGAGCGCCGGCCGGCGGACCCCGAGGTCGAGTCCGACCTCATCGAGCTCGAGACGCAGGTCGGCGACTTCGCCGCCGCGGAAGCGCGCGTGCGGCGCGGACTGGAACGCGCCCCCGATTCGCCCGACTCCTGGACGCGGCTCGGCCGCCTGCACCGACTGGCCGCCGAGAAGAGCGAGAGCGCCGCGATCGAACTGCTCGCGCGCGTCCTGCCGCCCGACGATCTCGCCGAGGCGCGCACGAGCCTCGGGCGCTCGATCGCGCTGGACCCCGCGGACGTCTCGCGCCCGGCTTTCGCCCAGCGGTTGCGCGCCGTCCTGCGCGACTCCGACGAGGAGGTGCTCCAGCAGGTGCTGCGCTTCACCGACCGTGCCACCGAAGAGTCGTGGCAGGCGCGCGACGCCTTCGCGCGGGCCCTGGAGCGCGGGGTGACCCCCGAGCCCCTGGCCGGACTGCTCGAGCTCTTCGCGCAGGCGGGGCGCCCCGATCTGGCGGCGGACCTGGCTTCCGCGACCTTGCGTTTCGACGTCCTGCGCACGGATCCGGCCGTCGCGCAGGCCCTGCTCGCCGCGCTCGAGGATCTCGGCCGCTTCCGCTACGCGAGCGAACTCGCGCGCCAGTGGGCGCAGCGCCGCGCTCCGCTGGACGCCACGTTCCTGTCCCTCCTGGCGCGCATCGGTCTGCGCGCCGACAAGTGGGAACTCATGTTCGAGGCCGGCGGCGAGCTGCGCGGCGTCGGCACGTCGGACGACGAAGCCGCGGCGCGCTTCTACCAGGGCCTCGGGCTCGTGCGCGGCAACCAGGACCAGCCCGGACGGACCTTCCTGCGCTCGTTCGTGGCCTCGACGTCGCCCGATCCGGTCCCCGGGGGCCGGGCGATGGCCTGGCGCGCGATCGCGAAGGCCTCGCGGGTCATGGGCGAGCCGGAGTTCGAGCGCGAGGCGCTGCAAGGCGCGCTGGAGCTCGAGCCGGACTTCGACGGCACGCTCCAGCTCCGCATGGCGGAGCTCCTGATGGCCGCTCCCCACGGCGGCTACCGCATCCCCGAGACGCGCTTCGCGAAGGGCATGAGCCTCCTGCCGCAGCGCACGCAGGAGCTGCTCCCGCGCTGGCACGAGATCGGCAAGCGCGAACTCGCGTCGATCGGGTTCGACCCCGAGGCCGTGCGAGCGGAACTGCTCCGGAACAGGATCTGGACACCGGCCTCGGACGCGAGCCCCTACGAGCTCTTCCGCCTGGCCGAACTGCACCACGCCGCGGGCGACGAAGCGCGCGCGCAGGCGCACCTGGACCGTCTCCTCGTGATCGTGCCCGGCTTCGTCCCCGCCCTCGACCTCGCGCTCGACGTCGCGCGCAAGCAGACGAGCCAGAAGCGCCTGCTCGCGGCCGTGTCCGCGCGCATCGCGGCGGGTGGACGCACGCCGGAGACCGCGGCCGTGCTGCGAGAGATCCCGCTCGAGGATCTCGAGCCGCGCGACGTCCACGACCTGATGCGCGCCGATCCCGAGTACTTCGGACGCATCGCCGCCGCGGAGACCCTGGCGCGGGAGGGCCGGCCGCGCTCCGCCCTGGCCCTGCTCGAGACGATCGAGGGCGAGAAACTGGGCGACGAGGCGCGCGTCCTGGCGGCGCGACTCCACCTCGACGCCGGACAACCCGAGCGCGCGTGGGCGCTCCTGCAGCCCATGGGACGCTCGCTGACCGCGGTGCCCCAGGCGATCGATCTGGCGGTGCGCGCGGCGTGCTCGAGCGGCGCGACCGCGGAGGCACGCGCGCTGCTCGGCCTCGCCGCCGTGGACCGGAAGCTCGCGCGGGGCCGACGCATGAACCTCGCCAGTCTGGCGCTGCGCGCGGGCGAGATCGCCGGAGCACGACAACTCCTGTCGGCGATCGACACGATCCCCGCCGCGCGCGGCGGAGACCTGTGCCTGCAGCTCGCCGTCGCCGCGACGCTCGCGGGCGACGCGGCCGGGTCGAAGCGTGCCCTCGCGCGCGCCGAGGCTTTCGACACGCGCGGCGGACTCGAGCGCGTGCTCCTCGCGATCGCGATCCAGGAAGGGCGCGCCGACGAGTGGAAGGCGCTCGCGGAGCGCGTGGCCTCGAAGAGCCAGGGCCCCGTCGACCCGCTGCTCGATGCGGCCCTGCTCGTCCTGCGCGGACGAGACGCCGACGCGCGCACGCAAGTCGCGAAGGGCTTCGGGGCCGGGACGACGCTCGACGCGCGCTGGGCGATCGTCGCCCGGTCGATGCCCGCGCAGCCCGACGAAGTCGCCCCGGTGAGCCCGCGCCTCGGCGTCGCCGCCGCGCGCACGCTCGACGCTTTCGTGGACAGTCTCTCCCCCATCCGCGACCGACGCGCCGGCGCGGCCTGGGTCGTGCAGAGCGCGATGGCCGAGTCCGTGCCGATGGCGATCGCCGCCATGCGCGCACAGGTCGCGCAGGCCCAGGGCGAGGCGCGACTCTGGCCGACGTGGCTCCTGTCGTTCTTGAGCCAGCGCATCGGCGATGCGAAGACCGCGCGCGAGGGCGCGGACGCGGTGCTGACCCTGGCCCCCGACATGGAGCCGGCGTGGGACCTGCGCGAGACGTTGGAGCCCGAGTTGCACCTCGACCGCGCGGCCTACGGGCTGTTCCGCGGCGAAAGGCTGCAGGCGCTGGGCCGTTCCGAGGGGTCGAGCAGCGCGGATCGCGAGGATCGCGCCCGCTGGCTCGCCGCCCGCGGCGAGCACGCGGCCGCCGTGGAGCTGGCGGACCGGAAGACCTCCGACGCACCGCCGACGGCCGAGCTGACCGCGATCGCCGGGCGATCGCTCCTCGAGCTGGGACGCCCGCGAGAAGCCGTCGAACGCCTGGCTCGAGCCCTGGCGTCGGTTCCGAAGCCGATCGACGTGCACGGCTGCATCGCCGACCTCCTCGCGGCCGTGGACGCGGCCGAGGCGTCCACTGACCCGCTGCCGCTGGCGGACGCCGTGACGATGCTGACCCGCCTGGCGTCGATCCACGCGAACGACCCGCGCCTCGTACTGGCGTTGGCGCGCATCGACCTGGAAGTGGACGCGCGCAATCCGGCCCTGGGAGTCCAGCGCGCGATCTCCCGCCTCGAACGCTACCGTTCGACCCACCGCGACCAGGGCCTCGACGCGGCCGAGCACGGCGCGGCCGCGGCGTGGATCGAGTTCCTCGCGCGACTCGATCCGGATCGCGCCCTGCGCCTCGCCGACGAGGAGCTCGACCTCGACCCGGGCTCCATGACGACGTGGCTCGCCGCCGCGCGCGTGCACGAGACGCGCGGAGACCGGACGCGCGCCGTCGCCGAGTTGCGACTCGCCGCGCGGATCACCGACCGGGGCGAGGTCTCGCGCGAGATCCTGCGCATCCGCGCTCAGTCGGACATGGAGCCGACCGAAGTCGTGAACAACGTCGCCGCGATCCAGGCGCTGGAGGGACGCGCGGAGCCCGACCCGGCGCTCCACCTGCTCGCCGCACGCAGCTACCTGAACCTGGGGCCGCGGCTCAGCGCACAGGCGCTGGAGTCGGCCCGCGCCGCGCGCGCGCACCCGCTGGCGACGCCGTCGCAGCGTCGCGCCGCCGCCCTGCTGACCGCGATCGCGATCCTGGCGCGCGGTCGCGAATCGGAGCTCGGTGAAGCGGTGGCGCTCCTCGCGGACCTCGCCCCCGAGCGGCCGTCGCGCCTCGAGGACGACTTCCTGCGCGCGCTGCGCGGGCTCGCCCGGCCGGTCGCGAAGCCCGAGTAGGCGAGAGCGCTCCCGCAGAGCTCAGACTTCGAACCCGCGCGCGCGCAGGGACTCGGCCATCGTGCCGAAGCGGAACCGCTCCAGGAGGGCTTCCAGACGCGGCAACGTGCGATCGAGGTTCAGGTAGTGACGGAACCGCGCGCTGAGCGGCGCGTCGACGCGCGGCTGCTCGGGGTCCAGCTCCCAGGGGTGCAGGTACAGGGCGGCCGGCCGGCCGTCGCTCTCGAGGCTCGCCAGCGCGCGACGCGTCGCCCACAGCGGCAGCAACCGGAAGTACCCCCCACCGCCGACCGGCCAATTGCGGCCCAGCGCGCGCCACGTCGCGACGGGGAACTCGAGGATGCTGCCGCCGGCGGCTCCGACGCGCGAGATGCCGGGATCGAAGTCCGGGACGCCGTAGGTCGGGTGCGAAACCGGGTGCACGCTCGAGTCGTAGCGGTATCCGCGTTCGACCAGCACGTCGAAGGCCCACCAGGTCGAACGCGAGAGCGAGAACGTCGAAGCACGGAATCCGATGGGCCGCGGAGCACCGGCCGCGACGAGCGCCGCCTCGGTCCGCGCGAGGTCCTCCACGAATCGATCGCGACCGAGGTCCTGCAGGAAGAGGTGCTCGTAACCGTGGCTGGCGATCTCGTGGCCGGCGTCGACGCAGCGACGCACGAGCGCCGGATGGCGCTCCGCGACCCAACCGAGCCAGAAGAAGGTGGCGCGAGCCTTCCGTCGGTCGAGCAGCGCGAGGATGCGGTCCATCCCGACGTCGAGCCGCGAAGGGACTCCGTCCCAGTCGTCGCGGCCGAAGGCTCCGCGGAAGTTCGCGACCTGGAAGTACTCCTCGACGTCGAAGGAGAGCGCGTGCAGGACTTCGGTGCGTGCGACGGTCGTCATGGCCGGATCAGGAAAGATCATCGGACACGGAGTGGCGTCGGCGCCAGTGTTCCAGGACGAGCAGGCTCCAGAGGCAGTTGGACCGGTCGTGCGCCCCGCTCTGGTGTTCCTCGAAACGGCGGCGCAGCGCGGCGCGGTCGAACCAGCGCGCGGGCAGCGACTCAACGGCTTCGGCCACGGCCGGCGCGAGCGGCCCGCGGAGCCAGGCGCGGAGCGGGACGTCGAAGCCCATCTTGCGGCCGTCGAGGATCTCGGCCGGGATGCGTGCGCGCAGCGCTTCGCGCAGGGCGTGCTTGCCGCGACCGGCCCGCACCTTCTCGCGCGTGGGCAGGTTCACGAACCTCTCGACGAAGCGGTGGTCCAGGAAGGGCGGGCGCACCTCGAGCGAAGCCGCCATGGACGCGCGGTCGCCCTTGACCAGGATCTGGTCGGGCAGGAAGTGGAAGATGTCCGCGTACTGCGCGCGGTAGAGGGGTTCCGCGCCGCGCGGCCGCGCATAGAGCTCGCCGAACGCGTCGAACGGATCGTGGCCGACGAGCGCCGCGCGCAACTCGGGAGCCAGCAGCAGGACGGCGTCTTCCCTCGAAGACTGGGTCAGGCTGGCCCAGTAGGCACGGGCCGGATCGCGGCCGAGGTTCACGAGCGTGCTCTTCGCGCGGACGCCGCGCGGCGCCCAGTCGAGCTTCGGATAGTGGCGACCGACGAAGGCCGCGGCGCGGCGCCCGGGAGCGCCGAGCAGGGAACGCGCGCGGTTCTCGGCCACGTCGAACACGTGGCGCCGATAGCCCGCGAACACCTCGTCGCCTCCGTCGCCGCTCAGCGCGACCGTGACGTGCTCGCGCGCCATCTTGGAGACGAGGTACGTCGGGACCGTCGACGGATCCGCGAGCGGCTCGTCGAAGAACCAGGGCAGTTCGTCGATCGCGAGGCGCGGGTCGGGCTCCAGGATCCGCGTGTGGTGCACCGCGCCCAGGCGCGTGGCCGTGGACCGCGCGCGGTCGAGCTCGTCGAACTCCTTCTCGCGGAAACCGACCGAGCACAGGACGAGTTCCTTGGCGCCGCCGCTCCCGCGTTGTCGCGCCATCGCGTCGGCGACCGCGGTGCTGTCGATGCCGCCCGAGAGGAACGCGCCGAGCGGGACGTCCGAGACCAGATGATCGCGCACGACGCGATCGACCCACTCCAGGATCTCCTCGGCGTCGGCCGGCGATCGGGGTCCATCCAGCGGCAGATCCCAGTAGCGCGCGATCCGCGGCTCCGTACCGGGCGTCCACGTGAGGGTGGACGCCTGCGGCAGGCGCTGGATCCCGTCCCACGCCGCGTCCGGCCCCGACACGTAGCCCTGAACCAGGTAGTCGAGGAGCTTCGTGGCGCGCAGCCGGCGGGGCAGGAGTCCGCTCGCGAGCAGCGCCTTGCACTCGCTGCCGAAGACGAGGCCCTTCGAGGTCGCCGCCCAGTAGAGCGGCTTGATGCCCAGTCGATCGCGCCCCAGCACGAGCTTGGGACGCAGCGGGTCCCGCAAGTCGGCGATCGCGAACGCGAACATGCCGACCAGGTGCTCGGCCACGCGTTCGCCGTGCTCCTCGTAGAGGTGGACGATGGTCTCGACGTCGGAGCCCGTCCGGAACCGGTGACCGCGCTCGAGCAGGCCGGCGCGCAGCTCGGCGAAGTTGTAGATCTCGCCGTTGCACATGACCGCGATGCGCTCGGTCTCGTCGAGGATCGGCTGATGCCCCCCCGCGAGGTCGATGATCGAGAGTCGGCGGAAACCCAGGCCGATCCCGTTCCGCGCGAAGATCCCCTCGTCGTCCGGACCGCGGTGCGCCAGCGTGCGCGCCATGCGCGTCAGCAGCTCGACGTCGACCGCCTGGCGCGGGTCGGCGAGGGCCATGCCGGTGAAGCCGCACATCGGAGTTCAGGCCGTCCCCGGGGCCGGACGCCGGTCGAAACCGCCAGCCGGACGGTCGCGGTCGAAGCCCGAGGGCGGCGGGGTCGCGCCGAATCCGCGCGGCTTCTCGAGCACGAGCTGTCCGCGCTGCTCTCCGCCGCTCGAACGCAGCGGTTCGGTGGCCATGGAGTCGCGCGCCACCTTGCCGAACACGACCACGATCGCGACGTAGTGGTAGAAGAGGTCGAACTGGGCGCGGTTCAGGAACATGGCACCCACGACGAACGCCACCATGCCGGCTTCGAACATGTTCGCGTAGGAGAGGATCCAACTCGAATGGTAGCGCCGTTCGGCCTCTCGCCGCACCAGAGCGAGGTCGCGGAACGTCAGGGCGATCAGGAGCAGGTACAAGAGGAACGCCGGCGTCCCGCACTCGGCCCAGATCTGCAGGTAGCTGTTGTGCGCGACGCGGGTGCCCTCGGCCTTGGGGTTGCCGTCCGACTCGACGCCGCGGTTCGGATCGTAGCCCACGTACTCCTGCTGGAACTTGTTGTAGCCGACCCCCAGCAGCGGGCGGGCGGCGATCATGTTCCCGGCGACCTTCCAGGCCTCGATGCGGCCGCGGGCCGAGCCCTCGGTCTGGTATTCGGAGATCGTCGAGATGCGCTCCTTGTATGACGCCGGAGCGGCCATCCAAGCCGCGCCCGCGCAGACCAGCAGCAGTGCGAAACCCGTGACCCGGTTCTTCGAGCGCCACACGATCGCCATCGACATCGCCGCCATCGCGAGGAACGCGCCGCGCGAGTGGCAGGAAATGACGGTCAGCGCGGTCAACGGGATGGTCAGGAGGAGGACGCGCCTGAGGATCTGCCGCTTCTCCGACAGGCCCAGGTGCAGGAGGAGCGGCATCCCCATGCAGAGAGCCAGGCTGAAGTCGTTGCGGTCGGTCAGCATCCCGCCCGGCCCCTGGATGATCTCCATGCGGAACCCGGAGAGGATGAAGGCGAGCCCGTTCTTCACCCCGAAGAAGCCGAAGCTCAGCGCGACGACGTAGACGAGGATCCGGAGGTACTCGCGGTTGCGGACGACGCCGGTCGTGAACAACGCGACGCCGATGATCTTGCAGTACTCGACGTAGCCCGAGAGATCGCCCGCCACGAAGAACCGGGACGAGACGAGGCTCACCCCGACGATGCCCACCAGAGCCACCATGATCCAGCAGCGCAGGTCGGGCAGCATGAACTTGCGCTCGCCCGAGCCGACGAGGAAGCCGGCGATCGTCACGATGGCGACGTAGAAGGACCAGCGTTCGTAGCGCGCCCAGCCCCAGGTCAGGTCCTGGAGGCGCATGTACGCCAGCAACGTGAACACCAGGAGGCCGATGAACGGCCGCCGGAAGCACGTGGGCAGGGTCGCGACGATGAACCCGGCGACGATCAGGTCGCGCATGGCCCGGCCCCTACTTCAGGCGGGCGCGCAAGCCCTCGATCGCGTCCCGCACGTCTTGGGAGAGGTACTTGGCGTCGTTGGCCCAGGCCCAGGTCACGAACAGGACCGCTCCGACGAAGACGATGCTGGCCGCGGCGACGGCGATGCGCCGCACCGCGCCCAGGCGCACCTCGCGTCGGGTGACGATGCGGTCCACGCTGCCCAGCACGGGGATCGCCATGACGCGGCCGATGTCCGCCACGGTGCGGAAGCAGTTCTTCGAGTACTCGAGGACAACCGCCAGGCCGAGCCCGATCGCGAGCCCCGCGACCAGCCCGAAGCTGACGATGAGCCAGGGATTCGGCTCGGTCGGCTTGCTCGGAGGCGCGACCTCCTGCGTGATCTCGAACGGGTTCGCCAGCGGCGAGGACATCAGCTCGACCTCGCGCGACTTCACTTGGTAGGAAGCCTCCGCCGCGGCCAGGTCGGCCGAAAGCCGCGCGATCGTGTCCTTGCGCACCCGCACGTCGCGGTAGACGTTCTGGAGCTCAGCCACGCGGCGTTGATCGTCCTCGATCTCCTTGACGAGGCGCACGCGGCGGGCTTCCGCGACGCGCAGGTCCGTCCCGAGGGTCTCGAGCCGGGCGCGTATGGGCTCGATCTCGGGGTTCGCCTTCGAGCGCTGCTGGAGTTCGCCCTTCGAGACCATCCGGTTCAGCTGATCCCGGCGCGTCTCCAGCGCGCGGATCTTCTCCTGGGTCTCCTTGAAGCGCGAGTGCGGCGGCCGGATCCCGGCCAGGAGCCTCTGGGCGTCCAGGATGTCCACCTCGACCTTGGCCAGTTCCTCCGCGTTGCTGAAACCGCCCACGACGGTCTCCTCGAGGTCGAGACGCAGGGGCATCTCGTCGACGCGTCGCTGGAGCTCGCTGCGGAGGACCTTGTTCTCCTCGATGCTGGCGTTGGTCTTCTCGAGATCGGCCTCGTTGCGGCGCAAGCGCTCGAACACCGGGTCCTCGGTGCGCGTGGCGTCGGCACCGGGCACCGGCTGCGTTGCGGACAGGCCGTTGGCGCGCAGGACCTCGGTGAGCTCCTGCTCCTCGCGCTGGTACTGCTTCTCGATCCGGCGCCGGGATTCGTTGTAGCGCTTGGCCTCGTCCTCGACCTTGCGCCGGTCGCGCTCGATGACGTCGGAGATCCAGTCGTTGCGCAGCGCGCGCAGGAAGTCCGCGGCCCACTCGACGTTCACGTCCGAGTACTCGATGTTGACGAAGCTCGTCGCCTGGTTCGTCGATTGGACGGTCGTGACCTTCAGGGCCTTCTGCGCGGCCTCGAGCCAGTCCTCCTGCTCGGTCGGCGACATCGCGAGGTACTCGCGGTTCTGGAGGGCCTGCGTGACCTTCTTGATGCGCTCGCGGCTCTTGATCTGGTACTGGGCGTTGGCCGCTTCCTTGGGGCTGACCGAGACGCCCACGGGTCGCAGCTCGACCTGCGTCTTCACGACGAACTTCTTCGGGATCACCACCGCCACGAAGATGCCCAGGGAGAGAACGACTCCGAGCGGCAGCAGGACCTGCCACTTGCGGCGTGCGAGGAGCCCCAGGAATTCCTGGAGCTGCCCTTGGGTCTCGACTTGGACGGCCACGGCGTGCTGTTTCCCTAGAAGATCCCGTTGTTGTTCTTCTGGCCGCCGTAGTACGCGCCGTTCGCCAGCGCGTTGTACGAGAAGATCGCGGACGACAGGCTCTCGAGCACGTACTTGACGGGGAACAGGAGCGCGTCGATGAAGTAGCCGACCTCGGCCAGCATCGTGGGCGGGACGTAGATGATGTCGCGCTCGCGCACGTGGACGTTGAACGTCGAGTCGCCGCGCGTGAACAGGTCCGAAACGTCGAAGTACTGGATGAACGGATCGCGCGGGTCGGCGCGGATCAGCCGCACCCGCCCGAGGTTGCCCGAGTCCGACTTCGGAGTCGCCTGCATGATCGCCTGGAAGAGCGTGAGGTCGCCCGGGAAGTCCTTCTCGCCCGGCGCCTCGACTTCACCGAAGATGAAGTACTTCTTCCCCTGGGTGTAGATGCGCACCTTGATGTCGAGGAGGTCGAAGTACGGGCTGTACTTCTCCATCAAGAGCGCCTCGATCTGCGTGCGGGTGAGTCCGGCGACGACGACGGCCCCGAGCTCGGGCAGCACCACGGTCCCGTCGATGTCCACGGGCGTGCGCTCGATCTTCAGCTCGTTCTGGTAGGCGTCCTCGATGCCGATGTTGTCGCCGATCGCGACCCAGTTCTCCTCCTCGGCGTTGCCCGAGTAGCGGTTCCCGAACCCGTCCGTGTTCAGGTACTGGAGGACGCGCTTGTCCGGCGTGGCGTTGCACCCCGAGAGCCACAGCCCGAGGAGGCCCAGGACTGCGAGGAGGGCGCGATGCGCGGGGCTGGCGGGGGTCATCGGGGGGAGGAAGTCGGTCGCGGTCCGAAGAGGATCGGGCCCGTCCGACCCTGATCGGCAGAAAGGGCTTCCGGGTTGAACCGCCAGGGGAACCTCACGAGGCGCCGTACTGGCGGGCGTAGTACTCACGGTACGCACCGCTCCGAACCCGTTGCAACCACCCGGAATGGGTCGCGTACCAGCGGATGGTCAGGGGCAGGGCCTCGGCGAAGGTGAACCGGGGGCTCCAGCCCAGTTCCCGGCGGATCTTCGTGGCGTCGATCGCATAGCGCCGGTCGTGGCCGGGGCGGTCCTTGACGTACGTGATCAGGCTTTCCGGCTTCCCGAGTTCCCGCAGCACGTGGCGCACGAGCACCAGGTTCGCGAGTTCGTTGTTGCCGCCGATGTTGTAGGCCTCGCCGACCTGGCCCTTCTCGAGCACGGCCAGGATCGCCTCGCAGTGGTCCCGGACGTAGAGCCAGTCGCGGACGTACATCCCGTCGCCGTAGACCGGGATGGATTTGCCCTCGGTCGCGTTGGCGATCATGAGCGGCAGGAACTTCTCCGGGAACTGGTACGGCCCGTAGTTGTTCGAGCAACGCGTGATGCAGGCCGGGAACCCGTGGGTGTGGACGGCCGCGCGGACCAGGAGGTCGCTGCCGGCCTTGCTGGCCGAGTAGGGCGAGTTCGGGGCCAGCGGAGTCTCTTCCGTGAAGAGGCCCGTGTCCCCCAGCGACCCGTAGACCTCGTCGGTCGAGACGTGGACGAACTTCTCGACGCCGTGCCGGCGCGAGGCGTCGAGCAGGATCTGCGTCCCGACCACGTTCGTCGTGACGAACGGGGTCCCCGAGACGATCGAGCGGTCGACGTGGCTCTCCGCGGCGAAGTGCACCACGAACAGCTGGCCTCCGAGCCCCTTGGCCTCCTGGAAGGCCTTCTCCACGTCTTCCGGCTTCGTGATGTCGCCGTGCACGAAGCGGTGCCGCGCGTTCTTCGCGACGGGCTCGAGGTTCTCCAGGTTGCCCGCGTAGGTCAGGGCGTCCAGGTTCACGACCCGCGCCTCGGGCCGGATCTCGGCCAGCATGTGGACGAAGTTCGAGCCGATGAAGCCGGCGCCGCCGGTGACGAGGATCGTGTGGTGCATGGGAGGTCTAGAGCGCGAGGAATCGTTGCAGTGCGACGCGCCAGGGCGCGAGCGGCGCGCCGCGCAGCGCGGTGAGGCGCGAGCAGTCGAGGACGGAGTAGCGCGGGCGCGCCGCGGGACGCGGGAACTCGCTGGTCGTGCACGGCACGACCTTCACGTGCCGCACGCCGGAGAGCTCGAGCGTGGCGACGGCGAGGTCGAACCACGAAGCCTGACCGTCGCACGCCGCGTGGTAGATGCCAGGCTCTCCGCGCGCGAGCACGTCCCACAGGGCGGGCGCGAGTTCCAGCGTCGAGGTCGGCGACCCGATCTGATCGTGCACGACCTTGAGCTCGCTGCGGTCCTTCGCGAGCCCGAGGATCGTGCCCGGAAAGTGCTTGCCGCGCGGGCCGTACAGCCACTGCGTGCGCACGATCCGGGCGCCAGCCGGATGCGCTTCGCGAGCGGCGACCTCGCCCGCGAGCTTCGTGCGGCCGTAGACCGAGAGCGGGTTCGTCGCGTCGTCGACGTGGTAGGGCCGCTGCCCGGAGCCGTCGAACACGAAGTCCGTGCTGACCACGACGAGCGGAGCTCCGACCGCGGCCGCGGCGCGCGCGAGCTCGCGCGTCGCGTCCACGTTGGCCCGCGCCGCGTCGGCCGCGCGCTCCTCGGCCAGGTCGACCGCCGTCCAGGCCGCCGCGTGGATCACCCCGTCGAACGGGCCGTGCAGCCGGAAGAGCTCGTCGACGCGCGCCCGGTCCGCGAGGTCGAAGCCCACCGCCGCGACGCCGGTCCCCTCGCGCAGGTCGGAACCGATCGCCGTCACGCCACGCGGCACCGACAGGAGCAGTTCGCTCCCGAGCATGCCGGAAGCGCCGGTGACGAGGACGCGTCGCATCGCGCGTCCGTCAGCCCTTGTTCGCGCCGCCGGCGGCGACGAGCGACGCCGCGGAGTGCAGCGACTGGAACGTGCCGGCGTCCGTCCACCAGCCGTCGAGGACCTCGAAGGTCATCGAGCCGTCCTGGATGTACCAGTTGTTGACGTCCGTGATCTCGAGCTCGCCGCGGTCGCTGGGCTTCAGCGTCTTGATGATGTCCCAGACGCGGCCGTCGTACATGTAGATGCCGATCACGGCCAGGTTCGACTGCGGGTTCTTCGGCTTCTCGACGATGCGCGAGACCTTGCCGTTCTGCACGGTCGCGACGCCGAAGCGCTCGGGGTCGGGCACTTCCTTGAGCAGGATCTTGGCGCCCTTGCCTTGCTTGCGGAAGTCCGCCGCGGCCTTGGCGATGTTCTTCTCGATGATGTTGTCGCCCAGGATCACGCACACGGGCGAACCGGCGGCCCAGTGTTCTGCGAGGCCCAGAGCCTCGGCGATTCCGCCCTCGCCTTCCTGATACGTGTAGTTCAGGTGCTTGAGCCCGAAGTCCTTGCCGTTGCCGAGCAGCGACAGGAAGTCGCCCGACTTGCGGCCGCCGGTCACGATCATGATGTCCGTGATGCCGGCCTTCACCATGGCCTCGATCGGGTAGTAGATCATCGGCCGGTCGTAGACCGGCAGCAGGTGCTTGTTCGTGATCTTCGTGAGCGGGAACAGCCGCGTGCCGAGGCCGCCGGCCAGGATGACGCCTTTCATGGGACGTGGTTCGTACGCCTCGGGGGCGTCGTGGGTTCGGGGTCTTCGGGGGGTCGGGGCGCGAGGCCGGCGCGAGAGAATAGCCGTGCGGCGGAGGGGCCGCCAACGGGATCGCCCGTGGGAGCGCGGCGGACCACCGGGATCGGACGCCGGGTCCGTTCCGCTGGAGCGGCTCCCGGTGGATCCGCGCGTGAAGCACCGGCCAAGATCGCCCTGGAACGTCTTTCCGAAGGCCCGCAGGAATCGGGTCGATCCCTGCCCGGCCGCGGCCTACACCGGCACGCGCTTTCGGAGGTAGAACCATGGATCGCATGACGTCGACGGTCACGAGCACGCCAGGCCCCGGAGCGCGAACGGCGGAGCGGGACGACCTCCCGGCCGTGGCCCGCGCGCTCCGGTACGCGGCCGTGCACGCGGTCGCGCAGCCGGCCGTCGCCGACCTGGCGCGCGCCGCGGGGCTCTCCGAGACGCGCTTCTCGCGCGCCTGCCGGGAACACGCCGGGATCACGCCCAAGGGCTACGTCCAGGCGCTGACGATCGCCGCGGCGCGCGAACGGCTGGCGCGCTCGCGCCCGGTGCTCGAGACGAGCTTCCGCACGGGGCTCTCGGGGGGCTCGCGCCTCCACGACCTGTTCGTCGGGATCGAGCGCATGACGCCCGGCGAGTACGCGCGCGGCGGCGCGGGGCTCGCCATCGCGTGGGACGAGGTCGCGACGCCCTTTGGTCCGGCGCTCGTTTGCGCCGCGCCGCGCGGCGTGTGCGCGCTCGCCTTCACCGAGGGTCGCGGCCTCGACGCTGAGCTCGCGCACACACGGGCCCGCTGGCCGCGCGCCGCATTCGCGCGCGACGAGCGCGCGATCGCGCCGGCGGCGGGAGTGCTGCGCGACCGTCTCGCCGGCCGCGCGCTGGAGTCCGGCCGGTCGATCACGCTGCTCCTGAAGGGCACCGACTTCGAGCTGCGCGTGTGGGAGGCGCTGCTCGCGATCCCCGAGGGCAGCATCGCGAGCTACGGCGGGCTCGCGCGCGCGCTCGACGTCCCGCGCGCCGCGCGCGCCGTCGGACGCGCGATCGGCGCGAACCCGGTCGGCGTGCTGATCCCCTGCCACCGCGTGCTGCGCGAGACCGGCGCGCTCGGCGGCTACCGCTGGGGCGAGACGACGAAGCGCGCGCTGCTCGCCGCCGAGGCTTCGCGCGCGTGAACCGCGGCTACGTCTACACGAGCGAGGTGCGGCCGGCGGAGTCCGGCCTGGACGTGCTCGCGTACCACGTGCTCCGCTTCCAGAAGCGCACGGCCGACGACTGGCGCGCGTCGATCGGCGCCGGAGACGTGCGCGTGAACGGCGAGGTCGCCGATCTCGCGCATGTGCTGTCGCCGGGCGACACGGTCACGTACCACCGCGCTCCGTGGCGCGAACCCGACGCACCGACGATGTTCGGCGTCGCGTGGGAGGACGAGCACGTGCTCGTCGCCGAGAAGCCGGCGGGATTGCAGGTGCTCCCGGCCGGACCGTACTTCGAGAAGACGCTGTTCCACCTCGTGCGCGTCAGCGCGCCGGACCGCGCGCAGGCGTCCCCCATCCACCGGCTGGGTCGCGGCACGTCGGGGCTGATCCTCGTGGGCAAGACCGAGATCGCGCGAGTCTCGCTGGCGCGCCAGTTCCGCGAGCGCACGCCCACGAAGACGTATTTCGCGCTCGTCGAAGGATGCGCGCTGCCCGACTCGTGCCACGCGCGCCACCCGATCGGCGACGTCGCGCACGGCCCGATGCGCCTGCACGTCGCGCGCGCGGGCGGCAAGCCGTCGCTGACGCGCGTGCGCGTGCTGCGTCGCGACCGCGAGCTGGATCGCACGCTCGTCGCCGCGCAGCCGATCACGGGCCGCCCCGACCAGATCCGGATCCACCTCGCCGCGCTCGGCGCGCCGATCGTGGGCGACCCGCTGTTCGGTCCGGGCGGGACCGCGAAGAGCGACGTCCCTCCGGGTACCGGCGGCTATCACCTGCATGCGGCCGGGATCGGATTCGTGCATCCGGCGACGGGCGCGCGGATCAAGCTGAGGTCGCTGCCGGCGTGGATGCCGGGATGAACCGCGCGCGGTGACGCGTGCGCGAGGTCCGCACGAGTCGGACCGAGGCGTCGATCCGGAGGCGATCGCGCTCAGGCGCGGTCGCGGTACCACTTCACGAACCGCTCGACGCCCTCGCGCACGCTCGTGTGCGGGTCGTAGCCGAGCTTGTCGCGCGACTTCGTGATGTCCGCGTAGGTCACGAGCACGTCGCCGGCCTGCATCGGCTGCCGGTCGAGGATCGGAGTCTTCCCGCACGCCTCGCCGATGATGCCGACCAGCTCCTGAAGCGAAGTCGTGGCCGATTCGCCCAGGTTGTAGATCTCGTAGCCGGCGCAGCGGTCGAGCGCGCGCACCACGCCGTCGACGATGTCGCTCACGTACGTGTAGTCGCGCCGCGTCGAGCCGTCGCCGTAGAACGGGATCGGCTTCCCCTCGAGCGTCGCCTTCACGAACTTGTGGATCGCCATCTCGGGCCGCTGGCGCGGACCGTAGACGGTGAAGAAGCGCAGGCAGCTCGTCGGGATCCCGTACAGGTGGTGGTACGTCCAGCAGTGCAGCTCGCCCGCGCGCTTCGTCGCGGCGTACGGCGAGACCGGATGGTGGATGTCGTCGGTCTCGCGGAACGGCGTGTTGGCGCGGTCGCCGTAGACGCTCGAACTCGACGCGAACACGAAACGCGTCTTGGGTCGTTTCTTCAATTCCTCGAGGAAATGCAGCGTGCCGCGCACGTTCACGTCCTCGTAGTGCAGCGGGTCGAGGATCGAAGGGCGCACGCCGGCCATCGCGGCCAGGTGGATCACGGCGTCGAAGCGGCCGTCGGCGAAGAGGCGCGACACGAGCGCCTTGTCGCGGATGTCCCCCGTCACCACCGTCGTGCCGGGCAGTGAGGCGAGGTTCGCGCGCTTGATCGCCGGATCGTAGTAGTCGTTGAAGTTGTCGAGGACGGTCACGCGATCGCCGCGCGCGAGCAGCGCCTCGCCCACGTGGCTGCCGATGAAACCCGCGCCGCCGGTAATCAGGACGTTCTGCGGCATCGCGTCACTCCACCGTCACCGACTTGGCCAGGTTGCGCGGCTTGTCGATGTCGAGGCCCTTCAGGTCGGCCATGTGGTACGCCACGAGCTGCAGCGGGATCACGTTGAGGATCGGCGACAGCCACTCGGAGCACTCGGGCACGAGCACGTGCTCGTCCGACTGTGCGATGCTCTCCCTGTCGGAACCGATCGCGATCACGTGGCCGCCGCGCGCGCGCACCTGCTCCAGGTTGGAGCGCACCTTCTCGGCCAGCGGGCCGGCGCTGTTCACGACCAGGATCGACATCTCCGGGTCGATCAAGGCGATCGGGCCGTGCTTCATCTCGCCGGCGGGGTAGCCCTCGGCGTGCACGTAGCTGATCTCCTTGAGCTTCAGCGCGCCCTCGAGCGCGATCGGGTAGTTGATCCCGCGGCCGAGGAAGAGGAAGCCGCGTTGCGAGCGGTTCTTCTGGGCGATGTCGCGGACCTCGGAGACGGCGCGCTCGCCGAGAAGGCTCTCCATCTTCGGACGCAGCAGGCGCAGCTCGGAGACGAGCTCCTTCCCCTGCGCCAGCGACAGGACGCCG
This sequence comes from Planctomycetota bacterium, assembly GCA_026692665.1. Classification (GTDB taxonomy): domain Bacteria; phylum Planctomycetota; class UBA1135; order UBA1135; genus JAEUHZ01. The sequence goes on from JAPLOF010000057.1 coordinate 53,158, forward strand.
CGAGCGCGGCCGAGCCGCACGGCGAAGAGGAACGCTGCGACGACCTGTGCCACGAAGGCCTTCGTGCTGGCGACGCCGATCTCGGGCCCGGCGTGGGTCAGGATCGTGGCCTGCGACTCGCGGACCAGCGTGCTGCCCACCACGTTGCAGATCGCGGCCGTGCGCGCGCCGAGCGTCTTCGCGAGCCGCAGCGCGGCCAGCGTGTCGGCCGTCTCGCCCGACTGCGAGATCGCGAGCGCCAGGGTGTTGTGCGCCAACACCGGATCGCGGTAGCGGAACTCGGACGCGTAGTCGACGTCGACCGGGATGCGCGCGAGCCCCTCGATCAGGTAGCGCGCGATCCAGCCGGCGTGCAGCGCCGTGCCGCACGCGACGACCTGGATGCGGTCGATCGCGCGCAGCTCGTGGTCGCCGAAGCCGGGCACGCCGAAGTCCACGTCGCCCTTGTCGAGCCGCAGGCGGTCGAACGCCGTGCGCGCCAGGACGTCGGGCTGCTCGTGGATCTCCTTGAGCATGTAGTGCGGGAAGGAGCCCTTGCCGGCGGACTCCGGATCCCACTCGACGCGCCGCGTCGGCCGGTCGACGACCGTGCCGTCGATGCGCGTCACGCGCAGCGGGCGTCCGAGCTCGAGCTCGCACACGTCGCCGTCCTCCAGGAACACGACGTCGCGTGTGTGCGCGATGAGCGCCAGCACGTCGGAAGCGAGGTACACGCCGTCGGGGCCGGCGGCCACGGCCAGTGGCGGGCCCGAGCGCGCGCAGACGATGCGCGGGCCGCGCTCGCCCTGCGCCAACGCGGCGATCGCGTAATAGCCGCGGACGCGCGCCAGGCTCGCCCGCACGGCGTCGGGGAGCTCCCGGCCGCGCGCGACCTCGCGACCCACGAGGTGCGCGAGGACCTCGGTGTCCGTGTCCGAGGCGAAGCGCACGCCCGCGGCCTCGAGTTCCGCGCGCAATTCGGCCCAGTTCTCGATGACTCCGTTGTGGACCAGGGCGACGCGCCCTTCCGCGTCGGTGTGCGGGTGCGCATTCTCGTCCGACGGCGGACCGTGCGTGGCCCAGCGCGTGTGGCCGATGCCGGCGCGCGCTCCGGACAGGGTCCCGTCGGACAGGGAGTGCTCCAGGCGCTCCAGGCGACCGGCCTTGCGCCGGATGGAGATCGCCCCGGCCTCGAGCACCGCGACGCCCGCCGAGTCGTACCCGCGGTATTCGAGGAGTCGCAGGCCTTGGAGCAGGGTCTCGACGACTCCACCGCCGCGCTGGATCGCACCGACGACGCCGCACACGGTCAGCGCACTCCCTGGGCCCGGGTCGGCTCCGGCCCCAGCGCGACGCGCGCGCGGAAGTGATCGAGGGTGCGCCCGAGGCCGTCCTTCAGGGCCACCTTGGGTTCCCAGCCGAGGAGCCGGCGGGCTTTCGAGATGTCGGGCTGGCGCACCTTGGGATCGTCGACCGGGAGCGGGCGGAACTCGATCCCCGACTTGGAACCGGTGGCCTCGATGACCGCCTGCGCGAACTGCAGGATCGTCATCTCGGTCGGATTGCCGATGTTCACGGGCAGGTGCTCCTTCGAGTTCAGCAGCCGCCAGATCCCTTCGACGAGGTCGTCCACGTAGCAGAACGAGCGCGTCTGGGATCCGTCTCCGAAGACGGTGAGAGCCTCGCCGCGGAGCGCCTGACTCATGAAGGCCGGCAGCGCGCGCCCGTCGCGCAAGCGCATCCGCGGACCGTACGTGTTGAAGATCCGGACGATGCGCGTGTCGAGGCCGTGGAACCGGTGGTAGGCCATCGTCATCGCCTCGGCGAAGCGCTTGGCCTCGTCGTAGACGCCGCGCGGACCGACCGGGTTCACGTTGCCCCAATAGTCCTCGGACTGCGGGTGGACGAGCGGATCGCCGTAGCACTCGCTGGTGGAGGCGAGGAGGAAGCGCGCCTTCTTCGCGTGCGCGAGACCGAGCGCCTTGTGCGTGCCGAGCGAGCCGACCTTGAGGGTCTGGATCGGCAACTCGAGGTAGTCGATCGGCGAGGCCGGCGACGCGAAGTGCAGGACCGCGTCCACGGGCCCGGGCACGTGGATGTGCTCGGTCACGTCGCGCTTCTCGAAGTGGAACGACGCGTCGCGGAACAGCTGCTCCACGTTGCGCATGTCGCCGGTGATGAGGTTGTCCATGCAGACGACCTCGAACCCCTCGGCCAGGAATCGCTCGCACAGGTGGCTGCCGAGGAAGCCGGCACCGCCGGTGATCAGGACGCGCGGACGTGCCATGGATGCCTCTTCGGACTCAACGCGGCCCGAGCCCTCGGAAGTCGGCTTCTTCGCCCCGTTCGAGGCGCAGCCGCTGCCCCAAGCCCTGGATCTCGTGCTCGCCGACGGCCTGCACGCGGACGCGCGCCGCGTCGGCGTCGGTCTCGACCGCGCCGCTCGACCGCACGGTGAACCCGGGGCCCGTCACGAGTTGTGCGCTCGTCGCGCTGCGCGTCGGACGGCCGCCGGCCGAGAGCAGCGGGAGGTCGACGGCCTGGCCCGGATCGAGCTCGATCACGTCCTCGCGGAACGCGATGCGGCTCGATGTCTTGGACTGGTTCTTCACGCGGACGATGTCGGCGCGCACGCGCTCGAGCACGATCGGCCCGGAGGAAGCCGAGAGCCGCGCGCCCCCCACGAGGTCGATCTGCTCCTCGCCGGCGAGGTCGATCCAGGCGCTCGCGACGTCCAGGAACGTGAAGAGGCTCTCGCCGCGCGACGGGGATCCGACGAGTCCGAACCCGCGGTCGGACATCAGGATCGAGGTGCCGTCGCTCCACAGGATCTCGACGCGGCCGCCGGGCGCGACGGACACCGAGGAGCCGGAGTGGACGCGCGTGTTCTTCTCGTAGAACGAGAGCGGAAAGCCCCCGGTCCGGCCCGCGGGCCGGACCTTGACCGGATCCGCGTGGCGGATGACGAGCACTTCCTCGGGCCCCTCGGGGTAGAGGAGCTGCGCGCCAGGCGGAAGCGGTTCCTCGGCCTCGGTCATGGGCCCAGGGTGCTGCTGGGTGCTCCAGAAGGGCCAGCGGCTGTAGGCCGTGCAGGAGGCGCAGCCGATCGCGAGCGCGAGCGGCGCCACGAGCGAGCCGAGGCCGGACAGGCGGCCAGCTCCGGCGGACTTCCGCGCCGCGCGGATCATCGCGCTTCCCCCCGCGCGACCGGGATCGCGGGGTGATGGCCGTAGTAGCGCTCGACGAACCCGGTGTCGTGGTCGCCGGCGCGGAAATCGGGGTGCGAGAGCACGTTCCGCTGCAGCGGAATGGTCGTCTTCGGCCCCTCGATCACGAACTCGTCGAGCGCGCGGAGCATCGTGCGGATGGCCAGGTCGCGTCGCGGCCGGTGGACGAGGAGCTTCCCGATCATCGAATCGTAGTTCGGCGGGATCCGGTAGCCGCTGTAGCAGTGGCTGTCGAGGCGCACGCCGGGGCCGCCAGGGGGCACGAAGAGGTCGATCTTTCCAGGCGAGGGCTGGAAGTCCTTGTCCGGGTCCTCGGCGTTGATGCGGCACTCGATCGCGTGGCCGCGGAACTGGATGTCCTTCTGCTCGAACGCGAGCTTCTCGCCGGAGGCCACCAGGAGCTGCTGCTGGATCAGGTCGATCCCGGTGACGAGCTCCGTGACGGGGTGCTCGACCTGGATGCGGGCGTTGACCTCGATGAAGTAGTAGTTGCCGTCGCGTCCGAGCAGGAACTCGACCGTGCCGGCGTTCGTGTAGTTGGCCTGTCGGGCGACCTTGACCGCGGACTCGCAGATCCGGGCGCGCATCTCGGGCGTCAACGAGGGCGAAGGCGATTCCTCGATGAGCTTCTGGTGGCGCCGCTGGATGGAACAGTCGCGTTCGCCGAGGTGCACGATGTTGCCGTGCTTGTCGGCCAGGATCTGCACCTCGATGTGCCGCGGGTTCTCGACGAACTTCTCGAGGTAGACCGTGCCGTCGCCGAACGCCGCCTGCGCCTCGCTGCGCGCGGCATGGAAGCCCGTGACGAGACTCGGCTCGTTGCGCGCGATGCGCATGCCGCGACCGCCGCCGCCCGCGGCCGCCTTGATCATGATCGGATAGCCGAGCTTCTGAGCCACGAGCGTGGCCTTGGCCTCGTCCTCGACCGGGCCGTCCGATCCAGGCACGATCGGCACGCCCGCGGCGCGCGCCAACTCGCGCGCTGCGACCTTGTCGCCGAGCTTCGCGATGGTCTCCGGCTCGGGACCGATGAACGAGATCTTGCAGGAGCGGCACACCTCGGCGAAGTGCTCGTTCTCCGAGAGGAATCCGTACCCCGGGTGGATGGCGTCGGCGTCGGCGACCTCGGCCGCCGCGATGATCGCCGGGATGGACAGGTAGCTCTTGGCGCTCGGGCCCGGACCGATGCAGATGGTCTCGTCGGCCTGGCGCAGGTAGACGGCGTCGGCGTCGGCGGTGGAGTACACCGCGACGGTCTCGACGCCCAGCTCGCGGCAGGCGCGGATGATGCGCTGCGCGATCTCGCCGCGGTTCGCGATCAGGACGCGGCGGAACATCAGGGCTTGATGAGGAAGAGGGGCTGACCGAACTCGACCGGCTCGCCGTTCTCGACGAGGACGGCGACGACCTCGCCCGAGGTCTCGGCCTTGATCTCGTTCATGACCTTCATCGCCTCGATGATGCAGACCGTCGTTTCCGGTCCGACGCGCGTGCCCACGCTGGCGAAGGGCTCGGCGTCCGGGCCGCCGGCGCGGTAGAAGGTCCCGACCATCGGACTCTGGAAGGGAGTGCCCTGCTGGGCAGGCTTCGCGGGTTCCGCTGCGACCGGGGCCGGGGCGGAACCCGGCGCGGGGGCGTAGCCGCCGTGGACCGGCGCGGGGCCGCCGCCGCCCTGGAGGACGTGGACGACGGGCGCCGAGGAGGTGCCCGGCGCGCCTTCGCGCACGACACGCACCTTGAGCCCCGTGGCGGGGTCCTCGACGTCGAGTTCGGCGACGCCGGCGCGCTTCATCATCGCGATCAGGCGTTGGATCAGCTTCAGGTCCATGGCGGCAGGGGGGCGGCGGGAGTCGGGATCGCGGCGCGCGGGTCGGAGTGGAACGGTCCTCCTGCGAGCCGGCCGGAGGATACCGATCGGCGGGAGGAGAATCGCGGGTCAGCGCGCCGCGAAGAGCGCCGCGGCCACCTGGACGGCATTCAGGGCGGCGCCCTTGCGCAGTTGGTCCCCCACCGCGAAGAAGGCCAGCGAGGTGGGGCCCCGCGCTCCGGCCCGGACGCGTCCGACGAAGACCTCGTCGCGTCCGGCCGACTCGCGCGGGCGCGGCCCGTGCGGGTCGGCGACCCAGGCGATGCCGGGAGCCGCGCGCAGCGCCGCGACGAGCGCCTCGGGGGCGAGCGGCGTCCGGGTGCGGAGGTGGACGGCGACGGAATGGCAGCGCTCGACGGGCACGCGCACCGTGGTCGATTCGACGAGCAGCCCGGAGAGCCCCAGGATCTTGCGCGTCTCGAAGGCGATCTTGCGCTCCTCGCCGCTCGTTCCGTCCTCGCCCACGGTCGAGATCGCGGGGATGACGTTCAGGGCGATCGGCGCCGGGAAGGGCGTCGGCCGGCCGTGGCCGCGCGGGAGTCCGAGGGACTCGCGCAGTTCGCCGTGAAGGGTCTCGAGCCCGGCGGCCCCGGCGCCGGACGCGGCCTGGTAGCTCGCGATCACGACCTCCTCGAGACCGGCCAGGCGTTCGACGACCGCGAGCGGCAGACACGCGATGGCCGTCGTGCAGTTCGGGTTGGCCACGAGGCGCGGATCGCCAGCCAGCACTCGTCCGTTGATCTCGGGGACGACCAGCGGCACGGCCGGATCCTCGCGGAACGCGCTCGAGAGGTCGACCACCCGGGCACCGAGTTCGGCGAGGCGCGGCGCCAGCGCCTGCGAGACCTCCGTCGGCGTGCACAGGAAGACGACGTCGTAGGCCGCCAGCGAGCGCGGATCCGACGGCATCTGCGCGACCGGCAACCGTCGCCCGTGCACGTTCAACGCGCCGTCCGTCCGCGCATAGCACGCGATGCGCTCGGGCGGATGCCCGGCGTCGAGCAGGATCGCCGCCAGTTCCACGCCCGTGACGCCCGTCGCCCCCACGATCGCGGTGCTGCGTGCGTGATGCCGCGCGCCCCACGTCCAGTCCTCGACCTTCATCGCTGGCTGTCCTCCGCGCGCCACGTCCCGGAGCGCCCACCGGTCTTCTCGAGCAGCTCGATGCGCTCGATCCGGATGCCGTGATCGACCGCCTTGGACATGTCGTACACGGTGAGCGCCGCGACGCTGGCGCCCACGAGCGCCTCCATCTCGACGCCGGTGCGGCCCGTGCAGCTCGCGCGCACGCGGATCTCGAGCTCGTCCGCGCCGCGCGTCGCGAACGCGACGGTCACGGCGTCGAGCGGAATGGAATGGCACAGCGGCACGAGTTGGTCGGTGCGTTTCGCGGCGAGCACCGCCGCGGTGCGCGCGACCTCGAGAACGGGTCCCTTGGGCCCCAGCCCCGCCAGGACGACGCGCCGCGCGCCGCGCGGGAAGACGACGATCGCCCGCGCCTCCGCCTCGCGCCGGGTCGCGGCCTTGGCGCCGACGTCGACCATGCGCGACTCGGGGCCGTGCGGTCCCGGGGCGACGTGGGACGGACGGCGCGAGGTTGCTCCGGATGCGCGGGCCCGGCCCGCGCCGCTCCCCACCGAGACCCTCCGCACCGGTTCCCGCTTGCGCCGCGTCGCCATCCGGGCAGGGTAGCGGTTCGAAAGACCCGAGGTGAAGCGCGGATCCGCGCACATGCGCCCTTGGAAGGCCCGGCAGGGCGCACGACGATCTCGGGGAGCGGGTTTCGCGCGGCGGGTTTCTTTTGCGTTCATGCCCCCGCAGCCCGCGCTCCGAATCGTAGAGTGCCCGTCCGTGCCGACCGGGAGGTGGAAACGCCTTCCCAGACAAGACCCGCCGCGAAGCGCCCAACATGCTGATCCCGATCGCCCTGGCGTTGCCCCTCGTGTTCGCCCCCGCGTCCCCCCAGACCGACCTCGACGGCCTGGTGCGCGATCAGGCGGCGGCCGCCGCCGCGGCCGAGTCGATCGACGAGGTCTGGGGAGCGCTCGACGCGCTCTCCGCGGCCGCCGGCGACGACCGGCGCGCCCTGGATCAGGCGATCGACCGGCAACTCGCGGCCAGCGTCGGGCTTTCCCCGCGCGGGCAGCTCCTCCTGGTGGCGGCGCGCCTGCGCGGCGACGAGCCGGACGTCGGCGCGCTCGAGAAGCGCCTCCAGGCCCTGCTCGACGATCCGTCGGCCGAGATCGTGCGGTCCGCCGCCGGCCTCCTCGCCGATCCGGCGTTCCGCGCGCTGAAGGACACCGAGCTCGAGGCGGCTTGCGCCGCCCTGGCGAAGGTCGCGAAGAACGGCGACCGCGAACCCGAGGTGCGCATCGAGAGCGCGGTCGCGCTGCACACCTTGGGCCGGGCGGCGTCGCAGCGCGAGGCGCGCACCGAGCTCGTCGCGTTCCTCTCGTCGTCGGACGCGCGGCTGCGCGGGCTGGGCGCGATCGCCCTGGCGCGCGTCGGCGACATCGAGACCGGCCGAGCGGAACTCGAACGCCTCTCCTCGACGCCGGGGACCGAAGGCCGCCTCGCGCAGTCGTACCTGAAGCAGGAGGAGCTGCGCCGCTTCTACGACCGCCGCCAGAAGAACCTGCTCGACTACGCCAAGGAGAAGTCCGAGGGCGCCGAGCTCAAGGGCAGCCACGAGTCGCGCCTGCTCGAGCAGACGATGCGCCTGATCGAGACCTCGTCCCTCGAGGGCGAGAAGCAGACGCGCGAGAAGCTCGTCGACGCCGCGCTCGACGGCATGCTGCGCAGCCTCGACGAGCACTCGAGCTTCCTGACGTCGAAGTCGTTCCAGGACAACTTCGCCGAGGACCTGCTCGACCCCGAGTACGGCGGCATCGGCGCCTACGTCGGCGAGGACCCGGAAGACGGGCTCTTCACCATCCGCCAGCCGATCTACTCGGGCCCGGCCTACAAGAAGGGTCTGCACTCCGAGGACAAGGTCGTCCGCATCGACGACTGGCCGACCTACACGGCGCAAGGCTCGAAGCCGCTCGACGACATCATCAAGCGCCTGAAGGGCAAGCCCGGCACCACCGTGAAGCTCTACATCTGGCGCCGCGGCATGGACTCGGGGCTGATCGACCGTCCGACCGAGGACATGGCGGTCGAGATCACGCGCGAGAAGGTCACCATCCCGCCGATGAAGACCGACCTCCTGCCGGGCGACGTCGGGCTCGTGCAACTCGACACGTTCAGCCAGGTCGCGGCCGAGGAGGTCGGCAAGGCGATCCAGGACATGAAGGCGCGCGGGATGAAGGCCTTCATCCTCGACCTGCGCCAGAACACGGGCGGCCTCCTCACGCAGGCGCGCGACGTCTCGAACCTCTTCCTGCCCAAGAAGAAGCTCGTCGTCTCGACCGAGAGCCGCGCCGGCGAGCCGCGCAAGCTCTTCACCACGAACGACCCGCTGATCCCCGAGGACATGCCCGTCGTCGTGCTGATCAGCCGATTCAGCGCCTCGGCCTCCGAGATCGTGGCCGGCGCCCTGCAGGACCACCAGCGCGCCGTGATCGTCGGCCAGCGCTCGTACGGCAAGGGCTCGGTGCAGGAACTGCTGCCGATCCCGGGCGAACGCGACGACGAATTCGAGGACGACAACAACAACGGTCGCCACGACTCGTGGGAGAAGCTCACGAAGGACTACAACGGCAACGGCGAGTTCGACTTCGCGCCCCGCGCGCGCCTGACGGTCGCGCGCTACCGCCTGCCCTCGGGCCGCTCGATCCACCGCGAACGCGGCGAGGACGGGCGCATCCTGTCGGAAGGCGGCGTCGAGCCGCAGGTGAAGGCCGATCCGCAGCGCCTCGAGCCGGCCGTGATCACGGAGATGCGGCGCGTGCTGGGCACGAAGAAGATCCGCGACTGGCTCGACAAGGCCTGGGCCAAGGACAGCGCGGAGCTGACGCGCCTCGCGGTGTGCGACTTCGACGATCCCGCGCGCTATCCGGGCTTCGACGCGCTCTACAGCTCGCTCGAGACGACGCTCACGCCGCAGGACGTGCGCGAGCTCGTGCGCCGCGAGGTGCGCGGCCGCGCGCAGGACGTGCGCAGCGCGGCCTTCCCGGACGGCGACTTCCAGGACGACCCGATGCTCCAGGCGGCGATCGAGACCGCGCTGGAGAAGATGAAGTTGACGCCGAAGGACGTGCCGGAGTACGCGGCGACGTTCAAGGAGCGCGCGAAGCCCGAGGAGCGTCCGCTGCTGGCGGCGAACCTGACCGACACGCAGCGCACGGATCTGCGGCATGCGCTGACGCTGCTGGGTGAGGCGCAGAGCGGGTCGAACCTGTCGGCGGACCGGCTGGCGGAGATCGAGCGGGCGCTCAAGGCTGTGCTGGACAAGTGAGCACGTGAGCACGTGAGCAGCGCTTGCGCTGCGAACCACGGGTAACGAGAGGACAGCCCGAGATCCCAGCTGGGAACCGCGGGCTGTCCTCTCGTTGCTACTGGTTCGCAGCGCAAGCGCTGCTCACGTGCTCACGTACTCACACCTTCGGCCTGTCCGGCCTTCCATCCTGGTCGGCGAGCTGCGCCAGCACCGGCAGGACGAACTCGCGCGCCAAGATGACGATCGTCGCCGTCAACGGCAGCGCGATGAGCAGCCCGAACATCCCCATCGAGGCCGCGCCGGCCATCAACGAGAACAGCACCACGATGGGGTGCAGCCCCAGGCTGTTCCCGAGGATCTTCGGCAGCAGCACGTAGTTCTCGAGCGCCTCGCCCGCCATGAACACGATCCCGACGCGCACGAGGCTCGACACGACGCTGTGCTCGATCATCGACACCGCCAGGGCCAGCGCGAACCCGACGACCGACCCGACGAACGGGATCAGCGTCAGGAATCCCGTGCCCATCCCGATCAACAGGGCGTAGTCGACCTGCGCCGCGAAGAGCCCGACGGTGAGGAAGATCCCCTTCACGAAGCACACGAGCAGCCGGCCGCGGAAGAAGTTCGCCAGCACCTCGCCGATCTGTCCGCCGATCCGCGTCAGCCGCTCGCGGTCGCGGTTCGGCATGTAGCGCTGCACGAAGCGGTGGATGCGCTCGAGCTCGAACAGCAGGAAGTACGTGTAGATCGGCAGCAGGACGACCAGTCCCAGGAACGCGAACACCGAACCGAAGACGTTCTTCACCACGAGCAGCGATCCGCCGACCGCGCGCCAGCCGAGGCTCGTCGCCTGCGACTGCTGTTCTTCCGTGAGCCACGAGGCCCACCACTCGCGCACCAGGCCCATCACGCGATCGACGGTCAGGTCGTTGGCCGCGCCCGGTTCGAGCGGCTGCGCGCCGGGCTGTCCGTTCTGCGCGCCGGGCAGGAACTGCAGCAGCCAGTCGATCTCCTGCCGGTGATCGTGCAGCGCCTGCTCGAGGCGCACGCGCACCTTCGCGCCGAGCCCGTCGTCGCTGACGAGTTCGAGCGCGAGGCCGTGCCCCTGCCACCACACGACGAGCGCGAGCAGCGTGAACGCGACGGCCGCGCCGAAGAAGATGACGTTCACCGCGCGCGACCGCTTCCATCCGCGCTTCTCGAGCGACAGGACGAGCGGGTGCAGCACGAAGGCCAGCAGGTATCCGAGGATCAGCGGGTTCAGGACCGCGCGCACGGACCACAGGAACCAACCCACCAGGACGACGAGCACCGCCAGCGCGGCATTGCGCGCTGCGGGCGACAAGCGGTCGATCATCGCTCGCCCTCGGCGCCCGCGGGCCCGAACAGGTCGGGCGCGAGGACCGGCCGGTAGCCGCCCTGGAACGCCGCGTCGAAGTCGAAGCCGTCGCGGAAGTCCTCCAGCGAATCGGTCTCCTGTCGGTTCAACAGTCCTTCCTCGACGAGCAGGAACACGATGCGGCCCCAGTCGAGCGTCTCGCGGACGCCCCAGGCTCGCCACACGTGCCCGGCCAGCGGGCCGAAGACCTCGAGCGCGTGCGCGCGCATCCCGGCCAGGAGCTCTTGTCCGGTCACGTGCCGCTCGGGTCCCTCGGCCGCCTCCCGGCCCGCCAGCTTCACGGCCTCGTCGAGGGACTCGTAGAGGAACTGGAACGCCTCGGGGGCGTAGCGCCCGTCCTTGAGGGCCAGCTTGCGGAGGGGATCGCTCACGATGTGCGCACGGTGCGCCGCGCGGTCGAGGCCGCAGGAGGCGGGGCGAGCGCGAGGAGCACCCGCTCGACCGCCAACGCGGGATCGAGGTTCGCGTCGACATCCTGCCGCGCCTCGAGCGCCCGTTCCAGGCCCGCTTCGAGGCGTGCCTCCGGAACCGCCGCGGAGAGGGCCGCCAGCGCGGGGTGCGCCACACGCTCCGCGGACGCCCCGGCGCGCGCGCGCAAGATGTCCCCCACGGCCTCGATCGCGAGGTCGAGCACGGCGCGCGCACGCGCGCGCGCCTTGGCCGAGGGCGTGCGGCCGGGGAACTCGCCCTCGATCTCCGCCAGAGCCGCGGCGGCTTCGAGCGGGTCGAGATCTCCCGCGAGGACGCGCCCGACCGCGTTCCAGATCACCCCCGCCGACTGGCTCGCGAGCGCCAGGGCGCGTCCCGGAGCGCCACGGCTCCAGCGCGCGAGCTCCTCGAGATCGCCCGGATCGACGCCTTCCCGCCTCAGGATCGACACGACGGACGCACGGTCCAGCGGCGCGAAGCGGGCCGGCACGAGGCGACTGCGCACGGTCGAGAGGAGGCGTTCGGGGCGCGAGCTCTCGAGCACGAGGAGCACGTCCGAGCCGGGTTCCTCGAGCGTCTTGAGCAGCGCGTTCTGCGCCTCGGTCCCCATGCGGTCCGCCTCGCGCACCAGCACCGCGCGCCACCCGCCCTCGAGCGGACGCAGCGCGAGGAACTCCTCGAGCGCGACGCCGCCGGGCGGACGCTTCTCCTTGTCGGGCTCGTCGCGCGGCGTGATCCACGACATGTAGATCTCCTCGACTTCCTGCGTCACCGGATCGAGGACCAGCACGTCGGGGTGCGTGCCGGCGAGCGCGCGCTTGCACGCGCCGCAGACGAGACAGGGCACGCCCGGTCCGCTCGCGCACACGAGCCCGAGGACGAGCCGCTCGGCCGCCAGGAACTTGCCCACGCCCGGCGGCCCGAAGAAACCGAAGGCGTGCGCCAGACGCTGCGCGCGCGCGGCGTTCCACATCCCGGCGAGCAGCGCGCCGTGGCCGACCGGTTCAGCGGAGCGCACGCGCCACCTCCCACCACACGTCCTCGGCGACCACGTCCGTGTCGCGCGCGGCGTCGATGCGCGCGACGCCGGGGACGAGGTCCGCATAGCGCGCGTAGCCACGCGCCACCTCGCGCTGGAAAGCGAGTCCGCGGTCCTCGATGCGGTCGGTCGCGCCGCCGCGCCGCGCCGCCGCGGCCTCGGCGGAAAGCTCGAGCAGCACGACATGGGTCGGACGCGGATCGCCGGCCCAGCGCTGGAGCAGGGCCAGCACGTCCGCCTCGGGCAGCCCTCCCGCGACGGCCTGGTACGCGAACGTGGACGGGTGGAAGCGCTCGCACACGACGTGCTCGCCACGCCCGAGCGCCGGTTGCACGAGCTCGGCGAGCATCTGCGCGCGCGCCGCCGCGAAGAGCAGCGTCTCGACGCTGGCCGTCGGCGCGTACTCGCGACCGAGCAGGACTCCGCGCAGCGCTTCGCCGAGCCGCGTGCTCCCGGGCTCGCGCAGGTGGTGCACCCGGCGCCCGGTCTCGTGTCCCAACCGGGCCGCGAGGCGCGCGGCCTGCGTGCTCTTGCCGCAGCCGTCGATCCCGTCGAGGACGACGAAGAGCGGACGCGAAGACGTCGACATCGCCCTATTGGATCCGATCGACCACTTCCCGCGCGAGCTTCGCGTCGGGATCGAGGGCCAGCGCCGCCCGCGCCTGCGCGAGCGCCTCGGGCTTCCTGTCCAGCGCTTCCAGGCACGCCGCCTGGAGTCCGAGGATCTCGGCCTGCGCCTCGCCGCCCCATGTCGAGGGATCCTCGGCGTCGAGCTCGGCGGGAACGGCGAGGACCATGCGGTACTCGCGCAGCGCTTCCGCGTGCCGCCCGGCGGCGCGCAGCGCGTCGCCCCACTCGCGGTGGAGGCCGCGCAGGAAGGGATCGACCTCGTTGGCCTCCGCCAAGAGCTTCAGGGCCGGCTCGAGACGGCCCTTGCCGACGTGCCAGGCCGCGACCTGACGACGGCGCCCCGCGTCGCCCGCGTTCCACTCGAGCCAGCGCGCGCGCGCCGCCATCGCGTCGTCGAGGCGATCGTGCGCGGTGTAGAAATCGGCCAGCGCGAGCTCGGCGGAGAGCTGCACGTCGTCCCAGCCGGGGAAGGCCGCCTCCGCCGCCAGGAGCTCGCGCTCGGTGGCCTCGTCGTCGCCGGCGGAACGCGCGATCGACGCCAACGCCATCCGCGCCCGATAGTCCTCGCGTCCCCCGGCGATCGCCGCGCGGTAGAACTCCGCCGCGGCCGCGGTGTCGCCGTCGGCCAGCGCCATCTCGGCCTGCAGGAGAGCTGCGCGCGGGCTCTTCAGGGAGTGCTCGCGCGACACGCGCAGAGACTCCTGGGCATCCACCTTGCGGCGCTCCTGCCAGGCTCCGAACGCCTGGGTGACCCAGCGGTCCTGCCACGCGTCGCGCGCGGCGGGGTCCTTCGGGAGCTTGCGCGCCAGTCCGATGGCCGCGCGGCGCACGAATTCCGGGGACCAACGGGGCTCGACGTGCAGGTTCGCCACGTGGGCCCGCGCCCAACTCAGGAAGTCGCGGTCGAGCTGCTCCGGCGTCGTCGCGAACGTCTCCTTGAGCGCCGCGTCGAGGTCGAGCCCGCGGTCGAACGCCTCGAGCAGCCGCACCATGGAGGGGAAACCGTGACGCTCGATGAGCAGCGTGCACATGAGACCGGCCTGGTAGTAGCCGAACAGGATCCGCTGTCCGCGGAACGCGCGGTTCATCTCGCGCGTCCGGATCACGTCGTCGGCCGCGATCGCGTCGATGAGCTCGCGGCGCATGTTCCGCGTCCACGACGGATTGCGGTTCACTTCCTCCCACGTCGCCAGGCCTTCGGTGATCCAGCGCGGGCACCGGTTGTGCGAGAGGCCCAGGTGGATGACGTGCGTGAACTCGTGGAACGACGTGCGCGCCCAGGACTGGCTGCCACGCATCTCCGCCAGCGGCGAAACCGCGGTCACGACCGGTCCGAAGCAGACGCCCAGCGCGGGGAAACCCTCGAACCCGGTGGACCTGACGCTGAAGTCGCGATGCCGGCGGAAGACCTGGATCGCAGTCGGCGTCGGCGTGAAGCCGTAGCGGCGCGCGAGCTCGACGCGCGAGTCGGAGTAGAAGGGAATCAGGTACTCGGCGAGCACCTCGTCGCCCTGCGATTCCCACGAGAAGGTGAGGTCGCCCTGCTTGCGCTCGCCGTGTCGCTCCGCGGTCCGCAGCAACACGAGGCGCATGTTGTCGCGCCACGCGTCCTGGCGGCCGGCGGCCGCTTCGTTCGCGCGCTCGAGCGCTTCGCGCGCCGCCTTCTCGTCGCCGGTGTTGGCCAGCGCGCGCCCGAGCTGAGTCAGCGCCTCCCAGTCGCGCGGGTCGCGAGCAGCGGCGCGGCGCAGGAACGGCAGCCCCTCCGCGAACCGGTACAGCTCGAGGAGGTGGCGGCCGACCTCCCGCTCCGGGGTCGCGTCGCGCGGGTCCTCGTCGGCGAGGGCCTTCAACAGGCGCTCGCCGTTCTCGGCGTCGCGGTCCACGAACGCCATGGAGGCGTGCAGCGTGCGCACGGCGCGCCGCTTGGGCGCGATCTCGTCCAGGACGGAGAGTCGCTCGCGCGCGGACTTGGCCAGGCCGTCGTCGATGTCCGCGGAGGTGGCCGCGAGCAGCGTGTCGATCGACCGCGGTCGCGCGGCGAGCAGCGCCTCGAGGAACTGGCCGGCCGAACGCCGCTGCCGCTGCCAGTTCGTGCGGTGCAGTTCGAAGAGGCCGAGCAGGGCGCCCTCGTGGGTGGAATGGAGGGCGAGCGCCGCGTCGTAGAGCTGCGCGGCCGAACGGCGCTTGGCGCGCTCGACCTCCTTGTCCGCCTCGAAGTAGAGGTCCCCGAGGGCCGACAGAGCGTCCGGTTCCTCGCCGTCGACGGCGGCCGAGGCCTGCAACGCGGCGAGCAGGCTCTGGGACGCCGCCTCGAGGCGGCCGAGACGTCGTTGGCACGCGGCGCGCGCCACGAGCGCGTCCCACGGCTGGTCGGTCCCGGTTCCGGCCCCGAGTTCCAGCGTGGCGATCGCGGCCTCGCGCTGGCCGGCCTCCCACTGCGCCGCGCCCAGGGCCCAGGCGTCGCGCGCGTCGCGGGCGGGAGCCAGCACCTCGCGCTCGGCCGTCAGCTCGGCGACCGCGGCCGCGGCCTCGCCGCGCCGGGTTTCGCCCTCGGCCAGCGCGCGCAGTGCCGCGGCGCGCGTGCTCGCATCGCGTCCGGGAACCGCCAGGGCCAGCCGTGCGTCCGCGACCGCGACAGCCGGATCCCCCAGGTCGAGCCGGGCCCGCGCGCGGATCACCAGAGCAGCCGCGTCCGAGGGATCCTCGGACAGGAGCTCGTCGAGGCGCCGGATGGCGCTCTCGGCCTGGCCGCGCCGCACCAGGAGGTCGCAGGCGAGGCGCTCCTCGGCCAGCGCCTGCCGGTCTTCGGCCGTGGTGGGATCCTGCCGCGGGAGCGCACTCCAGGCTCCGGCCGGCGCCGGAACCAGCGCCAGGAGGCCGAGGGTCGTGAGGCAGGTGAGGAGCGCAGGTTGGAGGAACACGGCGGTGGGGTACTCGGGCGGGACCCAGGGACGGAGAGGCAGTCGAACACGGCGCCGACCTCGAGCCAAGTGGGCCGCACGGGACTTCGGGCGCTTCTTGCTTCGCTCGAACGCCTTCTGTATGCCCGTATCCCATGCCTTTCAGCCACGGTTCTGGTTCCAACGCGGTCGCCGTCGGGGGGCGGTCGAGCGCGCTCGGGACGGCGATCGCCGGCCTCCTCGTCCTCCTCTTCGTCACCGGCTGCCGCAGCACGCCGAAGCCCCCCACCGACGAAGCCGCGCGAGCTCCCGCACCCTACGCGCGGCCCCAGGACGATGCCGTGCCCGCGTGGCTCGGCGAGCCGCTTTCCTGGGAGAAGCTGGCGCGCGTCGAAGCCTGGCTCGGAAATGAGGGCCGGTCGGCGACGCCGCAGTGGCGCAACGAGGCGGAGCTCGTCCTGAACTCCGGCCGGCTCGAGTTCGCGCGCCGCGAGCTCGAACGCAGTACGGAGCGGGACGCGGACAAGGAGGCGGCCCGCGTGGCCGCGGTCGCGCCGCGCCTGCGCACGGCGAAGGGCGGGTTCGACCGCCTCGTCCTGCGCGACGACCTGAACGCCGGGCAGCGCAAGCGCGCGGAGGACGGCGCCGCGCGCGCCGAACGCCTGCTGGCCCGCACCCCCGTGGCGAAGAAGGCCACCAGCATGCCGCTCGTCGCCCGCGCGGATTGGGGCGCCATGAAGGCCAAGCCGGGGTTGATGGACCGCACGGTCGGCGCGTACTCGCGGATCACGGTGCACCACTCCGCGGACAACGACCCGGTCGTCCTCGACGGCAGCGCGGCACGCACGTACGAGGCGATGCGCGACATCCAGCGCGCGCACATGAACGGCAAGGAGACGCACTACGGCGACATCGGCTACCACTTCGTGATCGACCCGTACGGTCGCGTGCTCGAAGGTCGCGAGCTCGCCTACCAGGGCGCCCACGCGAAGGGCGACAACAACGTGCGCAACATCGGGATCTGCCTCATCGGAAACTTCGACGAGGAGAAGCCGACGGACGCGGCGCTCACGGCGTTGCGGCGACTGATCGACGACCTGCGCACCAGGTACTCGATCGCGCGCAACATGGTCTACGGCCACCGCGACCTGCGCAGCACGCGCTGTCCGGGCGAGAACCTCGCGCGCTGGGTGATCAGCTACCGCGGCGGCCCGCCGGGCGCCGTCACGGCGCAGGCGGCTGCGCCGCGCCGTCCGGCGCGAACCGGCCGATGACCTCGGCCAGGCCCTCCGAGCGGACGGGCTTGGTCAGGTACTCGTCCATCCCGGCGCCGAGGCACCGTTCGCGGTCGCCCTCCATCGCGTTGGCGGTCAACGCCACGATCGGCACGCGCTCGCCCGTGCGAGCCTCGCGCTGACGGATCAAGCGCGTCGCCTCGAGACCGTCCATGACGGGCATGGAGAGGTCCATGAGCACGAGCGCGTAGCGGCCGCTGTCGTAGCGCTGGAGCGCGACCGCGCCGTTCTCGGCCAGGTCGACGTTGCAGCCGAGCTTGCCGAGCATCTTGGCCGCGACCTTCTGGTTGACCGGGTTGTCCTCGACGAGGAGGACGCGAACGCCGGGCCCCGGGGGGCTCTTGGAATGCGCGGCGGCGGTCCAGACGCCGGCGCCTGCGGTTGTCGCGGGCAGCGGCGGCGCGGGCTCGAGAGGAGCGTCCTTGGATGCGCTGGCGCCCGGCGTCCCTGGAAATGCCGGGGCCCCGATCGCCGAGCCGGGAGTCGTCGGAGCGTCCGCTCCGAGCGCGGAAGTCCCCTCGGCGGAAGCAGGTCCAGCGATCTTCGCGGCCCCGTCGTTCGGCGCGCGGTCGAGCACCACCGTGAACCAGAACACGCTGCCGCGGCCGAGTTCGCTCTCGAAGCCGATGCTGCCGTTCATCATCTCGGCCAGGCGGCGAGCGATGACGAGTCCGAGGCCGGTGCCGCCGAAATTGCGCGTGATCGTGCCATCGGCCTGGGAGAACGGCTGGAAGATGCGAGCACGGCTGGCGTCCGAGATGCCCACGCCCGTGTCCGTCACGGAGAAGCGCAGCTCGATGCGGCCGGTCTGATGGCCCTGCACGCCGACCTGAACGTCCACGCTCCCCTCGTTGGTGAACTTCAGGGCGTTCCCAACGAGGTTCACGAGGATCTGGCGCAGGCGTGTCGGATCGGCCATCACGCGCGCGGGCACGGACGGCTCGACGTGTTGCGTGAGAGCGAGTCCCTTCTGCGCGGCCGTGTGGCGGAAGAGCTTCAAGACCTCCCCGACCAGCGCGCGCGTATCGAGCGACGTGGGCACGAGGTCCATCTTGCCGGCATTCAGCTTCGAGAAGTCGAGCACGTCGTTGACGATGACGAGCAGCGCCTCGGCCGATCCACGGACGGTCTCGGCCGCATCGCGCTGTTCCTCGTCGAGCGGCGTCTGCATCAGGAGATGCGTCATCCCGATGATGCCGTTCATCGGCGTGCGCAGCTCGTGGCTGACCGTGGCGAGGAACTCGTCCTTGGCCTTGTTCGCCGCGTTGGCGGCGCGGAGGGCCTTGGCGAGGTCCTCCAGGGCCTTGTCCTTGATGACGCCCAGGCGCTCGAGCTCCGTGTTGTTGGCGCGGATCTCCGAGTAGGAAGCGCGCAGGTTCTCGCGCATCCCGTCCAAGGTGTGCGCGAGCCGCCCGATCTCGTTGTTGGCGCTGGCCTCGAGGGGCGTCTCGAGGTCGCCGCGACCGAGCGCGGATGCATGTCGGTCCAGCAGCTCGAGCGGGTACGCCACCTTGCGGCGCAGGAGGTACGAGAGCACGAGCCCGATCACGACGAACGAGACGCCTGCCTCGAGCGCGAGGATGCGCGTCCGTTGCGCCTTGAGCTCCGTGAGGCTCTGCACGGAGAGCCCGAGGTGGATCCTCCCGACGTGGATCGGCTCCATCGGGTCCTCGCCGGGCGCGGTCTCGAAGATGGCGAACGACTCGGCGACGTACTGCCGTGAAGTCTCCACGCCCGTACTGGCGTCCCCCGGTTTCTGGAAGACCTCGAAGATCTTCGTCCCGTCGAGCTTCTCCGCGCGTGCGTAGACCACGTCGGGATCCCGTTGCGGGAGCGCCCGGATGATCGTGTTGATGCGTGGGTAATCCGTGCCCAGGATCAGCTCGCCGCATGAGACGGCGCCGAGTTCCGCCAGCGCCTTCCCCCGCGCATCGAGCTGCTCGGAGAGGAGCTGCTCCTCGCTCCGCAGGGTGTGGACACTCGTGAGGACGAGACCCAGCGACAGGACGAGCAGCGTCGCCCCGATGAGCTGGACGCCGAGCCGCCCGTAGCGGCGTGACTCCGGTCGCTTGGTCTCGTTCACCTGGTGGGCTCAGTTGCCGACCACCGACTCGAAGACCGCCGCCTTCTTCATGCCTTCACGGACGAAGTCGTACTCGGCATCGGAGGTCGGCATGAAGCCCGAGATCTTCAGCTCCTTCAGGGCGGCCTCGTCCTTCAGGCCGTAGAAGGACGTCTGCACCGCCGTGAAGAAGGCGGGGTCGAATCCGGCGCGCGCCACGATCGGCTTCGTCACGTTGTCGAACTCGGCCAGCTTCCGCAGCGTGCCCTTGTCGGCGTATTTCTTGAACGTGCTGGCCTTGACCGACCCGGCTTCGAAGTCGCCGAGCTCGACGGCGCCCGCGACCTGGTCGTGGCGCTCCATGTACTTGAACGACGCGAGGTCCTTGGCGTGGATGCCGTGGTCGACGAGCTGCGCCTGGACGAGGTAGCGGCCGATCGTGGAGTTCTTGTCGCCGAACGCGAAGCGCTTGCCGCGCAGGTCCTCGATCGTCTGGATCGGGCTGTCCTTCTGCACCACGATCACGCCCTTGAAGCGCTTCTCGCCCTTCTCGTGCTCCATCGCGACGAGCTGGATGTTCGGGTTCTTCTCCTTCGCCGTGACGTAGGACGCGGGCCCGAAGTGGACGAGGTCGACCTGTCCGTCCACGAGCGCGCGGATGCCGTCGTCGTAGCTCTTGAAGATCGTGAGCTGGATGTCGACCGGCCGACCGAGCTGATGGCTCATGTCGTCCTGGATCGCTTCCAGGACCGGCGTGAACATCTTGTACATGACCGTCGCCTTGTCGGTCTGGTAGACACCGAAGGTCAGCGACAGCGTTTCCGCGCTCTTGTCCTTGGCCTGGGCGAAGGTCGGGGCACCGAGACAGCCGAGCGCGAGGGCGCCGAGAGCGGCGAGGCGGATCATGGGGAGGTTCCTGGGGACGATGCGGAGGGTCGGAGATCGGGACAGACCCGATCCGGTCCCCGGGTCATCGGCCGGAACCCCGCCGGGGCTTGACCCGCCGGGTCCACTCCCTCCCGTTCCCAGTCCGGAGGCGCCGCGGCCCGGGGACTGCGGGGGCGGAACCTCCCCCATCAAGAAAGAGTGAAAAGGCTGCCACGCCCCATGGAGGACTTCCGGAAGCGGGATGCCTGCTCTCTGCCCGGAGGGCCTGCCCGCTCGCTCGGCGATTGCGAGTCCCAACGTGACCACACCCTCGATCCCGTCCCAGCCCGGTTGCCTGCCCAGTATGGTCGATCGGATGCTGGGGTCCGCAATCGGCCTCTGCAGCCTCTCGTGCCTCGCCTGGGCGATCCCCTCGCCCGACGTCATGGTCAACCTGTTCGCCAGTTCGGCCCAGGTGCTGGGACTCGTGAGCGTGGTGCTCGGCCGGTGGCTGTGGGTGCGCAAGAAGCGCGGGTCCACGGCAGCCAACGGCCGCGGCTACCGCGCGGCCTTCGCCGTCGCCCTGGCGCTGTGCGCCGTGAGCAGCATCGGCTGGGGCCTCTACGCGGCCAAGGTCGCGGACGATCGGAACACCCGGCTCCAGGTCAACCTGACCCGCAACTCCAGCGAGGAAGGGAAGAAGATCGTCGACGTCTCCCTGCGCGAGCTGTCCTTCAGCAAGCAGCTCGACCGCAAGGACGGCCTCCCGACCGACGAGCTCCTGCGGCGCATCGAGGCCGGGCAGTTGGGCCAGGTCATCGACGTGCGCGAGGACGAGGAGTTCGAGGTCGGCGCGATCGAGGGCGTGGCGCACGCGCGATTCCCGGACGTGCTGGCCGACGCCGACCGCTTCATCGATCGGGCGATGCCCGTCACCCTCCTGTGCTTCAACGGGAACCGCAGCTCGGAGCTGGCGGAGGAACTGCGCAAGCGCGGCTTCTCGACGTCCTTCCTGATCGGCGGCTACGAGAAGTGGATCGCCGAGAATCGCCCGATCGCCTTCAACCTCGATCGCGAGCGCCGCGACCTGCGCGAGATCCCGGACTACCCGAACAAGGACATCCTCCTCGACACGCCCGACGTGCAGCAGCTCATGGCGGAACGCGAGATCGTGTTCCTGGACGTGCGCTATCCCGGGGACTTCGAGACGCTGGGCCACCTGCCGGGCGCGATCAACATCCCGTTCCGCAAGCTCACGACGCCGGAGCTGGACGCCGCTCTCGCGGCGTTGCCGAAGAAGCCGGTCGTGGTGCCGTGCTACGACAAGCGCAGTTCCTTCTTCGGTCTCGTGGTCGGCCTGCGCCTCTCGCGCATGGGCCACGAGTTCCTCGGACGCTACACGGTCCCCGAGGGCTTCGCGGTCGCCGGGAACGAGAAGGCCCACGTGGCGGCGTGGAAGGCCGCGCAGGAGAAGCAGACGATCCTGTCCATCGTCGCTCAGCCCCTCGCCGGCGCCCTCACGTGGAGTCAGTCCCACGCGGGATCGTTGGCCGCGGCGATCCTCCTCCTGGTTCTCCTCGTCCGGCTCGTGATCCTGCCCCTCACGGCCCGCGCCGAGCGGGATCGCCGTGCCGAGCTGGCGCTCCGGCCCGAGATCGACGCGCTCAAGGCGCGCTTCCGCGACGATCCGGCGTCGCGCTCCAGGGCGACGATGGCACTCCTCGCCCGCCACGGCGTGAAACCGGCCTGGAACCTCGCCAGCGCCGTCGTGCAACTGGGGCTCTTCACGGTGTTCTTCAGCGTCGTGAGCGAAGCGAGCCGCGGATCGAGCGAGTCCTTCCTGTGGGTGCCGGAGATCGCAGCTCCCGATCCGACCTGGCTCCTGCCCCTCCTCGGCGCGGTCGCGACGGGCCTGCTCGTGTGGCTGCCCGCCGCGCACAAGACCTGGAAGCGCGCACTCGGATCGGTGGCTGCTGCAGCGGCGCTCCTGGCCCTCGTCGCCCAGCTCTCGGCCGGCGCCCAGCTCTACCTGGCCGCCAACTTGTCGATCCTCCACCTCCACAACGCGCTCGTCGGTGCGTGGCTCGGTTGGCGCGCGCGGGCTCCCGAGCGTCGGCGCCTGACGATCGAATCGCGCTACCGGCACGCGGCCGTGGTCCCCCTGCGCCATGCTCACCTCATCGAGGGCTGCGGCGCGAAGGCCGCGCGCCTCGGGCGTCTCATGGAAGCCGGCCTGCCCGTCCCCGACGGGTTCGTGGTGCGCGCCAGCGCGATCACGGAATCCCGGCTCGAGAGCACCGTCCGCGCAGCCGTGCTCGAGTCCCATGCGCGGCTGGGCGCGACACGTGTCGCGGTGCGCAGCTCGGGCGTGAACGAGGACGGGGCCGACAAGAGCTACGCGGGGGTCTTCGAGTCGATCCTCGACGTCGAGCTCTCGGGCCTGGAGAAGGCGATCGAGGACGTGGCTCGCTCCTGGCAGGGAGCGCGCGCGGGTGCGTACTCGCAGGGAGCCCCCGAGAGCGGCGGCATCGTCGTGCAGGCGATGGTTCCCGCGGCCTGGGCGGGCGTGCTCTTCACCGAGCACCCGGGCGAGTCGGGAACGTGCGCGATCGAGATGGTCGAAGGATTGGGCGACGAACTCGTCTCCGGGCGCCGTCAACCGCACGGGTTCCGCCTCGGCCGCACCAGCGGACGTCCGCTCGAGGGCGAGCGCCCGCCGATCGACCTGGCACCGCTCTTCGCGCTCGGCCGCCGGGTGGAGAAGCTGTTCGGGAAGCCCCAAGACGTCGAATGGGCCTACGCGGACGGGCGTTTCCTCCTGTTGCAGGCCCGCGACGTCACGCGCTTCTCGCGTCTCGGTTCGGACGAGCGCGCGCTGCGGGAACGCGAGCGGCACCGCCTCCTCGAAATCCTGGACGGCGCTCCGGCCGACGACGCGGTGCTCGTCCAGAACGAGCTGTCCGAGCTCCTGCCCGAGCCGACCCCGCTCTCGCTCTCGCTCATGGAGGCGCTCTGGAACCACGACGGTGCCGCGCACCGCGCGTGCAGCGCGGTGGGGATCCCCTACGAGGTCACGCCGGACTCCGCGCCACTGCTCGTGACGGCGTTCGGGAAGCTGTACGTGGACGAGCGCGAATCCCGCCGGCGCGTCTCGCGCGGACCGTCCGCTCTGGCCGCGTTCCAGCTGGCGCGGTCCGCCGACCGCATGGAGCAGTCGTGGCGCGAGGAGCACCTTCCCCGCGCCCTCTGCGCCGCGCGTCTGGACGCGGCACTCGACCTGGATCGCCTCGATCTGGCCGAGCTCGTCGCTCTGTTCCGTGAACGCACGCGCCGCTTCGTCGAGGAGGACTACGCGCGCGCCGAGGAGATCAACGTCGCGGCCGACGTCTACCTGAAGACCGCGATTCGCGGCCTCGAGCGCGTGGGAGCCGACGCGGCGGAACAACTGACTCACGTCCCCACGACCGTCGTGCAGGAGGCGGCACAGATCCTGGGCCGCCTCGGGCGTCACGAGGTCCCCGCCTCCGAGTTCCTGGCCCACTCGGGCCACCGTGCGCCGCACGATTGGGAACTCGCCTCCGCGCGCTACGCCGAGGACGAGGACCTCGTCGCGACGATGGCCGAGCGCAGTGTCGGCACGCTGCCGCGCTCCGCACCGGCACGCAGTCCCTTCGGGCGGCGCATCCTCGACCTCGCGGTGGAGCGGGCGCTGCACTGGCAGGCGCTGAAGGAGGAGGCGAAGCACCTCGCACTGCGCGAAATCGGTTTCCTGCGCCGCGTCCTGGTCGCGATCGGCGAGCGGGTCGGCATCGACGATCGCATCTTCCTGCTCCGCGTGGACGAGGTCTCCCGACTCGATGACGACGCCTGGCGCGGCGGGCGCGCTCTCGAGATCCTCGAAGCGCGGGCTGACGAGCGGGACGCGCTCGACTGCGTGCGCCTGCCGTCCTGCCTGAGCGCGACGTCGCTCGAGCAGCTCGACCTGCAGGCTCCCGGAGCGGTGCCCCGCCCGGTGCCCCTCGGCGCGATGCGCGGCACGCGCGTCTCGGGCACGTCCGGCGTGATCGGCCGTGCGCGCGTGTTGCGCCACGCGGACGAGATCGACTCGTTCCAGGACGGCGAGATCCTCGTGGCGCGCTTCACGGATCCGACCTGGATGCCGCTCTTCCCGCGCGCCCGCGCGATCGTGACCGAGGTGGGCGGCTGGTTGTCGCACGCCGCCATCCAAGCGCGCGAGTACGGGCTGCCCGCGGTCGTCGGCGTGCGCGGCGCGCTCGATTCGATCCAGACGGGCCAGGTCGTGCGGCTCGCGCCGGACGGCACGGTTGAAGTCCTGGGTGAGCGTCGGCGCGAAACGCGGGTCCCGACCTCCATCGCGGTCGTCGTCCGGCGATCCCGTGGCGAGATCCAGGGCACCATCGGCAATGTCTCGTCGAACGGAGCCCTGCTGCGCATCTCGGGCGGCAAGCTCGAGCTCGGCGAGGAGCTCTCCATCGAGATCTCCGCGGGCCTGGCGCATCCGGCCACGGTGGTCCGCAACGGCGTCCCCGGCATCTACGGGCTCCATCTGGCGCAGCCGACGCTGCGGGATTCGCTCGCTCGCGCGGGCTGACAAGCCCTTTCCCTCGGCCCGGCCCGACGACGGTCGGGCCGAGGAGCACGCGCCGCGCCCTGGGCCGGAGCGTGAGGCCATCGAGAGCGGACGGTGCCCGCCGCGAACCCCGATCAGTTCGCGCGCGCGCCGAGACGCTGCCGCAGCAGGCTCGCCCGCAGCCGATCGCGCTCGCTGGCCTCGACGAGGGTGGTCCCGATCTCCTCCTGCAGGAGGGCCTGCACGTGCCCCTTCTGCACCTGCACGCCGAGCTGGTTCAGGAGCGCGAGCTTGGGCTCGGTGATGAGCTCGAGCTCGAGTCCCAGCCGCAACGTCGAGAGATGCGCCAGGGCCTGGTCCGTCTGCAGCGCACGAGCCGTGCGCAGGAGCCCCTGGCTGCGCTGGATCCGGTCCTGCAGCGCAGACTTCCGCTCGTTCGCGAGGATCTGCCGCAGGTCGCGCTCGAAGCGCACGATCGCCGGGACGAGGGCCTGCAGGTCGGCGACCAGTTGCTCCTCGCTGCGGCCCAGGGTGATCTGGTTCGAGATCTGGTAGAAGTCCCCCGCCGCGCGGCTGCCTTCTCCGTACATGCCGCGCACCGCGAGCCCGGTGCGCTGCGCCGCGGCGAAGACCTTCTCGAGCTCGCTGCGCACCAGCGACAGCGCCGGGAGGTGCATCATCACGGACGCGCGCAGTCCCGTTCCGACGTTCGTCGGACAGCCGGTCAGGTAGCCCAGCATGCGCGTGTGAGCGAACGGGATGCGCGCTTCGAGCATCCGGTCGAGGTCCTGCGCCTTGCGCCAGGCCCGGCTGAGATCGAACCCGCTCGCCAGCGCCTGCAGGCGCAGGTGGTCCTCCTCGTTGACCATCGCCGCGATCGTCTCGGACGCGCCGAAAGCGACCGCACGCCCCGGCAGCGCGGCCTGGCCGTCCTCGGAGGGCGCGAGGTCCCGGCTGACGAGGTGGCGCTCGCGCAGCACCACGCGCAGGAGGGGGCTGGCTTCGGCCATCGACACCCACTGGGTCTCGCCGTCGAGGCGCGCGGCGACGAGTTCCTCGCGCAGGCGGGCGCACAGGTCCGTCGCCTGCCGGGGGTCCATCCGCGCGACGAACGGCAGGCCGTCGACGTTGCGCGCGAGGCGCACCCGGCACGAGACCACGACATCGGACTCCGGTCCTGTGGAGGCGAGCCAGGAGCCGACGCGTTCGGCGAAGCGGCGGAGGTCGATCGGGGGAGGCGTCATCGGTGCGGCTCGCCGTTTCTAGCACGGCTGCGGGCCCCGCAGAAGCACCTCGGGAGTCTCAGGGGAGCGGCGGCTTCGGTCCGAGCGCGCGCCGCAGCGACTTGGCGCGGCTCCGCAGATCCGTGCGCAAGGCCATGATCGTGCGGTCCTGGTCCTGGAGGATCCGCGCGACGCGCGCCAACTCGGCATGCGCGCCCTCGAGTCGCTGTTGTTCCACGTTGCGCTCGTGCAGCGCCGTGGCGAGCTCCCCGCGCAGACTCGCGGCTTCCGCGCGGGTGTCGCGCAGCGCTCCGCGGTGGCCTTCGAGATCCTGCGAGAGGTCGCGCCCGACCGCGCGGTGCTCCGCCAGCTCCCTGTCGCGTGCGGCGAGCTCCTTGTCGCGCGCGGCCAACTCGCGCTCGAGTGCGGCCACGCGTTGCTGCGCCGACGCGAGCCGGACCTCGCTGGCCGCGAGGAGTTCGCGAGTCCTATCCGCCAGGTCTCTCGTCGCCCGCACCGCCTCGCGTTCCAGGGCCAGCTCCGTGCGGCACTCGGCCAGCGCCGCGCGGTGACCGACCAGGTCGGCGCGTTCCGACTCGAGGACCTTGCGTGTCGCCGCCAGCTCGCCCCGTTCCTCGGCGAGCGTAGCCCGGTGTCCGTCGAGATCGGCCCGCAGCGCCGCGGCCTCGGCGGCCATGCGATCGACTTCGTTCTCGAGTCGGCCACGCACCTCGCGTTCGGCGTCGCGCGCGCGCTCGGCGGACGCCGCCGCGGCGCGCGCCAGCTCGAGTTCGCCGTCGAGTTCGGCCCGCATGCGCTCGGCGTCCGCGCGCGTGCGATGGACGTGCGCGCGCGTGAGCGCCAGCTCGTCGCGCAGCTGCGCCACGGAATCCCGGTGGCCGCCCAGGTCCTTCTCCAACGTCCGCGCGACCTCGCCGATGGCCGCGCGCTCGGCGCGCTCGACACGCAGCGATTCGCGGTGCCCGGCCAGGTCCTGCTCGAGCGTCCGGGCCATCTCCCACAGGCGCTCCCGCTCGATCGCCCACGCGGAGCGCGCGCGATCGAAGCCGGCGAGCTCGCCGATCACATCGTCGAAGCGCCCGAGCACTCCGGCCGGCGCGCGCGGCGCCGCCAGGCCCGGGACGGACGTCGGCAGCGGAGCGCCGCCCAGGGCTCCGATCAACGCGTGGCGATAGACAGGCTGAGCATGATCGGACGCGTAGAGCTCGCCGTTGTAGAAGCGGAAGATGGACTTCGCGAGAGTGCGCAGTTCGGGCTCGTGGTCGAGATAGAGCGACAGACACATGAGCGGCAGCCAGCGCTCCAGGTTGCCGTGTCCGATCGCGGAAGTCCGGGCACCGGCCTTCTCCAGGGCCGCGGCCGAAGCGGCCAGGTCCGGGAGTCCGTTGTGTCGATGCTCGTCCAGGTAGCGGTGCTCGACGCCGAGCTTGTCGCGCAGGAAACGCTGCAGCAGGCGCTCGGATTCGTCGACGGACGGCGATTGGTAGGGCCCGGCCAGCACGACCCACTTCTTCGAGACGCGGGCACACTCGGCCACGAAGGCCTCGCGGAAACGCGGCGGGACGTGCTCGAGGGTGTCGAAGGCCGCGACGACGTCGAAGGATCGATCGCGGTACGGCAGGCGCGCGCCGTCTCCGAGCACGAGCCCAGGCTCCTCGGAGGGGTCGACGTCCACGAGGAACACGCGGTCGGCGGGCAGGAACGCGCGCAGGTTCGCCGTGCGTCCCCCGACGTCGAGGATGGAGAGCGGCTTCGATCCCTCCCGCACGATCGCGAGCAGGTCGACGACGATGCGGTAGCGCTGGTACTGGTCGAACGGCAGTTCGAGCGGGTCGCGGATCACGCGTCGGACTCCAGAGTCGAGACGCCCATGCCGGGCTGGTCGCGCACGACGCTCCAGCGCGAAGGCAGGAAGAGCATTCCGTGCTGCAGTCGCCGGACGTCGACGACGTCGAACGAGAGCACGTGTTCGCGGTGATCGATCGCGGTCGGCGCCGCCTTGCCGTGGTCGTAGAGGAACGTGGTCAGGTAGAACGACCCCGAGAGCAAGGGGAGCGCGTCGAAGCGCATCTCGACCACGCCCGTCTCGCCCGGGACGCAGTCCGCGATCTCGATCGGGCGCTCGCGCCAGTGGTGGTTCGCTCCGTTCACGTAGGTGCCGTCGCTGCGGTAGATCCCCAGGCCGAACACGGGGTTCGCCACGTGGCCGTGGACCTTGTAGCGGATCCGCACGCGGAACGGCTCGCCCGGCGTGAACACGAGCGACGGTTGTCCCGCGGGATCGAGCATCTCGACTTCGGTCGTCTCGATCTCGCCCGTCCCCCAGCGCGGGTACACGCTCGTGCCGCGGTCGTACGAGGACAGGCGCTCATTTCCGCGGGCTTTGGCGCGTTTCAGGTACTCGTCGGCGACCTTGGCGGCGCTGCCCTGCTCGAGCACTTCGCCGCGGTCGAGCAGGACGACGTGCTGACACATCGACTTGATCGAGCCCATGTCGTGGCTGACGAAGATCGTGGTCTTGCCCTGCTCGCGGAACTCGTTGAGCCGGTTGACGCACTTGCCCTTGAAGTGCTCGTCCCCGACCGAGAGGGCTTCGTCGATCATCAGGATGTCCGGATCGACCGACGACGCGACCGCGAAGCCCAGGCGCACGTACATCCCTGAGCTGTACGTCTTGACCGGCCGCTCGATGAAGTCGCCGAGCTCGCTGAAATCGACGATCTTCGGGAAGCGCTCGGCGATCTCCTCCTCGGACATGCCGAGGATCGAGCAAGCCAGGTGGATGTTGTCGCGGCCGGAGAACTCGGGGTGGAAGCCCGCTCCGAGCTCGAGCAGCGAGGAGACCCGTCCCTGTACGGCGACCTCGCCCGCGGTCGGAAGGGTGATACCCGTGAGCAGCTTCAGTAGCGTCGACTTGCCCGCGCCGTTCTCGCCGATGATGCCGACCGTCGAGCCGTGCGGGATGTCGAGGTAGACGTTGCGCAGCGCCCAGAACTCGCGGTGGAACTTCTTCCCCGGCAGGAGGAGTTCCCAGAGCCGGTGGATGGGCTTGTCGTAGAGCCGATAGGCCTTCCCCGCGCCGCGACACAGGATCGCGGAGCCGGAACTCCCCGACGCGAGCTGCGTCGGCTTCGTCGTCGCTACGGTGCTCACAGGAGATCCGGAAAGCGCGGCTTTTGCCGCAGGAAGAAGACCGCACCGAGCGCGAACACGACGATCGCCACGCCCGCGAACGCCGCGACGACGGGCGGTTGCGGCCACAGACCGTAGATGAGCACGCGGCGGTAGCTGTCGATCAGCCAGTACATCGGGTTGATCTTGAGGACCCACCCGAGCCCGGCCTTCTGGACCAAGTAAGCGGGGTAGAAGATCGGCGTCATGAACATGCCGACCATGAGCGCGACGCCCATGACGTGGTAGACGTCGCGCAGGAACAGGTTGAGCGCGCTGAAGAAGAATCCCAGCCCGATCGTGAACACGAGCTGGATCGCGAACAAGAGCGGCAACGCGACCAGCGTGTACGAGAACCCGAGTGCACGCTGGGGCGCCGGCGCGCCGGCCTCGGGCACGATCGGCGAGATCCAGGCGTAGAACGCGACGCCAATGAGCGCGATGGCGACGCCGATCAGCATGTTGACGAGCGCAGACACCCCCAGGTAGACGGGCAGGACTTCGGATGGGAACACGACCTTCTGGATGAGGTTTTGGTTCTCGACCAGGGTGTTCGTCGAGCGCGACACGGTTTCCGCGAACGCCTGCCACACGAGGATTCCGGCCAGCATCAGAAGCGCGACTTCCTGATTGCTCTGCCCTTCGTCCCAACGTGACTTCATCACGAAGGTGAAGACGAACATGTAGATGACGAGGTTCAGCAGCGGGAAGATCACCGACCAGAAGAACCCCATGCTCGATCCGACATAACGCGCGCGCAGGTCGCGCCGCACCATGTCCTGGAGCAGTCGGCGGTTCTTCCGCAGGGATCGGATCAGGACCAGCACCGCGGGGCCTAGACGATGGCCTTCCCGAGCGCGGACAGCACCAGGTCGACCGCGACGCGCGCGGTGGCGTTGTGGTTGTCGAGGATCGGGTTGATCTCGGTGACCTCGAGCCCCAGGAGCTTCCCGCTCTCCGCGGCGTGCTCCATGATCAGGTGGCTCTCGCGCAGCGTCGTGCCGCCGAACGCCGGGGTGCCGACGCCGGGCGCCACCGAGGGATCCATGCCGTCCACGTCGAACGACAAGTGGAAGCCCGCGGTGCCCGCGCAGGCGATCTCGATCGCCATCTTCATGACCTTGTGGACCCCGTGCATGTCGAGGTCCTTCACGGTGAAGACGTGGATGCCGGACGCCTTGATCTCCTGGCGCTCGCGCGGGTCGATCGTGCGCACGCCGATCAGCACGGCTTTCTCGACGTCCACCATCGGCACGCGCTCGCCCAGGCGCACGAGTTCCGGCGCACCACGACCGATGCAGGCCGCGAGCGGCATGCCGTGGACGTTGCCCGACTCCGTGCTCTCGGGCGTGTTCATGTCACCGTGCGCGTCGAACCAGATCAGGCCGATCTTCTTCTTCTGCCGGTGATAGTGGCTCGAGAGACCGGCGATGGTCCCGCAGGCGATCGAGTGGTCGCCGCCGATGACCACCGGGAACGCGCCGTCGGCGAGGGCCTTCTCGACGCGGATGCGGAGCTCGGCGCAGGCCGCGGCGATCTCCTCCAGGAAGCGCGCCTTCGGGTTCCGCGGGACGCGCGATGCCGGCTCGGGCACGGGCACGTTGCCGCGATCCTCGAAGTTCAGCCCGAGGGAGCGGATGCCCTCCTCGATCCCCGCGATGCGCACGGCGTTGGGCCCCATGTCGACGCCGCGACGTCCGCCGCCCAGGTCCATGGGCACGCCCAGAAAAGCAATGGTCCGTTCCATCATATGATCCTCCGCAGGTTCACCCGATCGCCGCGCACGAGGCCGAGGCGTTGGGCGGCGTTGCCGTCGCGCACCGCGATCTCGAGCGAACCGTACGAATCTACCAAGGCCAGCGCCTCGCCCGGAGCGACATCCGCGTAGGTGCCGCGCACGCGCAGGATCAGGCCGTGCGTTTCGACGATCCACGAAGTCGGATCATCTCCGAGATCCTCGGACCGGGCCGCGAGCACGAGGTTCCCGTAGCGATCCGCGAAGAGGACCTCGGCCTCTCCCCGATCGCCGTCGAGGCGGGCGCGGGGAAGCGCGGAGCGCTCCAGAGGGAGATCGGGGCCGACGCCCGCGGCGAGCGGGTCGAGCCCGCCGGCGATCGCGGCAGCCGCGGGCGCGAGCACGTCGCGGCCGTGGAACGTGCGACTCTGCCGCGGCAGCGCGAAACGGGCCGTGTCGAGCGCGCGGACGCGCGCGTCGACGGAGAGCACGGGCGCCAGCAGGCCATTGTCGGGCGCGAGGAAGGCCTGCCCCCGATCGAGCGCCACGACGAGCCGGCGCGACGAACCCACGCCCGGATCGACGACGGCGACGTGCACGGTCCCGGGCGGGAAGTACCCGCGCGCGTGGGCCAGGAAGAAGGATGCGCGGGCCACGTCCTGCGGCGGGATCTCGTGGCACAAGTCCACGACACGCGCTCCCGGCGCGCGCGAGAGGATCACTCCGTGCACGATCCCGACGTACGGATCCACGAGCCCGAAGTCGGTCGTCAGCGTCACGATGCCGGAAGAGGTGAAGGCCCGCTCCTCGATCGGATCCGCGCTGGTTCGCACGGGAGGACCTCTCAACGCGTGCGCGACGCGAGCGCGCCGAGCCACGCGCCTTGGACCGCCGGGTGCGCGCTCGTGGCGCGCAACTCGCGCAGGAGGCGCTCGTACTCCGCGGGCCCGCCCCACTGGCCGACCGCGAAGCCCACGCGGCGCAGGTCGCTGGAAGCCGCGCTGATGGGCGGGTCCTGCAGCTCGCGCAGCAGCGCGAACGGGCCCCCATGGTCGAACAAG
The DNA here is from genome assembly GCA_026692665.1 of Planctomycetota bacterium. Taxonomy (GTDB): domain Bacteria; phylum Planctomycetota; class UBA1135; order UBA1135; genus JAEUHZ01. The sequence continues at coordinate 85,035 of JAPLOF010000057.1, forward strand.
AGGCCCACGGCGAGCACGCTGACGTCGAACTCGGAGTTCCAGATCGCCGAGCGCAGGAGCGGTTCGACGGCGCTGTCGCCGATCTCGGCCAGCGCGCGCGCGAGCTCGACGTCCAGCTCGCGATCGTCCGGCCTCGGGAACAGCGCGCGGAACACCTCGACGTCCTCCGAGGAACCGTTGCGCGCGAGGGCGCGTACGAGTTCGACGGCGTCCGCACCGCGCGGAGGCGGGTCCGACGAGAGCGCCTCGCGCACGGTCGCGCGCCCCGCGAGGCGTCCGACGCCGCACAGCCCCGTCGCGATGGCGACCTTCTCCTCACCCGAGCTCTCGCCGAACCGCGACTCGAGGACGACGCCGGCGCGCGGATCGCGCGCCACGCGCAGGAGCGCCCGGATGGTCGGCCGGTGCTCGGGATGATCGGGATCGGTCGCGCGCTCCTCGACTTCGGCGGTCGGCTTGCGCTGGTCGTGGCGCAGCGCCGCAACGCGGAAAGCCGCGCGCACGGCGGGATCGGGATCCTGAGCCAGCGTCGCGAAGCGCGTCAGCCACGAGGCGTCCGGCACGGCCCCCAGTGCGACCGCCAGCTGCTCACGGCCCTGGGCATCGAGCTGCGACGGATCCACGGCGAGCAGCGGGCCGCTCGATTCCTCTCCCGCGAGGCCGGCCAGCTCGACGGCGCGCCAGCGCACCTCGGGGACTTCGATCGCGGCGCGCACGAGGTCCACGGCGAGCCGCTCCACGCGCCGGCGGTCGATCTCGTCGAGGATCGCGCGCCATTCGGCGACGTCCGCGGGCCGCCACAGGTCGTTCGCGACGAGGTCGGACAGCTCGCGCGGGATGACGGCGACGGCCGCACGCAGGCGCGCGGTGCCTCGCCCATGGAGGACCTGATTCAGCAGATGGTCGGCGACGCCCGGCCGACGCAGGCCGGGCAGCGCGCCCATCACCACCTCGGCCAACAGGTCCGGAGCGGCGCTGAGTTCGCGGATCGCGAGCACCTTCCAGGCCTGCCCTTCGACGAGCCCGAACTCGCGCGCCGCTTCCCAGCGCAGACGCAGGAGAACGCTGCCCGCGGCGGTCGGCCGCGAAGCGGCGGGATCGAAGGCCTGCACGAGCAGGTCGCGCGCTCCGAGCGCCGCGGGATGACTGGGATCCGCGGCGATCTCCTCGACGCGCCGCCGACCGGCGTTGCGGCCGTCGCGCAGGAGCGCCAGGAGCGCCGCGTCGCGCAGCAGCCCGGTCTCGGTGCCCGCGATGTCGAGCAGCAGGGCCGTGGCGCCCGCGTTCATCTCTCCGAGCGCCAGGATCGAGGCGACGCGCTCGATGCCCTGGCCCGTGCGCGCGAGCGTCTCTAGCCGACCGCGCTCGCCTTCCGCGGACGCGCATCCCAGGGCCATCAGGGCCGCGGCGCGGCGCTGGGCCGAGATGCCCTCCGCGCCCAGGACCGCGCGGGCTTCGGAGGGTGTGCGGGCCGTGAACTGGACGGTCTTGTCGCGCTGGAGCAGCCCGCGCCAGGCTTCCGGCGTCGGCGGAACGGCCACATCCGGCAGGACTTCCTGCGCTTCCGGGACGGGTACGGCCGCCGGAGTTCCGAGGGCCTGGGCCGAGGGCCCGGTCCAGGGCAGGCTCGCGCCAGGCCCGGGGAGGCTCGCCCCGGCGAGGGCGAGCGCGAACAGTACGGGGAACGGAACCATGGGCGGTCGGGGACGCCTCCTCATCGGCAGAGCCGCGGCCCGAGGCGAGGGCCGCATGCTGCCACGCGGCCCCCCTCGCAGGCCACAGCCGAGATCCACCCCGGGACCCGGGACGGAAAGCGCCCTAGATCGCTGGGCGGCAAGGGGTTCGGAGTCGGCTCGACTCCGGTCCGCCAGCCGGGGTGCGGCCCTCGGAAGATCCTTCCGCCCGCTCGTGGGAGGTCGAATCCGCCGGCCGGATTCACCGGCCGACGTGCAACACGACCTCGAGGCGCCCAGGCAGGAGCCGGCGCAGGGTCACCTGCCCCGACCGTCCGTCGTCGGTCCGCGCGGCGAGCTCTCCCGCGAGCCCCAGCGCCAGGTCCGTCGCGAGGAAGCGGCCTTGTGCGTCCGTGCGCATCTCGCGGCCGTCGGGGAACACGACGCGAGCCCCCTCGATCGGGCTGCCCGTGGTGCGGTCGAGGACGGTCCCGGCGACTTCCGCGCGCGACGAGGCCGTCGCGGCGCTCGCGGCCTGACGATCGGTGCACGAGCACGCGCCGGTTCCGAGCCACAGGATCGCGAGAACGGCGAAGTGCTTCATGCTTCCGGTTCTCCGAGCAGCGCGACGATCTCCGCGCGCCGGCGATCGCGTTGGGCGGCCGTGGCGGCCTCGAGGTTCAGGCGCAAGAGCGGCTCCGTATTGCTCGGCCGCACGTTGAACCACCACCAGTCACGGTCGCCGAGATCGCCGTACTCGACCGTGATGCCATCCAGTTCGTCCTGACGCCCATCGGCGTAGCGCCGCTTCAGCTCCGCGATCGCAGCGGCCTTGTCGGCGACGTGGAAGTTGATCTCGCCGGTCGACTGGTACCGGCGCAGGTCCTGCACGAGCGTGCTGAACGGCGCCTTCGAGCGCGACAGGAGGTTGAGCGCCGAAACCATGGCCAGCACGCCGGAGTCGCAGACGAAGTTCTCGCCGAAGTAGAAGTGCCCGGACAGTTCTCCGCCGAAAGGTGCGCCACGGCTGCGCATCGTCGCCTTGATGAACGAGTGGCCGACGCGGTCGCGCACGGGAACGCCGCCAGCGCGCCGGATCTCCTCCTTGACGACCCACGAGGAGCGCAGGTCGTAGACGATCGGGGCTCCCGGGAACTTCTTCAGGTATTCGCGCGCCAGGAGGGCCGTCATCAGGTCGTTGCCGACCGTACGGCCCGTCTCGTCGACGAAGCAGCAGCGGTCCGCGTCCCCGTCGAAGCTGACACCGATCTCCGAGCCGGCCGAGCGCACGAGCGCGCGCACGGGATCCAGGTTCTCTTCCTTCAGCGGATTGGCCTCGTGATTCGGGAACGTGCCGTCGAGCTCGGTGAAGATCGCGGTCGCGCGCGCGCGCGGAATGCGCTCGAGGATCGGACCCAGCGTATGCCCCTCCATGCCGTTGGCGCAGTCCACGGCGATCGAGACGTCCCGCTCGAGCCGAGCGAAGCGCGCGACGTGATCGGCGTAGGCCGCGAGGAGATCGCGACGCTCCAGGCCACCCCTCCGCGCTGCGGGAGCGGTCGCCGGTCCCGTCGCCAGGCGCTCCACGTCGCGGATGCCGTTGGCCGCCGAGATCGGCGTGGCACCGCGGCCCGACAACTTCATGCCGTTGTACTCGCCCGTGTTGTGACTCGCGGTCACGTTCAGGCCACCATCGCAATCGACGGATCCGATCGCGAAGTACGCCATCGGCGTGCTCGCGAGCCCGATGTCGACGACGTCCGTGCCCGCATCGCGCATGCCCTCGATCACGGCCGCGGCGATGGCGGGCGAGTGCGTGCGCATGTCGCGGCCGACCACGAGCCGCTTCGCTCCGAGGAAGCGCGCGAACGCGTCGCCGATCCTCCGGGCCAGCCCGGGGTCCAGTTCCGTGGGGACGACGCCCCGGATGTCGTACGCCTTGAAGATGCCCATGCTGGAGGGGTCGTGTGGTTCCGAGGTCGGTTCGCGAACGAGCGCGAGAAGATAGCGCTCGGTGCGCCCGGGCGTCTGCTCAGGGCCCAGACGGCCGGGCTGCGCGAGCACGGCGGCGGAGACTGCGCCCCCCCAGGGGACCGGCGCCGCCCCGCGTCAGGACCGCCTGCGGGTACGACCCGTGCCGAATTGCGCGGTCCGTGCGGTCTCCTTGCAATGTCCGGGGTGTTCGAGCGTACGATGGAGGGGTCGGGCAGCCGTGAGGCCCGGGAGGGCCGCCGTCCGACCGAATTTCCGTTTCGGGGGACTCGCCATGCAATCGGTCAACGTGCACCTCGTGGGCGCTTCGAAGGAAGAAGTCGCCGCGCAGTTGTCCGCCATCGCCCAGAAGGGCTTGGGCGAACACTGGTACCACCCGGATCGTCAGCACACGCGTCTGACCATCCGCTTCCATCCCGGCTCGCACCAGCCGAAGCCGGTCAACACCGACGACGAGTTCCTGGGCACTCTCGGCGCCAGGCCGGACATCACCTTGTACGTGGACACGGGCAGCCGCCTGAACCCCGACGAGATCGGCAAGCAGATCGAGGCGCGCGAACTCCACCACGTCGTCGAGATCCTCCTCGCACGCTTCCGGGGCGTCGCACGCGACGACCTGACGAATCACCTCTGGACGCTGGACGAGATCCGCTCGGGCAAGGCGATCCAGGGCGCGCCGTTCGGCGACCACGAGGCGTGGCGCCGCTCGCACAAGCGGGCTTCGCAAGAGCACTAAGGCGCGGCCGTTGCGCCCACCAAGCCTTCACGAGCGGCCTCGGCCATCACAGGCTCTCCCGCTGCGTGCACGCGTCCAACGGCCCGACCACGTTCCCCCACCGATCGATGCGCGGCCCTCACGTCTGGCGTGGGGGCCGCGCTCGTTCGTGCTGTCCCCTCGTTCGTGCTGTCCCATCGCAGGACTGAGCGAGATCGCGCATCGCGCGCGCGGCGAACGGAGTCACCTCGCAGTCGAGGACTGCGAGCGCACGGGCGATCGACTTCGACGGGCGCTCTCAGCGCGCTGCCGGCGCCTGGGACATGAGTTCGCGCACGCGCTGGCAGGCGAGCTGGATCGTCTCCTCGCTGCTCGCGTAGCTGAAGCGCAGGAAGCCCTCCCCCATCGCGCCGAAGCTCGTCCCCGACAGGCACGAAACGCGCGCTTCCTGCAGCAGACGCCGCTCCAGTTCGCGCGACGGGATCTTCGTCGCCGACGTGTTGGCGAAGGCGTAGAAGGCGCCCTTCGGCATCCCGCAGCGGAATCCCGGGATCGTGTTCAGCTCGCGCACGATCACCTTGCGCCGCGCATCGAACGCCGCGTGCATGCGGTCGACGCAGTCTTGGGGCCCGCGCAGCGCTTCCATGCCGGCCATCTGCGCCGCGGCGTTCGTGCACGAGTTGCAGTTGATCTGCAGACGCTCGGCCTGGTCCACGAGGCTCTTCGGCCACACACCGAAGCCCATGCGCCAGCCGGTCATCGCGTAGGTCTTGCTCCAGCCGTCGAGCAGGATCGCGCGGTCGGCGATCTCGGGGTACGAGAGGATGCTGACGTGCTTCTCGCCGTCGTAGAGCAGGCGCGAGTAGATCTCGTCCGAGAGCACGGCGACGTGCGGCTGGTTCACGAGGCCGCGGACGAGCTTGTCCATCTCGACCTTCGACGCCACGCCACCCGTCGGGTTGGCGGGCGAGTTCAGGATGATGAGCCGCGTGCGCGGCGTGATCTTCGCGAGCAGCTCGTCGGCGCTGAACGCGAAGCCGTTCGCCTCGCGCAGCTCGAGCGGCACGGGCGTCGCGCCGGTCCAGCGGATGGCGGATTCGTAGATCGGGAAGCCCGGGTTCGGGTACACGATCTCCGCCCCCGGCTCGCCGAACAGGAGCACGGCGTAGAACAACGTCGGCTTCCCGCCCGGGACGATGATCACCTGGTCGGGGTGCACCTTGCCGCCGTGGAAGCGCGTGCAGTATTCGGCCACGGACTCGCGCACCGGCAGCAGCCCTTTCGCCGGCGTGTAGCCGTGGAAGCCGTCGGCCAGCGCCTTGCGACCGGCCTCGACGATGTGCTCCGGCGTGCGGAAGTCGGGCGCCCCGATGTGGAGCTTCAGGACCTTCTGGCCCTGGGCTTCCAGGGCGCCGACACGGTTCACGACCTCGAACGCGGTCTCGGTGCCCAGGCGCGAAACGGCCGAGGCGAGTTGAAGACGGGCTTCCAAGCGGGGGGCTCCTTCGTAGGCGGACCGCCGCAGATTGAAGGGGTCGGCCAGTGTGCGCAAGCACAGGTCCCGAGGAATTCCGGCGCGACCCTCCGCGGGCTCAACCCTTGGGCTTCGGAGTGACCCGCCACACGACCCCACCCGAGCCCGCGTGGTAGCTGTAGGCGTCGCCGGAGGTGATGTAGACGCGGCCTGCGGCATCGACGAGCAGGTTCTCGCTCTTCATCTTGGGGTTCCCCGTCCACGCCGCGAGATCGATGTAGGCCGGCTCCTTGCCGTCGCGCGCGTCGTAGATCCGCTTCGGGTCCGGCAGGAAGCGGTAGCAGCGCGAGGGCTTGGCCGAGATCAGATGCAGATGGCCCTCCGGCCCGAACGACATGTCGGTCACGTTCGCGGATCGCTTCGTCTGCGGGTCGTACGCGTCGAACCGCGCGACGAGCTCGACCCGGCGCGGCTCGGCCGGCCGCTGATCCACGCCGAGCTTCAGGCGCACGACGTGGCCGGTCGTGCGGGTGCCAACGTACAGCCAGCCGTCGTGGACGGCGAGCGCGCTGTGCCCCTGCATCTGGATGCGACCGGCATTCCTCGTCTCGACCGACTCCTCGAACACCGGTTCGCTGGGCGGCGCCCCGGCCTCGGGGTCCTTCTCGAGGGCCCGCAGGTCGTAGAGCACGAGCCGGCTGTTCTCCTTGGAGACGGCGTACAACCAGGAACCGACCGCCAGACAGTTGTCCGGTCCGTTCAACCAGCCGTGCGGCGGCTTCTGCAGCGCGGGGTCGTGGTGCGGATAGAGCCCGCCCTTGTCGATGTCGTGGCGCTCGACCTCGTACCACTTCGAGGTGCGCAGGTCGTAGCGCAGGATCGCGTCGGACAGGTTCTTGCTGAACGACTTGCCCGTGTTCTCGTCACGGTCGATCCCGGAGAAGGCGCAGATGTAGAAGCTCCGCGTCGTCGGGTGCCAGGTGAGGCCGCAGTAGGGACGATCCGTCTCGCGGTCCTTCCAGGGCGGGCTGGCCTGGCGATCCCACAGGCGGAACGGCGGACTCGTCGGAGCCGCGAGGACGACGCCGTTCTCGCGCACGGCCGGACCCGGTTCGCCGCCCGCGTACTCCTCCGCGATCTCGGGGTCGATCACGTAGAGAGTCCCCGCCTGATCGTCGACCTCGGCGCTGACCCCGCCGTAGTCGCGCACACGGCCGCGGCACACCACATGGAGCCGTCCGTCGACGAGTTGCAGCCCGCGCGGGAAGGACGCCTTGGTCGAGATGCGCTCGACGAGGAAGTCGGTCGTCGGTTGCGCCTGGACGGCAGACAGGCCCGAGGCGGCGGCGAGAGCGAGAGCGTTCAGCATGGGTGGATCGGCGCTTGCAGGTGAGCTGTCGGACCGGGCGCGTTCCGAGGCAAGCTCTGTGCCGCGAACTCCGAGGTGTCGACGAGCGTGGTCCCTCGCGAACTCGTTACGCTCCAGGAACCCTCGTCGTTTCCAGACCGTGACGGTTCACGGCGCCTGTGTCCGCGGTCGCCGAAGCCGCTAGATTCCGACCCCGCGCGTATCAGCCCCCCCTCATGCGCCTCCTCCTGTCGCCCAGCCTCCTCGTCCTGCTCGGGCTCGCCGGCTGCGCCCGCAATCCCGACCTGGTCATCTACTGCTCGCTCGACCAGGAGTTCTCCGAGGAGCTGATCCTGCGCTTCGCGCGCGAGAGCGGCCTCGAAGTCCGCGCCGAGTACGACATCGAGGCCAACAAGAACGTCGGCCTCGCCACGCGGATCCGCGAGGAGGCCGGTTCGCGCCCGCGCTGCGACGTCTTCTGGAGCAACGAGTGCGCTCAGGTCGTCGCTCTGGGCGAGGAAGGGCTCCTCCAGACCTACGACTCCCCTTCCGCGCGCGACATCCCGGCCGACTTCCGCGATCCCGAACATCGTTGGACCGGCTTCGCCGCGCGCGCGCGCGTGCTCATCGTCAACACGCAGCTCGTCCCTCCGGACCAGATCGTCTCCATGTGGGACCTCTTCGACCCGCGCTGGAAGGGCCAGGTCGCCATGGCGCGGCCGCTCGCCGGTACGACGAACACGCACATGACGGCGCTCTACCTCGCCCTGGGCGAGAAGGAGGCGCTGCGCTACGTCGAGACCGCCGCTCGGCTCGCGCAGGACGGATCCCTCAACCTGGTCACGGGGAACGCCCACGTCATGCGCCTGGTCCGGGACGGGCAGGCGGCTTTCGGGTGGACGGACTCGGACGACTTCAACGTGGCACGCGAGGCGGGTTTCCCGGTCGCGGCCGTGTACCCCGATCGCGATGGCGTCGGGACCCTGTTGATCCCGAACACCGTCTGCATCCTGGCGAGCGCGCCGCGCGCGGAGGCCGCGCGGAGGTTCGTCGACTGGATCCTGCGTCCGGAGATCGAGGCCGAACTCGCCCGGTCGCGCTCGGCCCAGATCCCCGTCCGCGCGAACGTGCCTCGCCCCGCGCACGTCGTCGGCCCCGACGCATTCCGCGCGATGAAGGTCGACGGGCGCGAGGTCGGACGGACGGTGCGTCAGCGCACGGCGGAACTGCAGGAGCTCTTCCTGAAGTGAGCCGACCGCTCCTCCTCGCGGCCGTCGTCGCGTTCGCGCTCCTCGGCCTGGCACCCGTGGTCGTGATGGTCGCGCGCGTGGACGGGGCCGACCTCCACGCGATCCTGGCAGCTCGCTCGGCGGCGCTTCTGGGACGCACCGCTCTGCTGGGCGCCGGCGCGGCGCTGATCGCTCTCGTGGTCGGGATCCCGTTCGGTTTCCTCGTGGCCCGCACGGACGTGCCGGGCGCGCCCCTGTGGCGCATCGCGGGCGTGCTGCCGATCCTGTTGCCGCCGCTGGTCGTGGCCATGAGCTGGGCGGGCATGACCACGCTGCGCGGCGGGCTCGCGACGACGCTCGTCCTCGGGCTGTGCACGTTCCCTCTCGTGGCCCTCTACTCCGCGCGCGCCTTCGAGCGCGTCGACGGCCGCCAGGAGGAGGCCGCCCTGCTGGCGGGCGGACTGCGAGCGGCCCTGCGCGCGGAACTGCCGCTGGTCCTGCCCAGCGCGCTCTTCGCGGCCTGCTTCGCGTTCGTCCTGGCGATCAACGACTTCGCGGTGCCGGACTACGTCTCGTCGATCGGGCCGAAGTGGAACGTGTACGCGGACGAGATCTTCGCTTCGTGGCGGTCATCGCGGGACACGGGCTCCGCCGTCGCGTCCGCGCTGCCGCTCGTCCTGCTCACCGCGCTGGCACTCTGGCCGGCGCTCGAGATGCGGCGTCGGAGTCTCCTGACCTCGTTCTCCGGCGACTTCCGCGCGCCGGGGACGTTGCGCCTCGGATTCTGGCGCTGGCCGGCGCTCGCCTTCGTGCTCGCGGTGCTCGGCGTCGCGGCGTTCACCCCGCTCGGGCGGCTCGTGTGGGAGTCGGGCGGCGGCGCGCGCGGATTCTCGGCCGCGAACATGCAGGCCTCGTTCGCGCGAGCGCTCGAGCTCGGCCGCGCGAACCTGGCCTCCAGCCTCACCTTCGCCCTCGGCGCGGCCGTGATCGCGGTCCCTTTGGGCCTCGTGCTCGGTCACGCGCTGGAGCGCAGCGGGACCCTGGGGCGCCGCCTCGCGCCGCTCGTCCTGATCCCGATCGCGGTGCCGGCCATCCTGTTCGGGATCGGGGGCATCGCGCTGTGGAACCACGCGGCGACAGGGGCGATCTACGACTCGGGCTGGATGGCGGTGTTGCTCTTCGCCGGGCGATTCCTGCCGTTCGCCGTCCTTTCCTGCGCGGCGGCGACGGCCATGCTCGACCGGCGCGTCGAGGATTCCGCGCGCCTCGCCGGCGCCGGACCCGCGCGACGCCTCGTGCGGATCGTCGGACCCGCACTCGCGCCGGCCGTCTTCGGCAGCGGGCTCGTCGTGTTCGTGCTGTCCATGCGCGAACTCGACGCCGCGATCCTGGTTCCCGCCGCGAACTCGACCGTCCTGTTCCGTCTCTACAACGCGGTCCACTTCGGGCGCGACGACTTCGTGGCCGCCTTGGCGCTGCTCGTCGTGTTCTTCGTCGTCGCGCCCGGCCTCTTGTGGACCCTCTTCGCGCGGCGCCGACTGGAGATCCTGCCGTGAACGCCGTCGTGCTCGAGAACCTCCGCGTCGAACTCGGCGGCCGCTGCGTCCTCGGACCGCTCGACCTGGAGCCGGTCCGCGGCACGTGGACGCTCGTCGTCGGTCCGTCGGGGTCCGGGAAGACGACCCTCCTGCGTGCGATCTCCGGTCTCCTGGCACCAGCCTCGGGCCGGATCCTGCTGGCGGGATCCGTGGCGAGCGACGGCCAGCGGCTCGTGATTCCGCCCGAGCGCCGCCGGATCGGATTCGTGTTCCAGGGCGGTGGGGCGGGCCTCTGGCCGCACCTGTCCGCCCGCGCGACGATCGAGTTCGTGCTCGCGGCGCACCACGTGCCGCGCGCGGACCGCGCGCGCCGGATCACGGAGCTCCTGGAGCTCGTGGAGTTGCGCGGACTGGAAGCGCGCCGCCCGGGCGAGCTGTCGGGAGGCGAGGCGCAGCGCCTCGCGCTGGCGCGCGCCCTGGCTCACGATCCCGAGTTGCTGCTCCTCGACGAACCGCTGGGGCCCTTGGATGCGCGGCTCCGGATGGAACTCGCCGCCCGCATTCGCGAGGTCCACGTCCGCCGTGGACTGACGACCTTGCACGTCACCCACGATCCAGAGGAGGTGCGCCACCTCGCCGATCGATCCGTCCGCCTCGAAGGCGGCCACATCGTGTCCCAGAACTCCAACTGACATGCTGTCCACCCGCATCGTCCTCGGAATCGTCGTGCTGGGCGCCACGGTCCTGGGTCTCTCTCTCGTCTTCCAGCGCCCTCCGCCGCCCGCGGAAGCCTCGGTGTTCACGAGCTCGAACCAGTGCCAGGCCTGCCACGCCACCGTGCACGCGGAATGGGCCGACTCGCAGCACGCGCAGTCCTGGATCAACCCCGCGGTCCGCGCGCTCTCGAACGACTTCGCGAACACCGACTGCATCGACTGCCACGCGCCGCGCCCCGTGCTCGAGACCGGTCTCGCGAACCGGGTCCTCCCGCGCGAGAGCCGTCGCTCGGAGGGCGTCGATTGCATCGCGTGCCACCAGTTGCCGGACGGGCGCATGGCGGGCACGTTGGACCGCGCGGACGTCGCCTGCCGTCCGGTCGCGACACGCGACCTCGCGCGGGTCGAGTACTGCGCGCCGTGCCACGATCAGCACAAGACGGTGACGCAGTGGCGGGAAACCGAGTACGCCCGGAATGGAATCGGTTGCGTGGACTGCCACATGCCGTTCCGCAACGGAGATCCGAATCAGGGCCGCGACCACGCGATGCACGGGGGACACTCGATCGACGTGGTGCGGAAGGCCGTCACGCTGGGCGCCGATCGAGTCGGCGACAAGGTGCTCGCGCGCGTCGAGAACGTCGGAGCCGGGCACCACTTCCCCACGGACGAACGCTCGCGCGCGGCGGACGTCTTCTGGCGCACGCTTCCGAAGGACGGCTCCGCCGGCGGACCGTGGCGCTGGGCCTACCGGTTCCGGAGCCCCTATCGTCACGAGGTCGAGCTCGTGGACACGCTCCTGCCGGCGCACCAGACCCGCGAGGTCGAGATCGCGGATCCCGACGCTCGCGGCCGCATCGAAGTCGCGCTCTTCTACAAGCTCTCGCCCTACTGGAAGGATCCGGCGAACCCGGATCCCGAAGGCGAAGCGCGCCTCGTGCACCGCGTCGTGGTCGAGCCATGAGACACGCACAGCTCCTCGGCCTGATGCTCGTGTCGGCCTGCTCCTCGGATGCGACTCCGGCGGCCGGCAAGCCCAGGTTCGAGCTGCGCGCGGTGGTGAAGCCCGCGCTGGCGGAAGCCGCGGCGCGGGCTCCGCTCGCAGCGATCGCGGGAGCGGCGGCCGACCCCGAAGCCGTGGATGCGGTGCTCGGGACGCTCGGGAGTCCGGACGCACGCCTGCACGGGCTCGCGCTCGAGGATGCCAAGGCCCTCGGAGACAGCGCGCTCCCGGCGCTCGTGGCCGTGCTCGCCGATCCGGCGGCCGCCCCGGCACGCCGGAACGCCTCCGCGCAGGCCCTGGGCGCCATCGCGACGCTGGCAGCCGTCGATGGGCTCCTCACGCGGCTCGAAGCGGACCGCGAACCCTGGCTGCGCGCGCAGTGCGCCTGGCAGATCCGGATGGCGGGCCGTGACGAGGCCGTCCCGCGACTCGTCCTGCGGCTGAAGTACGAGGCCGACAGTGCGACGGTGATCTGGATCGCCGACGCGCTCGCGAGCTTCGGCAACCTGTCCGGCCTGGAGGGTCTGCGCGTCCTGCGCGACACCGCGGCGGACGGGGCCGTCCGCGCCGCGGCGGCCGAACGCCTGGCGGCGCTCGCCGGCGAGCGTGGTTTCGCGGACGGAGATGCGCTCTACGGCGCGTGGTGGCGCGGCGAGCCGCTGGCCGGGCCCGCGGCGCGGGAGCCGAGCCCGGAGCTCCTGCGCGAGGCGTGGGACCGCATCGGCCGCCTCGCCGAGTGGGACCTGCGTCGCGTGGACGATGCGCGTTTCGTGCTCGTGCGCCTCGACGCGTGGGTCGTGCCGATGCTCACCGCGGCCTTGCGCGACGCGGACGTCTACACGCGGGTCCACGCCGCCCAGTGCCTCGAGCGCCGCGGCCCCCGTGCGCGCGCAGCGGTTCCGGAACTCGTCGCGGGACTCGCGGAGCCGCGGCTCGCACCGGGAGCCGCGGCCGCACTGGCTGCGATCGGCGAGCGCGGTGCGGCCGCTCCGCTCGAGGAATTGCTGCGGACCACGCACGACGTCGAACTGCGCATCGCCGCGGCTCGTGCGCTGGGTGCGATCGGCGGGGCCAGTACGCTCGACCTCTTGCGCGGAGCCTGGAAACCCGACCAGCCCATCGACCTCCGCCAGGCCGCCGCGGGATCGCTGGTCGCTCTGGGCGAAGGCGATGCCGTCGCGCCGTTCCTCCTCGAGTGCCTCGGCTCGCCGCAGGCCGACGCCAGTTCCGCCGAACACGCGTTGGGGGCGTGGATCCAAGGCCGGGCCGAGCGCGGCGCAGGAACCTGGCGGGAATTCTCGACGCGCTGGATCGCGCTCGAACCGGCTCCGGGCACCGTCCCCGATGCCGCCGAGGTGGCACGGCGCAGGGCGCAGCGCACGGAGATCGCGCGCGCCGCGATCCAGGAACTGGGTTCCTGATCGCCGCCCGGCCTGGAGCCCAGGAGCGACGCAGGAGGCGCCGAGGAGAGCGAGGCTTCCGAATCCGGTCCGCGCGCTCAGCCGGCCCGGGAAGCGACCCAGGCCACCGTCGCGATCCAGCCGGCCGTGTTGATCGCGAAGAGGACGTCGCCGCCGAGCAGGATCTTCGTCGGGCTGCCCCCGCCCTTCTGCGTGTGGACCAGGAAGAGGTAGCGGCCGAGACCGAACACGACGAACGGCACGGTCCACACCAGCCGATCGCCGTCGAACTTGACGACCGTCTCCTCGGCCACCGTGTACATCGTGTACGTCACGATGGTGCACGCCGCGAGCACCGTCGTCATCTGGTCCAGGAAGGCGGCGTTGTACTCGCGCAGGATCGCGCGGTGCTCACCCCGACCGTCGCCCAGGAGGTCCATCTCCGCCTTGCGCTTGCACAGCGCCAGGAACAGAGCCAGGAACATGGTGCACAAGAGCAGCCAGTGCGAGATGACGACGCCGGCGGCGAGCGCGCCCGCGATCACGCGCAGCAGGAAGCCGGCCGCGATGCAGAAGGCGTCGACGAGCACGACGTGCTTGAGGCGCACGCTGTAGGCCCAGTTCATCGCCATGTAGCCGACGACGACGGGCCACACCGCGACGGGCGAGCCCTCGGCCTGGAGCGCGCACAGGATGGCTCCCGCGCCGCAGGCCACCGACATCGCCATGGCGGTCGAAGCACCGACCCGCCCCGATGCGATCGGACGCTTCGACTTGGTCGGGTGGCGCCGGTCGGATTCGCGGTCGACGATGTCGTTGATCAGGTAGATCGCGCTCGCGCCCAGGCAGAACGCGGCGAACGCCCACAGCGTCCGGCGCACGTCGTCCATGCGCCCCTGAAAGAGACCGCCCTGCGAACCGCGCGCGAACACCAGCGCCGCGAAGACGAAGACGTTCTTGACCCACTGGTGCGGGCGCAGGGCGAGGATCAGGGCCTTCGGGTCCATCATCGGGAGGCGCAGGTCGTGCGCCCGGAATCCGAGAGGATCGGCCCGGGCGGGCGCGGGGCTGACGGGAAACCCGCGGATTCTCGGGGGCGGCTGCCGGGGCCGTTCAATCCAGGCTGAGCTTGCGCAGCTCTTCGATCGGCGAGTCCGGACCGACGACGAGGTGTTCGTCGTCCGGGCCGATGATGCCCTTCTCGCGCAGTTCGCCCAGCTCGTACGTCGACACCACGGCGCTGTCGAGCAGCGCGCAGGTCGTCGTGCGGTGGTTCATCTCGGGGTCGTTGTCGTCCGCGACGAGCACTTCCTTGCCCGAGCCGTCGGGAAAGCGGCGCAACGGGTAGCGCTTCACGTCGCGACCCGCGTAGGCGGTGTACGTGCCGTCGACGCCGTCGAGATGCTTGAACCAATCGGTCGGATCCTCGGCGCTGAGGCCGGTGAGCGCGCTCTTCTTGATCGCCGGGCAGGAGAGGCTCTCGGCGCGGTCCTTCGTGTTGTTCCAGACGCCGCTCGAGATCAGCGCGCCTAGGAACTTCGCGCCGCCCTCCTTGGGGAGGTCCTTGTGCTTCGTCTCGTACATCACGAAACCGCCGTAGATCTCCTGCAGGTTCTTCTTGCAGGCGGTCACGCGCGCCTGGTCGATCGCCTCGGGGATCTTGGGCAGGAGGAAGACCATCAGGATCGAGATGATCAGGATGACCGCCAGGAGCTCGATCAGCGTGAAGCCGGCGCGCAGGATCGAACCGGCACGGAGGGGAGAACGTCGGGCTTGGGTACGCATCGCGGACGGTTGTACCCCGTGAAGCGCCCAGGGTCACCCGAAACGGGGGGGCGGCATGGTAGGGCGGTAGCGCCGGTCGGGTACGGCGTCGGCACGTCGTCGGTACGGAGCCAGGCTCGACTCCGCCGTTTTCGATT
>JAPLOF010000058.1 GCA_026692665.1 Planctomycetota bacterium
ACGAGCAGCGCCGCGCGCTCGCTGCGCGGCGCGCCGTCGGCCAGCCGCGCCAGCTCGCCGGCGGCCGCGAGCGAGGCGAGGCCGTCGCGCGCCGCGGCACGGACTTCGGGATCGGCGTCCGCGTCGGCGAGGCGCGTCAACGCGCCCGCGCGCTCCGCGTTCCGGAGTCCAGCCTGGTCGGGCCGGGCGATGGCGCGCACGAGCTCGGCGCGCACGAGCGCATCGGGATCCGCGGTCAGCGCCAGCACCGCGGACAGTTGCTCGGGGCCGTACTCGGCCCGCAGCACCTGCGCGCGGACCCGGCGCTCCGCGACGCTCGCGGGAGCGAAGCCGTCCAAGGCACGCTGGGCCGCGGCCGGTCCGGCGCCGCGCTCGGCCGCGAGGACGCGCGCGACGACCGCGGGATCGCGGGCGTCCCAGGTGCGCGTCTGGAGGTCCCGCGCCGCCGCGCCGGCGGGCACCAGCGCGCACGCCGCACACGCGAGCAGCGCCGTCCAGATTGACTCAAGAGCCGCCATCGGTCACACTCCCAGTTCTCCCCGAGCCCCTTCGACCGCAAGCTTCCTGCACGCGGAGCCCCTGGTCGTCCTGGGGGTGGGGGGAGGTTTTCGCCTAGTCACGCTCGTAAAGCCAACTCTCCAACCACCTTCCCCCCCCCACCGACCCGCCGATGAACCCCGAAGACCTCCTGCGGATGATCGACATCATCCACCGCGAGAAGGACATCCCCAAGGACGTCATCTTCCGCGCGCTGGAGGACGCCCTGGCGGCCGGCGTCCGCAAGCGCCTGGGCGTGGGCGAAGACCTCGTCGTGCACATCGACCGGAAGACCGGCGAGGTCAAGATGGAGGACGACGAGGAGGAGTACGAGATCGACCTGGCCGAGTTGGGCCGGATCGCGGCGCAGGCCGTGAAGCAGGGCTTCCAGCAGCGGCTGCGGGAAGCCGAGCGGGACGTCCTGTTCGAGGAGTACGAGGCGCGCGTCGGCCAGCTCGTGAACGGGGTCGTCCAGCGCTACGAGGGCGACTCGCTCGTCGTGAACCTGGGCCGCGTCGAAGCCGTCCTGGGCAAGGAGGACCGCGTGCGCGGCGAGAACTTCAACCCCGGCGATCGGATCCGCGCGATCATCGTCGAGGTCCGGAAGGACGGCAGCCGGGTCCGCATCCTGGTCAGCCGCACGCACCCCGACCTCGTGCGCCGGCTCTTCGAGCTGGAAGTGCCCGAGATCGCCGACTCGATCATCGAGATCAAGCGCGTGGTCCGCGAGCCGGGCTACCGCACGAAAATGGCCGTTTTGTCGCAGGATCCGAAGATCGATTCGATCGGCGCCTGCGTCGGGGTGCGCGGTTCGCGCATCAAGGCCGTCATCGACGAGTTGCGCGGCGAGCGCATCGACATCATCAAGTGGAGCGACTCGCTCGAGACGCTCATCATGAACGGCCTGAAGCCGGCCACGATCCACCTCGACAACATCTACCCCGACATCGACACGAAGTCGGCGGTGGTGATCGTCGACGAGGACCAGCAGTCCCTGGCGATCGGCAAGCGCGGGCAAAACGTCCGCCTGGCGAGCCGACTCTGCGGCTGGGAGATCAACATCAAGACGCGCCAGGAGTTCGACTCCGGCGACACGGGCGGCGGCTCCGCCCCGAGCGACGGCGGCGGCGACGGTGGGAACTCCACCTCGGCCCCCGAGAGCGACCCAGCGGCCGCGCGCGGAGCGCAGGTCTGATCCCGTCCGGCGCGCGTGGCGCGCCGGAACGCGGCGACCGGCGCACCCCGAACCCAGCACACCCGAACACGAGACCCACGAGACCGGATCCACTTGAGTCAGAAGAAACGCGTCAGCGATCTCGCCAAAGAGATCGGCATGCCCGGAGCGGAGCTCCTGAAGAAGCTCCGTGAGTGGGGCTTTGACATCAAGTCGGCGCAGACGGGCCTGGCGGAGTTCGAGGAGCTGCAGATCCGCGGCAAGCTCGAAGCTCTGAACATGATGGGTCGCAAGGTGGACCCCGCCGCGGCGACGCAAGCGGACGAGCTGTCGGATGTCAGCGGCGGCCTGATCGTCAAGAAGAAGAAGAAGAAGCTCGACGGCGCCGACGACGCGGGCGGCGAGGCTCATGAGGCCCCGGCGGAAGCCACGGCGGCCCCGGCGCATTCCGCGCCCGAAGTCACCGCCCCGAGCCATGCGGTCGGGACTCCCCCGCCCCAGGTGCCGGTCGTCCACCCCGCCGATTCGGGCGTCGACGAGCCGGCCGAGCCCGAGGTCGAGATCCCGCGCCCGGCGCACCCGGCGCCGATCTCCGCCGCCGGCACGACGGCCCCCGCGCGCGAGTCCAGCAAGCCCTCCACCTCGCAGGCCGGCGCCGTGCCAGCCAGCGCCGGGCCCGCCGGCCACACGCCCGCCGGCCACACGCCCGCCGGCCAGGGGATGCCGGCCCGATCGCCGGCCGAACCCGCGCCCCACGGCGCGGACACGGCTCACCACGAGCCCCCCGCCGCGACGGAGCCCCCGACCCGGAACACCCCGCCCGCTGCCGCGCCCCTGGCGCCGGCCGCGTCGGCCGGTCCGGCCAGCCAGGCCCCCGCCCCGGCTACGGGCGCTGCGCCCACGACACCGGCCGCTCCGGGCGCTCCGCCTGCGGCGGGAGCCGCGCCCGCGGTTCCGGCCGGGCCTCCGGGCTCGACGCCCCTGGCCCCGTCCGTGCCGCCCACGCGCCAGGGCAAGGTCGTGGGCTTCATCGACCTCTCCAAGCTCGCGACGCAGCCGCGCCGACCGACCATGGAGTCGCGCCGCCTGCGCTCGAAGGACGACGTCGCCCCGGACGTGCGCCCGACGCTCGGCGCCGGCAAGAAGGGCGCCCTCGTGCGCGGCGACCGCGGCGGTGCGCGCGACACGATGACCGCTTCGCAGCTGCGCGACCGGGAGGCCGGACGCTTCCTGCGCCGCAATGCGCTCGGGGGTCAGGGCGGTCCCGGCCGGCCCGGCTACGGCGGCCCCGGACGCCCGCGCCGCGGGGAGGGACTCCTGTCCCCGCTCTCCGGCAAATCGCTCGAGATCGAGGCACCGGTCACGCTCAAGAAGCTGGCCGAGAAGCTCTCGGTGAAGCCCAACGAGCTCGTGAAGGTCGGCCTGCAGAACCTGGGCCTGCCGCTCGGCGCGCTGAGCATCAACGCCGTGCTCGACGAGGACACGGCTGTCCTCATGGCGCAGGAGTACAACGTCGATCTCAAGATGGTGCAGGAGGTCGCGGCCGAGACGGCGCTGATCGAGGGCATCAAGAAGAAGCGCACCGGCATCGACGCCGAGCAGCTCGTCGCGCGCCCGCCCACCGTGGCGTTCATGGGCCACGTCGACCACGGCAAGACCACGCTCATCGACGCGATCCGCAATTCGCGCGTCGCGGACGGCGAGTCGGGCGGCATCACGCAGCACATCGGTGCCTACCAGGTGGCCACGAAGAAGGGCCACAAGCTCACGATCATCGACACGCCGGGCCACGCCGCGTTCACGGCGATGCGCGCCCGTGGCGCGAACGCGGTCGACATCGTCGTCCTCGTCGTCGCCGCCGACGACGGCCCGATGCCCAGCACCGAGGAGGCGCTGGCCCACGCGCGCGCCGCGAAGGTGCCGCTCGTCGTCGCCCTCACGAAGATCGACAAGGCCGACGCGAACCTGCAGAAGGCCAAGGAAAACCTGACGAAGCTCCAGCTGATCCCCGAGGAATGGGGCGGCGACACGGCCATGATCCCGGTCAGCGCGCTAAAGGGCACTGGCGTCGAGGACCTCCTCGAGCGCGTGTTCCTCGAGAGCGAAGTGCTGCAGCTGAAGAGCCACCCGCGCGGTCCCGCCAAGGGCATCGTGCTGGAGGCCGAGATCAACGCCGGCAAGGGCATCGTCGCTCACCTCCTGGTGCAGGACGGCACGCTCAAGCGCGGCGACGTGATCCTGGCCGGCGAGGGCTACGGCAAGGTGCGCGCTATGTTCGACGACCGCGGCCGCGCGGTGGACGAAGCGCCGCCGGCGATGCCGATCGAGGTCACCGGTCTCTCGGCGCTGCCGAGCATCGGCGAGGCGTTCTACGTGGTCGAGAGCCTCGCGCAAGCGAAGGAAGTCGCCACGGAGCGCGAGAAGAAGAACCGCGCCGTGCAGCTCAGCCAGGAGCACCGCCAGACGGTGACCGCCGAGTCGCTGATGAAGGCGGTCGCGGACAAGGCACGCAAGACGATCAACCTGGTCGTCCGCGCGGACGTGCAGGGTTCGGTCGAGGTGCTGAAGAACGCCCTGTCCGAGCTCAAGCACGACGAGGTCGAGGTCAAGGTCCTGCTCGCCGGCGTCGGTCAGGTCACCGAGAACGACATCAACCTGGCCGGCCCGGGCGGCGCGATCGTGATCGCCTTCCACGTCGGCACGAACGACAAGGCGCGCACGGCCGCCGAGCGGCTCGGGGTCGAGGTCCGCTACTACGAGGTCATCTACGAGCTCCTGGACCACATCCGGCTGCTCATGGAAGGCGTGCTCGCTCCCGAGATGTCCGAGGAGATCCTCGGTCACGTCGAGGTCCGCGCGCTGTTCAAGTCCTCGAAGATCGGCACGATCGCCGGCAGCCACGTCACGGACGGTTCGATCATCCGCGACAGCAAGGTGCGCGTGCTGCGTGACGGCCGGGTCGTCCACTCGGGCCAGCTCGGGTCGCTGCGGCGGGAGAAGGACGACGCGAAGGAAGTTCGCGCCGGCTTCGACTGCGGCATCACGATCAAGGACTGGCAGGACATCCGCGAGGGCGACGTCGTCGAGGCCTACAAGATCGTCACGGTCAAGCGCACTCTGGGCAGCGCGGCGGTCAGCTGACCGCCGCACGGCGCAGGCCGTGCTCCTCCGATGGCGAATCCCCGCACGATCGCTCGCCTCTGCGCTCGCATCCACGAGCGTGCGGCTCACTGCCTGCAGTTCGAGATCAAGGATCCGCGCGCGAGCTTCGCCACGATCACGCGTGTCGAGCTCACGAACGACCTGTCCCTGGCCAAGGTCTACTACTCGGTCCTGGGCGACGAAGGCGACCGCAGCAAGGTCGCGCACATGCTCGAGCACGCGACCGGGTTCGTGCAGCGGCAGGTCGTGCGCGTCCTCAAGATGCGGCGCGCCCCCGCCCTGCGCTTCGTGTACGACGACTCGATCGAGACCGCGGCGGCGATCGACAAGCTCATCCGCGAAGCGCGCGAGCGCGACCGGCGCATCGATCCCACGCTGGCCGAGCGCGAGGCCGCGGAGGCGCGCATCGCCGAGGAGGACGCCGCGGCGCGCGAGGCGGCCCGCATCGCGGCGCGGGACGCGGCTCGCGCTGCCGCCAAGCTCGCCGACGCGGACGCCGAGGAGGAAGAGGACTCCGGCGCAGACGAAGAGTTCGACGAGGAGCCCGCGCCGGACGACGCGGATCCCGAACGCGCGAACCGCCTGGATCGGCCGAAGCGCAGCTGAGCCGTGGGGTTCCTCGGCACTTTCCTGGGAAGGCTGTTCGGATCGCCGGCCTCGCGCGAACTCCTGCCCCTCGGCAGCCGAGCCCCGGACTTCGCGCTCCTGGACCACCGCGGTCAGACCGTGCGTCTGGAGGACTACAGCGGTGGCCGATTCGTCCTGTGGTTCTTCCCGAAGGCCAGCACCCCGGGCTGCACGCGCCAGGGATGCGGATACCGGGATCGGATCCGCGAGTACGAGGAGAAGGGCGTGCGCGTCCTGGCCGCGTCGTTCGATTCGGTCGAGGCGAACCGCCGCTTCGCCGAGGAGCAGAGGTTCCCCTTCCCGATCCTGTGCGACGTGGACCGGCGCCTGGGCCTCTCCTATCGAGCCGCGCTGCGAGCGAGCGACGCGTATCCGCGCCGCATCACCTACGTGATCGGGCCGGAAGGCCTCATCGAGCAGGCCCTGGAAACGAAGGACCCCGGCGCACAGGCCGGGGCCCTCCTCGAGACGTTCTGACCTCCGGCACGCGGACGCGCCGCGGGCCGGGACGGACTCAGTTCACCCAGACGACCGACAGGCCGTTCGTCAGGTTGAACGTGTCGACCGAGCAGAAGGTCGCCGCGTTGCGGTACCAGACCTGGTAGGTGCGCGTCTGCGGCCCGGAAGTGATCATGCCCTTGATCGCGATGCCCACGTCGAGGATCTCCGGGTACGCGGACTGGTTGACGCTGTTCAGCTTCGTCCCAAGACGGACGACCGAACCGCCCGCGCAGCGCTTGCCGTCCCCGAACACCGAGCCCGCGCCAGCACCCACCTGCGTGGTGCCCTGGAAGTAGAGAGCTGAGCTGTTGGGCATGCCCGTCCCGAGGAGGACGAGGCTGTCGTTGCTGATGCTGGCCGAACCGGTCGACCCGAGGTTCCCGCCGTTCGAATTGATGGAGTTCGCGCAGCCGTTGCCCGCCGTGCCCGAGTTGCCGCACGGGCAGGCCGTGCCCGTGCCGTCACCGAAGCAGTACGGGGTCACGGTCGACTCGCATTCGTCCGGGATTCCGTTCGTGTTCGCGTCGAGGCTCGTGGCGCTGGCGATGTCGCACGCGTCGTGGATCCCGTTGCCGTTGCAGTCCGTGATCGTGCCCGGGACGATCTTGTAGACCTCGCCGGTCGTGCCCGAGCCGCGCTCGCAGATGTAGATCTCGCCGAACGCATCGGTGCCGAAGCCCGTGATCCCGGTGATCGCGAGCCCGCCACCCGGAGCGAGTTCCGCCGTCCGGTTCGTGATGGGCGGGTTGATCCCGCCCGTGTACTTGAACGACCAGATCGTGGACTGGCAGTAGTCGGCGAAGAAGTACGTGCCCTGCAGGCCGCAGATCGCGCTGCCGCGGTAGACGAAACCGCCCGTGATCGAGCAGCCGGAGGAGTGGCTGTAGACGTGAACGGGGGGCGTCAGAGCGCCCGAGCCGCACGTGCAGCCGCTGAGCCCGGTGCACGTGTTGCCTTCCGTGCAGCGCCAGCCGTAGTTGCGGCCGCCGGTGTTCGCGGGCTCGACGTCGACTTCTTCCCAGGCGTTCTGGCCGACGTCGGCGATGTAGAGCTCGCCGGTCGCGGTGTCGAACGCGTTACGCCACGGGTTGCGCAGGCCGTAGGACCAGATCTCGTCGAGGCCCGGCGTCGCGCCCGCGAAGGGATTCGTGGGCGGGATCGCGTAGTTGCGCGCCGGGTCGCTCGTGAAGTCGTCCCCGTTGACGTCGATGCGGTGCATCTTGCCCAGGTACGAGTTGATGTTCTGCGCGTTGCCCGGCGGATCGTTCGCGCTGCCGCCGTCGCCGGTGCCGATGTAGAGGTAGCCGTCCGGGCCGAACCCGATCCAGCCGCCGTTGTGGTTGGCGTTCGACGGGTGCGCGAACGTGATCACCTGCGTGTTGCTCGCCGCGTCCGCCGTGGTCGACGTCGTGAAAGGCGCGTTCGCCTGGAACCGGCGGACGGTGTTGTTGCCGCCCACCGTGTAGTAGACGAAGAAGAAGCCGTTGGTCGCGAAGTTCGGGTGGAACGCGAGGCCGAGCAGTCCTTCCTCGTCGCTCGAGCTCACGCCCGCGATCGAGAGGTAGGGCGTCGCGGCGAGGGTGTTCGTCGTGATGTCGAGGATGCGGATCTGGCCGACCGCGGCGTTCGTGCGCTGCTCGACGATGAAGGCGCGCTGGAAGTCGCCCGCGGGAGCAGTGACGAAGAGGGGTCGGGCGAGACCCGACGCGACACGGATCGTGTCGAGCGGCGGGTTTTGCGCCAGCGAGGCCGTGGAAAGCGCGAGGAGCGCCAGGCCCGCGAAGGCGATGGAGGAGGTCCTGAAGAACATGGAGTGGGTTCCCTGAAGGCTGCCGAGGTGCACGGGGAGTCGAAGCCCGTGAACCGTCGAGGCTAACCGACCCGCGCGGACCGCGATAGCCGAACGAAGCCTACGCCAGGCGGACGCGGCTGGCGGCCCAGAGCCCCCACGCGGCGCCGAAGTCCCCCCGAGGGCCGTCCGAAAGCGCGTTTTCGGCCCTCTCTGGTGCAGCACGGTAGATCCCGAGCCCCGAGTCGTGTTGGATCCTCCCGATGGCCGATTCGCAGGCGGACAGGGGAGCCGGGAACGGGCTCTGGGACTGGCTGGCGCGCGGCGTGCTGCGCGCGCTGCTCGCACTCGTTCGGATCGTGTATCGCATCCGCGTCGAGGGCCTCGAGAACCTGCCCCGGACCGGGGGCGTGCTCCTGGCCCCCAACCACGTGGCGCTCGTGGACGGGCTCGTGCTCCTGGCGGTCCTGCCGCGCCGCGTGCGATTCCTGGTCGACGAGGGTTGGAACCAGAAGCCCTGGCTGCGGCCGTTCTACCGCGCGCTCGACGTGATTCCGGTCTCCTCGACGGGCGGCCCGCGTGTGGTCTTGCGCGCGCTGCGCGAAGCCGGCGCGCACCTCGATCGCGGCGAGGTCGTGTGCATCTTCCCGGAGGGCCAGCTGACGCGCACGGGCCAGATGCAGCCGTTCCGCCGGGGCATCGAATGCATCGCGCGCGGTCGCGGCGCGCCGATCGTCCCGATCCACCTGGACGGACTCGAGGGCTCGCTCTTCGCGGAGACGCGCAAGGAGCCGATCCGCGACGTGCGCTGGCGCGTGCCGCTCCCGATCGCGATCACGATCGGGCGCGCGCTCCCGCCCGACTCCGGCGTGGCGGTCATCCGCTCGGCCGTCGTCGAGCTGGGCGAGCGGGCCTGGCGCGCGCGCAGCCGACCTCTGCCGCACCGCGCGTTCGTCACGTCCGCGCGCCTCGCGCCGTTCCGCCTCGCGGTCAGCGACCCCGTGCGCGGCGACCTGTCGCGCGCTCGGCTCCTCGCAGGTGCCATCGCGCTGGCGGGCGAACGCCGCGCCGCCTGGCGTGCGGCGGGCGACGCGTGCACGCTGCTCCCGGGCTGGGTGGCGGCCGCGACGACCCAGCTCGCCGCCGCGCTGGCGGGCGTCCCGAGCGTTCCGCTGAACTGGACCGCCGGCGCCTCCGCCGTGGGTTCCGCAGCGCGCCAGGCGGGAGCGCGGACGGTCCTCTCGAGCCGCGCGTTCCTCGAGAAAGCGCGCATCGAGCTTCCGCCCGGTCTCGAGCCCGTCTTCCTGGAGGACGTCGTCGCGCGGATCGGCGGCGCGCGACGGATGGCGGCGCTCGGGTTGGCGCTCTGCGCGCCGGTGCGCTGGATCGAGTCCGCGTGCGGTGCCCGCCGCGCGCCGCGCCGCGAGGACGTGCTCACGATCCTCTTCTCCAGCGGTTCGACGGGTGAACCGAAAGGCGTCCCGCTCACGCACGACAACCTGGCCTCGAACGTGATCGGCGCGCGCGAGGTGCTGCACGCCGATCACGGCGACCGCCTGCTGTGGTTGCTGCCGCCGTTCCACGCGTTCGGAACGCTCTCGGCCTGGTTCGGGATGGTGCACGGCGTCGGGCTGCTCGCCCAGCCCTCGCCGCTCGACGCCGACGCCATCGGGCGCACGGCGGAGGCGAAGCGCGCCACGCTCCTCCTCGCGACCCCGACGTTCCTGTCGCTGTACCTGAAGCGCGTCGCGCCCGAGCAATTCGGCGCCCTGCGCCTCGTGATGACGGGCGCGGAGCGGTTGCCGGACCGGCTCGCGCAAGTGTTCGAGGAGCGCTTCGGCCTGCGCCCGATCGAGGGGTACGGGGCGACGGAATGCTCGCCCGTCGTCGCCGCCAGCACGCTCGCCGTGCGGCGCGCTGGCGTGTACCAGCCTGGATCGCGGCGCGGCAGCGTGGGGCAGCCGCTGCCCGGCATCGCCGTGCGCGCCGTCGATCCCGACACGGGCGCGCCGGTCCCTCACGGGCAACCGGGGATGCTCCTCGTGCGCGGCGCGAACGTGTTCGGCGGCTACCTCGGCCGGCCCGACCTCACACAGGCCGCCTTGAGGGACGGCTGGTACGTCACGGGCGACATCGCGATCGTCGACGAGGATGGGTTCGTCCGCATCACCGACCGTCTCGCGCGCTTCAGCAAGATCGGCGGCGAGATGGTGCCGCACGGGCGCGTCGAGGATGCGCTGCACGCAGCCGCCGGGATCGACGTGCCGACCTTCGTGGTCACCGCGCTCGCGGACGAGAAGAAGGGCGAGCGGCTGGCCGTGATCCACACGAGCGATCCGGCGCGAATCGGAGCGATCCTCGAGAAGGTGTCGGCCGCGGGCCTGCCCAACCTGTTCCTGCCGCGAGCCGACGCGTTCGTGAAGGTGGATGCCCTGCCGGTCCTGGGCACGGGCAAGACGGACCTGAAACGGGCGCGCGAGATCGCGCAGAGCGCGCTGTCTCCTCGGTCCTGATCCCAGCGCGCGTCGTGCGCGGCGCGCCCGTCGCCGGGCGGAGCGCCCATCGCGCGCTCAAGGGCCCGCAAGCAGCGCCGTCAGCTTCTCGTGCAGGCGCGCGTCGAGCAGCACGCCGCGGCGTCCTTCGACCTCGACCTCGGCGCGGCGGCTCGCGCCGTGCGCGACGAGGCCGACCACGAGCCGTGAACGGATCGCGCCCTGCGCCTCGAGCTCGACCTGGATGGGCTCCTCGAGCATCCCGCGCGCGACCTCCGGCAGGCGCTCCGAAACGCGCACGAACAGGAGGCTCTCGAGCACGTTGCGCAGCTCGCGAGCTTCGACCTCGCCACCCTGCCGCGTCCAGATCCCCTTCGCGTTTCGCGCGAAACGGCGCTCGCCGGCCGCGCCGCGCACGGTCAGTCCGGAGAGGTCCGATTCGCTCGTCTCCAGCAGCCGCAGCGCGAGCAGCTGCTCGGGATCGCGCATGAGTCGCGAGACGATCGCGGGGTCTCCATGAGCCACCGCGGTCTCGCCGGAGCGCTGGAAGAGGACGTCCCTGGCGCCCCCACTGTCCGTGAACGAGCCGCCGAAAGTCCCGGCGGCCTCGCCGTCCTCGGACACGACGCGCCAGCGCACCGGAGACGGGCCCGGATCGAAGGCGACGCCGCGCGGGAACCCCGTGAGCTCGTAGCGTTCGAGTTCGCCGAGCACATCCTCCACGAAGCGCGTCTCGGCGCTCTCGGCCGGACCGAACACGCTCGAGCCCGCGCGCGCGGACGCGCAAGTCCAGCCCTTCGCGCCGCGCACGAGGTGAACCTCGCCCAGGCTCGATCCGATCTCGAGGCGCTGGATGGCGCTGCGCCGCGCGCGCACCAGCTTGTGATCGAGGAGATCCTCGACGGGGATCGCCAGGAACTTCACGTCCTCGGCCGAGATCGGCCAGACGATCGAGCTCCCGGTCCGCGTGCCGAGCCATCCGCCCTCGCGCTGCGTGCCGGCGCGCCCGAGCAGGATCTCGACCACCTCGGTGTCGATGGTGCCGAAGCGCAGCGCCATCTCGGGCGGGTCCAGGCCGAGCGACTTCAGCGTGCGACTGCCCTCGTCGAACACGGACTCGTAGCGGTAGGCGACGGTGGACTGGACGTACAGCGCCATGGCTCCCGGATCGAGGAGGCCGGTGACGGGCGCCGTGGCACGCCACGCGCCGCCCTCCTGCACCGCCTCCAGGGCGAGATCGACACCAGGTCCGGAACCGACCGGCTGGAACGAACCGGTGCGGCGGAACTCGAGCACTGTGCGCGGATCGACGTCGGAGATGGAACTCGCGCGCAGCTCGTGCAGTTGCAGGTCCAGCAACGGCTCGAGCTCGCGCACGACGCGCAGCACCTGTCCGCCCGCGCGGGCGAAGATGCGCGTGCCGTCGAGCTCGACCGCGCCGAACTCCGCGCGCTGTCGCTTCCGCGCATCCCCGACGCCCGTCTCGATGTCGAGCACGAACCGGGGCGGATCCAGCCCGATCTTCGCGAGATCACCCGCTTCCTCCGCCGGAACGGGCGTTCCGCGCGCGCGAACGGCGCCTTGGAGGATCAGCTCCAGGGGCCCGTCCTCGGCCCGCGATGCGACGGGGTCGGTGATCCGCCAGGCGCCCTTCGGATCGCGCTCGAACCGCATGTGCAGGTCGCGCTGCACGTTCTCGATCCGGAGCGCGCTCACGAGGTTCGCGTCGAGCCCCGGGAAAAGGGCCGCGTCCTGGCGCGCCAGGGACTGCTCCTCGCGCTTCGCCGTGCGCAGCGCGAAGAACGCCAGAGCTGCCACCGCGACAACGAGAACCGCCAGCGTCCGCCAGCTCACGTGCTGCGCCTCCGGAGCCACAACGTCAGCAGGCCCAGGCACAGACACAGCCCCGGGAGCAGGATCACGGTGACCGTATGGACGCGCGAAACCGGCACGGGGTCGCTGAGGTCCAGCTTGCGCGACTCGCGGTTCGTGGACTCGACCCGCACGCGGTACTCGCGCGACGCCAACCAGTCGAAGGCGTTCACGACGAAGTCGCGATTCGTCACCAGGAGGTGATTCGCGAGCGCATCGGCGGAGCCGATCGCCAGGATGCGCGACTCCGCGCGCGCGGGGTCGCTCGAGGGAAGGGTGGCATCCGGATTCCGGACGGGCGGGAACGCGACCTGCATCGCGAGCGAGTAGCGCGTGCGTTCCGTGTCGTTCTCGGGCGCGTAGTCGTAGCGGTCGGTGCCGTCGATCGGGGCCTCCAACCAGGACTCCGGCGCGGAACGCAGGAGGTCGAGAACGCGCGCGCCGCGCGGCGCCGCGACGCGATCGAAGGCTCTGGATGCGAACAGCATCACGCGCTGGTCGGCCGTCCGCAGCGGATCGGTGATCGGGTTCTGCGCCGGCATGCCCTCGAAGCCGACCACGGCATAGGCGCATTGCGGGATGCCGGTCTGCAGCCCGCCGGAGACAGACGGCATCGGCATGCACACGATGCCGCTGTCGCGCGACTTCGCCCCGAACCGCGCCAGCAGAGCCTCGGGGCTCGACTCGCCGCCGACGACGCGCGGTCCGAGGGCCACGAGTGCGCGCCCTCCCCGGTCGACGAAGGTCGCGAGCTCCGCGAACTCCGCATCGGTGAAGCGCTGATCCGCTCCCAGCACGACGGCGATGTCGGCCGCGGGAAAGGCCGTCCCGCGCGCACCGTTCCACGATTGGACCTGGAACCCTTGCGCCTTCAGCTCGCGGGCGAGGAGGACCGCGCCGCGTTCCCCGGGACCGTCGAGATCGAGCTCGCCGTGCCCGGCCGTGAAGACGACGATGGGTGTCCGCCCCTCCGAGACCTTCAGGATCGCGCCGAGCAGCGCCTCCTCGCCGCGGAAGCCCGCGACCCGCGGTGGCACGACGGGGCCCTGCCGCGAATCCGCGTTGCCCGGGTCGAGATCCGCGAGGTCGCCGCGGAGGCGCAGCACGTGACGCCGCCCCTCGGACGACACGGCGACGAGTCCACCCGGCTCGATGACGGCCAGGCCGAGTTCCTGACGTCGCGCCTGGGTGCGCGGCGAGAGCCGGGTCCGGTCCGAGAGGTCGTGATCCTCGACCGCGACGCGTCCTCCCGACTGGTCTGCGGCGAGGCGCAAGAGGCGCCGCATGCGATCCTGGACCTCGCGGCCCACGATGTGGAACGGCGGCTCGGGCGCGCTGAAGAACACGTCCACGGCGATGTCGCGCGGCATCTCGCGCAGGACGCGCACCGTGGCGGGATTCAGCGTGTTCTCCTGAGCGGCCGTCAGGTCGTGGCGCCAGCGCAACTCCGATCGCTCGGCGATCCAGGTCACGAGGAGCGTCGCGAAGAGCGCCAGGACCACGGCGACCACGACGCGCGCGCCGATCGAAAGGCGTGAACGCCAATCGTAGTCCGCGGACCGGCGTGCTAGCGCCATCGGCGAGCCTCCACCGCGCGCACGGCGACGAAGACGAAGAAGGCGGTCCAGGCCGCGAAGAACGCGACGTAGGAGGTGTCGAGCACCCCGGCCAGGAACGAGCCCTTGTGGTGGTCGATCACGTCGACGCGCGCCACGGCGGCGCGAACCCAGGTTTGATCGGAGAGGCCCGCGAGCAGCGGGGCGGTGACGAACACCAGGTTCAGCACGATCGCGCCGAACGCGGCCACGATGGGCGTCGAGGTCATGGCGCTCGCGCAGAGCCCGATCGCCGAGAAGAGCGCGGAGCACAGCACGGCCCCCAGCCACCCGCCGGCGAGCGCGCCCCAGTCCGGTGCGATGCCCAGGCTGGACACGGCGAGCCCGTAGAGGAACGCCGTGCTCCACAGGAGCCCCAGGAAGACGACGGCCGCCGTGAACTTGCCCAGGACGACGGCCGCGTCGGAGACGGGCGCGGTCAGGAGGAACTCGAGGATCCCGGTGCGCGACTCCTCGCTGATCATCCGCATCGTGAGGAGGGGCGGGACCAGGATGAGGAGCGCCCAGAAGACCCAGGATTCCCCGAGAGTCCAGCGCAGGGCGAGGTCGACGTCCCCGCCCGAGGTCTTCAGGTAGAGGACGAACAGCCAGCCCTGGAGCAGCACGGCGATGAAGAGCAGCGCCCAGGCCAGCGGGCCGACGAAGAGCCCGGCGAGCTCGCGCCGCGTGATGGCGATCCAGCCCCTCAAGGACGCGGAGCTCCACCTGCGTTCGGACCGGTGTCCGCCGTGGAGGGCGGCGGAGCGTTCGGATCCTCGACGACCTTCGGGACCGAGAGGCTGCGCGTGGCACCGCGGTCGAACGGATTCAGGTTGTAGACGACGCGCGTCGCCGGAGCGCTGGCGGTCGATGCCGGAGCGCTGGACGCGTGCGCGGTCGCGGCGCTCGCGGGCGGGAGTCCACCGAGCGCGATGGGCACGCTCGCGGGGTCGCCGGCCGGAGCGGGAGCACGGGCCGGCTTCTCGACCTCGTCGCTCGCCCCGGTCGCGATGCGGGCGAAGATCTGCTCCAAGGTGGGCCGGCGCCACGAGAGCTCGCGCAACGCCCAGCCGCGCGAGGCCGCGATCGCGCCGACGTCCTCGCGCAGATCCTCGTCGCAGGCGAGGTCGAACTGGTGGTGGATGCCGAGCCGCCCGTGATCGACCACGTCGCGCACGCCGCGGATCGAGCGCAGCATGCGCAGGGCGACCGCGGGGTCCGCCCCGACGACCGCTTCGAGGCGGATGTGACTCGCGCCAGCGAGCTTCGCGACGAGCTCGGCCGGCGTGCCGTCGGCGGCGATCCGGCCCTTGTGCACGATCACGACGCGCGGACAGACGGCTTCGATCTCGGGCAGGATGTGCGACGAGAGCAGCACCGTGTGGCGATCGCGCAGGGCCTGGATCAGCCCGCGCACTTCGAGGCGCTGCATGGGATCGAGGCCGCTCGTCGGCTCGTCCAGGATCAGGACCTCGGGCCGGGGCAGGAGCGCGACGGCCAGACCTGCGCGTTGGCGCAGGCCGCGGGAGAGGTTCCCGACGAGATCCCGGCGGCGGTCTGTGAGCCCGACCTGCTCCAGCGCCTCGTCGATGCGGCTCGCGCGCTCGCGCCTCGGGATCGCGTGGAGCCGCGCCTGGAACTCGAGCATCTCGACGACGCGGTGCTCGCGGTAGAGCGGCACGCTCTCGGGCAGATAGCCGATGCGACGGCGCACCTCGAGCGACTCGCGCAGGACGTCGAAGCCCGCGACGCGGACGGTTCCGGAACTCGCCGGCAGGTAGCCGGTCAGGATCCGCATCGCCGTCGTCTTCCCGGCGCCGTTGGGCCCGAGGAAACCGACGACCTCGCCCTTCGCCACCTCGAAGGAGACGTCGTCGAGAGCGCGCAGCGAGCCGAAAGTCCGCGTGAGATGGGAGACCGAGATCACGATGCGGGCAGGGTATCCGCTGGGCTCCTGGGCTCGAAGGGGTGTGCGGTTCCACGAACCGCGACGTGACTCCGAACCCGCGGGCGGGCGGTTCCCGCGCCGCGTGCGAGGAGCGGAGGAGGACGCCGGAGATCTGGACCTGGCAGACGAAGACGCCCCGGCGTCCTTGGGGTTTCCCGTGGAGGCCTTGGCAAGGCGCGTACCAAAGCGACCGGGCCGGCTCCGCGAGCGTGGGAGCCCGCGCGGGGTGGATGCGACGTGCGCGCCCGCTCGACGCGCGGATCGCGGGCGCACAGTGGAGGTTCGGGCGGCGAGAGCACCGCGGGCTGGCACTCCTCGAGGACGGCCAGCGCGCCGAGCGTCGCGGCTCCCGCAGACGCGGGGTTCGAATCCCAGGTCCGGCTTGCCCCCCGGCGGCGAGCGCGGGGGCGAGGCCTCAGGTCTTCACTTCGAAGTCCGCGTCGACGGGCTCGTCGGGGCCGGCCGAGCGCGCTCCCGTCGCCCCGGAAGCCGGGCCCGCGGCCTGGGGACCGCCCGCGGCAGCTCCGGCCTGGGCGTGGACCGCCTGGCCGATCTTCTGCGCCTTGGTCTGGAGGTCGTTCAGCGCGCGGCGGAGCGCCTCCGCGTCCTCGCCCGCTCCGGCCGTCTTCAGCGCGTCGCGCGCGGCCTCGATCTCCTTGGCGTCGGCCTCGGAGATCTTCGCACGGTGCTCGGCCAGCTGCTTCTCGACCTCGTGCACGGCGTGGTCGCCCTGGTTCTTGAGATCGACGAACTCGCGCTTCTTCTTGTCCGCGGCGGCGTTGACCTCCGCGTCGCGGCGCATCCGCTCGATCTCGTCCTTCGAGATGCCGGACGACGATTCGATGCGGATCGCCTGCTTCTTGCCGGTGCCCTTGTCGGACGCCGAGACGTTCAGGATCCCGTTCGCGTCGAGGTCGAACGTGACCTCGATCTGCGGCAGGCCGCGCGGAGCGGGCGCGATGCCCTCCAGGTTGAACTCGCCCAGGAGGCGGTTGTCGCGGGCGAACTCGCGCTCGCCCTGGAAGACGCGCACGGTCACGGCCGGCTGGTTGTCGGACGCGGTCGAGAACGTCTGGCTCTTGCTCGAGGGGATCGTGGTGTTGCGCTCGATCAGGCGCGTGCACACGCCGCCGAGGGTCTCGATGCCGAGCGAGAGCGGCGTGACGTCCAGGAGGACGACATCGCGCACTTCACCCGAGAGAACAGCGCCCTGGATCGCGGCGCCGAGCGCCACGACTTCGTCCGGGTTCACGCTCTTGTTCGGTTCGCGGCCGAAGACCTTCTTCGCGAGGGCCTGCACGGCGGGCACGCGCGTCGAGCCGCCGACGAGGATGACGTCGTCGATCTTGGACGGGTCGAGGCCGGAGTCCTTCAGCGCCTGCAGGCACGGTCCCTTCGCGCGGTCGACGAGCGGCTCGATGAGGCTCTCGAACTTCGCGCGCGTGATCGCTTGCTGGAGGTGCTTCGGACCGTTCGCGTCGGCCGTGATGAACGGCAGGTTGACGTCGGTCTGCGGCATGCTCGACAGGTCGATTTTGGCCTTTTCGCAAGCTTCCTTGAGGCGTTGCATCGCCATCGGATCCTTGCGCACGTCGATCCCGGCGGACTTCTTGAACTCACCGGCGACGTAATCGATCAGCACCTGGTCGAAGTCGTCGCCACCGAGGTGCGTGTCGCCGTTCGTGGCCTTCACCTCGAAGACCCCGTCGCCGATCTCGAGGATCGAGATGTCGAACGTGCCGCCGCCGAAGTCGAAGACGGCGACCACGCCGCTCTTCTTCTTGTCGAGGCCGAACGCGAGGGCCGATGCCGTCGGCTCGTTGATGATGCGCTCGACGGTCAGGCCGGCGATCGAGCCGGCGTCCTTCGTCGCCTGGCGCTGCGCGTCGTTGAAGTAGGCAGGGACCGTGATGACCGCGCGCGTGACCTTCTCGCCCAGGTAGGCCTCGGCGGCCTCCTTGAGGTACGAGAGCACCTTGGCGCTGATCTCGGGCGGGGTCAGGCGCTTCGCGTCGATCTCGACCTTGACGAGCTCGTCGGCGCCGCCGGAGAGCTTGTACGCGACGAGCTTCTCCTCGCTCGCGACCTCGTGGTGCCGACGCCCCATGAAGCGCTTGATCGAGGCGATCGTGCGCGTCGGGTTCGTCACCGCCTGCCGCTTCGCGGGCGCGCCGACGAGCGCTGCGCCGTCGGCCTGGAAGGCCACGACGGACGGCGTGGTGCGGCCACCTTCCGCGTTGGGGATGACCACCGGGGCCCCGCCCTCCATCACGCAGACGACGGAGTTCGTGGTGCCCAGGTCGATGCCGATGATCTTGCCTGCTTGTGCCATGTGCTTCTGGTCCTCGATCCACGCGGGGTGCGGCGCGGACGCCCGGCGGAGTCAAGTTCCGTGCCAGGGCAGCACCGCGATAAGCCATTGCCATGTAGGCATTTAGGGCCGTGCCGAGCCGCACGGTGCCCGCCAGATTGGCAGCGCGGCGATCCGACCCCGCACGCCGCTGCCAGCCTGGCACCTCAGGAGATCCCGTACTCCTTCAGCTTCCGGTAGAGCGTGCGCTCCCCCATCCCGAGCACCTTGGCCGTCTTCTCGCGGTTCTTCTCGCACAGGGCGAGGTTCACCTCGATCAGCGCCTTCTCGACCTCGGCCAGCGAGCGGCCGGCGAGCTCGAACCCGCCGCCGTGACCGCGCCCCGTCGCCGCGCTGGTCCCCTGCACGGAGTCGGGCATGTCCTCGACGCCCAGCACGTCCGCATGCGCCAGGACGACCATGTTCTCGATGACGTTCCGCAACTCGCGCACGTTGCCGGGCCAGTCGTGGCGCACGAGGATCGTGCGCGCCTCGGGCGTGATGCCGCGGATCGTGCGGCGGTGGACGCGCGCGAACTCGGAGACGAAGTGGTCGATGAGCAGCGGCAGGTCCGCGCGGCGTTCCCGCAAGGACGGCATGCGCAGGGTCACGACCTTCAGACGATAGAGCAGGTCCTCGCGGAAGGTGCCCGCTTTGACCAGCGCCTCGAGGTCGCGGTTCGTCGCGGAGACGAGCCGGACGTCGACCTTCACGGTCGCGTTGCCGCCCACGGGAACCACCTCGCGCGTCTCGAGGACGCGCAGGAGCTTCGCCTGCGTCGCGAGCGGCATGTCGCCGACCTCGTCGAGGAACAGCGTGCCGCCATCGGCGTACACGAAGCGGCCTTCCTTGGCCGCGAACGCGCCCGTGAAGGCGCCCTTGACGTGGCCGAACAGCTCGGACTCGATCAGCTCCTCGCTGAGCGCGGCGCAGTTCACCGCCACGAAGGGCCGCTTCGCGCGCGGGCTGTTCGTGTGGATCGCGCGCGCCGCGAGCTCCTTGCCGGTGCCGCTCTCGCCCAGGATCAGGACGGTCGCGTTCGTGCTCGAAACCTGTCCGAGCACGTCGAAGACGCGCTGCATCGGCGGCGACTGCCCCACGATGCCCTCGAAGCCGAAGCGCTTGTCGATCTGGCGCTGCAATTCGGTGTTCGTGCGCTTGAGTCGCACGGACTCCACCGCTCGCGCGAGGCGCGTGCGCAGCTCGGCCAGGTCCACGGGCTTCGCCAGGTAATCCGCCGCGCCCTCGCGCATGGCCTCCACGGCGGTTCGCACCGATTCGTGGCCGGTGACGAGCAGGACCGCGCAGTCGGGCTGCAGGCGGATGGCCTCCCGCAGGACCTCCATCCCCGAGCGATCGGGCATCACGAGGTCGGTGAGCACCGCGTCGAAGGTCTGCTCGGACAGACGCGCGATGCCCTCCGCGCCGGAGTGCGCCAGCGCGCAGGTCGCGCCGTCCATCTCGAGCCCGTCGGCCAGCGCCTCGGCGTGCCCCTCGTCGTCGTCGACGATCAGGACTCGCACGGGCCTCTGCGTGCTCATGCGCTCCCCCCTTCCGTGTTCGCGGCCGGACTGCCCGACTCGCCGCCGGACGCACCGCTCTCGGAGGGACGCCCGTGGATCTCGACCAGGAGCGGGAGCACGATCGAGAACGACGTGCCGCGGTTCAGCTCGCTGATCGCCGCGATGCGCCCGCCGTGCTCCTCGACGATCCGCTTCGTCGTCGGCAAGCCGAGTCCCGTGCCGCCCTTCTTCGTGGACCAGTACACGTCGAAGCAGCGCTCCAGGGCCTCGGCCGCCATGCCCGTCCCCGTGTCCGTGACCGAGAGCTCGACCCAGTTGCCCTCGCGGCGCGCGCGCACGATGAGCTCGCCTCCCATGGGCATCGCCTGCCGCGCGTTCACGAACAGGTTGAGCAGCGCCTGCTTGAACGCGCCCTCGTCCAGCATGACCATCGGCAGCCCGAGGGGCAGATCGACATGGTGGCGGATGCCGGCCAGCGTGTCCTCGGACTCGACGAACTCGAGCACCTCGCGCACGATCCCCACGAGATCGTGGGGCGACCGGTTGATCTCGCCGCCGCGGGCGTAGCGCAGGAAGTCGTCGACGATCGTCTCCAGGCGCTTGACCTCGCGCTGGAGCGTCTGGACGCGCTTCTGGCAGCGCTTGTCGCGCGCGCTGGGCTCGCCACCGTCCCGAGCGCGGCCCCACTCCTCCTCGAGCAGCGCCAGGTTGATCGCCATCGTCGAGAGCGGGTTCTTGATCTCGTGCGCCAGGCCGGCCGCGAGGCGCGCCAGCATGCGGATCCGCTCCGGCGCGCGCTCCGAATCCCGCTCCTCGGGCGCCCGCTCGCGGGGCCCGACCTCGGGCGTGCGTGCGTCGCTCGAAGCTTCGGCAGAGGGTTCCATGCGGGGCGGAGCGCGCTTTCGCCGCGCGCGCGGGGCCGATAGGCTATCGCCGCGCGCGGCGGGCTACCAACGCGGCGCACGAGCGAACGGAACCCATCGACCGGTGCGAACGACGGAGCGCGAGAGTCTGACGGATGTGCGCGCCGAGAGCGCGGCGCTACGGCGTGCGCTCGAGTTGCTCGAGCAGGGCGAGATCGTCGCGCTGCCCACCGAGACGGTGTACGGGCTGGCCGTGCGTGCCGACCGGCGCGAGGCCCTCGACAATCTGGCGCGGGCGAAAGGCCGGAACGCGGAGCTGGGGCCGACGTGGCACATCGGCGGCGTGAGCGCTCTCGAGGCCTTTCCGCGCGTGTCCCCCATGGCGCGGCGCCTGGTGAGCCGCTACTGGCCGGGACCGCTGACCCTCGTCCTGCCGGGCGTGCCGAAGGGCCTCGAGCTGGCGGCGCGCGACGGTTGGACCGCCGTGCGTGCGCCGGCCCACGCGTTCACCGCCCATCTGCTCGCGAACGCGGCGTTTCCGATCGTGCTCTCGGGAGCGCAGCGACCCGCGGAACCGCCCGCCAGCGAGGCCGACGTCGTGCTCGCGCGGTTCGACGGGAAGGTCGCCCTCGTCGTCGACGGCGGACCGGCGCGGCTGCGCGAGTCGTCGTGCGTCCTGCGGTTGGGCCGCGGCCGCTTCGATCTCCTGCGCGACGGGCTCTTCACCCTGGAGCAGTTGCGCGCGGCGGCGGGCCTGCGCATCGCGTTCGTCTGCACGGGCAACACGTGCCGCAGCCCGATGGCCGAGGGACTGGCCCGGAAGCTCCTGGCCGAGCGGCTGGAGACGACCCCCGGGCGCCTCGCGGACATGGGCTTCGAGCTGGCCTCGATGGGCGTCTTCGCGCCGGTCGGCGACCCGGCTTCGCGCCAGGCGATCGCGGCGATGGCCGAGGACGGCATCGATCTCTCGGGACACCGGTCTCGACCGGCGATCCAGGACGAGATCGCGCGCCAGGATCGCGTCTACTGCATGACACGCGCCCACCGCGAGGCGCTGCTCGCGCTCCTGCCGCCCGGCAAGGGCGTGCACGTCGAGCTGCTCGATCCGCGCGGCGTGGACGTGCCCGACCCGTTCGGCGCGGGCCGCCCCGAGTACCGCGCCGCCGCCGACCGCATCGCGGCGGCGATCCGCGTGCGGCTGGACGACTGGGCCTAGCGGGCTACTTCGATTTCGGCAGCCAGCGCAGGAACTGACCCTCGAGGCAGTTCTTGTCCACGTCGGCGTTCGACAGCGGGGCGCCCTGGTAGACCTCTTGGAACACGGCCTCGAAGTCGGTCGTCAGGTTCGGGTCGGCGAGCTTCCGCAGCAGGGTCGCGAAGCGCTCGCGCGACACCTTTTCGTTCCCGCCCGCGACCGTCTGGAGCCAGTGGATGAAGCCGCTCTTGTAGGCGCGCAGGAACTCGGCCCAGTCGCCGTTGAAATCAGCCGGCGGCGGCTTCGTCTCCGCGGCCGCGGATCCGAGGAACGGAGCGCGCACCACGTACTTCGCGCCACCCGCGTCGTTGCGCACGGCGAAACAAGCGGCCTTGTTCTTGTCGTTCTTGGCTTCGTCGCCGCCCTCGCTCTGCGCCGTGCGCAAGGTCGGCAGGAAGTGGTCCGAGCCGTGGTTCTCGCGCCAGCGGGTGTCGGCCGAGTTCTTGGCCAGGAATCCGCCGTCGGAGGCACCGCCGGGGATGAACACCTCGCGCTTCGCCGTCTCCTTGGAACGTGTGTCGCCGTCGACACGCGTGTTCACGACGCCGTACGTGTCGACGACGAGGTTCATCGAGAGCCCGCTGACGAACGCGCCCGGCACACGGTCCTTGTAGTGGTCGAGGAACAGCGCGTTCATCGCCAGCTGCGTGACCTGCTGCTGCATGACGTCGGGATCCCGCTCGTTCATCCAGGTGCCGGAGGTGTAGTCCTGCGGCGGCCGGCCGTTGATCGAGTACTGCAGGCCGATGACCTGCATGTCCTTCACGAAGCACTGCGTCCAGTCGGGGACGTTGTCGAGCCACAGCGCGGGACGCATGTCCGGGAGGACCCAGCCGGCGAAGTACACGAACTCGGCGAAGTCCTGGCGCGACGGGGCGAAGACGAGCTTCACTTGCGCCGGCTGCTCGCGGCCGGGGCCGATCGGCGTCAGGCGCTGCAAGGCGTCGTTGAAGCGCTTGTAGGCCTCGGCCGCGGTCGGTTGCGGCGGCACCATCTGGAAGGCGTCCTGTCCGCCCTTGCCCTTCGCGAGGACCTGAACGCTCCAGCCCTGGACCCACTTCAACACGAGAGCGAGGTCGGCGCGGACGGCCTTCTGCTCGCTGGCCTTGAGCTGGACCCAGTCGAGCCAGGTCTCCTGGCACTTCACCAGGGCCTCGCAGCACTCCTTGAACTCCTTGGCGCGGCTCGGGAGCTCGGCGATCGGCCACTGCACGTGGAAGGCCCCCAGGTCCGCATGCACGTAGTGCTTCGCGAAAACGCCCTCGAGTGTGATGTCCTCGGGCCGCGACGTGTCGATGGCGAGGCGCGTGGCGAAGTCCTTGCCGATCTTCTGGTGGTCGAGCTTGGGTTGCTCGCCGGCGACGAGGGTCGGCGCGAGGAGGCAGGCGAAAGCGAAAGCGAGGTGGATGCGCACGGTCGTTGGGACTCCGGACTGGGCCTGGATCGGGCTCAGGGAAGGTGGGGTGCCGGGGACGGCCGGTCTCGACGCCCGAGATCGTGCCGCAGGACGCGGCGCGGGGGAAGCGGCGGAATGGCCGCGAACGGAACCGAAACACGGCGCCCCGGAAACCGCGGTCGGCGGGAGGTCCGGACTCCGCGGCAGCTACCGGCGCGCCGACTCGGCTCCCGGCGACCCGCGCCGTTCCCCGGCCGCGTGCGCCTTGCCCAACGGATCCTCGCTGAGCCAGGCCGGCCGCGCGGGCACCACGCCGTGCTTCGCCATGAGCTTCCGCGTCAGCGTGTAGTGCTCGTGCCGGTTCTCGTACCAGGTCGCCGTGCAGCTCTCGCACTGCGGCCAGTCCTTGAAGTCGAAGTTCATGTGCGCGCGCCGCAGGCTGTTCATCGCCTCGCTGCGCCACAATTCCTGGATCGTGCTCTCGCCGAAGCGCCCGATGCGGATGCGCGCGTCGAAGTCGAAGCGGCAGACGGACATGGTCCCGTCCGACAGGAGGAACAGCGCGTCCCAGGGGTAGTTGCAGGTGTGCCGCAGCGCCTTGTACACGCGGTCGCGGATCGTGAGCGGCAGGACGCCACCATGCTCGAACTTGCGGTCGGCCACGTAGTCGGCGTGGTTGTTCGGGAAGTGGAACAGGAAGTCGTCGACCAGCGGCGCGTAGGTGTCGAAGAACGTCTGTTCCACCTGGGGCGTGAAGTGCTGCGTGACGACGCAGGTCATCGTGATCGTGGGCAACTTCACGGCGCCCCAGGGGCTCTTGCCGACGGGACCGACCTCGTCGCGCAGGCGGCGCACGTTGCGCAGGCCCTCGACGATCACCGAAGCCTTCAAGCCGTCGCGCGTCTTGCCCAACGACTCGTCGTCGGCCGCATCCGCCGACACGTTCAAGAGGTGCGGTCCGGCCTCGACCAGCGCGCGCGCCAGCGGTTCCTCGACGAGGCGCGTGCCGTTCGTGCTGATGGTCACGACGCGCTCGCGGTCCGTCGCCATCTTGACCATCTCCGCGATGCGCGGGTGCAGCGTCGGCTCGCCGATCGTGTGCAGCGTGATGCGCGGGATCCCGAGAGCTACCATCTCGTCCAGCAGGCGCTCGTAGAGCCCGATGTCGAGGTAGGTGCGCGGCCGCAGCATGTCCTTGTTGCCGCAGTACGCGCACTTCAGGTTGCAGGCGTTCGTCGGCTCGACCACGACGCGCTTCGGCACGTCGGGCACGATGCCGAGCGGGTGCTTCTGGCGGATGTGGATCGTCTTCCCGTGCGCGACGGCGCGCTCGAGCAGGGTGTGGCGGGCGACGAAGTCGCGCACGAGCTTGCGCACGGTCATGGTGGGGATCTGGGGCTGTCGGGCGGCCGGGACGGCCGACGCTTCCCGACCTTACCCTCAAGCGAAGAACCGTTGCGGACCTCCGCTGGATTCCTCCGCGGGGTACAAGGCAGGCCGGATGCGCGTCCTCGTCACCGGATCGACCGGGCTCCTCGGCGCCCACGTGGTGCGCGAGCTGGTCCGGCGCGGCCACGCGGTCCGGGCGCTGGTGCGGCCAGGCCGGTCCGCGACTCCCCCGCCGAGCCCGGCGGTCGAGCTCGCCGAGGGCGACCTCTCCGACGAAGCCTCCCTGCGGCGCGCGCTGCGCGGCTGCGAGGGCGCCGTGCACGCCGCCGGGTTCCTCGCGACGAGCCCGGCCGAGCACGGGACGGAGCGCGCGACGAACGTCGAGGGGACCACGCGCTTCCTGCGCTCGGCGCAGGCTGCGGACGTCCAGCGGCTGGTGCACGTCTCGTCGATGGCCGGCGTCGGCTTCGCGCGCGAGCCGGTGCCGCTCGCGGAGACGTCGCGCTGGAACACGGGGGAACTCGGGCTCGCCCACTTCGACGCGAAGAAGGAGTCCGAGGAGCGCGCGCTGGCCGGCGCGTGGGCCGGGATGGAATTGTGCGTGGTGAACCTCGGCACGCTGCTCGGCTCGCGCGACGACGGGCGCACGCACGCGCTGGTCGCCGCGCTGCGCGCGGGACGCCTGCGTGCGAGCCCGGCCGGCGGTGCGAGCGCGCTCGACGCCGAGGACGCGGCGCGCGGATGCGCGACCGCGCTCGAGCGCGGTCGCCGCGGCGAGCGCTACCTGCTGGGCGGGACGAACGTGTCGTGGCACGCGCTCGACACGGCGCTCGCGCGCGAGCTCGGTGTCGCCGAGCCGGCGGCGGGCGGCGGCCTGCTGGCGCGCTTTCGCGCGACGCCCGAGCACGACGTCCTGCGCCCGAACGGCGCGTGGTTCTGGATCGACGACGCCAAGGCGCGCGCGGAGCTCGGGCACGCGTCGCGGCCGCTGGCGGAGACTGTGCGGCGCGCGTGCGCGCTCAGCGCGGCGCCGGAACGTCGTTCCTGACGTTCTCGAACACCGAGCTCGCGACCGCGCGCTTCCACAGGTCCGGCGCGAGCCCCAAGTCCCTCGCGCGGCGACCTACGTCGGTCTCCGCGAGCCGCGGACAGCGCGAGAGCGCCGCCGACCAGGCCTTGTCCGCCGCCGGACTGCCCATGCGCGACAGCGCGACCGCGACGTAGGCGTGCACGTCCGCGCGCTCCTTGCGCGCCTGCGCCGCTCGGGTCAGTGGGTCGAGCGCGGCGACGGCCGCTTCGCGCGACGTGTTGCTCGCGAGCGCGGCGACACCGGCGCGGAGATCTTCGAGAAAACCGATCTCCGCGACGAACTCACGCACTTCTGGGTCGGCGGGCGCGTGGACCACCGCCCGCGCGAGCGCCTCCGCGCGCGCGTCGCGCACGGAATGGACCGAAGCGGCGCCGGGCAGCGTCACGCCGCGCAGGCCGGCCTCGAGCTGCGCGTGTGCGATGCGAGCTTCGCGCAGCGCGCTCGCGCCCGATGCCTGCGCATCCTGCTCGGCGGAGGACGGGACGAGCGCCATGCGCTCGGCGGGGTTCCCGGGGGGTAGGTTCTCGGCCAGATCGAGCAGTAGCTCCGCGCCCCGACGTCGCGGGAGATAGGCGATCCACGGATCCCGGTCGGTCAGGCGGCGGTCGTTCAGCATGTAGTGGCTTTGGTCGAAGCGCACGTACTTCGCGAGTCGTGCCGCGGCGGCTTCAGGCGAGCCGAGGCCGAGCGCGCGCAACTCGAGCGCGAGCTCGCTCACGTCGCTTTCGCGCGGGAACCTCGCGGCGGCGAACGTTGGTGCGCTCTCCGCTCCGATCAGGATCTCCTGCGTCCCGGACACGAACGTCGCGGTCCAGGGAAACGCGCGCCAGAACGCGCGGTGCACGGCTTGGTACGTCGCCGGCTCGAGCGCGTGCGGCGGAACCCACTGGCAGGCGATGCCGCCGGGCTTCAGCGCGCGCTTCACGTCGGCGTAGGCCTCCTCGGTGTAGAGGTGCACGCCGAAGGGCGAGTCGGGCAGCAGTGGCTCCATCGTCACGACGTCGTACGTCGCGGGCGAGTCGCGCAGCGTCTTGCGTCCGTCGCCGAGGCGCACGACCACTCGCCCGACGCCGTCGTCCGCGTCGAGCAGTCCAGGCAATCCCTCGGCGAGGGCATTGCGGTTGTGCTCGGCGAAGAGCGGCGCCGCGGCGACGACCGCGCGCTCGATCTCGAGCACGTCGATGCGCTTCACCTCCGGGTGCAGCGACACCGCTCCCACCGTCGTGCCGGTGCCGAGCGCGAGAACGGCGACGCGCTCGGGATTCGGATGCAGGAGCAGGGGCAGGTGGCCGAGCACGCGCATGTAGCGGTAGTCGCGGCCCGTGCCGGCCGCGCGAAAACCGTCGGTGAGCAGGGTGCGCTCCCCCACGAGGCCGTCGTCGACGACTGACACGGCGAAGTCGCGGTCCTCAGCGAACGACAGCACCGTGAGCGCCGGATTCGCGAGCGGCGGCGAACGCAGCGCCGGCGGCTCCGCGCGCGCGAGCACGGCGGCCGCGGCCAGCGCGCTCGCTCCCGCGCCCAGCGCGAAGAGC
Organism: Planctomycetota bacterium; assembly: GCA_026692665.1. Classification (GTDB taxonomy): domain Bacteria; phylum Planctomycetota; class UBA1135; order UBA1135; genus JAEUHZ01. The sequence goes on from JAPLOF010000058.1 coordinate 27,099, forward strand.
GGCGCGCGCGCAGCGATCGCGACCGCGGCTACGGCGCCCAGCGCGCACGTGACGCCGACGCTCGCTGCGAGTCCGATGTGCGGCGTCAGCACGAACTGCACGAGCGGGATGCCGATCCACGCGCCCCAGGCTTCGTGCAGGTAGAGGCGCCCGAGCCGCGCGCCGCTTTCGCCATTCGTCGCGCGGTGCACCAGCGGCACGAGCGCTCCGAACGCGCCCAGCGCGGGCACGCACAGGACGAGCGCGCGAATCCACAGCGGCTGCTCGGCAACCGATGGCAGCACGAAGTGCGCGACGAGGATCCAGAGCGAGCTCAGCGCGCACAAGGCGAGCCCGCAGGCCACGCCGCGCGCGCCGCGCGGCAGGATCGGCGGCAGGATCGCGGCGCCGAGCGCCAGCGCCGCGAGCGACGCCGCCAGCACCGCGGTGAGCGAATCCTGCATGCCGCCGAACCACAGGGCGCCCAGTCGGACGAGCGACCACTCGACGCCGCCCATCCAGGCGGTTCCGAGGCCGATGACCAGCGCGCTCGCGGCCATTCCCAGCGGCGCAGCGAGCGGGACCGCGGCCGGACTCGGGTCCTGGTTCTCGCGCACGTCTCCCACGATGTGCCGGTATCTCGCGGCCCAGCCCGCCACGGCGGCCGCGAGTGCGCAGCCGCCCGCGAACAGCGCGGCCCAGATGCGACCGAAGTCGCGCACCAGGACGTCCGCGATCCCGAACGCGCCGAGCCACGCGCCGGCGAGGTTCGCGGCCACGAGGAACGCCACCGCGCGGCTCGTCCGGCCGCGCGCGAGCGCGGGCAGGAAGAGGCCCTGCAGGAATCCGACCGCCGCGATGCCGGGCAACGCGAGCGCGGCGCCGCCGTACAGCGTGGCCCCGGTCGCGAGCGGCCCCACGATCACGAGCGGCGCGCCCGCGAGGAGGACGAGGCTCCCCGCTCGCGCGCGCGCGCGCCCCGAGAACCAGGCGCCGAGCGCCCACGCGGAGAGGAACAGGGCCAGCGCGAGCGCGGGACCGGTGCCTCCGCCGAACGGCAGCGACGCGCTCGCGGCGAGGATCGCCTGGAGACCGAGACCGGAAGCTCCGGCGAGGAAGGCCGACGCCGAGGCCAGGGAGCCCGACGCGAGTCCGCCGGAGCGCGAGGCCATCCCGCGGCTCAGCGCCGCGCCGCGTCGCCCTCGGCGAGCGCGGCCCAGGCTTCTTCGGGCGTCTTCGCCGCCACGAGGTGCTCGCGGACCAGGTCGCGTCCGAGCACGCGCGCGATGTCGGCCAGCGTGCGGATGTGCAGCAGCTTCTGCGCGCGCGGGATGACGAGCAGCACGACGACGCGCGTCGGCCGGCCGTCGATGCTGTCGAATCCCAGGGTCGCGCCCTCCGGGACGATGCCCATGGCGGCGCGCACCCCGTCGACGCCCTCGACCGCGGCGTGCGGGATCGCGATCCCGTGCTCCATGCCCGTCGACATGGACTTCTCGCGGGCCATGACGGCCTCGACGACCGAGGGTTCCTGGTCGGCCGAGAGCCGCTCGCGGCGCACGAGATGGGCCACGAGCTCGCGGATCGCGGCCCACTTGTCGGCGGGCGCGAACGAGACGAGCACGTCCTGCGCCGCGAAGAGCTCGGAGAGCCGCATGGGCGGCGGAGGATAGCGACCCGCCCGCGCACCTGGAAACGGTTGCCGGGTGGTCAGCCACCCGGGAAGAACGGCCGATCGAGGACGTCCGAGGTTCGCTCCGCGGGATCCCCCTCGAGCTTGGACCAACCCCCGGCGTTCGCTAGGCTCCCTGCCTCCCGGCCGCTCGAGGGCATCCAAAGCTGGAGACGCCAACGAGTTAGGACCAACGGGTTCGGACACGAGAAGACCTGCCACCGACATGATCGCCGCCCTTTTCGCCGCTCTGCCCCTGCTCTCGATCGCCGTCCCCACGCCGCAAGCGCCGCGCGGCGCGCCGGCGAAACCGGGCGCCCAGAATCCTCCCGCGGCGCAGGCCCAGCAGCCCGGCCCGCAGAAGGACCCCGGCGCCGCGAGCGCGCCCAAGGGCGAGAGCGGCGCGAGCGCCGCAGGCAAGATCCCGCCGATCCAGGAGAACGGCGCCTTCTACGAACTCTACTTCGAGGAGACCACCGACGGCGACGGCGGGCTGACGCTCGAGCAGTTCGTGAAGCTGTGTCAGACGGCGACCGGCATCAACTTCACCTACACGGCGGACACGCAGGGGATCCTCGCGCAGAAGAAGTTGAAGATGTTCGGGCCCAAGACGATCCCGAAGAGCGACTTCTACTCGTTCTTCCAGATCATGATGATCATCAACGAGTTCGTCTGCACGAAGATCGGCCCGGATCACCTGGCCGTCGTGCTGATCCAGAGCTCGGCGCCGAACCAGCGTGGTGGAGCGGGCACGCTCAAGAAGGACGCGGTGTACGTCGCGCCCGAGGACCTCGACCGCTACGCCGACCAGCCGGCCGTGCTGATCCACACGGTCGTCGACCTGCCGCACGTCGACGCGCGCCAGCTGTCGACGTCGCTGCGCCAGATGTTCCCCGACCAGCAGACGCAGTCGATCCTGCCGGTGTCGGGCTCGAGCTTGATCCTCACCGGATTCGGCAGCGACGTGGCCGCGATGGTGCGCATGCTGCAGTTCGTGGACAAGGCGGCCGAGAACCAGGCCGTCGTCCTGCCCGACTTCGAGATGATCCCGCTCGAGTTCGCGTCGGCCGAGGAGGTCGCGGACACGCTGACGGACCTGCTCGAGGCGAGCCGCCGCGCGGCCCAGACCCGCGGCGCGCAGGTCGCGCAGGCGCAGGGCGCCACCGGGCAGCTGCAGACCGGCCAGACCGAGTCGAAGATCATGGTCGACGCGCGGACGAACTCGCTGCTCGTCATGGCGATGCCGGACGACATGCCGCGCATCAAGGAACTCGTCGCCCGCCTCGACGTCGACATCGTCCAGGGCGAGAAGACGTACCACATCTACAACCTCGAGAACGTCGACGCCGAAGAGCTCGCCGAGACGCTCGACAACTTCATCCGCGACGCCTCGCGCGTGACCCCCGGCGGCACGGCGCGCGCCGGCGGTCAAGGCGGCCAGGCCGGCGGCGCCAGCGCCTCGAGCAGCCAGCGCAACGAGATCGTCGTCGTGTCCGACAAGGCCACGAACTCGCTGCTGATCGCGGCGAACCGCACGCGGTACGAGGAAGTCCTCGACCTGATCCGGCGCCTCGACCAGCGGCAGGACCAGGTCCTCATCGAGACGGCGCTCATCGAGCTGACCGGACAGGACAGCTTCCGGCTGGCGGTCGAGCTGGGCCTGGCCGACATCAGCGGCTCCGGCAACGGCGGATTCGGCGTGTCGTCGTTCGGTCTCTCGACGTTCGAAGACACGAACGGAGACGGCGTCCCGGACATCCGCATGCCGAACCTGTTCGGCGGATCCGCCCCCGAGGGCATCACGGCCGGCATCATCCAGGGCGACAATTTCTCGCTGCCCGTCCTGCTCAACGCCCTGCAGACCCGGCGCGACACGAACGTGCTGAACGTGCCGTCCGTGCTCGTGAACAACAACAAGAGCGCCAAGGTCGTCAGCAAGGACGAGCAGCCCACGACCACGATCACCGCGACCGGCGGCGTGACGGGCCAGACGCAGGAGAACTTCAAGGAGTACGTCGAGGCCGGAATCACCCTCGAGATCTCCCCCACGATCAGCGCCAGCCGCTATCTGCGCCTGAACATCAGCCTCGAGGTGTCGACCTTCATCGGCGCCGTCGAGACGAGCGCCATCCCGCCGCCCAAGGTCACGCGCACGATCAACACGCAGGTCAACGTGCCCGATGGCGACACGATGGTCGTGGGCGGGATCATCACCGACAACCTGGGCCACTCGAAGTCGTCGGTCCCGTGGCTCGGCGACATCCCGATCCTCGGGTACCTCTTCAGCGACACGGGCGAGTCGCAGAGCAAGACCACGCTCTACTTCTTCGTGACGCCGCACATCATGCGCGACCGCGACTTCGCCGACCTGGCCGAGTACTCCTTCAAGCGCAAGCTCGAGGCGGCGGACACGATCGGCGCGGACCGCATCCGTGTCGTCGACCCCACGTTCGGCCGCGACAAGGAAGGCGTGGACATGCGCGGCTTCGAGGTACCGCTCTATCGCGGACCGCAGCGCGGCGAGGTCCATGACTCGGACGTGGGTCTCGACGCGAAGAAGCTGAACGAGATGCTCCAAAAGGGCGAAGGTTCGACCCAGGACAAGCCGTGATCCAGGCGCGCGACACCCAGAAGGCGGACAGCCTCGGCGACATGCTCGTCGACGCGGGCATGTCCCGGGACCGGCTCGAGGAGTGCCGGCGGATCGCCGGGACGACCGGCGAATCCCTGGACCGCGTGATCCTCCAGAAGGACTACCTGGACGAGATCACGCTGCTCCAGATCTACGCCAAGCACCTGGGCTACGAGTTCCGGAAGTCCCTCGAGGGCACCCCGGTCCCGAGTGCGTTCGTGTCCAAGGTCCCGGTCCACTTCGCGCGCAACTACAACCTGGTCGCGCTCGAGGCCGGTTCCGACGGCGTCTTCAAGGTCGCGACGTGCACGCCGCTGGCGCCGCACCCGATGGACGACCTGGCCGGGATGCTGGGGGCCGAGATCGACCCGGTCCTCGCGCCGCGCATCGAGATCACGACCCTGCTCGGACGCGCGTACCGGCACAAGGCCGACGGCGTCGACGAGGCGCTGGCGGACGTCAACGAGGACGGCAACATCGCCGGCCTCGCGGACCAGATCGACGAGAACGAGGACGTGCTCGACGTCGCCAACAAGGCGCCGATCATCAAGCTCGTCAACACGATCCTCTTCCAGGCGCTGAAGCTGCGCGCCTCGGACGTGCACTTCCACCCCTACGGCGACCGGATGCAGGTGCGTTTCCGGATCGACGGCATCCTCTACGACATGGATCCGATCCCGCGCAAGGCGCAGGACGCGATCATCAGCCGCATCAAGGTCATGGGCAAGATGGACATCGCCGAGCGCCGCCTGCCGCAGGACGGCCGCGCGACGATCAAGATCGGCGATGGCGAGGTCGACGTCCGCATCAGTTCGATCCCCACGACGTACGGCGAGCGCATCGTCATGCGTCTGCTCGACAAGTCGTCGAAGGTTTTCCGGCTCGAGGAGATCGGCCTGGCCTCGAAGAACCTCGAGATGATCCACGAGTACCTCGAATACTCGCACGGGATCATCCTGGTCACGGGCCCCACCGGTTCGGGCAAGACCACCACGCTCTACGCCGCGATGGCGCAGGTCGACACCACGCAGAAGAACGTGCTGACGATCGAGGACCCGGTCGAGTACTCCCTGCCGGGCATCAGCCAGGTCCAGGTCAACGTCAAGAAGGGCCTCACGTTCGCCGCGGGACTGCGTTCGTTCCTGCGCCAGGACCCGGACGTGATGATGGTCGGCGAGATCCGCGACCTCGAGACGGCCGAGGTCGCGATCCGCGCGGCGCTCACCGGCCACCTCGTGTTCTCGACCGTGCACACGAACGACGCGGCGTCCACCGTCACCCGCATGGTGGACCAGGGCGTCGAGCCTTACCTCGTGGCCAGCTCGATCGTTCTCGTCATCGCGCAGCGCCTGGTGCGCACGATCTGCAAGCACTGCCACACCTACGGGCCGATCACGCCCGAATGGGGCGCGAAGCTCAAGAAGATCGGGCTGTCGCCGGAACAGATGGGCAACCGCGTCGCGTTCGGCAAGGGCTGCGACGAGTGCTTCAACTCGGGCTACTCGGGCCGGACCGCGATCTACGAGTTCCTGCCGGTCGACGAAGTGCTGCGCACCCAGATCATGGAAGGCGTCACGGCCACGCAGATGAAGAAGGGCGCGGCTGAACGCGGCATGATCTCCCTCCGCGAGGACGGCAGGCAGAAGGTGCTCGGCGGCGTGACCACCGCGGACGAAGTGCTGCGCGTGACGCAGCTCGACATCGACTAGGGCTCGCCCAGGCCGCCCCAACCATGCCGATCTTCGAGTACAAGGCCTACGCATCCGGGGGGAGGGTCCAGGCGGGCGTCATCGACGCCGACACCACCCGCGAGGCGCGCAATCGGCTGCGCCGGGAGAACCTGCTCGTCAGCGAGATCCACGAGCTGCGCGGCGGCCGGCGCACGAAGGGCAAGCTCGGGCCCAAGGGCAAGAAACTGGGCGTGATCGAGCGCCTCCGCCGCCAGCGCCAGGCCCGGGCGACGCCCAGCATGCGCGACCTGGAGGTGCTGACCAGCGTCACGCGCCAGATGGGCACGCTGCTCTCGTCGGGCATCCCGCTCGCGGAGACGCTCAAGGCGATCATCGAGCAGGCGGAGCGGCGCGACGTCGAGATGATGTTCCGCGAGATCCGCGAGCGCATCAACTCGGGCGGCTCGCTGGCCGACGCCCTCTCGGAACACCCGCGACTCTTCGGCGAGCTCTATGTGAACATGGTCCGCGCCGGCGAGGCGACCGGCAACGTGGACGTCGTGCTCCGCCGCCTGGCGGACTACCTCCAGGCGCAGCGTGCGCTGCGGCGCAAGATCGTCTCGGCCATGACCTACCCGGCGATGATGATCGCGATCGGCATGATCGTGGTCAGCATCCTGATGGCCGTCGTCGTGCCGAAGATCACGGGCATGCTGACGGACCAGGGCAAGACGCTCCCCGCCCCCACGCAGGTGCTGATCTTCATCAGCGACCTGTTCAAGGACTGGTGGTGGGCCGGCGCTCTGGCGATCGCCGCCGTGTCCTTCGCCATCGAGCGCATCTACCGGACCGACAAGGGCCGAATGTTCATCGACAAGAACATGCTGCGCATCCCGATCTTGGGTGACCTCCTGCGCAAGCAGGCCGTCTCGCGCTTCACGCGCACCCTTTCGACCCTCCTCCAGAGCGGCGTGCCCGCCGTGCAGAGCCTGGAGATCACGCGCACCGTCGTCGGCAACCGCGTCCTGGCCGACGCGACCGAGCACATCCGGGTGAAGATCCTGGAGGGCACGGACATCTCCACCCCGCTCAAGGCGACCGGGGTGTTCCCGCCGGTCGTCAGCTACATGGTGGCCATCGGCGAACAGTCCGGCGAGCTGGAACAGATGCTCGACCGGGTCGCGATCGCCTACGACGAGGAGATCGACGTCGCGACCGAGCGCATGACGAGCGTCATCGAACCGATCATGATCGTCGTCCTGGCCGTCATCGTCGGCTACATCGTGATCTCGATCGTCCTGCCGATCCTCCAGATCGGCCAGGTCGGGTGATCCGGCGCCTCCCCGCCCCCCGCGTTCCGCGGGGGAGGCCCGCCCGGTTATCCTTCCAGGACCGTCGAAACCCGAGGGGTGCGCTCCGCGGCGCCCCCTGGGAAGAATCGGAGCAGCAGGTGGAATAGGCAGCCCTGGGCTGCGTCGAAGACGACACGCCGGGAAGACCGGCACGAAATCCCATGATGAAGAACTCGCAATCGATCCCCCGCCGCCGCGCGGGTTTCACGTTGGCCGAGATGATGGTCGTCATCGTCATCCTGGGCCTCCTGGCGACGCTGGTCGTCCGGAACGTGATGAAGAACCTCTCCTCCGCGATGGGCGGGAAGGCCCAGTCCGACATCGTGGCGATCGAATCGGCGCTCGAGGAGTACGCGATCAACAACTCGGGGCGCTACCCCGACAGTCTCGAGCCGCTGGTGACGCCGGACGTCAACGGGCACACGTATCTGAAGGGCACCTCGCTGCCCAAGGACCCGTGGCGCAACGAGTACCAGTACGAGCAGCCGGGCCCCGGCCAGCCCCTTCCGCGCATCTACACGCTGGGCAAGGACATGCAGCCCGGCGGCGAGGGCGACGACCGGGACATCGACAACATCATGATCCGCAACGGCGAAACGTCCGGCGGCGACACCCGCAAGTAGCCACGGAGACACGATCGGTGAGAACGAGGGCACCAGACAGCGCGGCGGGGCGGAACAGGAGCGCGGGATCGCGCGCGGGCTTCAGTCTCATCGAGCTCCTCGCCGTCCTCGTCGTCCTGGGCCTGATCGCGACCATGGTCACGATCAACTGGCGCGCGATCCTGCCCAAGACCGAGTTGCACTCCGCGGTCCGCGAGCTGTCGGCCATCCTGCAGGGGACGCGCTCCGACGCGATCGCCCGCAACGCGACCTTCGAGATCCAGTACGACCTCGACGAACACCGCTACCGGGTCGTGACCCCGTTCCGCGTGAGCGGGGCCGACGGCGTCGGAGGCGGTCTGGCGCCGTCGAACGAGGACCGGGCCGCGCTGGCCTGGCACCCGCTCCCGAAGTCCGTGCGCTTCAGTTCCGTCTCGATCGGCACGGACATCTTCGAGAAGGGCATCGTGGTCGTGCGCTTCGACCCGCTCGGCAGCGCTTCGGGTCACGTGGTCGTCCTCTCCCAGCCCCAGGACGGGAACATCTACACGATCGAGGTCCAGGGCCTGCTCGGCCTGATCAACTACCACGAGGGCTTGTTCGAGCGCCTCCCGCCCAAGGAGGACGACTTCAAGTGACGCGCGACCTTCGTCGATCGGGTTTCACGCTGGCCGAGGTCGCGGTGACGATCGTCATCGTCGGCATCGCGCTCGTGCTCGTGCTGCAGGGATTGAACACCTCGAAGGTCACCGCGGCCCACACGCGCAACCAGAAGCTGGCCCGGGACCTCGGGCTCTACACCCTGGGACAGATCGAGAGCGGCCTCCTGCGCGACGACCTCGAGTCCGGGATGGTCGGCAATTACGCCGAAGAGGGCTATCCCGACTTCAACTGGGAGATCGCGGTCGGAGACGACGCGCTGCGCCAGACGAACCAGAGCCAGGATGGGAAGTTCGATTCCTGGGCCCCGACCGCCGCCGAGGAAGAGGCCAAGAAGGACAAGAACAAGGACGAGGACGCCGAGGAGCCGTTCGAGAAGATCCGCATCCGGGTCACGTACCCGAAGATCCGCGAGTTCGAGAACGAGCTGACGCTGGAGCGCTGGATTCCCTGGAAGCAGGCCTACGGCGAAGCGGAAGGCGACAACGCCTCGAAGAACGCGAAGGCGTCCAAGGGCACCTCCAAGGGCGCTGCGCAGGTCGGCGGATCGGCGACCGGCGGATCGGCGTCCGGATCGGGGACGAAGGGATCGACGAAACCATGAAGATCCACTCCCGATCGCGACTCGCCCGCACAGCTGGCTTCACCCTGGTCGAGGTGCTCCTGACCCTGATGATCATGGGCGGCATCATGGTGACGATCACCCAGATCCTGAGCGCCGCGCGCACTTCGCGCGACACGATCCACAACATCCAGGAGACCCAGCTCGCTGGGCCGGCGATCCTGGACCTGATCGAGCGGGACCTGCGCTCGATCTCCGTCTACGACCGCACGCGCCTGAACCACCTGCGGATCAAGAACCGCGTGCTGGCCGGCCTCGATGGCGACAGCATCGACTTCGTCGCCAGCGCGAAGAGTCGTGTTCCGGTCGCCATCGACGAGCGCTTCGCGCGCAGCCCGCTGTGCGAGATCGGCTACCGGCTGCGCGTCCGCCAGGACGACGACCAGTTCCTCGAGATCTGGCGCCGCGAGCAGTTCGGCGTCGACGAGGACCCGTTCGAAGGCGGCGAGTACCAGTACCTGCACGAGCGCGTGAAGGCGCTCGACATCCAGTCGTTCGCCGAGGATGGTCCCGATGCCGAGCCCATCGAGGACTGGGGCACGGAGAAGGCCGAGGAGAACATCGGCCTGCCGGCGCGAATCGAAGTCACGCTGACGCTCGAGCTCGCTCCGCGCCTCGTGAACGAGCAGATCTCGTTCCTGCCGACGGACCGCCGCACGCTGACGTACAAGCGGATCATCCGGCTGCCGGAGCTCCTCCGGTCCGAGGAAGTGGCCATCCCGGTGCCGATGATCCCGAAGCCGACGGCGGCGGCAGGCGCTGCGGGCGGCACGAATACGGAAGTCGGCGGCGCTGCAGGTGGCGCTGGCGGCTCGACGACGATCTCGACGGGCGGGCCGACGGGCGGCGGCGGAAACCCATTCGGGGGCGGCGGTGGCGGCGGCGGTGGGCCCGGTGGTGGTGGCGGTGGCGGTGGCGGGCCCGGTGGCGGGCCCGGTGGTGGCGGGCCCGGCGGCGGCTGAGGTCGCCCCTCCGCTACGACGACTTCCCGATTCGCTCGCGTCCGTCCATGTAGGGCCACAGCACCTTCGGCAAGCGCACGTTGCCGTCGCGGTCCTGGTGGTTCTCGATCAGCGCGATCAGCATGCGCACGCTCGCCGCCACGGTGTTGTTCAGCGTGTGGCAGACGCGAACCGTTCCCTGGGCGTCGCGATAGCGCAGATTCAACCGACGCGCCTGGTACTCGTGGAAGCGGCTCGCGCTGTGCGTCTCGCCGTAGCCCTTGCGCGAGGGCATCCAGGTCTCGATGTCGAACTTCTGGATCTGCGGAGCGCCCAGGTCGCCGCCGCACACGTTGACGATGCGGTACGGGAGTTCGAGCGCCTGCAGGACGTCCTCGGCGTTCCGCACGATGTCGTGGTGGTGCGCGAGGCTCACCGCGGGATCCGCGACGTCCAGCACGACCTGCTCCACCTTCTGGAACTGGTGCACGCGGTACAGACCGCGCGTGTCCTTGCCGTAGGTTCCGGCTTCGCGGCGATAGCACGAGGACAGCGCCACGTACTTCCGCGGCAGGGACTTCACGTCCAGGATCTCGTCCTGGTGGTAGGCCGTGACGGGCACTTCGGCGGTGCCGACGAGAACGAGGTCGTCGCGTTCGTCGCAGCGGTAGGCCTGCTCCTCGCCGCCCGGGAAGTAGCCCGTGCCCACCATGACCTCGCGCCGCACGAGCGTGGGCACGGACATCGGCACGAAGCCCTTCTTGACCATGCGTTCGAGTGCGAAACGCATCACCGCGCCCTCGAGGAGCGACAGCTCGCCCTTCAGGAAGTAGTTGCGCGAGCCGGCGATGCGCGCACCGCGTTCGACGTCGATCCAGTCGTGGAGCTCCCCCAGCGCGATGTGATCCCGGGGCTCGAAGTCGAACTTCCGCGGCTCGCCCCAGCGCTTGACCTCCACGTTCTCGCTGTCGTCGCGGCCCTCGGGGACCTCGGGCGCCGGAACGTTGGGCACGCGCAGCAGCATCTCCTGGAGCCGAGCCTGCAGGGCCGCGTGCTCCTTCTCGCTGTCCTGGAGCGACGCCTTCTCGCGCTTCTGCTCCTCGGCGAGCTTGGGACGGTCGGCCGCGGGCGCCTCGCCGATCTTCTTGCTGGCCGTCTTCTGGCGATTGCGCATCTCGTCGATGGCGATGCCCATCTCGCGCACTTCCTTGTCGAGCACGAGGATCGCGTCGACGTCGCACGGGATGCGCTTCTTCGCCGCGCCGGCCTTCACGGCCTCGGGTTCCGCGCGGATGTACTTGATGTCGAGCAACCCCTCACTCCTTCCAGGCCGATTCGACCTTGCCGAACAGCTTGTGCTTCTCGTCGACGAGTTGGATCTCGACGTCGCCCGCGCCCTTGGCGTCGAACTCCAGATCGAGCGGGAACCAGACGTCGAGCCAGCCCTGGTTCCCGCGCTTGTAGAGGCTCTCCTGGTCGGTGATCGCCGACAGCTTCCCGGCGGCCGTGCCCTTCTTGGAGCCCTTCTTGCGCCAGGAGACCTCCGGCCGCGGCACGCAGTTCCAAGCGCGCTCGTAGCGCTCCCCGCCGGAGCCCGTGACCACGACGCTCTGCCCGACGATCGTGACCTTGCCTGCGTCGTTCCGCGCGGTGAAGTCGAAACCATACGGGGCGCCGAGGGTCACGACCGTCGTCGCTCCGGCCCGGACGTCGTAGTTCCCCGAGGCTCGGCCCGGCAGGATCAGGGCCTTCACGAGCTGACTCTTCTTGCCCTTGCTGACCTCGCCATAGAAGAGCGAGTAGCGCCCAGCCGGCACCGCGAGGCCCTTCGCGCCACCTTCGACGAGGTCGAAGTACGCATCCTTGAGCTCGTTCGCGCCGCGGACGACGAGGCAATTCGGAGGGAGGCCCTTGACCTCGAGCTTGAGGATCCCGGTCTCGAGCTTCGCTGGAGTGGCGTGGACCTCCTTGCCCTTCGAGCCGGCCTCGAACTTCCACCACGAGCCGCCGACCTCCTGGTACTGGCTCCAGGGGCGGGCGCGCTTCGCGGCGCCGACGACGATCGAGTCCATCTCGGGCTGGAAGGAACCGTTGGCGAGACCTCCGTAGCCGAAGGTCAGGATCTCGCTGCCGTACACCCCGTCCATCGAGTCGTCGATCAGGCGGATCGGCGTGCCGGCCAGGTTCCCCACCACGCTCGCCGCGGAGAGCGTGTAGATGGTCATCGAGGCGTCCGTGGACTGCAGGTTGACTCCGATGCCCTGGAACACGTCCTTCTCGATGCCCGTCACGGCGAAGAACGCCCACGGTCGCGCCGACTCGCCCTTGCCGATCTGGAGTCGGAAGGGCGTGAGCGTGCCCGTCAAGCCGATCTTCTGGTCCGCGGGGCCGTCGCCCTTGCCGTCGAAATCGACGTCGAAGCGCAGGTCGCTCGACCCGAGCCGGTGCAGGACGGGGCTGTCGGCCCCCAGACGATCGAACTTGCTCGTCGAGCCCTTGGCGGCGAGCGGCATCGGGTTCCAGAGGGCGTAGATCTCGTCGGCCTGATAGCAGGGCCTCACGAACGCATCGGGGCTCGCGAGGGCCTCGAACGTGAGCGCCACGGTGACCGGATTGCCGCCCTCGCTCGGCGGAGTGGCTGGGCCGGCGGGGACTTCGCCGCCCTTGCCGGCCTTGCCGCCCTTCTCGCCGCCCTTCTCGCCGCCCTTGTCCGGCCCGGCCGCGGGACCGTCCGGCTTGTCGTAGCCCTTCTTGGCCAGGTCCGCGCGGCGCTTCTCGGCCTCGGCGAAGCGCTCGTCCTTCAGCTCGAGTTGCCCGCGCAGTTCCGCGACGCGCGTCCAGTGGATCCAGGCCTTGTGCGGCTCCGCATCGGTGCCGCGCAGCGGTTCGTCGAGGCACATGGCCAGCGCGATGTGCGCCTCGGAGGCCGAGTAGAGGTCGCCTTCGGTCTCGAACGCGCCGGCGAGGAGGTCGAGCTCCTCGGCCGTCTGCACGAACATCAGGCCGTCCTTCTGATCGCGGTTCTGCTCGAGATCGTTCCAGGCCTGCGTGAGCCGCTTGCGCAGGTCCGTGCGCGTGCGGCGTTTCGCGTCGTCGAGGCTCTTCAGGTAGTCCGCGATCTTCGTCGGGTAGTTCGACTGGATGGCCGCGGCCCAGCCCTCGACGAGTCCGTCCCGGAGCGCCTTCTCGTTCGGGTCGTCGCGGTCGAGCAGGACCTCGGACAGGCGCAGGATCCAGGCGGCGGCCTGCGTGCTGTCGCCGTGGACGAGCGACTCGAGCTCGGGTTTCTTGCCCGACGCGACCGCCTTCTTGAGCTTCTCCTTGAAGGCGACGTCGGTCAGGTCGAACGCCGGAACCGTCGAGGTCGGGGTCGCACGGCTCGGGGCCAGCCAACTCGTTGCAGCACGGCTTGGAAGCGCGGTGCCGGCCGACGCCAGGGCGGCCAGCGCGAGGAGAGGGGCGGATCGCATGGTCGCAGAGCCGCGCGGTGGGCTCGCGACCGACTCGGAGGAGCCGGTCGGGCAGGCGCGGAGCGCACGGAGTCTAGCGGTGCGCGGGAACCCGTTCCAACCGCCGTCGCGGCGCGCGACCCGCGACGCGCGGCGCCGGGATCCCGTTCAGCGGCCGGCGAGCCGCGCGAGTTGGGCCTCGATGTGTCGCACGCGCCCGGGTGCCCGCTCGCGCGCCCGATCGAGGGCGCTCGTCAGGCTCGCGCGGGCGGCCGCCGAGTCCCCGAGCGCCTCCTGGGCCAGGCCCAGGCCGAGCCAGGCCTCGACGTCGCGCGGACGAAGGCGCCGCGCCGACTCGAAGTCCAGGAGGGCCTCCCCGGCGCGCCCCTGGCGCAAGTGGACGTTGCCGAGCGTCGTGTGCATGGTCGGGTCCTCCGGAGCCAGCTCGACGGCACGGCGCGCGCTCTGCTCGGCCTCGTCGAAGCGGCCGAGATTGCCCAGGATCGCCGCCAGGTTCATGTGCGGACGCGCGTAGCGCGGATCGGCCTCGATCGCGCGTCGGACGAGCGCCTCCCCTTCCGTTCCACGGCCGCGCTGCACGAGCAGGATCCCGAGGTTGTTGAGCGCCCGGGCGTGGTCCGGCTTCGCCCCGATCGCGGCCTCGTACTCCGATTGCGCGCCCACGAGGTCCCCGCGATTCTGCAGCACGAGTCCGCGATTCGTGTGCGCGATCCAGCTGCGGCGGTTCACCGCGAGGGTGTGCTCGAAGATCGAGTCCGTCGACCGCCAGTACGCCGACTGGGCGAAGGAGAGCGCGCAGAGAGCCAGCAGGCCGGCGCTCGCCGCGATCGCCGCCGCGCGCGCCGATCCCGCGGGCCAGGCGCGCGCCAGGAGGTACGCGGGACCGAGGAGCGCCAGATAGGCGTAGCGATCCGCGACCGTCGAGAGGTCCTGGTGGCCGAACGGGACGAGCCCGAGGACGGGCGCGAGCGCGGTCACGAAGAGCGCGAGCGGCACGAGGGCCTGACGACGGAGCGCGGGGACGGCCAGCAGCGCCGCGAGACCTGCACACGTCGCGACGAGGGTCCCATCGACGCCGTGCGCGAGCACGAGCGAGGGCCGGCGTCCGTAGTCGGGAGCGAGCTCAACCGGGGCGAAGAGCTTGCGCACGTAGAACTCGATCGCGTCCGCGGCGACGAGCGGGCGACCGAGCAGGGGCACGATCTCGTGCACGCTCTCGTCCTGCTGGAGTCCCTTCGTGACCAGGAGGCACGCGACCGCCGCGACCATCCCGAACGCGAGCCGCGGCGCCGCGAAGCGCGTTCCCCGCCGCAGCACGGTGACCTCCAGCACGAGCGCCAAGGCCGGCACGACGACGGCCGAGGGTTTCGCCAGCAACGCGAGGATCAGGAGCAGGCCGGCGGCGAGATCGCGGCGCAGCCCGGGGCGAGCGCTCGCGTACGCACACAGCGCGCCCAGGCCGAACAGGGCCGCGAGCAGACCGCGCTGTTCGCTGATCCAGGCGACGGACTCGACCTGCAGCGGGTGCAGCGCGAAGAAGAGGCCCCCGAGCGCCGCGCCCAGCGGGCGGGCGCCGAGCCGCGCGAGGAGCAGCACCACGAGCGCCGCATTCGCGCCGTGGAGGAGGACCGAGACCGCATGGTAGACGCGCGGATCCGGCCCGTTCGTGACCCAGGCCTGGAGCCAGAAGAGCGTGTAGCTCGCCGGCACGTAGAGAGCCAGGAAGGGCGCGCGCCAGAAGCTCGCGAGCGACTCGAGCGTGGGTGGATCCAGTCGCGCGTTGGCGGAGACGTGCTGGTCGTCGTCCCAGACCAGGAACTCGAAGGCCGACGTGCGCGCGAAGACCACGATCGCCACGAGGGCGACGCAGAGCGCGAGCACGCGGACCCTTCCCCACGCAGGGGACGCGCTCGGAACGGACGCCGCGCCCCGCTCGGCACCCGCGCCACCGCGCGTCGGGCGGACGTCGGCGCGCGAAGCCACGACGGATCAGCCCTTCTTCACGGGCCGCTTCCAGCCGCGGATCGCCTCCTGGAGGAACGGCACGAGCTCCGCGCGCTTCACGCGGTCCTGCAGCATCGTGTCGCGGTGGCGCACCGTGACGGAGTCGTCCTTCATGGTGTCGCCGTCGATCGTCACGCAGAACGGCGTGCCGACCTCGTCGAGGCGCCGGTACCGCCGGCCGATCGCCGCGCTCTCGTCGTAGAACGTCGTGAGGCGCGCGCGGCGCAGCTCCGATTCGATCGCGTGCGCCTTCTCGGGCATGCCCTCCTTCTTCACGAGCGGCAGGACGCCGACCGTGACCGGTGCGATCTCGGGGTGCAGGTGCAGCACGACGCGCTTCTCGCCCTCGACTTCCTCCTCGTCGTAGGCGTCGATCAGGAACGTCAGAGCGGTGCGATCGACTCCGGCCGCGGGCTCGATGACCCACGGGAAGTACTTCTCCTTCGTCTCGGGATCGAAGTAGCGCAGGTCCTTGCCCGAGGCTTCCGAGTGGCGCTTCAGGTCGAAGTCGGTCCGGCAGGCGATGCCTTCGAGCTCGCCCCAGCCGAACGGGTACTCGTACTCGACGTCCGTGCAGCCCGTGGAGTAGTGCGCCAACTCGTCCTTCGCGTGCTCGCGCATGCGCAGCTTCGTCGGGTCGATGCCGAAGTCCGTGTACCAGGAGTGACGCTCCTTGCGCCAATACTCGTACCACTGGTCGTTCTGCGCCGGCGGGATGAAGAACTCCATCTCGGCCTGCTCGAACTCGCGCGTGCGGAACACGAAGTTCCCGGGCGTGATCTCGTTGCGGAAGCTCTTGCCGATCTGCGCGATGCCGAAGGGCGGCGTCTGGCGCGAGCTCTCGAGCACGTTCTTGAAGTTCAGGAAGATCCCCTGCGCCGTCTCGGGTCGCAGGTAGGCGATCGAGCCGGCGCCCTCGACCGCGCCGACGTTCGTCTTGAACATCAGGTTGAACGCGCGCGCTTCGGTGAGCTCGCCGCCGCACTCGCCCGGCCGCTTGCTCGGACGCTCGGGGCAGGAGGCGTCCGCCAGCTTGTCGGCGCGGAAGCGCCCCTTGCACTTCTTGCAGTCCACCATCGGGTCGGTGAATCCCGCCACGTGCCCCGACGTCTCCCACGTCTTCGGGTTCTGGATGATCGCCGAGTCCAGGCCGACCATGTCGTCGCGCAGCGTCACCATGCGCGTCCACCAGGCTTCCTTGACGCGCCGCTTGAGCTCGACGCCCAGCGGGCCGTAGTCGTAGGTGTTGCCGATCCCTCCGTAGATCTCGGAGGCCTGGAACACGAATCCGCGGCGCTTGCACAGCGACACGATCGTGTCCATGAAGCGCGTATCCTTGGGTTGCGTCATGGCGTGGGGGCCCGCACGCGCCGCAGGGTCCGGACTCTGCATCGCGGCGGCTGCGCAGGGCGCGGAAGGGTAGCGCGCGCGGGCGACGACCGCGACGGTGCTACTTGCCGGGGCTGCTGCGTTCGGCCTCGGCCGTCAGCTCCGCGGCGAGGCGCGCCAACTCCGCGAAGGGCCGATTGCGCGCGCGGATCACGCCTTGAGCGTCGACCAGGATCGTCGTGACCTGCTTCCGGTTGGCGTAGAGCGTCGTCACGTAGGGGTGGTTCTCGCCCTGCAGGAGACCGCAGCGCCAGTCGACCCCCGCCTGCTTGAGGGCCGATCCGACCGCGGCCACGGTCGCACGGCTCATGCACAGTCCGACCAGATCGAAGGGCCGGCCCGCGAGGCTGGCCCTCAGGCCGGCTCGCTCGGCGACGCGGCCCGCGAACTCCGGGGCGTAGACGTCGAACACGTCGATCATCAGGACGCGCCCGCGGTAGCCGGACAGGACCAGGTCGAGTCCTTCGAGGTCCAGGATGCCCCACTCGGCCGCGCGCGAATCCGGCAGCGTCGCCCCCGGCAGGACGAGGCGCAGGCCGGAGGCCTGGACGTTCGCCTTTTCGACGAGGCCGATCATGTCCTTGTGTTTCGCGACGATCGCGTCGAGGGCCGACAGCGCGCGCCCGAACTCGGCTTCGGAGCCGTCCAGGATGCGCGTCTGCGCCTCGATCCACAGCGCCTGCGCCCGGGATTCCGAGCTCTGGCACAGGTCGAGCACCGCCTGCGTGAAGGGCAGCGCCGCCAGCGCCGGGAGCTCCGGAGCCTGGGCGGTCACCGTGGTCAGGGTGCTCGGGATCCAGGGCGACTCGCCTCCGCCGACTCGCACGGCGAGTCCCAGGAGGCGCATGCGCAGGGGACCCCAATCCAGATCCCGCACCGGGTAGTGGAGCGCGAGATCGCGCGCCAGCGACGAGAGGAGCAGCGCGGGTCCGAGCTTCTCCGCCTGCACGAAGCTCGGGTAGAGGTTCTCCATCCAGTCCTTCGCCGCGGGGAACTGCGTCGCGGCGAGGGGTTCGAAGCGCGCGCGGAAGGCGTGAAATGGAATCTGCGGCCAGTCCGTCGCGGGTCGGCCGGCCGCCTGCATCTCCGCGGCACGATCGACCCAGGTCCTCATCGCCGCCACGAGGTCGCGCTGCGCGGTCGTCTCGAGGATGTCCGCCGCCTCCCGAGCCGCGCGCGTCGCCGGGAACGCGAGCACGACCGAGAGCTGCAGCTCCGCCGCCCTGGCGAGCTGCGCCGGGTCGGTCGTACGCCCGCGGTCCGAGATCAGGAACGCCTGCTGGAACAGGGCGCGGCTCTGCACCTCGGGGTTCTTCGCTCCATCCGCGATGCGATCGAGGTGGAACAGGGCCTTGTCCATCCCGATGACGTTCGCCTGCGTCCACAGCGCCGTGATCGGGGCGAGCAGGGCCGTCTCCGACGCACAGCAGGCGAGGAGGGCGTCGAGCTCCCGCTCGATGATCGCGAGGCGCCGAGTCGGATCGGGGACGCCTTCCGCGATGTTCTCGCACAACCACTCGCGGGCGCGCGTGCTGCCACCCTGCGCGACGGACTCCATGCGCGGCCAGAACGTGGACGCCGGGTGCGTCGTGGGCGCCGGGCCGCGTCCCCTTCCGGCTTCGAGGCGTGCCTGGTCGTACACCTGGAGCGCGCTCTTGTAGGAGCTCTCGGCCTCCGCGAAGGCGGGGTCGGCGGCCGCGTGCACGGTCTGCTCACGTTGCGGCGCATGGGGCCGCTGGACCGCGACCTGGACGGCCAGAAGTCCGGCGATGGAGAGTGCGATCATGCGTGGGATCCGGGGCGAGCTAGCGGGGTGGTGAGGGCTTCGGCGCGCGCATCTCGTCGAGCAAGGTCTGGACGGCGCGGCTCAACGCCTCGCCCCGCACGTCCACGAAACGCACCACGCCCTGGGCGTCGAGTACGTACACGGTCGGATAACGTTGGACGCCCCAGGACACCGGCCAGGTTCCCATCGTTCCTCCGGCCCAGGCGTTGCGCCAGGTCACGCCGGCGCCGCGGGCCTTGGTGAGGTACTCGGGCAATTCGGGATCGGTCGCGATGCCGACCAGGGCGAACGGGTCGTTTTCGTGGAGCTTCACGAGCTCCTTCAGGTGCGGGAGGCCCCGCACGCACGCGCCTCACCAGAAGCCCCAGAATTCGAGGACCAGGACCTTCCCGCGGTAGTCCGCGAGCCTCAGCGGCTTCCCGTCCGTATCGACCGCCTGGACGTCGGGCGGCGTCTTCCCGGGTGCCAGGAATTCGAACTGGAACAGGCGACCTTTCGCGGCGGCGCCGGCGGGGGTGTCCGCATGCTTCTCGGCCAGCTCGCGGACGAGCCGCTGGTACTCCGCCTGCGAGGCGGGGTCTAGGCGCGCCGAGAGCAGCGCCGACCGGGCGGCGAGCGCCGAGGCCCGCGTGGCCTTCACGGTCGTGCCCTCGGCCAGCGCGCGCAGGAGGTCGTCCGCGCGTTCGAAGCCGATGCCCGCGGACGAGCCGTCCGACTGGATCCAGCGCGCGACGTCGCTCATCCACGGCAGGTCGGCGTGCACGACCACGAGGCGCGCGTAGATCTCGAGCTTCTTCTCGGCCGCCTCGGGCGCGGGCAGTCCGATCTGGCCGATCGCGGCGAGACACCAGCGCAGAGCGTCGGGCTGGTCCTGCATCGCGAGCTCCTCGAATCGCGTGTAGTGCACGACGTTCGGATGCGGAGGCCACTTCTCGCGCGGGACGCCCTGCTGCTGCAGGCCGGAGAGCTCCGCCTGGAAGCCGGCGACCGCGGTGCGCAGCTCGAACGCGTAGCGGTCGAAGTCGGCCTTGAGCCGCGCCTCCTGGAGAGCCTTCGCGGCCGCGATCGGGTCGGACGGGGCAGCCGGGTCCGCGGGACGGGAGCCCTGGGCCCCCGCCGCTCCCCCGAGCCCCAGCGCGAGGAAGCACGTCCCCGCGAGTTGGGCGGTCCGCCGGGCGAGGCCGCGCCGCGGGCGGAGCGCGCTCGCGGGATCCAGGGATGCGGAATTCGGGTTCATGGGGCTCTCGAAACTCGGACTCGCGCGGAGGCGCGCCGCTCACTATATCGGTCCGAGACCCGGGCCTAGACTGTGGGGTGATTCGGGAGTCCGCGAAAGACGCCCCCGCCCCCGCCCCAGTCCCCGTCGAATCCATGCCGCCCCCCTCCCCTGCCCCGGTCCAACGGCGCGAGAGCGCCGCACAGAAGGGCCCGCGCGCGGCCGAGATCGAGCGCGTCGCCGGACGCGTCGAGGACGGCCTGCGCATCACGCCCGAGGAGGGCCTGCTGCTTCACGACCACGCGGACCTCGCGACTCTGGGCCGCCTCGCGGACCTCGTGCGCTGGCGCAAGCACCCCGACGCGCGCGTCACGTACATCGTCGACCGCAACCTGAACCCGACGAACGTCTGCATCACCGACTGCGGCTTCTGCGCCTTCTACCGCCGGCCCAAGCACGAGGAGTCGTACGTGCTCTCGCGCGAGGTGATCCACCAGAAGATGGACGAGCTCGCGGCGCTGGGCGGTCGCCAGGTCCTCATGCAGGGCGGGCACCACCCGTACCTGAAGAGCGACTGGTGGTGCGACCTGCTGGCCGACCTGCGCGCGCGCTACCCCGAGATCAACCTGCACGCGCTGTCCGCGCCGGAGATCGACCACCTCTCGCGCCTCGAGAAGCGCCCGGTCGAGCTGGTGATCCAGGACCTGATGGCCGCCGGACTCGGCAGCGTGCCCGGCGCCGGCGCCGAGATGCTCGTCGAGCGCGTCCGCCGGATCATCGCGCCCAAGAAGACGTCCACCGACCGCTGGCTCGAGGTGCACCGGCGCGTGCACGAGGCCGGCTTGCGCAGCTCGGCCACGATGATGTTCGCGCACGTCGAGACCGGCGCGGAGCGGATCGAGCACCTCGAACGCCTGCGCGCACAGCAGGACGAGACCGGCGGTTTCACCGCGTTCGCGTGCTGGACCATGCAGCCCGACGGCGTTCCCGAGCAGCACCTGTACCCCGAGCGCGCGACGCCGGGCACCTACCTGCGCGTGCAGGCCTTGTCGCGCATCTACCTCGACAATTTCGACAACGTGCAGACGAGCTACGTCACGCAGGGTCTGAAGATGGCGCAGATCACGCTGCGTTTCGGCTGCAACGACTTCGGCGGGACGATGATGGAGGAGAACGTCGTGTCGGCCGCGGGCTGCATGAACCTGTCCCCCATCGAAGCGATCGAGAAGCAGATCGAGCGCGCCGGTTTCGCGCCGCGACGGCGCAACTCGTGGTACGGGATCGTCGACGAACGGCACGACGGCCCCACGTTCCCGCGTTCGCGCGAGGAAGCCGCGACGCACGCCGCAGCTCGCTCGCCGCGCAGCGAGGTGCGCGCGTGAGCACCGTCAGCACGCCGGCCGCGACCGCGACGACGACGGCCGCGACGACGACCGACCAGGCGCTCCTGCGCCGCGCCGTGCGAGCTGGCATCGGCGACATCGCCGAGAAGGTGTTCGCCGCGACGCGCATCTCGACCGAGGACGGCCTGCGACTCTACGAAGCCGACCTGCACGTCGTCGGCGCGCTGGCGAACCACGTGCGCGAGCGCCTGCACGGCGACCTCGCGTACTTCAACGTCAACCAGCACGTCAACTACACGAACATCTGCAACAAGCTGTGCCGGTTCTGCGCGTTCCAGCGCCTCCCGAACCAGCCCGGCGCCTACGTGATGTCGCCCGAGGAAGCCGCCGCGAAGATCACCGCGCAGCTCGGCGAGCCGGTCACCGAAGTGCACATGGTAGCGGGCATCCACCCGAAGCTCGAGTACCAGTACTACCTCGACCTGCTGCGCGCCGTGAAGCGCGCGCGGCCGTCGATCCACGTGAAGGCCTTCACAATGGTCGAGCTCGACCAGATCGCGAAGAAGGCCAGGAAGCCTCTGGCGCAGGTCCTCCCCGAGCTGATCGAAGCCGGACTCGGCTCCGTCCCCGGCGGCGGCGCCGAGGTGTTCGCCGACCGCGTGCACAAGGAGAGCTACCACCTCAAGATCTCCGGCGACGAGTGGCTCGCGATCGCGCGCACGGTCCACGCCGCGGGCCTGCGCAGCAACTGCACGATGCTGCACGGCCACATCGAGACGAAGGCGGAACGCGTCGACCACCTCGATCGACTCCGTCGCCTGCAGGACGAGACGGGCGGCTTCCAGACCTACATCCCCCTGTCGTTCCACCCCGACAACACCGAGATGTCCGACGTGCCCGGCCCGACGGCCGTCGACGAGCTGCGCGAGATCGCGGTCGGGCGCCTGATGCTCGACAACATCCCGCACATCAAGGCCTACTGGATCCTGATGGACGTCGCGGTCGCGCAGACCGCGCTGTCGTTCGGCGCCGACGACGTCGACGGCACGGTGGTCGAGGAGAAGATCTACCACGAGGCCGGAGCGACGACGCCGCAGAAGGTGCAGCGCGAAGAGCTCGTGCGCTGGATCCGCGACGCGGGTCGAGTGCCGGTGGAGCGCGACACGCTCTACAACGTGCTGTGGAGCGGGGACGCGCCATAGCCGGACCTTTCCTAGTAGCGAGTCCGAGCACGACCACCGCCTCATGATCCGAATCCCCACTTCTCCGCCCGGCGTGTTCGAGCGCCCGGTGCTGGAGAACCCGCACGCCTGATCCGCGAAGCGCGCGCGTGCGTCCTCGATCTCGGAGCCGCCATGCCCGAGATCAGTCGCTTCTTCGGAATCGTGATTCGGATGTACTACGACGATCACGGCCCTGCGCACTTCCACGCCAGCTATGGCGAGCACGAGGCGACTATCGCGATCGCGACGCTCGAGCTCGAGTCGGGGTCGCTGCCGCGCCGGGTGATGAGTCTGGTCGTTGAGTGGGCCGTGGACCATCGACACGAACTCCAGGTCGACTGGGAACTCGCCCGCAGTGGCAGCCCATTGGCACCGATCGAGCCCCTCCGCTAGGTTCGTAGCCATGCCTCTGCTGCGCATTCGGTCCGCATCCGCAATCGGGGATACGGCCCTCCGGCTCGTCCTGACCGACGGATCCATCGTCGAGCGCGAGTTGAGATCCGTGCTCAGGGGACCGATCTTCGACTCGCTGCGTCGGAGTCCGGCCGAGTTCGCGCAAGTGCGAGTCGAGGGCGGGTCGGCGAGCTGGCCTAACGGTGCAGACCTGTGCCCCGACGTCCTGATCTGGGGCGGCCGCCCGCCGACGGAGGTCTCCGCGCGCCCGGCGCCGTTCCTGCTGGTCCCCGCACAGGATTCGAGTTGGGGCGAGCAGCACCCCGCCGAGGGCCCGTGACCTCGGCTCGATCGCAGTGAAGCGCGCGCCGTTCGCCCTGATGGCCCTGCTAGTCGTCCTCGTCTGCCGGCGCAGCGCCACGTTTTCGGACCTCGAGCCGGCGGTCGGCTTCGACGCACCGGCGCGATCGGCATGGATCGCTCGCGCGCTCCGATCCGTGCCGCGCCAGTCCACGTTCCGCGGGCCGGGATCGGGGAGATCGAAGTGCGCTGAACCGGTTTCGCCGCGGGCGGTGCTGAGATAGAGGACGGACCTCCGCGTGCAGAACCCCTCGATCGAGACAATGCTGGCCGACGACCGTTTCGTGCGGCGCGTCGCGCGTCGGCTCGTGCGCGACGGTCCGACGGCGGACGACCTGACTCAGGCGGCGTACGTCGAGGCGCTCGAGCATGCGCCGTCGACAGGCGAGGCGAGCCGCGGCTGGATCGCCACCGTCGTGCGCCATCTGGCGTCGAATCTGCGCCGCGGCGACGAACGACGCGTGCGTCACGAGCGCGCGGCGGCCCGGTCGGAGGCCCAGGCGCCCGAATCGGTCCTGGTCGAGCGCGAGGAAGTCCGCCGGCGGCTCGTCGCGGCCGTCCTGCATCTCCGCACGCCGCGCTCGACCGTCGTGATCCTGCGCTACTTCGAGGACTTGCCGCCGCGCGCGATCGCGCGACGCCTCGACATGCCGGTCGAGACCGTGCGCACGCACTTGAAGCGCGCGCACGTCGAGCTGCGCGCGCGCCTCGGATCGGAGCGCCGCAGCGACGGATCCTCGGTGTTCGCCGCGCTGCCGCTGCTCCTGCCCGCGCCCCAGGTTGGACCGTTCGCCATCGGAGTCGCACTCATGACTGCCAAGACGAAAGTGGCGCTGTTCGTGCTCGCCGCCGTGCTCGCTGCGCTGGCCTGGAGGGTAGTCCGACCGCAAGCGCCTGCGGCCGCGCAGCCGAACGCGCTGCAGTCACAGTCAGAAACATCGGTGGAGAGGCCTCTCGCGGAACAGGCCGCGTTGAGCGCGCCGTCCGCGCTCGTGACGGAGCGCTCTCCGCTCGCGGCGCAGCCGGCCGACCCTGCATCGGCGCCGAAGCCGGGAGTTTCGAACACCGGGATCCTGCGCGGGCTCGTGCTCGATCCCGAAGGTGCGCCGGTCGCGGGCGCCTCCGTTCAAGGCAACGTATCCGGCGCGAAAGGGAAGGACAGGTCGATCGACGAGGAGACTCTGCTCCGCCGCCTGATGCGCGGCGAGACGGGCGTCGTGGACGAAGTGCTGCGCGCCGACAGCAGCTTCCAGGCGCGTTCGCGCGCGGACGGGAGCTTCGAGGTCGCGGGCATCCCGCAGGGCGATTCCTACGACGTCGCCGCGTGGAGTCCAGCGCTCGGCGTCGTCGTCGTCGCCGGCGTGCCGGTGCGCGCGGACCAGCCGGCTACGGTGACGCTGCGCTTCGCGGACGGCGTCGTGCTGCGCGGCGTGATCACGAACGAAGCCGGCGCGCCCGTGCGCGGGGCAAACGTACAGGTCATGGGGACGAAAGACGGCAATTCGTACAGCGGGTTGCTTTTCGTCGAGGCTGCCGAGGACGGCTCGTGGAGCACGCCGCCGCTCGCGCGGAGTGCTTTCCACGTCACGGCTAGCGCGCCCGGATTCCAGAGCGATCGCCGGCACCTCACCTGGGATCCGCAGCACGAGCACGAGATCCGCGTGGTTTTCCACCTCGCTCCGGCGCCGGTCCTGCGCGGCCGTTTCGTCGACGCGGACGGCGCTCCGGCGCGGCTCTCGGCCGCGTTCGAGGCACGCGGATTCGAAACGCACGGCTCGCAGATCGAGTTGCTCGGTTCCTACGACGATCCGGCTCTCGATCCCAACTTCCGCGACATCGGCCACGACGACGGCACGATCGAGTGGGGCGAGGATCGCTGGTCCCTGACGCTGAACGACAGCGAGCCGCGCTACGTCTCGCTGTGGTGCGGCAACACCATGCTCGGCGTCGTGCAACCGGTCCCGGGTTCGGACGCCGATCTCGTCGTGCACTTCGAGCGCCTGCGCGCGCCCATGCCGCGTGCGGTCGTCGTACGGATCGTCGACGAGCAGCGCGCCGCGGTGAGCGGCGCCGCCGTGCGCCTGAGGCCCGGCCCGGGTCAACCGGGCGGACGCAGGGTGATCGTCCAGTCACTGGCCGCCGAGCCGGGGAGCGCCGGCGTGCTACGCGTCGAGGGCATCTTGCCGGGCGAGTACGAACTGCGCGTCACCGCACCCGGTTTCGTGCCGCGGCGCGTGCCGCTCGCCGTCGACGAAGGACCGGGGGCGGTCGAGGCGAACGTGACCCTCGCGCTCGCGAGCCAGCGCGTGTCCGTCGTCGCGCGGACGTCGAACGGCGAGCCCGTCGCCGGTGCGCGGATCTTCGTGCTCGACGCCGACGGACAGCCCGTCGACTCGACGGATCCGGCTACGACGAACCTCGAGGGTCGGGTCGAGCTCGCCGGGCTAGGGGCGGGCGAGTGCACGATCCTGGCGACGCACGAGCACCTCGCGGCCGCGGGACAGCGCGTGCGCATCGACGCTGGCCTGCGAGAAGTCGAGCTCACGCTCGCGGAGGCGGTGGAAGTGCGCGTCGATGCCCAGGGCAGCGATGGCCCCGTGTCGTTCCGGGTCTCGGATGCGGCGGGCGTCGTCGTGTTCGAGGACCTGTGCATCGAGACGTGGCGGTACGGGGCAGGCTTCACGCTGCGATTGCCGCCGGGTCGGCACACCGTGGTCGCGCGCTGCCCCGGGTTCGCGCCGGGTGAGGCGACGGTGGACGTCGCGCCGGGAGCGCGCGTCGTGATCCCGCTCGTGCCGTTGCCGCGCTGAACGAGCGCGCGCGTCACACGTCGGCGACCGGTCGTCGTGCCAGCGCGTCGACCGGGGCCTCTAGCTCCCCCACACCACCTGCACGCCATTCGTCAGGTTGAACGTCGACATCATGCAGAACACGGCCGCGTTGCGATACCAGACCTGGTACGTCCTCACGTCGCCGGCCTGGATCCCGCCGCGCACGGAGACCGATGCGTCGCCGACTTCCGGGAACTGTGACGCGTTCGACGCGTTGGTCTTCGTCCCGAGCCGGAAGATCGTCCCGCCGACGCAGCGCAGTCCGTCGCCGAACGCGACGCCGATGCCGCCGGATTGCCGCAGCGAACCCTGGAAGTAGAGCGCCGACGAGTTCGGCATGCCTTCCGCCGCCAGCACGACCGTGTCGTTCGCGACCGACGGCGCGCCCGAGACCGCGAGGCGCGCTCCGCTCGCCTCAACGGAGTTCGCGCAGCCGCGGCCGCTGCCCCCCGCGTTCCCGCACGGGCAGGGAGTCGCGTTCGCCGCTCCGTCGCCGAAGCAGTACACGAAGAAGTGCTCGGCCTGCGCGCCGCGATCGCGCAGGAAGATGTCGCGTTGGCCGTTCACGTCGCCGGGGACGAGGTTCGTCGAGGCTCCGTCGTAGGCGATGAAGCGACCGTCGTTCGAGATCGAAGGGTAGAGCGCCTGTCCATCCGCCGCGTCGCCGGCGAAACCGGTGGTGACGATCTCGGTCGTGCCCGTCAGCCGGTCGTGGAGGAAGATGTCGAACACCCCGTTCACGTCGCCGGGGACGATGTTGATGCCGCGACTCGGGAACGCGACCCACCGGCCGTCGGCGGAGATCGAGGCGTCGTAGCTGTAGCCGTTCGACTGCCCTCCGGCCGAAGTCACGCTGACGCGCTCCGTCAGGCCCAGGACGAGATCGCGCACGAACACGTCCGCGAACGAGTTCGTGTCGCCCGCCACGAGGTTCGTCGCCTCGCTGTTGAAGACGACGAAGCGGCCGTCCGCGGTCACGTTCGGCAGCTGGCTGTACCCGTCCGCGCCCGCGCCCACGGTCGACACGCTGACGCGCAGCGTGATCCCCGCCAGGCGGTCGCGAGCGTAGATGTCGAGCGTGCCGTTCGTGTCACCGGGGGCGAGGTTGGTGGCAAAGCTCTCGAAGACGACGAAGCGGCCGTCGTGCGACAGGACCGGGTTCGAGCAGTCGCCGTCCGACTGCGAGCCGTCGGTCGCGACGCTCACGAGCTCCATCGCGCCCGTCGCGAGGTCGCGCACGTAGATGTCGCGCTTGCCGTTCGCGTCGATCGGGCCGAAGTCCGTGGCGACGCTGTGGAACGCGACGTAGCGCACGTCGCCTGAGAACGCCGGATAGCGGCTGCCGCCGTTGCCCGGGACGCCCGCCGGCGTCGCCGAGACGAGCGTCGTCGCGCCCGTCGCGAGATCGTGCACGAAGCAGTCGGGCGCCGCGTTCGTGTCGTTGGCCGTGAAGTTCGTCGCGTAGGAGAAGAAGGCGACCAGCCGGCCGTCGCTCGAGATGACGGGATCGTGGCTGTTGCCGTTCCCCTCGACGCCGGCGCTGTCGACGCTCACGCGGACCGTCGTCGACGCGACGCGGTCACGCACGTACACGTCCGGCGCGCCGTTCGTGTCGTTCGGCACGAGGTTCGTCGCCGCGCTCTGCCAAGTCACGTAGCGCCCATCGCGCGACATCGACGTGTAGAGCGAGATCGCGTCGCTCTGACCACCCGCGGTCGAGACGCTCAGGAGTTCGTTCGTCTGCGCGCCGGCGGTGGCGGACAGCGACACCAGGGTGGCCAGAAGGGTCGGGGTGGGGCGCATGGGCAAGTCACGGGGCGGGTCGGGGACCGCCCCCCTTATCCCAACACGCCGTCCCGTTGCGTGCGCCGGAAAGAACGTACGGCGCCGCTCTGCAGGTCCTCGTGCAGGACCTCCCAGCCTCCGGGGATCCCGCCCGAGCGACGCACGAACCCGATCTGCGCGCGCCCGTACGGCGCCCCGAGCCCGCCGGCGTTGAGGCACAGGCAGCGGCCCAGCTCGACCGCGCCCGGCGATTCGTGGATGTGACCGCACACCAGCACGCCGTCGTGCGCCAGCGCGCGCTCGCGGATCGCCTCGGAGCCGACGTGCTCGGCCCGCGAGGCGAGCAGGTCGAGCGCGGTCCGCGCGGGCGGCGCGTGCACGAGCAGCACGTCGCACTTCGGGACCGTGCGCGCGCGGATCTCGTCCTCGCTCCATTCGTAGGCGAAGCCGAAGCGCTGCGGTCCGGCGCCGCCGATCCCGGCGACGCGCAGCCCCGCGACGTCGAGCACGCGACCGTCGGCGTTGCGCTCGTGCGCGAGGTCGGGCAGGTCGTGGTTCCCGGGCACGAAGGCGTACGGCACGCGGCAGCCCGCGAGCCGATCCAGGAGCACCTCGATCGAGGCGCCGTAGCGCGCGTCGCGCTCGGGAGTTCGACGCGCGACCTGCGCCAGCTCGTGCGAGCCGAGGTCGCCGACCAGGAGGATCCCGTCCGCCTGCGCCGAGAGCGCCCGCTCCAGGACCCGGTCCAGGAGCCTCCAGCTGGCGTGGACGTCGCCGATCACGGCCAGGAGGACGTCGTGGTGCTTCTCCATCCCGTGGCGCATCCTACGAACATCCTGCGAGCGCGGAACCGGGCGCGGAACCGAGCGGGCGATGCCCGGTTCCAGTGCTCGAAAGGCGAACGGAGTACGCACATGAAGAACACGACGAAGACGGTGGCGCTGGGGCTCGCGAGTCTGAGCGTGCTGGCGACGCTGGCGATGGCCCAGGGACGCGCGGAGCAGCACGGGCAGGTGGGCGAGCCGGGCCAGCACGCGCGGCGCGGCGCCGAGGCGCGCTTCGAGCGGCACGCGGGGCGGCACGGCGGCAGGTTCGCCCAGGCACGCAAGTTCGTGCGCGAGCTCGAGCTCACGGACGCCCAGCGCGATCTGGCGCGTCAGGAAGCACAGCTCGTGGGACCTGCGGCCCGCGCCGCTCGCGAGGAAGCCCGCGCGATCGTCCAGGCCGCGCGCGCGCGCGCCCAGGGCGGCGACCGCGAAGGAGCACGCGCCGAGGCGCGCGAGCAGCTGAAGCTCCTGCGCGAACGCACGCGGGCGGAGTTCACGCCGCACGGGCGGGCCCTGATCCAGAGCCTCACGCCCGAACAGCGCGCGCGCATCGATGCGCGGCTGGCCGAACGCGGCAAGACCTTCGACGTGGACAAGGCCAGCGAGCGCGTGGGCCGCTGGCTGGCGCGCCCGCGTGTCCAGGAGCGTGCGCGCGAGCACGCGCCCAACGCGACCGGAACCGGGCGCTGAACGGCCCCGTGGGTGCGGGGTCGAGTCCCCGTGGTGCGCGGTCGAGCGCAGGGAATGCGCCGAAATCCCCGCGCAGGATGCCGGGCCGGTAGCATGCAGGGGTGCCGCACTCCTTCCCCCGCGGTCGCCGCGACGTGCTCGGCGCCTTCGTCGCCGCGCTGGCCCTGAGCTCGCTCGCGTCGGGGCAGGGCTCCACGGCCGCGCTCCAGTTCTTCGGCACGGGCGCGAACCAACAGGATCGCGTGCGGATCCGCCTCGACGACGACGCTGGCGGCCCGGATGCGAGCACACCCTGCGACGTCGGGGTCGGCAGCTTCACCCTCCAGTTCTGGGTGCGCGGGCTGCTGGCGGAGAACGACGCGCCGTCCAGCGGCGCCCAGGGCTCCTACGACGACGCGCGCTGGCTCTCGAGCCCGTGCGTCCTCGACCGCGGCGTGCTGTCCGGCACCGGGCGCACGTTCGGCGTCAGCCTGGCGGGCGGGCGCGTCCGCTTCGGGACTGGAACGGGCGATGGCCCGATGTTCGACGTCGCGAACACCCTCGAGGGCGACGTGTTCGTCCTCGACGGACTGTGGCACCACGTCTCGGTTTCGCGCGACCTCGACACGCGCCGCAAGATGATCTTCGTCGATGGTCAACTCGACGTCGCGGGGCCGGCCGGCGTGTCGAGCGCCGACCTCTCCTACCCCGACGCGGGCGTGCCCGGTTCCGGATCCGCGTACGGTCCGTTCCTCGTGGTCGGCGCCGCGAAGGACGACATCGGCCCGGCGAGGCCCTCCTTCCGTGGACGGATCGACGAGCTCTACGTGTGGAATCGCACGCGGCGCGGGTCGGAGGTCCTGACCGACCTCCTGCGCGTCGTCCCGGCCGGCTCGGCGGGGCTCGTCGGAGCGTATCGGTTCGAGGAGGGCCTCGGGACGATCGTCCGCGACACGAGCGGAGCGGGATCGGCCGACGGTCAACTCGTGGCGGGCGTGCCGGGCAACGGCGCATGGACACTCCTCGCGAACGGCGCGAACGAAGTCGCGCCCGTCACCGCGCCGAGCCTGCCGGACGGCTTCTCGCGCCAGACGATCGTCGGAGGCCTCGCGGAACCGACGAGCATGGCGTTCACGCCGGACGGTCGGATCCTCGTCACGCTGCGCCTCGGAGAGGTGCGGGTCGTGCGCAACGGGGCCCTGCTCGCCGCACCGGCCCTCACCGTGCCGGTGAACTCCGCGGCCGGCGAGCGCGGGCTCCTGTCGATCGCCCTCGACCCCGATTTCGCCACGAATGGCTGGTTCTACGTGTACGCGACGAACGCGGAGCCCCGGAATCGGCTGGTGCGCTACACGCTCGTCGGCGACGTGGCCAATCCGCTGAGCGCGTACGTGGTCTGGGAGGACCCCGACCTCGCCGGCACGACGCACCAGGGCGGCGGTCTCGTGTTCGGCCAGGACGGCTATGTGTACCTCACCACCGGCGAGGCCGGTTCGGGCGCGAGCTCGCAGAACCTCGGCGGAGAGCACGGCAAGGTGCTGCGCTTCGCGAAGGACGGCTCGATCCCCGCCGACAATCCCTTCGTCGGGGTCGCGGGCGCGCGACCGGCGATCTGGGCGCTCGGCCTGCGCAACCCGTTCCGCCTGATCGCCGACCCGGCCGACGGATCGCTGTGGATCGGCGACGTGGGCGGGAACTCTCCCACGGCCTTCGAGGAGCTGAACCGGCTCGCGCGCGGCGCGAACTACGGCTGGCCCGCGCAGGAGGGCACGACCTGCTACGCCGCTTCGTGCACCGGCATCACGTTCCCGATCTGGACCTACGCGCACGACGATCCGGCGTTCTCGGCCGTGACCGGCGGCGGCTGCATCGTGGCCGGCGCGTTCTACCGCGCGACGCAGTTCCCGGCCGAGTACCGCGGGAACCTGTTCGTGGGCGACTACGGCAACCGCTGGACGCGGCGTCTCGTGTTCGACGCCGCGGGTCACGTGATCGCGGCGCCGGTCTTCGATCCCCAGCCCGGCGCGGGTCCCATCGTCGATCTCGACGTGGGCCCCGATGGAGCGCTGTACACGTTGACCTACGGCGCGGGCTCGAGCGGCAGCCCCGAGTCCGCGCGCATCGTGCGCATCGCCTGGACCGGATCGAACCAGCCGCCGGTCGCCGTCGCCTCGGCCTCGAACGCCAACGGACCCGCGCCACTCGCGGTGCAGTTCACCGGATCGGGATCCAGCGATCCCGACCAGGGCCCGGGCGCGCTGCAGTTCACCTGGGACTTCGGCGACGGGACGAGCTCCACCCTGCCCGATCCCGCGCACGTCTACGCAACGCAGGGAGCATTCGAGGCGCGGCTCAGCGTGTCCGACGGCGCACTCTCGACGGCGAGCGCCCCCGTGATCGTCCGCGTCGGCACTCCACCCGTCGTGCGGCTCTCGGTGCCGGCGGCGGCCCAGGCCTACCGGGCGGGCGACGTGATCGCGTTCGAAGGCGGCGCGAAGGACGCCGAGGACGGGCCGCTGCCACCCAGCGCGCTGACCTGGCAGGTCGTCCTCGTCCACCTCGCGCACACGCACCCGTTCCTCGGGCCGGTCTCGGGCCTCGCCGGCGGTTCGTTCCAGATCCCGATCACGGGCCACGAACCGGCCGAGACGCACTACGTCGTCCGGCTCATCGCGCGCGATTCGAGCGGGCTCGAATCGGAGGGCTCGGTCGAGCTGCGCCCGACCATCGCGCCGGTCGTGTTCAACACGAAGCCCGCCGGCATCCCGCTCACGGTCGACGGCGCTCCGCAACCGACCCCCTACGCGTTCGACGGCCTGGCCGGCTTCGTCCACGACCTCGAGGCGCCCGCCACGCGCCTCGTGGGCGGCATCCTGCACGAGTTCCGGCGCTGGTCGGACGGATCGACCGCCCGGTCGCGCACTTGGACGACTCCGGCCGCGGGCGGAAGGGCGACGGCGGAGTACGTCGCGCTCACGACGACCTCGGCGGTCGTCGCCGCCGTGGATCGCAACGCGCAATACGAGACCGCGCTCGGGCAGCTCGCGGGCGAGTCCGGCGACGGGCAGAGGCTCGCCTTCGGTCGCGACGTCGGCGGGCGCGTGGAGGCCGGCTTCGAGTTCCAGCTCGCGATCCCGCGCGGCGCGCGCATCGTCGCGGCGACGCTCGAAACGCGCGCCGCGGTCACGAGCGCGGACGCGGTCGACGCGCAAATCCGCGCCTACGACGTCGCCTCGGCGCCGGCATTCGTGTTCGGCTCGACCGTGCCCCTGACGGCGCACGCGCCGCTCTCGGCCGTATCCGTCGGGTGGGCACCCGGCCCGTGGACGCAGGGAGATCTCGTCGTTTCGCCGGACCTGGCCGCGCTCGTGCAGGGAGTCGTCGCGCGCTCCGACTGGAGTCCGGGCAACGTGCTCGGCCTCGTGATCGAGCCGACCCCCACGGCCCCGCGCGGAGCGCGCCGTGTGCGGAACTTCGCCTCGGGCAACGCGCCACGATTGGTCGTCCACTGGGCGCCGGCGGCGCCGAGCGTGGGCGGCGGTCACTGATCCAGGCGCGCGGCGCGCGCCACTCGATTCAGCCCGGACGACGCGTCGCGTCGAAGCTCCAGATCTCGAGCGCGGGCGCGGGCGCTACGAGGTGCAACAGTTCCGGCCGCGTCGGGTGCGCGATCGAGAGCAAGCGTGCGTGCAGCGCGACGCTCGCGTCGGGGAGCGCTCCGTGCGCTCCGTACTTCAAGTCCCCGAGCAGCGGACAGCCGAGGGTCGCCGCGGCGACGCGCAACTGGTGCGGCCGTCCCGTCTCGGGCTCGAACGCGATCAGGCATCGATCCGCGCGCTCCTCCACGACGCTCCAGCGCGTGATGGCGTGCAGCGCGCCGTCCTCGCTCGCGCGCGCGACGCGCACGACGTTGCGCACCTCGTCCTTCACGAGCCACTGGTCGACGACCCCCGCGTCCGTGGTCGGGCATCGAGCCGCGACGCCCCAGTAGTGCTTCACGGCGGACCGCTCGCGGAACGACTCCGAGAGCCGGCTCGCGCCCTTCGACGTCCGGGCGAAGACGACCACGCCCGACACGGGCCGGTCGAGGCGGTGCACGAGGCCGAGGAACGCCTCGCCCGGCTTCGCGAACTCGGCGCGCACCCAGGCGCGCGCGAGGTCGAGCAGGCTCGCGTCGCCGCTCGCGTCCGGCGCGACAGGGATCCCCGCGGGCTTCGCGACGGCGAGCACGTGGTTGTCGACGTGCAGCACCTCGAACGGGGGCTTCACCGCTCGATCCCGCGCGACCAGTGCGCGCAGAATCCGGCGGGCAGCAGGCGTCCGGCGTCGCCCTCCTCGCCGAGGGCTAGTTCGCCCGCCTCGATGTCGCCGGGCCCGAAACTCGCGAGCAGGTTCTCGAGCGCGAGCGGCGAGCAGCCGATAGCGTATGTCGAGAGCACGACGAGCGCGCGTTCGTCGACCAGCTCGCGCGCCGCCTCCACCAGCGGCGCGATGCCCTCCTCGAAGCGCCAGGTTTCGCCCTTGGGTCCGCGACCGAAGTGCGGCGGATCGAGGAGCAGCACGTGGTACTTGCGGCCGCGGCGCGCGTCGCGGCGCGCGTAGCCCAGCGCGTCGTCGAGCACCCAGCGCACGGCGTCCTCCGTCAGGCCCGAGAGCGACGCGTTCTCGCGCGCCCACGCCAGCGACGTCTTCGACGCGTCGACATGGGTGACTTCGTAGCCGGCCCTGGCGGCGACGACGCTGGCCGCGCCCGTGTAGCCGAAGAGGTCCAGCATGCGCGGCCGGTCGACGCCGAAGCGCGTGCGCAGATCCACGAGCAGGCGCCAGTTCGCGGCCTGCTCGGGGAACAGGCCGACGTGCTTGAACGGCGTCGGCCGGATGCGGAAGCGACACGCGTCGAAGCCGACGTCCCAGGCGGGCTTCTCGCCGCGCGCGCGCGGATCCGCGCCGCGGCGAGCTTCCCAACGCCCGCCGCGGTCGCTCTCGCGCACGAACGTCAGATCCGCGCGCGCCCAGGCGTCGGGCGCGAGGCGCGGCTTCCACAGGGCCTGAGGATCCGGTCGGCGCAGCACGACGCCGCCGAAGCGCTCGAGCTTCTCGGCGTCGCCGCTGTCGAGCAGCGCGTGGTCCGGGAACGGGACGTGGGGCAGGACGGACGATCGCACGGGGGCCGCAGGATAAGGATCGGCAGCCCCCGATGCGCTCACTCGCGTCCGTCGAACAGGTTGCCGAGCCCGCCGAGCACCGAGCCTTCCTCCTTGCGACTGCCCGTCTGCGGCGCGGCCGCGTAGATGCGGTCGGCGAGGCGCGAGAGCGGCAGCGACTGGAGCCACGCCCGTCCCGGGCCCTTCAGCGTCGCGAAGAAGATGCCCTCGCCGCCGAAGAGCGCGGTCTTGATGCCGCCCACGAACTGGATGTCGAACTCGACGCTGGGCTGGTAGGCGACGACGCAGCCCGTGTCGACGCGCAGCGTCTCCCCCGCCGCGAGGTCGAGCGCGTGCACGTGCCCGCCGGCGTGCACGAACGCCAGCCCGTCGCCCTGCAGGCGCTGCATGATGAAGCCCTCGCCGCCGAAGAGGCCGACCCCGATGCGCTTCTGGAACGCGATGCCGATCTGCACGCCGTGCGCGGCGCACAGGAACGAGTCCTTCTGGCAGATCAGCTCGCCGCCCAGCGCCGCGAGGTCCATGGGCAGGATCTTGCCCGGATAGGGCGCGCCGAACGCGACGCGCTCCTTGCCTCGACCGGAGCGGTTCTCGTAGACGGTCATGAACAGGCTCTCGCCCGTCAGGAGTCGCTTGCCGGCGCCCATCAGCTTGCCGAGGAAGCCCTGGGCCGGACCGCCGGCCGCGCCGAACACGGTCTCCATGCCGATCCCGCTCGTCATGAACATCATCGTCCCGGCCTCGGCGACCGCGCACTCGCCGGGGTCGAGCTCGACCTCGACGAACTGCATCTCGCTGCCATGGATCTCGAAGTCGATGTCGTGCGCGCGGCGGCCGGGAGTCCGGGGCGGCGGCGGAGGAGTCGAGGCCCCGATGCCCAGCGACGCTGCGAAGCGCGGGACTTCCCGGAGCGGCGCCCACTTCGGCATGCCCGGCCCCCAGCACAGGGTCGCGGCGTCCACGGTCTTCGTCTCGATCCGCGCGCGGATCTCGGTCTCGGTGATCGGCCCGACCTGGTGTCCGCCGATCGCCAGGTACCACTCGGCTCGTTCGCTCATGTGTTTCGTCGCTCGTCGTGTCGGTGTCTGTCGGTGTCCGTCGGAATCGGTGTGCGCGTCAGGCGGCCGCGATGCCGGCGCTCGTCTCGCGCTCGAGCCGCGCCGCGGAGGACGCGTCGAGGCCCAGGGCGCCGGCGAGACGCGCGAGCCAGGCGCGTTCGGCCGCGCTGACACCCTCGTCGCAGCGCACGATTCCGAACGCCAGGCGGTACAGGTCCTCGCGCGCCCGCGGCTCGGGGATCCCGCCGGCGAGGCGCTCGATCGGCGTGGGGTTGCGCAGTTCCTCGCCGACGAGCGCGGAACCACCGGCTTCGCGCGCGATCCCGAGCAGGCGCCCGTACTCGGCCTCGCCCAACTCGCCGTCCGCGCGCGCGGCCGCGAGCAGCACGCCGACGAGCCGGCGGACGGGCTCGACCGGCGGACCGCCGGCGGACGACCCCCGGTCGGAACCCGTGCTCGCCGCGGCACCCGGCGGCAGCGGGGGCGGGGTGTTCGGCACGCTCGTCGACGGCGGAAGGGAGGGCACGACGGTCGTGCCCGCGACCACCGTCTGGCCCGGGAACGTGGTCGTCGCTCCCGCGGCGCCCGAGCCGGACTTCGTGCGGAAGATCTCGTACGCCGCCCAGCCCAGCGCGCCGGCCGTGAGGAGCGTCTTCGCGTTCCAGACGGAACCGGACGATCCGGAGAGGAAACGCGACAGCTTGTCGTGCTTCTTGGGCCGCGTGTCGATCACGCCACCGAGGAGCGAGGAGAGGAAGCGGGTGGGGTCCATGGCGGGCGGTCTACGTCGGAAGCGGGCTCGGATTGTAGGAATCCGGCCAACTTCGCGGGCCAGCGGACCGGTCTTCGTCGCGCGATCTCCCGTACACTGCGCGGATGCTCCGCGTCGGCAGCGTTCCCTACCTGGTGGGGCGGCCCCTGGACGAAGGTCTCGAGCGCGAGCCGGGCATCCGTCTCGAACGGCGCGTCCCGGCCGAGCTCGTCGCGCGCCTGCGCGCCGGCGATCTGGACGTCGCGCTGGTCAGCTCGATCGAGCTCTTCCGCGCGCCCGGCTACCGCTACCTCGACGGCCTGGCCGTCGCGGGCGAGGGTCACGTCGGCAGCGTCCAGGTCTTCCTGCGGAAATCGGTCGAGGACCTCGCTTCCGTGGCGCTCGACCCGTCGAGCCGCGCGGCGGCCACGCTCGTGCGCGTGCTCTTCGAGCGGAGACTCGGCGGGAACGCCGGGCTGCCGCGCACGAGCGTGCGCTGGATCGAGGTCGCGCCCGGGGACGACCCGCGCGCCGCCGAAGCCGACGCGTGGCTCCGGATCGGCGACCCGGCGCTGCGCGAGCACCTCGCGAGCGGCTCGCCGCCGGTGTTCAACCCCTCGGCCGAGTGGACCGCGCGCACCGGCCTGCCCTTCGTCTTCGCGACCTGGATCGTGCGCGGCGGCGTCGAGTTCGCCCCCGGTCACCTGGCCGCGTTCGCGCGCGCGCGCCAGCGCGGCCGGGAGCGCATCGACCTGCTCGCGAGCGAGGCGGCGCGCGCGTGGCGGCTCTCCGAGGCCGATTGCCAGCGCTACCTGCGCGAGGAGTGCCTCTACGAGCCGGGCGAGCGCATGCATGCCAGCCTGACGCGGCTGCGCGACGAGGCGGCCGCCATCGGCCTGGCGCGCGCCGACCTCTCCCCCGAACCGGTGAGCCTCGCGCATGTCTAGGGTCCTCGATGTCGACCGCTGCCCGCACTGCCGGGGCGAGCTGGCGCGCCCGACGCCGCGCGTCTGTCCGCACTGCGCGGGCTCGATCCAGCAGCGCTACGTCACGAGCGGCTGCCTGACGTCGGCTCCGAAGCTCCTCCTCGTCGGCGTGGCGCTGTGGGGCGCGCTCGAGCTGGTCCGGAACGTCGCCGACGCGTTCGCGCCGCGCTGAACCCGGACGATTCCGCGCCGTGGAGCGCTCGCGGTGGCGCGTTGCAATCGCCCGCGCCGTCCTCTAGACCTCAGGGAATCGGAATGGGCCGCGGAGAACGACACCGGTGAGGCACGTGGAAGCGTTGGACGAGTTGCACGGATCGGAGAGCGCCCCGGATGGCACGGCGACGCAAGCCACGCTGTTCGAAGCGAGCGGGAAGGACGCCGAGCCCGGGGCGAAGAAGTCCTCGGGCAAGAACTCGGGCAAGAAGAAGAAGGCCGCCGCCGCCGAGGACTCGGCCGACGCCCCGTCCGCGAACGAACCCGCGCCGGCCGCCGCGTCGGGCGGCGACGGACGGCGCAAGACCGCGGCCGAGATGGCCACGCGGCAGCGCGAGATCTCCGTCGCGGAGTTCTTCACGAAGAACCGCCACCTCCTGGGCTTCGACTCGCCGCTCAAGGCGCTGCTCACCGCGGTCAAGGAGGCCGTCGACAACTCGCTCGACGCCTGCGAGGAGGCCGGGATCCTGCCCGAGATCACCGTCGAGCTGACGATGACGGGCGAAGACCGCTTCCGCATGGCGGTCGAGGACAACGGACAGGGCATCGTCGCCGAGCAGGTCGGCAAGGTCTTCGGGAAGCTCCTCTACGGCAGCAAGTTCCACAAGCTGTCGCAGTCGCGCGGCCAGCAGGGCATCGGCATCTCGGCCGCCGTCATGTACGGCCAGCTCACGACCGGCAAGCCGGCGCGCATCCTGTCGCGCACGGGCAAGCGCGCCGAGGCGCACGAGTTCTTCCTGTCCGTGGACACGGTGCAGAACAAGCCCGACATCCACGAGCGCTCGGTCACCGAGTGGGACAAGGACCACGGGACGCGCGTCGAGATCGAGATGGAGGCCCGCTACCAGAAGGGCCTGCGCTCCGTCGACATGTACTTGAAGCAGACGGCGATCGCGAACCCGCACCTGACGCTGCACTACGTCGACCCGGGACAGGAACGCGTCACGTACGAGCGCAGCACGAAGGACCTGCCGCCGGCCGTCGAGGAGATCAAGCCGCACCCGCACGGCGTCGAGCTCGGCCGCCTGATCCAGATGCTCAACATGACGGCGTCGCGCACGGTCTCCGGCTTCATGCAGGAGGACTTCTCGCGCGTCGGCCCCAAGGTCGCGCTCGACATCTGCAAGGCCGCGAAGGTCTCGGAGAAGGCGCACCCGAGCCGCATCGCGCGCGAGGAGGCGGCCGCGCTGCACGCCGCGATCCAGAAGGCCAAGATCATGGCGCCCAGCACCGCCTGCATCGCGCCGATCGGCGAGGAGCTCGTGCTGCTCGGCCTGCGGAAGGAGATCGAGGCCGACTTCTACTACGCCAACTCGCGCTCGCCGGCCGTCTACCGCGGCAACCCGTTCGTGATCGAGGTCGGCATCGCCTACGGCAAGCCGGGCGGCGTCGGGCTGGACGTGACGGACGAAGGGCGCATCGTGAAGCGCGACAAGGAGAAGTCGACCGCCACCGTCGAGGACCTCGTGGGTGCCGCCGACGAGCCGATCCGCGTGCTGCGCTTCGCGAACCGCGTGCCGCTCCTGCACCAGCAGGCCGCCTGCGCCGTCACGAAGTGCGTGATCCAGACCGAGTGGCGCCGCTACGGCCTGCAGCAACCGAAGGGCGCCCTGCCGATCGGACCGATGGCGCTCTTCGTGCACATCGCCAGCGTGTGGGTGCCGTTCACGAGCGAGTCGAAGGAGGCCATCGCCGGCTATCCCGAGATCCAGCGCGAGATCAAGCTGGGCCTGCAGGAGTGCGGCCGGCGCCTCGGCACCTACATCCGCAAGGGCAAGCGCCTGCGCGCCGAGTACGAGAAGCGCGGCTACATCGAGAAGTACATCCCCCACATCGGGATCGCGCTGCAGGAGATCCTCGACCTGACCGACGTCGAGCGCGACGGCACCGTGAAGACGCTCGACGACGTGCTGCAGAAGAGCCGGAAGTTCTAGGCAACGGTTCGGACCTCGCTGGCGAGCCGGAGGGATCGCGTGGCCGGTCGCCGCGCTGGGCACGTCACATCGCCCGTTTGGCGATGGCACCGCTCGTCGAATGCGGCGAGGCGGAGGGCTGTCCGGCAGCGGGTTGCGCATTCCCGGTCCGGGAGATGATCATCGGACGGACGGACGGCGCGCGCCGCAGCCTGTGAGGTCGCTCGACGACCAAGTGAGCCGGCTTCGACGGTTCCAGGCGGCGACTCGCTCCTCCGGGATGATCTCCACGGAAGCGTGCGGAGGGAGAGAGGAACACATGCCTGGAGCCCTGTCTCGTCGGATCCGCCGGGTCGTCGGTTGGGTGGGCGCCTGCGCACTGCTCGCTCCCGCGGCGATTTCGCAGTGCTTGAGCTTCGAAGCGGTCCCCTATCGCCCTCTCGCGGTCCCTCACTCGATCGATGCCTCCATCCGCTGGGACGACGGCTCGGGACCCGCCACCTACCTCGGGATCTATGCCACCGACATCAACAGCAGCGCGATCCAGCGCTGGGACGGCCACAGCCTGACCACCGTCGGGGTCGGGGTGCGCGGGTCTGCCTTAGACTTTGCCGTGTTCGATTCGGGATCAGGTGACCAGCTCTATGTCGGCGGCGAACTCTACATCCAGGGTCAGAAGACCTTGGTCGCTCGCTGGACGGGTTCCCAGTGGGAGCCCATCGCGACGACGTGGTTCAATGGTTACCTCGTGTCCTTGCGCGTCCACGACGACGGCCATGGTCCCGCCCTGTTCGCCGGCGGCTCCTTCGCGGAAATCGGAGGCGTGTCGACGTGGGGAGTCGCGCGCTGGAATGGGACCGCGTGGTCTTCGCTCGGGACCGGTGCAGGGAGCGAGCTCGTCGCGCTCGAAGTGCACGACGAGGGATCCGGTCCTGCGCTTTTCCTCGCGGGCGACTTCAGGAACTCAGCGGGAAATCCACTCGCCAACGTCGTTCGCTGGGATGGCTCGGCGTTGACGGCGGTCGGAGGGGGATTGCCCACGGTTCCCCTCGTGCAGAGTCTGCGGAGTTTCAGCAGCGGCCAGCAATCGACGCTGGTCGCCGTCGGCGCAGTTCCGAGCGGAAACCCAAATCGGGTGGTCGCGTGGAGCTGGGACAGTCAGGCGTGGACGGAGATGCCGTCCCCTGGGGGATCGTTCACCCTGCCGAGGACCTTGGCGGTGTCGGACGTGGGTTTCGGTCGACAACTCGTGGTTGGGGTGTACTCCCAACCATCTGGATTCGTGCGCCGATTCACGGGCAACGACTGGGTTCAGGTCGGGGACGCCTTGATGGGCACGTGTGGTTACAGCGCACAGTCTCCGCCGTGGTTCTTGGGCGACATCGATTTCGGGGACGGGCCACGCTTGTCGGTTTCCGGCGGGATGACCGGGACAGGCGGAGGGGTGCACGGACTCGCGTTCACGCTCGCAGGCAACGCGTGGGTTCCTCCGGGTCGACCCGAGCGCGGGATCGATCCGCAGAACACGGTGACTGCCTTGGTCTCGTTCGACGACGGAACCGGTCCGGGGCTCGTAGCGGCCGGTCTCTGCTGGATCGATGGCCGGCTCGTGACGGGCGTGGCTCGCCGTCAGGGCGGTTCGTGGCAGGATTTCTCCATGCCGGGCGTCGCACCGACCGTCTACGGTCTTGCGGTCTGCGATCTCGGCACCGGCCCTCAACTCCATGCCGGGGTTGCACTTCACGGATACGCAGGGAGCTCGGGCGTCCTGCGCTGGTCGGGTTCTGCGTGGTCGGGCCTCGGGGAAGGGCTGAGCGAAGGGGGCGGGTACGCGCGTGCGCTTGTCGCTGGCGACCTGGGATCCGGTCGTCGGCTTTACGCCGGAGGCTCGTTCCTGCGCGCTGGCGGAATCCCGTCGCCGAACCTCGCAGCCTGGAACGGCGTTGCGTGGTCGGCCATGCCGCCTGGACCGACGGCTGGGGTCAATGGGACCGTGCACGCGCTCGTGATCTACGACGACGGCTCGGGGGCGGCCCTCTATCTCGGAGGCGCCTTTACTGCGCAGACGGCCGGTGCGACGCTGTCGCGCATCGCGCGCTGGAACGGCACGAGCTACAGCGCGCTCGGCAGCGGCATGAACGGCGACGTGTGGGCTCTGCGCGCGTTCGACGACGGGTCCGGCACGAAGCTCTATGCGGCCGGCGCGTTCACGACCGCGGGCGGAGTTCCGGTGCAGCGCGTCGCGCGCTTCGACGGCGCGACGTGGTCGCCCGTCGGCGCGGGCTTCGACGCGCTCGTCACGTGCCTCGAGGTCTTCGACGACGGTTCGGGGCCCGCGCTCTACGCCGCCGGCGATTTCATGGCGAGCGGCGCGACGCCCGTCACGCACATCGCGCGCTGGGACGGCAGCGCGTGGTCCGCGCTCGGCAACGGCGTCGGACCGGCGGTCTACGCGCTGGCTTCCCACGCGGAGTCTCCGGGGGAGCCGGCGCAGCTGTTCGTCGGCGGCAGCCTCCAGACGGCGGGCACGCTGGCGACCTCGAACCTCGCCGCGTGGCGCGGCTGCGGCGGAGCGATCGACCGCTTCTGCTTCGGCGACGGAACGTCGAGCCCGTGTCCGTGCGACAACTCTGGGCTCGCCGCGCGCGGCTGCGACAACTCGGCCGGCACCCGCGGCGCGCGCTTGAACGCGACGGGCACGACGGCTCCCGACACGATCGAGCTCTACGTCGCGGGCGAGACGCCCAACGGGGCGACGCTCGTCTTCCAGGGCGACGTCCTACTGTCGAGCCCGGTCCCGTTCGGCGACGGTCTGCGCTGCGTGGGCGGGAGCCTCCAGCGGCTCTACACCACGAACGCCGTGAACGGATCGCTCGCCGTTCCGAGCGCCGGGCAGGCCTCGATCTCGGCGCGCTCCGCCCAGCTCGGCGACCCGCTCGCTCCCGGCGCCGTGCGCGGATACCAAGCCTGGTACCGGGACGTGGACTCGGCCTTCTGCTCCCCGCCGTCTGGCGCGGGCTGGAATCTCTCGAACGCAGTCCGGGTCGCCTGGTGAACCCCCGGAGGGGGACTCCCCTCCGAGCCGGGGAACCCGGAAGGGGCCGGTTACGTCAATTTATGTGAATCCGACGCTCATTCCGCCTTGACGGATGGGTGCGGGTCACGGACTCTTCAGGAGAGAGTCCTCCTCGGCGTCCCGCGTTTGGGACGACGTTTCCCTCGTATCCGTGACCCCCGGCGCGTCCGGTGGCGCGGCACCTCACCTCAGGAACCATGAAGATCTCCACATCCCTCGCTCTTCTCTGTCTCGCGAGCGTCGCCGGCGCCCAGACCCAGACCAAGGACCCGATTTACTCCAAGACGAACCCGCCGCCGTCCGGTGGCCCCTACCCGCCGCAAGTGCTCGTCTCCACCGTCGGTGGCGCGGACGACTGCGCCACGCCCGATGCCATCTCCGGCGCCGGCGCGTTCGCGGTCGACACGACCCTCGCGACGAACAGCGTGGGCGGCCCCGCACCGTGCGCCACGATCGGCAAGGACGTCTGGTTCGCCTGGACGGCGACCTCGGCCTGCGTGACGATCGCGACCTGCGGCGGCTCGACGGCCGACACCGTGATCGCCGTCTACTCGGGCACGACGTGCCCGCCGACGACGCAACTCGCTTGCAGCGACGACGCCTGCGGCCTGCAGTCGAGCGTCTCGCTGAGCGTCACGCCCGGCAGCGTCTACCTGATCCGCGTCGGAACGTTCGGCTCGGCCGGCGCCGGCTGGACGGGCACGCTGAACATCACGGTGCCCTCGGGCGGCACGGGTGACGACAACTGCGCGACGCCGACGGCCCTCCCGGGTCCGGGCGTCTACGCGTTCGACAACACCGCCGCCACGACGGGCTGCGAAGGCCAGACGGAAGCGGTGTGCCTGTCCTTCGG
The DNA here is from genome assembly GCA_026692665.1 of Planctomycetota bacterium. Classification (GTDB taxonomy): domain Bacteria; phylum Planctomycetota; class UBA1135; order UBA1135; genus JAEUHZ01. The sequence goes on from JAPLOF010000058.1 coordinate 70,540, forward strand.
CACGACGCGCATCGTCGCGGACCGTTGGTACACCTACACGGCCGCGGTGAACGGCACGGCGACGGTGACGACCTGCCAGCTCCTGACCAGCACGTCGAAGGACTCGCGCGTCGCGATCTACGCCGGTTCGGGCTGCCCCACGGGTGCCGCCCTCGCTTGCAACGACGACGACGCGACCTGCACGGGCCAGACCCTGGCCTCGACGGTGACGTGGAACGTCACCTGCGGCCAGACCTACACGATCCAGGTCGGTCAATACGCCACGGGCGCCGGCATCCTCGTGGGCCAGTTCTCGCTGGCCGCGACGGGCACGACCTGCGGTCCCGCGGGCGTCCCCTACTGCTTCGGTGACGGCACGGGCTCGGCCTGCCCGTGCGCCAACAACGGGACGGCGGGCAACGGCTGCGCCAACTCGATCAACCCGGCGGGTGGCAACCTGGCGACGACGGGCGCGGCGAGCATCTCCGCGGACACGCTGTCGCTGAACGGCTCGGGCATGCCCTCCAGCTCGGCTCTGTACTTCCAGGGCACGTCGCAAATCAGCGCCGCCTTCGGGGACGGCCTGCGCTGCGCGGGCGGCACGGTCATCCGCCTCGGCACGAAGCAAAACAGCGTCGGCGGCACGAGCAGCTACCCGGTCGCGGGCGACCTGTCGGTCTCGGTCCGCGGCGCGTGCGCGGTCGGCGACGTGCGCACGTACCAGTGCTGGTACCGCAACGCGGCGGCCTTCTGCACGCCCTCCACGTTCAACCTGACGAACGGCGTCGCCGTCACCTGGGGCGCGTGATCGTGGTCGGACGGCGTCGCCCCGCGTCGGGGCGGCGCTGACCGGAACTTCGAGCGGGGTCGGCCACGAGGCCGGCCCCGCTTTCGTTGGATCTCGGGCGCGAGGGAACCCGATCGCCGGTCCCTGCGCGCCGACGGCAGGCCGCTCAGCTCGAAAAAAATCGGGCTACCCTATCCCGCTCCGTGGTGGGGCTGGACGGAATTTCCGTTCGATTTTTCAGTCGGACCCTCCCCGCGCGACACGCTTCCGTTACCCTTCAGACGGCGTTGTGCGGAACCGAATCCAGGCGCAAATCGCGTCCCCGATCGGCACAGGCGCCAGGGTCCATCCACGGTCCGTTTCGAGAAGCCCCCAATGAGATTCCCCCTGTTGACCGCCGCCCTCCTGGCCGGCGCCCCCCTGGGACTGGCTGCAGCTCAGTCCCCCTCCATCCAGAACCCGGTCAAGAACCCCCCGGTCAAGGGCCCTCCGGTCAAGCCCATCGTCAACCCCACCCCCCAGCCGTTCGTCTATAGCCTCGCCGGCTCGGACAACTGCGCGACGGCTGCGGTCAACGACGCCATCACGGGCCCCGGCACCTTCGCGATCAACACGACCGCAGCGACGAGCGGCACGCCGATCGGATCCTGCGGCCTGATGGTCAACGACGTCTGGTTCTACTGGACGGCGAACATCAGCGGCGTCGCCCGCGTCAGCACCTGCGCGGGTGTGGCGGCCGACACGGTGATCGCGGTCTGGGCCGACGGCATTCCGGCCGGCAACTGCCCGACCACGCAGATCACCTGCCTGGACGACTTCTGCGGACTGCAGACGCAAGTCTCCTTCCCGGTCACGGCGGGCTCGAAGTACTTCCTCGAGCTGGGCGGCTTCAACAGCGCCACGTACAGCGGCACGTTCGACATCACGGTGACTCCGCCGGCGATCAACGACGAGTGCACGGCTCCGATCGTGATCAGCGGCGCCGGGCCGCACGCGTTCGACAACAGCGCGGCCTCGACGGGCACCACGGGCCAAGCCGAGGCGTCCTGCCTCTTCTTCGGCAGCACGGCGATCAACAACGACGTCTGGTACCGCTGGACGTCGGGCTTCACGGGAACGGCCCGCGTCTCGACGTGCGGCTCCACCGTCGACACGAAGATCGCGGCCTACGCCGGCGCGGGTTGCCCCTCGAGCGCCGCCCTCGGCTGCAACGATGACGCGTGCGGCCTCCAGACGCGCATGGACTTCCCGGTCGTGACCGGCGGCGTCTACCTGATCCAGCTCGGCCTCTATCCCTTCTCGACGGTCGGCGGATCGGGCTCGTTCACGATCAACCCGTTCGTCCCGCCGACGAACGACACCTGCACCACCCCGCAGAACGTGGTCGGCAACGGTCCGCACAACTACGACACGACGCTCGCCACGACCGGCACCCAAGGCCAGTCCGAGCCCCTCTGCCTCGCCTTCGGCTCGACCGCCCTCTACAACGACGCCTGGTTCACGTGGACGGCCACCGCGACGGGTCTCTTCGACCTGAACCTGTGCGGCGGCTCGACCTACGACACGCGCCTCGCGGTCTACAACGGCGGCGGCTGCCCGACGGGTGCCGCGATCGCCTGCAACGACGACCTCTGCGGTCTCGTCAGCGGCGTGTGCTTCAGCGCCACGGCCGGTCAGGTCTACACGATCCAGATCGGTGCCTACGGCACGACCGGCAGCGGCACCGGCACGTTCGTCTTCACGCTCCAGGGTGCGCCGCCGACGGGCTGCCAGGCCCTCGACGACGGCTCGAGCGAAGACCTGATCCGCAACATCGGCGGCGGCACGCTGATCTGGCTCAACAGCTTCGGCACGATCGGCCAGAACACGACCGTCAGCGGCGTCGAAGCCTCGTTCGGCTCGGTGCTCTACGCGGGCAACTACGTCCCGTCGGGCCCCGTCACGATCGCGGCCTGGGAAGACCCGAACGACGACGGCAACCCGAACGACGCCGTCCTCCTGGGCCAGATGTCGACGACGATCGCGCCCGGGTCGCTGGACACGGACGTGCTCCAGTCGATCCTCCTCAGCTCGAGCGTCACGGCGACCGGCAAGTTCTTCGTCGGCGCGTCCGTGCAGCACACGCCGAACGAGTTCCCGGCCCCGGTCGACTACGCGTCCACCTCCTGCGGCGGTGCCTCCGGCAGCCCGTGGTTCGTGGGCAACACGGCCCCGACCGCGGATCTCACGAACCTCTTGAACAACAGCGCTCCGCCGCAGTCGCTCCAGAGCATCGGGATCAACGGCAACTGGCTGCTGCGTCCGATCTGCGGACCGGTCGTGGTCGGCACGCCCTACTGCTTCGGTGACGGCACCGGAGCGGCCTGCCCGTGCGCCAACAACGGTGCGGCGGGCAACGGCTGCGCCAACTCCGTCAATGCGAACGGTGGCAACCTGTCGGCCACCGGCAGCGCGGTCGTCGGCGCGGATACCCTCGCGCTGGTCGGCTCCGGGATGCCGAACACGGCGACGGCGCTCTACTTCCAGGGCACGGCCCAGTTGAACGTTCCGTTCGGCGACGGCCTGCGCTGCGTCGGCGGCACGGTCATCCGCCTCGGCACCAAGACGAACGCGGGTGGCGCGAGCCAGTACCCGGTCGGTGCCGATCCGCTCGTGTCCGTCCGCGGCCTCGTGCCGTCGGGCGCCACGCGCAACTACCAGGCCTGGTACCGCAACGCGGCGGCCTTCTGCACGGCGTCGACGTTCAACCTGACGAACGGCCTGCAGATCGTGTGGCAGTGATGCGCACGGCGTGACGTCGCCCGCGCTGCGCGGGTGACGTCGCCCGCCACGCAGGTGGCGAGCGAACGCAAGCGAAGGGCGGCTCCGCTTCGGCGGGGTCGCCCTTCGCGCTTGGATGCGGACCATGTTGGCTGCCGACCGTCTCCGCGCGGGAGGATCGGGCTCCGGCCGAGGAGCCCGGCCAACGAACCGACGGCTGTCGGACCGGACGGTCTGCTTGGATTCGGGCCGCGGATCGTCGCCGGAATCCCGGTCTCCCCGTAGCCTTCGGGTGCGACGCTCGACCGCCGAGGGAACGGTCCGGCGCCGCACAGGGCACTCGGATCGCCGTGAGCCCGCGGATCCGTCCCGCTCGCCTCCAGACCAGCGAGACCATGCCCAACGCCCTCATTCGCCTGTCCCCCGTCCTCCTCCTCGGCGGCGCCTTCGCCGCGCCGGCGGCGGCCCAGGGGACGCTCACTTCGGCCCAGGCTCCCGCCGCATCGACGGCCGGCGGCAGCGCGGGGAAAGCCGCCAAGGCCCCCGCGCCCAAGGTCTACGTCAAGGGCACGGCGCCCACGGGCCCGGGCCTGGCGAGTCCCATCCCGACGGGCGGCGCAGCCCTGATCGGCGGCTCCGACGCATGCGCCACGCCCGACGTCATCGCCGGATCGGGACCGTTCCTCTTCGACAACTCGATCGCGACGACGGGCACGCAGGGACAGAACGAGGCCGCCTGCTCGTTCTTCGGCTCGACGGCCCTGAACCGCGACGTGTGGTTCCGTTGGACCGCGGGGTTCACGGGCAATGCCGAGCTCGTCGCGTGCAATCACCCGGTCGACACGAAGATCGCGGTGTACTCCGGCGCGGGCTGTCCCAGTGCACCCGCTCTCGCCTGCAACGACGACTTCTGCGGCCCGTTCGGCCTGCAGAGTCGCGTCGTGTTCCCGGCGACGAGCGGCCAGACCTACGTCGTGCAGGTCGGCCTCTACCCGTTCACCACCGCGGGCGGCCAGGGCAGCTTCACGATCCAGCCCGCGTCCGCCCCGGCGAACGACGCCTGCGGCAGCCCGACGCCGATCAGCGGCCTCGGCACCTTCCCGTTCGACAACGGCTTCGCGACGAGCGGGGCCGAGGGCCAGTCCGAGGTCGCCTGCAACTTCTTCGGCTCCACGGCGATGGTGCAGGACGTCTGGTTCCGCTGGACGTCGACCGTGAACGGAACGGTCATCGTGGACACCTGCGGCGGGTCGATCGACACGAAGATCGCGGTCTACAGCGGTCCAGGCTGCCCCGTCGCCCCGGCCATCGCCTGCAACGACGACGGCTGCAACTTCCAGAGCCGGGTCGTGTTCCAGGCCGTGTCGGGCGCCGTCTATACGTTCCAGGTCGGCCTCTATCCCTTCGGCGCGAACGGCGGAGCGGGCAGCCTGCGCGTCTCGCGACCCGCGACCAACGACGCGTGCTCGGCTCCGGCCGCGCTGTTCGGCACGGGCACGTTTCCGTTCGACAACGGGATCGCTTCGACCGGAGCCGAGGGCCAGGGCAACGCGAACTGCCTCGAGTGGGGCTCCACGGCGATCGCGAACGACGTGTGGTTCTCGTGGACGTCGCCGTTCAGCGGCACGGCCTCCATCTCGACCTGCAACCAGACGGTGGACACGAAGCTCGGGGTGTACGCGGGGCTCGGATGTCCGGCGGCTCCAGCTCTCGCGTGCAACGACGACGCTTGTGGCGCCACCGGTTACCAGAGTCGCCTCGTGTTCCCGGTCACCGCCGGAGCGGCGTACACGCTTCAGGTTGGCACCTATCCGGTCGGAGGCGGCGCGTCGGGCGGCACGGGGACGCTCGACATCCAGAGCGTGACGCCGCCGTCGAACGACGCCTGCTCGACGCCCGCGCCGATCGTGGGCGCCGGTCCGCACCCCTTCGACGACACGCTCGCCACGACCGGCGTGCAGGGACAGAACGAGGTCGCGTGCAGGTTCTTCGGCAGCACCGCGATCAAGAACGACCTGTGGTTCCGTTGGACCTCGGGCTTCACCGGAACCGCCGAGCTGTCGCTGTGCGCGGGCTCCGGAATCGACTCGAAGGTCGCCGTGTACGCCGGAGGCGGCTGTCCGACCGGCCCGGCGCTCGCGTGCAACGACGACCGGTGCTTCCTGACGAGCGCGCTCTGTTTCCCGGCCGTGCTGGGCCAGACGTACACGATCCAGGTGGGCCTGTACCCGAACGGCGGCGCGGCTCCCGGCTCCGGCTCGTTCACGCTGACGCCGATCGTCGCCGGCACGACCAACGACGACTGCTCCGTGGCGGCCGCGATCGCGGGACCTGGTCCGCACGCGTTCGACACTTCGACGGCCACGACGGGGTGCGCGGGTCAGGACAACCTGATCTGCGGCTTTGCCGGCATCAGCGGGATCGGCAACGACGTCTGGTTCACGTGGGTCGCGCCGTCGACCGCGCGCTACCAGGTCTCGACGTGCGGCACCGCGGGCGGCCAGGACGGCAAGATCGCCGTCTACGCCGGAGCGGGCTGCCCGCTCGCGCCGCCCGTCGCCTGCGACGACGACGGATGCGGCACGTTCGCGGGCGAGGCCCAGGCCTGTTTCGACGCGATCGCCGGCCAGAGCTACGCGATCCAGGTCGGCACGTACCCGGGAGCTCCCGGAGGACCGGGCACCTTCGCCTTCAGCACCCTGGCGGTTCCCGCCGGTTGCCAGCACGACAACGGATCGAGCGAGGACGCGGTCGGCTTCACCGTGAACGCCGCCCTGGGCTGGCTGCAGCGCTTCGGCTCGGCCGGCACGACGACGAGCGTGTCCGCCATCTCGACGGCGTTCGGATCCCCCGCGCTCGCGGCGCAGGCGCCGGCCGTGGGGACGCCGATCACGGCTGCGCTGTGGGACGACCCGAACGACGACGGCAACCCCATCGATGCGGTCCTTCTGGCCCAGGTGGCGGGCGTCGTGACCAACCGGGCCAACGACGTGCTCGACCGCTTCGCGTTGCCGGCCCCCGTGCTGGCGTCGGGGGTGTTCTTCGTGGGGGTCGTCGTCCAAGTCACGCCGAACCAGCGCGTGGCTCCGCGCGACGACGACGGCTGTCCCGCCGGATCCGTCGGACGGGCCTTCGCCGTGGCGCAGGCGAACGGGCCGTTCCAATTCACGAACCTGGCCGCGAACTCGTTCCCGCCCACGGACCTCGATGCGGCCGGGATCCCGGGCGTGTGGCTGCTGCGGGCGGACTGCTCCGGTTCGGTCGGCGCGGCCTACTGTTTCGGCGACGGATCCGGCACCCCGTGCCCGTGCGCGAACAGCGGCGCGTCCGGGAACGGTTGCGCGAACTCGCTGAACCCGGCTGGCGCGCGTCTCCAGGCCGTGGGTAGCGCGGTGGTCGGAGCGGACACGGTCGCGCTGCTCGGCTCGGGCATGCCGAACTCCTCGGCGCTCTACTTCCAGGGCACCACCCAACTGGCCGTCCCCTTCGGAGACGGTCTGCGCTGTGCCGGCGGCAGCGTCGTGCGCCTCGCCACGAAGTCGAACGTGTCCGGCGCGAGTCGCTACCCGAGCCCGGGCGATCCGGCGGTGTCCGTGCGCGGCAACGTGCCGCCGGGATCCACGCGGACCTACCAGGTCTGGTACCGCAATCCCGCGCCGTTCTGCACGGTGTCCACGTTCAACCTCACGAACGGCCTGAGCCTCGCCTGGCAGTAGAGGATCGTGAGCGTGGACCGGCGGGTCGCAGTCCGCGTCGTTGACTCCGCGCTCCCGGCCCTCTATCTGGAGCCTCCACCACGAGGAGACGCATGGCCGAGAAGAAGAAGAAGGACGACGAGCCCAAGAAGGTGCGCAAGGCACCGCGCAAGCTCGACGCCCTCGACACGAAGACGCTGAAGCTCATCGAGTCGACGGCGCTGCGTGTGCGCACGAACATCGACTCGCGCGTCCTGCCCGAGCTGAAGTTCCCGACGCGCGCGCTGTCGAACGTGCGCTACGACACGAAGGTGGGCTACTTCGAGCTCGGCCGCGGGCGGTCGGCGCGCCACTTGACGGTGAACACCGTCAAGACCTTCGCGCAGACGCTGCGCCTGATGGCGATCGCGAAGGACATGGTCGAGAACGACGACTTCGCCACGAAGCGGGAGGCCTACTACGTCTCCAAGAACTGGGGCGAGTGCAAGTTCGACGACCAGCCCGAATCCGACACGGTGCTCGACGACATCGAGGCGCTGGCGTCGCTCGACGGACTCTCGCGCGAGCAGTTGCGCTTCTATCCCGAGGAGCACGGCGGTTCCGTCGCGGGCGAGCTCGTCGTGATCGACCGCGATTCGGAGACCGGCGCGCCGATCCGCATCGACTGCACGAACTTCGGTTCGGGTTCGTACTCGATCCCGCACTCGGTCGAGCACCTGAAGTTCGAGACGGACGCCGCGTTCATCCTGGCGATCGAGACGGGCGGCATGTTCCAGCGCCTGAACAACCACAAGTACTGGAAGACCGCGAACTGCATCCTGGTCGAGACGGCCGGCGTGCCGACGCGCGCGACGCGGCGGTTCGTGCGCCGGCTCGCGGACGAGAAGAAGATCCCGGTCTACGCCTTCGTGGACTGCGATCCCTACGGCATCGCGAACATCTACCGCACGCTGAAGGTCGGCTCGGGCAACGCGGCCCACATCAATCGGTTCTTCTGCGTCCCGCAGGCCCAGTACCTGGGCGTCACGCCGCAGGACATCCACGACTTCAAGCTGCAGGACGCGACGCACCCGCTGCAGGACGTGGACATCAAGCGCGCCAAGGACGCACTGAAGAACGACCCGTTCTTCATGGCGCACAAGCCCTGGATCAAGGCGATCGAGATGATGCTCTCGATGGGCGTGCGCGCCGAGCAACAGGCCCTGGCGAAGTGGGGGCTCAACTTCGTGATCGAGGAGTACCTGCCGCGCAAGCTCAAGAACGTGAAGGGGTTCCTGCCCTGACCGGCCCTGCCCTGACGCGGACGAGGCCCGCGAAGCCGCACGGAATGCACGCGGGCCGCGTCGATCTCGACGCGGCCCGCGCGCATTCCGGGAACCGACGCCTGGGCGTCAGCCCGAAGCGTTCGCCTTCGCGAGCTTCGCCGCGTCCTTGGGCTTCGAGTCCTTCTTGGCCTCCGACTTCCCGGAATGGCCGTCCTTCTTGGACTTCACGGGCGAGTCGGAACGCTTCTTCGCGGCCTTGGCGGACTTCGCCGCCTTCGCGGCCTCCCGTTCGCGCTCCTTGGCGTCGCGCCGGGCCGCGCGGGCGCGCGCGATCGTGCGCTCGATCTGCTCCTCGTGCACCCGATCGTGGCCGGCTCCGCCGACCACGATCTGCATGAGCGACAGCTCGCCGCGCTCGGAGTGCACGCCGATCCGCGACCAGGCGTTCTCGGGCAGTCGATCGAGGAGGTGGACGTTGGCCGCGCGAGCGGCGACCCACACGTCGAACAGGTCCTCGAGGCTGGAGCGATCGATGCCCAGGTTCGCGAGGAAGCGCTTCTCGTCGTAGGCGGGAAGCAGCGGACGGTCCTCGGCCGCGATGAAGCGCACGCGCGAGCCGAACACGAACTCGTTGTCGGCCAGGTGACCGATGACTTCGTGGACCGACCACGTGGCGGGATCCGCCTTCCAGGAGAGCTCCTTCGGCTTCGCGCCCTTCAGCAGCTTGCGCAGGCGCTTCGGGGTCTTGCGCAGCACGTGCAGCGGGTCGGCGCTGTCGAGCGCCTTCACGTAGCGCTCGGGGACGTTGGGCTTCGGCGGTGTCGTCATGCTGGTACCTCGGGTGAGGCGGCCAGGATACCCGTGCGCCGCCTCGCCTGCTTTCCCGGCCCTCAGCGCGTGTAAAGATCGATCGCCCGGTCGAGAGCCCGGCGGCAGACGGCGCAGAAAGGGACCGGATTGCGCGTGAACATGATGCAGTCCGCCTGGGGACGATAGAGCCCCTTCGCGACGTACGACGAGCCCTCGAACGCGCCGGTGCGGCCGAACCAGGGCTCGGCCCGCAGGAACGGGCCGGAGGTCTCGCGCACGGAACGCATCAAAGCCTCGTTCTGCTCTTCAGTGGCTCCGGCGGCGATCAGCTCCTGACGCCGTGCCTGGTAGGCGAGGTCGTTCTTGTCGTACTCCGCTTGCCGCCAGGGCGTCGGCACCGGCGTGCCGGACTCCACCAGATCACCCCACTTCAGCCGCCGTGGGTCGAGCAGCGCCGTCGCGTTCGGTTCCCAGGGTTCGGTGCCCGGCGCCTGGAGCGTCTCGTACGCGACCTGCGACGTGTAGTACTCGTCGGCCAGGCCGGCGAACGAATGTCCGAGCTCGTGCACGAACACGTAGCCCGCGGGCTCCGTGTCCGCCGTCACGGTCGACCACAATCCGTAGATGCCCCCGCCGCCGTACTTGCGCTCGTCGATCACGAGGGCGAGCGCGTCGTAGGGAGCCTGCGCGGCGACTTCGCGCAGGCGTCGGTCCTCGTACGTCAGGACATAGCGATCGCTGTCGAAGGCGTTGAACGAACAGCCGAGCGCCGAGTCGCGCCAGATGCCCTTGCGCGGATTGCTGATGCCCGGGCCTGGGCCGCTGCTCGGCACGAACAGCGCGCGCACCGAGACGTCGGCGCGGCGCGACTTCCACGGTTCCGTGGCGAAGAGCGCGTCGACGAGGCGGCGCGCGTCGGCTTCGAACTTCGCCTCGCGCCCCTCCGCGTAGCCCTCCGCCAGGAGCAGCAGGTCGACTTGCGTGGACGGATCGCCCTGGACGTGGAGGTCGATCACGCGCCCCTCGCGCGGGATGGGCGCGCGATCGACGAACCGCGACGCGGGGTCCACCTCGCCGCGCCAGATCTCGCGGAAGGCTCCGTCGCCTCCGCGCTTCTCGAGGGTCAACGCGGCCGGCGCGCGCGGCTCGGGAAAGCGCTGCGATTCCTGGAAGGAACGCCACGAGGTCTTGGCCGGTCCCGTGGTCTCCCACTCGCCGTAGATGCTCGAGAAACCGCGCGACCAGAGGAGCCCGCCCGAGTCGCGATCGCGAACGGTGAAGCGGTACAGGCCGAACCCCGTGGGATCCTCGAGTTGCGTCGAGCTGCCGGCCCACGGCCCCTCGACACGGAACCCGTGGGGCGCGATGTGCTCCTCGGCCGCGGTGCCGACGTGGTCGTACTCGAAGCGCAGGGTGGCGCCGGTGAACCGCGCGTCGAGACGCGCGGCCGGCCCGGCGCTCCCGGTGGGTACGGAGGTGGTCGAGCACGCGGCGAGCAACAGCGGGATCGCGAGGACATGGCGCATTCCCCGAGAGTACGCGGACCGCGGCGCCGCGGCCACGCGCGGGATCTTGCGGTCGTCCCGCGGTACGTCATCCTGTCCCGCGCATGCGGCCTCCCCAGAAGCACTGTCCCAACTGCGGCGCGCGCGTCCTGCGCCCGGGCTCCCAGCGGGCCTGCGACTACTGCGGCAACGAGCTCGAGCTCGGATCGCCCCCGCGGACGATCGAGCGGGAACAGCGTTTCGCGCGCCTGAAGTCCGCGCCGGATCTGTCCAACCTGCTGGCGCAGCCGGTGGGTGGCGGAGGACAACTCTTCGGCGCGTTCCTGGGGCTCGTCGTGTCGGGCAGCATCGTCGTGGTCGGCGTGTTGATCGCGACCCTCGCCGTACCGATGTCCGGGCCGTTCGCGATCGTCCCGATCCTCGTCGTCGGCATCGCGATCCTGGGCTTCGTGAAGATCCTGCGCCAAACCGCGCGCTTCGCGCGGGATCCCGGCAGCGCGCGGCCAGCGCTCGTCGTCGACGAGCGCGTCCGTGTCCAGGACGGCGGGGACGGCCCGAGCCGAACGCGCAACTATGCGACGCTCGAAGACGAGGGGGGCCAGCGCCGCGAACTCGAGACGACCGACGAAGTCGCCGGCCGTATCGCGCCCGGCGACGCGGGCGTGGCCTACGAACGCGGTGGCTTCCTGGTCCACTTCGTGCGCGTCGAAGCCTGAGCGCGGGGCACGCGTGTCCGAGCCACGCTGCGCCGGCCGCCCGCACCCCGTATCCGACCGCGGAACTCAGGCCTCGCGCGACACCGGCTCGAGCACGGGCGGCGCATTCGGCACGAGGAAGAAGCGCGCGACCTTCACGTCGAACGGCGTGCCATCCTCGCGCTCGAACTGGAAGGTCCCCTCCATCGTGCCCCACGTCGTCGTGAGCGGGCACGAGCTGAAGTACTCGAAGCGCTCGCCGGGAGCGAGGTCGGGGTAGCGGCCCACGACGCCCGGGCCGCGCACCTCGCGCAGCTCGTTGTTCGAGTCGAGGATCTTCCAGTGCCGCGAGCGCAGCTTCGCCCGCTGCGTCCCCTCGTTCGCCATGCGGATGCGGTAGACGTAGAGGTAGTGGCGCTGATCCGGCTCGGACTTGTCCGGCAGGAACTGCGCGGCGGCCTCGATGCGGATGCCTTCGGTGACCACCGACGATGCGGGATTGGAGCCCATGACGGGAAAAAGGGTACGGGCGAGGCGCTCCGCCGATCAAGTTCGGCCTGGGTGAGGTAGGCTCGGAACAGCATGCACCAGCACGGAGAACTGCACGTGGTCGCGGAAGGCGGCCTGGATCACCTGCGGCGCTTGAAGAGCGCGCTGTCCGAGGCCGGGATCGCGGGCGAGATCGTCTCGCCACCCAAGGAGAAGTGCAGTTCCTGAGGGACGAAGCTGTGGCTCGCGGTCGCGGGCCCGGACGTGCGGGGCGCTCTGGCCCACATCGAGGAGAGCTGGCTCTCGGAGCTGGATCCAGCCGCGCGGAAGTCGGCCGAGACCGTCATCGACCTCGACGGGGACCGGCTCACGTGCCCCGCCTGCCTCACGGAGTTCGCGAAGGGGCCGCGGGCGTGTCCGTCCTGCAAGTTGAGGTTGTATTAGGAGGGGCAAGGCCCGGGGTGCGACGTCAGGAGCGCTCCCAGCGGAATCGCGCGCGTGAGAGAGATTGCGTGCGGCTGAGCGCGAGGGCGTGTGACGTTCGATCGTGCCATGGGGCTCCATGAGCCCAGGGCACCCGTATCCGGACCGACGCGCGCGATCCTGGTGGAGCGCGTCTCAAGAGACGCGCTCTTTGTACTCCATGGTCGCCGTGTCGACGCGGACCTTGTCCCCGATGTTGATCACCATCCCGACCTTCACCGTCAACCCGTTGTCGAGCACCGCGTCCTTCAGGCCGCTCTGCACGCCGCGGATCGAGGGCGTCGTCTCGACGACGGTCGCGACCACGGACTGCGGCGGGTTGACGGTCAGCAGCTTGCCCTCCACGAGCAGGCCTTCGTACTGATCGGCCTGCCAGCGGAGGACGTCCTCGACCGCGGCGGCGGCGCAGCGCCACTCCTCGCCGGCCGGCGTGTAGAAGACCTCGTCGTTGCCGTCCTTGTAGCTGTGCGAGAGCGTGATGCGCTCCGTCTCCTGCGTCTCGTAGCGGTCGTCCGGCTGGGCCGTGATCTCGCTGATGCGACCGGTGATGAGGTCCTTGACGCGCATCTGGATGCGGCTGCGGCGGTCGCTCTTCCAGATGTTCCACTCGACGACCGTGCAGGGCTTGCCCTGGTAGAGAACGAGCATGCCCTTGCGCATCTCGTTCGCGTTCAGCTGACTCATCGCGATTCCCTGTCTCGTGATCGTTGCGGGTCGAATCCGGCCACTTTGAGGGGTAGGAAGATACTCGGGGCTCGCGAGGCATGCAAAGCCCGGGGTCGGGAAGGCGCGGGATCCCACGCGAGCCTGGGAGTACGCTCGCGCGCGCATGAAGACGGCGACGAAGGAGCGGGGTCTGAGCCGCCTCGCGAGCATCGCGATCGCCGCGTTCGGCTTGGCCGGGTTCGCGGCGTACCGCGCCAGCGTGCCGCCGGATCCGCGTCCGATGGATGCCGATCCGAGCTCGTTCTCCGCGGCGCGAGCACGCGCGACGCTGACTCGCATCCTCGGCGACGAAGCGCCGCATCCGGTCGGGTCCGCGAACCACGCGGCGGTGATGGCGCGACTCCTCGGCGAACTGCGCGCGATCGGCGTGGAGCCGACGGTGCAGGACGCGCTCGTCGCGGGACGGAACGGCGTCGTGACGCGCGTGCGCAACGTCGTCGCGACGGTCCCCGGCCGACTCGGCGGTCCAGCGATCGCGCTGGCGACGCACCACGACTCGGTCGCGGCCGGACCGGGAGCATCCGACGCCGGCGCGGGAGTCGCCGCCGCGATCGAGTGCGTGCGCGCGCTGTGCGCCGGCGCGCCGCTCGAGCACACGCTCGTGCTCCTGATCACGGACGGCGAAGAGGTCGATCTCTCCGGCGCGAGCGCGTTCGTGCGCGAGCACCCGCTGGCGCGCGACGTGCGCGCCGTCGTGAACCTCGAGGCGCGCGGCACCGAGGGGCTCGCGTACCTCTTCCAAACCGGGCCCGGCGTCGGCGACGCGCTGGCGCGCTTCGCCTCGCTCGCGGAACGCCAGGCGACCACGTCGATCGCGGCGCTCGTCTACGAGAGGCTCCCGAACGACACGGACCTCTCGGTGTTCCTCGACGCCGGCTGGACGGGCCTCAACTTCGCGTTCATCGGCGGGTTCCGGCGCTACCACACGCCGCGCGACGACCTGGCGCACCTCGACCCGCGCAGCCTGCAGCACCTGGGCGACGGGGCGCTGGCCGGATTGCGCGCGCTCGACGGGCTCGACCTCTCCGTCCCCCACGCCGAGCGGTCCGAGCGCGTGTGGCACGATGTGCTCGGTCGGTTCGTGATCCACTGGCCGCGCGGCTGGAGCGTGCCGCTCGCGGTCCTGTCGCTCACGGTCCTCGTCGGCGCGCTCGCGCGACGACGGCGCGATCCGGCCGTGTCCGGGATCGCGGAGGCGGCGTGGGGCGCGACCGCGGCCGCGCTCGGCATCCTCCTCGCCGCGCTGTTCACCTTCGGGTTCGCGCGCGCGCAGGATCCGTGGCACGGCGCGCCGGATCCCTGGTTCGCGGCGCCGGAACCCTGGAGCGTCGCGTGCCTGGTCCTCGCGCTGCTCGGCGCGTCTCTCGGATGCGCGCTGCCCAAGGCACGCCGAGCGCGGCGCGAGCACGTGTTCCTGGGCACCTGGATCCTGTGCGCGGCCGTCGGAGTCGTCGTCGCGCTCGTCGAGCCGGCGGCCTGCCTGCTGTTCGTCGCGCCGGCGCTCGTCGCGTCCGCCGCGGCCTGGTGTCTGGGCGCGAACCCGGGGCGGACGCGCATCGCGCTGGTCGCGCTCGCGCCGTTCCTGGCGCTGGCCGCGATCTGGCTGCCCTTCCTGGACGGCGTCGAGCAGGCGCTCGGTTTCGCGGCCGGCTTCGTGCCCGGCGCGCTGGCGGGGACGGTCGCGGCGGCGCTCACGCCGCTGCTCCTCGACCGGCCGCTGCGCACGGCGGCGTGGCTCGCGGTCGCGGGGCTGGTCGCGTTCGGCGTTTTGGCGCGGCTGCCCGACCGCACGCCGGACCTGCCCATCGGAACGAACACGGTGCACGTGCAGTCGGAGACCGACTCGTATTGGTCCGTCGCCGCGTCCGGCGCGGACCTGCCGGCCGCGCTGCGGCACAGCGAGGGCTGGGACGCGCAGCTCCTCCCCTGGTCGCGGTGGCTGCCCACCGCGCGCGTCGTCTACGCGGAGCGCCACCTGGAGCCCGCGCCGCGCATGGTGGTCACGGTGCTCGAGGAGAGCGACATCCACCGGCGCCTGCGCCTGAAGATCACGTCGCCGCGCGGCGCGTCCACGTTCGTGCTGGGGTTCCCGAGCGACGGCTACGAGATCCTCGCGATCCGCTCCGGTGGGCTCGAGGTCTCCCGCCCGCCCCGGTCCGGCACCGTGCTCCACTTCGTCGGCATCGGCCCCGAGGGTGTGGAGATCGACATCGCGCAGCCCGACCGCCGCCCGTGGAGCGTCCACCTGGCCGACGTACGCGCCGGCCGGCCGGACGGGCTCGAGCCGCCGTTCGCACCCGAAGCGACGCGCGTGCCGCGCGGACGCGGCGACGTGTCGATCGTCGCGACGGAGTTCGACCTCTGAAGCGCGGATCTGCACGGGAAGGTGCGAGACACCACGTTCGGCGCGTGTAACTGCCGCGGCTCGGCGGGGTATCCCCGGTGGACCTGCTCCCCAGCGGCTCCCCCTCCCCGCGCTCGCCACCTTCGGCGTTCGTGGCGTCGGGGTCATTCCGAAAGGAACGCTTTCCGATGGGTGAATCGCGGGGTTTCCGTCCGTTCGACTTCGTTGCGCGCGCCGCGCGCAACTCGCCGTGGGTCCTGATCGCGGCCGCGGCGCACGTGCTCGTGCTGGCCGGTGCGGCGATCTTCTACACGGCGCACCATGGGCCGCCGCCGCGCGAGGAGGCGGGCACGTTCCGCATCGCGCCCAGCGCGGTCGTCGAGCAGGTCGAGGTGCCGCCCGTCCCCGAAGTGCGCATCCCGATCCCGCGCAACGTCGAGGCCGAGCTCTCGACCCTGGCCCCGGACCCGTACCTGGTGGACCAAAACGTCGTCGAGGACCTGAGCCAGGAAGCCGGCGATCCCGACGCGGACTCCGACGTGAGCGACGTCGGCGGCAGCTCGCCGATCGGCGCCGGCGAAGGCGGGATCCGGCGGCCGCGCGTCTCGACGCGTGGCGGCCCGGGCTACGGCGACCGCAACCCGCAGGGCGTGAAGCGCCGGATCGAGACCGTCAAGACCTACGAAGCGGTGCTCCAGGGCCTGCGCTGGCTGGCGCGGCACCAGAACGCGGACGGCTCGTGGTCCCCCGCGACCCTGAACGAGAACTGCCCGTGCGACGATCCGGCCTACAACCCCAAGCGCCCCTACGGGCGCCTCTACGACACCGGCCTGACGAGCCTCGCGCTCCTGGCCTTCCTGGGGGCGGGGTTCAGCCACGAGTCCAAGCTCGACCTCGTCGACACGACGACGGCCCGGCGGCACAAGATCGGGACGATCGTGAAGAAGGGCCTGCAGTGGCTCGTCGCGCGCCAGAACCCGGACGGCTCGTTCACGCCCGACCGCGCGTTCCTCTACAACGAGGCTCTCGCGGCCATGGCGGTTTCCGAAGCCTACGGCCTGACCCAGGCGCGGCCCTGGCGCGAGCCGGCCCAGCGCTCGCTCGACTTCCTCCAGCGCGCCCAGAGGCCGAGCCCGACGGGCGTCGGTCTGTGGGGCTGGCGCTACGCATCGCGCATGGACATCGAGCAGTTCCACCGCGGCGCGGGCAGCCAGGACGCGGAGCAATCGAAGGACCTCTACGACGCCGACACTTCGGTGACGGGCTGGGCGGTCATGGCGCTCAAGTCGGGCCAGCTCAGCGGACTCCGTGTGTCGCCGGACGCGCTCGCCGGCGGGCTGGCCTTCGCGAACCACGTCACCCAGCTGGGCGCGGACGGTCGGCCCACGGGCCTGGCGGGATACCTGGACGCGCAGGGTGCGGGGGCCAAGGTCACGGGCCCGAACGACCAGTTCGTCTACCACCCGGCGTCCATGGCGGCGCTCGGGATGTGCATCCGGATCTTCGGGAACCACGATCCGGAGGACCCGTTCCTGAAGCCGGCGGCCGAGCAGATCGTGAAGGACCTGCCCGCGGTGTCCAAGGACGGCCTCTCGCTCGACTACTACTACTGGTACTACGCCTCGCTGGCCCTGAACCAGGTGGACGGCCCGGATGCCCCGAAGCGCAGCGGCCGCTATTGGCCGGCCTGGAACAAGGCCATGGTCGACGCGCTCCTCGGCCTCCAATCCCAGGAAAAGCGGTCCTGCACGTCGGGCGGATGGATGGCGCCCGACCGCTGGTCGCTCGACCACGGCGGCCCGCTCTACGCCACGGCGCTCAACGTCCTGACGCTCGAGGTCTACTACCGCTACGAGAACGCCTTCGGGGGCGCCAAGCGCAACTGACCCGCCGCGCCCGGCCCCGGGCCGCGTGCCCGGGGCCGCCGACGCGAGAGCCCCGGTGGCGGTCCCGGAATCGGAAGCCGAGAGGTCCCGAACCGGGTCCGCGGTCGGGTCGTCCCGCCACCACCGCGCACCCGCGTGCGGGACCGCACGGCGCGCGGTTGCCCGAACGTCGGAATCGGGTAACATCCCGCCCCTTCCCAGGTAGTGGGACCGCTGGACCGGACCTCAGGACACCCCGCGCGGGTGCTCGGAACCACCCAGGACGCGATCGTCGAGGCTCGACCGGAGGCGCTCCCCCGGTGGTGCCCCCGACGCGGGTCCCAGATCCAGGCAGAACGAAACGCTCACGAGCCCTTCACGAGACCCCTCAAGAGACGAGGCGAAGAACGATGGCGGAGTCCAGGGGAATGAACCCGGTCGAGTTCGTGCGGAACGCAGCCCGCAACTCCCCCTGGGTGATGATCGCGGTCGCACTGCACCTGATCATCATCGCCGGCGCGGCGATCTTCTACACGGCGACGCACACGCCTCCGAAGACCGACGAGAACACGACGATCCAGCTCTCGAAGCCGCGCGCCCCGGAGGAGGAGATCGTCCTCCCGCCGGAGACGATCGACCGCAAGTCGATCCCGAAGAACGAGGAGGCCGAGCTCGTCAGCTTCGAGGAGGACGTCTACATCCCGACGACGGAAGCCGTCCCCGAGGACCTGTTCCAGGACCGCGGCGACCCCGACGCCGACGCCACGGGCGGCACGACCGGCGGCACCGCGATCGGCGTGGGCACGGTCGGTCACGCCGGCCTGCGTCCGACGCCGTTCGGCGGCCGGAAGCTGGGCACCGGCCCGCGCAAGGGTCGACCGGGCGGCCCGACGCAGGGCACCGAGCGCGCCGTGCTCGACGGCCTGCGCTGGCTCGCGCGCCACCAGAACGAGGACGGTTCCTGGAGTCCGGCGACGCTCAAGGAGCGCTGCGACTGCGACGACCCGGCCTACAACCCGAAGAAGCCCTACCTGAACCACTACGACACGGGCCTCACGGGCATGGCCCTGCTGT
The DNA here is from genome assembly GCA_026692665.1 of Planctomycetota bacterium. Lineage (GTDB taxonomy): Bacteria > Planctomycetota > UBA1135 > UBA1135 > JAEUHZ01. The sequence goes on from JAPLOF010000058.1 coordinate 89,017, forward strand.
GCTTCCTGGGCGCCGGCTTCAGCCACGAGTCGAAGCAGGACCTCGTCGATACGTCGATGGGCAAGCGCTACAAGATCGGCGACATCGTCAAGAAGGGCCTGCAATCGCTGATCAAGAGCCAGAACCAGGACGGCTCGTTCAGCAAGGACCGCGTGTTCATGTACAACGAGGCCCTGGCCGCCATGGCGGTCACGGAGGCCTTCGGCCTGACCCAGGCCCGTTTCTGGCGCGAACCGGCCCAGAAGGCCCTGAACTTCATCCAGTCCGCGCAGCGCCCGAGCCCGCAGGGCACCGGCCTGTGGGGCTGGCGCTATGCCTCGCGCCAGGAGATCGAGCAGTTCCACCGCGGCGCGGGCAGCCAGGACGCCGAGCAGCTCAAGGAGCTCTACGACGCCGACACGTCGGTGACCGCCTGGTGCATCATGGCCCTGAAGTCCGGCATCCTGTCCGGCCTCGACGTCAAGGAAGAGAACATGAAGGGCGGGATCGCCTTCTCCGACTTCGTCACCCAGCTGGGCGGCGACGGGAAGCCGACCGGCCTCGTGGGCTACCTGGACGCCAAGGGCGCCGGCGCGAAGGTCACCGGGCCGAACGACCAGTACATCTACCACCCGGCCGTCATGTCGGCCCTCGGGATGTGCATCCGCATCTTCTCGCAGCACGATCCGGACGACCCGTTCCTGCGCGTGGCGGCCGACCAGATCATCAAGGACCTGCCGACCATCTCGAAGGACAAGCTCTCCCTCGACTACTACTACTGGTACTACGCGTCGCTGGCACTGAACCAGGTCGACGGCCCGGACGCCCCCAAGAAGACGAACAAGCACTGGGGCCCGTGGAACAAGGCCATGGTCGACGCGCTGCTCGAGCTGCAGGACAAGAAGGAGCGCGCCTGCACGAACGGCGGCTGGATGGACCTGGACCGTTGGTCGTTCGATCACGGCGGTCCGCTCTACACGACCGCGGTCAACGTGCTGACCCTCGAGGTCTACTACCGCTACGAGAACGCCTTCGGCGCGGTCAAGATCCCGAACAAGAAGAAGGCTGCCGCGGCAGCCCCGGCCGAAGGCACCGACGCGGCCAAGCAGGAAACGAAGCAGAACTGAGCTTCGGTTCGCCCGCAGCGTGAACCCGCGTCGGAAGTGACGCGGCCACGCGCGACGTAGCCTCTCCCCCACACCGCCTCCCTCTCCGACCGCACAACCGCATGAGTTCGCGCTGGATCGCTGTTTCCGTCTTCTGCGCCTTCGCCGGCCTGGCGCAGGGCCAGAGTGCCGCCGTGCTCGGCCGGTCCGACGCGGACTACGCCAGCGCTCTCCTGCGCGGCGGGTACACGGACCTGGCCGAGAAGCTGTGCACGCTGCTGCAGACGCAGGGCAACCTCCCGCCCGAGGAGGCGGCCGGTGTCAAGGCGCTGCACCTCGACCTGCGGCTCGACCTCGCGCTGCGCGAGAACGATCTGATCAAGCGCAAGGACCTGCTCACGACGATCCTCCAGGAGAAGGAGGACGTCGTCCGCCAGTACGCCGGTCGCAAGGTCGCCGACGACACGGGTGCCAGCCTGCCCGAGGTCTACCAGAAGCTCGGAGAGACGATCTCGCGCGCGATCCAGAAGGAGAAGGACCCGGCGCTCATCGGGCAGCTCCAGAAGGAGGGCGGCGACGTCTTCAAGGCCGCCGAGTCCAAGCTCGCCGCGCGCATCACGGAGCTGAACGACCTGATCGCCGAGGCGACCACGCCCAACCCGAAGCTCGACGAGGCGCTGATCGCGGCGCGCTACAACCTGCCGCGCACGCGCTACTTCCACGCGCTGCTCTTCGGGAAGAGCGACACGACCTCGCGCGACGTGCACCTGGACGACGCCATCAAGGGCTTCCAGGAGTTCGGTCTCGATTACGGCGACACGCTCTTCTACTACGAGGGCCTGATCTACGAAGGCCTCTGCTACAAGGAGAAGGAGATCTGGGCCGACGCGTTCCAGGCCTTCGACGACGCGATCGCGCTGCGCGACGGCTACGACCTCGACGGGAAGGGCGTCTACGCCGGGATGGGCCCCTACGAGGCCGACCTCGTGTCGTGGGGCGTGCTCCAGAAGGTGAACCTCCTGAACGAGCGCGGGATGGCCGCCGAAGCGATCGCGGAAGCCAAGAGCTTCTTCGACACGACGCCGACGCCGGACGAGGCCCGCCACGGGCTCGCGATCCGCGCCGCCCTCGCCGAGGCCTACTTGAAGGCTGGCGACGTCAAGAACGCCGGCGCGCAGGCGGACAAGCTCGTGGAAGCCGACCCCCGCGGACCGTGGGGCGCGGCCGGTCGAGAGATCCAGGGCAAGCTGCTCCAGTCGGGCGGGCCGATCGACCCGGCGAACGTGCTCCAGATCGCGCGGACGCTCCTCGAGCGCGGCGACACCGAGCAGGCCCTGCAGATCGCCCACAAGGCGATCGACGCGGTGGGCAAGGACCCGAAGCAGATGAGCATCGGCGTCGATGCCTGGCTGATGATCGGCCAGACCTACCTGAATCGCGAATGGGAAGCCGAGGCCGCCATGGCCTTCGACGCCGCGGTCGAGCAGTTCGGCACGAACGACAACACCGCCGAGGCCGTGTACCAGGCGATGAAGGCCTACTCGCGCCTGCAGAAGGCCGAGAAGAAGAACTACTACAAGCTGCGCGCCGAGGAGCGTCAGAAGACGCTGGCGACGAAGCTCGGCAACCACCCGCGCGCGACCGAGGCGCAGCTCTTCGAGGCCGAGCAGCTCGCGAACGACAACAAGTTCGTCGAGGCGGCCGAGTTCTACGGCAAGGTCCCGCCGGCGGCGAAGTCCTACCTCGAGGCGCAGTTCCGCGCCGGAGAGTCGTACTTCCTGCACGCCAACGACCTGTTCAAGACCGAAGCGACCAAGTCCGAGGCCAAGACCTTCGCCGAGCAGGCCGAGCGCCTGATGAAGAAGGCGATGGCCGAGGCGGATTCGAAGCGCAACGACACGATGGACCTCCAGGAGCGGACGCGCCTGGACAGCATCGGCCTGCGTGCACGGAACCGTCTGGCTCAGCTCTACCTGCGCGACGAGATCGGCCGCGGTGCCGAGGTGCTGCCGCTGCTCGAGGGCACGGACGAGCGCTTCTCCTCGAATGCCGAGGCGATCTCCCAGTTCTGGGGTTTCCGGATCGACGCGCTGCGCAAGCAGGGCAAGCTCGAGGACGCGATCGGCCTGCTCGAGGGCCTGATCAAGAAGGACGCGAACTCGAAGGCCATCGGGCCGGCGGCCGGCAACCTCGCGCGCGCGCTCGATGCGCGCTCGGACGAGCTGCGCGACAAGGAGAAGAAGCCCCGCGAAGCCGACGAGATGCGGCGCAAGGCGGCGAACTTCTACGCCCTCGCGGGCCGCGCCCTGCTCCGCGCGGACACGATCAACGTGCGTGCCGTCGAGGAGACCGCCGGTCGCCTCTTCACGCTGGGCCTGATCGCGAACGAGGTGCCCGAGTCGCAGCAGAACTTCGTGGGTTGGGACCCGTCGAAGAACAAGGAGACGGCGAACTGGACCCTCGCCGCGGAGCTGCTCACGAAGGCGCTCGAGATGCAGCCGGGCTACAAGATGGAAGTCACCCTGGGCCGCACCCAGGGCTTCCTCGGCCGGTACGACGAGGCGGCGACCGTGCTGGGTGCGCTCTTCGACCGCGAGCAGGTCTACGACGCCACCAAGAAGGCGTTGAACCGCAAGGCCCTGCAGAGCAAGCCCGAGCTCCTGTACTCCTACTTCGAGTGGGGCGTCGCCGAGCACTACGTGGCGGCCAAGACGCAGGACACCGACCGCTTCCGCCGCGCGCAGGTCATCCTGTCGACGATGACGCGCAACCTGGACGCGAACTCGGCCAACTGGTGGCAGGCGAAGTACTTCGAGGCCGCCAACCTGTACGCGGCCGGCAGCTACACCGACGCGTGCTTCCTCATGAACGACCTCGACCGCACGACCAGCGGTTACGGCAAGGATTTCGGGCTCGACGACGACTTCGCCAAGCTCAAGGACCAGCTCAAGGACAAGTGCAAGTGACGATGATTCCGACCTTCGGATCCAGCGCCGCGCGGCGCACCGCATCCGCCATTGTCGTCTCGACGATCCTCGTCGCGGCGAGCAGCGCTCTTCTCCCGGCTCCGGCGAGCGCGGCGTCGCCGGCCCTGTCTCTGAGGGCCTCGACCCAGGACGCGAACAAGGACGTGATCAACCTGAAGAGCGGCCAGACCGAGCTCGGGAAGATCAAGTCCGAGGACTTCGGCGGCATCGACATCGACCCCGCCAAGGGCGAGGCGAAGCGCATCCCCTGGTCCGACGTCGCGCCGAACGGCGTGACGTACGCCGCGCCCGAGTGGCAGGCAGTCGCCGACGTGATCGCGGCCGGCAAGTTCGCGGACGCATTGCCCCTGCTCACCGAGCTCAAGGGCGAGGCCAAGCTGCGGTTGCCGATCAAGCAGAACGTCCTCTACTTCCTGGGCGTGTCGCTCCAACGCGAGGGCAAGGCCGACGAGGCGCTCGCGGCCTACAAGGAGCTCGTCGCCGCGTTCCCGAAGTCGCGCTACCTCCTCGAGGTCGGCGACGCGATGGTCACGATCCTCGCGGCCAAGAAGGACTTTGCCGGCGCCACGAAGGCCCTGCAAGACCTCGACTCGGCCGCGGGCGATGCCAGCTTCAGCTCGGCGGCCGGCGTGCTCAAGGGACGCGTCTTCGAGGAGCAGAAGGACTGGGCCAAGGCCAGCGCCGCCTATTCGGTCGCCGCCAAGGCGAGCGGCGTCTCCCCCATCGTGCAGATGCAGGCGGAACTGGGCGAGGCGCGCACGCTCGCCGCGCAGAACAAGAAGAGCGAGGCCGAGAGCGCGCTGCGCAAGCTCGTGGCGAAGGACGGCCCGAACCACCTCCTGGCGGGCGCCTGGAACGGCCTGGGCGACCTGGCCCAGGAGCGCGCGCGCGCCGCGAACAACGGCAAGGGCGACGCGGACCAGCTGCTCGATGCCCTCTACATGTACCTGCGCGGCGTGGTGCAGTATGCGCCGCTGCCGGGCCAGCCGACGCGCGAGTACGAGCGCGCCATCGCCGGATCGGCCGCGATCTTCACGGCCCTGAGCCAGGTCGAGACCGTCGCGGACAGGAAGCGGCTGTACCAGCAGCGCGCGGCCCAGCGCCTCGAACAACTGCGACGCGAGTTCCCGAACTCCCCGTTCGCGACCAGCAAGTAGCACCTCCCAACCCCTCCACCAGCGTGTTCTCGAGACGCGCTGCCCCCCTGACTCCCCAGTTCAAGGACCCCGAGACGTGATGAACCTGCGCACCAAGAAGATCCTGATCCTGGCCGCGTTCGCCTGCTTCGTGCTGGCGAGCAGCGCGCTGGCCGAAGACGCTTTCCACACCGCCCCCAAGAAGACGTGGTGGCAGCTCTTCCAGGCCACCGGCCCGGTCGGCTGGCTCATGGTCATCACCTCCATGACGGGCACCGCCTTCGTGATCGAGCACCTCGTCAACGTGCGCCGCGAGAAGATCGCGCCGACGCCGCTGGCGCAGGACCTTCAGGCTCTGATCGAAGAGGGCCAGTACGACGAGGCCATCGAGCTGTGCGACCAGGAAGGCGGCTACCTCTCGAACCTCGTCGGATCCGCGCTGCGCATGCGCGCCGCGGGTTACGCCGAGATGGTGAACTCGCTCGAGCAGGCTGCGGCCGAGGAGCAGTTCAAGCTGCAGACGAAGGTCAGCTACCTGTCCCTGATCGGCAACATCGGACCCTTGCTCGGTCTGCTCGGCACGGTGACGGGGATGATCGCCTCGTTCCAGGTGATCGAGAACCTGAAGGCGCCGACGCCGAAGGACCTGGCCACGGGCGTGTACGAGTCGCTCGTGAACACGACGATGGGACTCTTCATCGGCATCGTCTTCCTGACCTCGTTCTTCCTCTACAAGAACAAGGTCACGGCGATGAGCCTCTCGATCAACCTCCAGGCGGTCGAGCTCCTCTCCAGCATGGTCGGCAAGGACGAGATCAAGCACTGATCCGATCCGCGGCTCCCGCCCCCGCCATGCGCGGGGGCGCGCCGCGATCCCGGAACCGCGCTCCCAGCCACCTCACCCGCGACACCCGACTCCACAGGAACCCGACATGGGCAAGCACCAGCTCCCGAAGCTCAAAGAGGACATCTCCCCGAACTTGGTGCCGATGATCGACATCATGTTCCTGCTCCTCCTGTTCTTCATGCTGGGCGCGGACATGGCCCAGCGCGAAGCGGTGGACCTGATCCTGCCGAAGGCCTCCAAGATCAAGGAGGACCCGACCAACAGCGAGAAGCCGACGACGACCGTGAACATCCACCGCAAGGACGACACGGACACGCCGTTCCTGCCCTCGGCGGGTGCGGGGCGCGACGGCGAGAAGTGGGTCGTTTCCGTGCGCGGAATCGACTTCACGCCCGACACGCTCAAGGGTCGCCTCCAGGCCGACGCGGACGAGAACCCGGAACCGGACATCGATCCGGCGGCCGGGAAGCGTCTCTCGGACCGGCTGCTGCTCATCCGAGCGGACCAGGGCGCGCCCTACGGCTTCATCCAGCGCGTGATCGAAGTCTCGGGCAGCGTGGGGCTCTACAAGGTCGAAGTGGCGGGCGCCGCTCCGACGGCACCGGGCGCCTGATCGCCTCCCCCACACGCTCGAATCCATCTCCGTAACGACCCGATTCCAACGACGAGGATCTCCCGATGGCCGGTGGTGGCGAAGCCGAAGACAACCCCGTATCGCTGAACGTCACGGCGATGGTGGACATCATCTTCTGCCTGTGCATTTTCTTCATGTGCTCCTTCAAGTTCAAACAGCTCGAAGGGAAGTTCCAGTCGTGGCTGCCCAAGAACAAGGGCGAGGGCGCGGCCTCGGATCCGGGCGAGATCAAGGAGATCCGCATCGCGATGCTGTGGGACGCCGACCAGAAGAAGCCGCGGCGCATGTTCGGGCACAAGACGGTGGCCGAAGGTGAGGAAGGGATCCGCGAACTCGAGACGCTGATCCAAGGTGCGTACGAGGACTGGCAGCGCAAGGGCACGCCCGACGTGCCGCTGATCGTGGACGGCGACTTCGCCCTCCCCTGGGAAGAGGTCATGTTCATCGTGAACATCGGCAAGAAGCTCGAGATGAAGAACATCGAGTTCGCGATGGGCCCGGGCTCGATCCCGGGCGCCAACACCAAGTAGCCCGTACGGGGTTTCCCGAGTGCGCCCTCCCGCGCGCGGTCCGATCCGGGCCGCGCGCGGGGCATTTCTTGGGGGCACTTGGTGGGCATTTTTGGGGGCCCGTCGGGGGCCCGGCCTCCGCGTTGGTCGCCGCAGATCCAAGCTGTGGCCCTCCCCCCGCGCAGGCTTCTTTTCCGGTCCCTGACCCGGTCCTCGCCGACTACTCTCTCCCGTCATGCCGAACCCGGTTCCGACCGGCGCCCCGCGCCGCCCCGCGTTCCTCGCTCCGCGCACGGACCCGCCCTTCTGGCGCTCTCCGGAGTTCGCGCGTTTCGGTCTCATCGCGCTGGTCGCCCTGGGCGGCGCCGGGGCATTCCTCTACTCGCAGCGCATCCAGAGCGGCCTCTCGGCCCCAGCGGCGAGCGGCACGGCTCCGAATGGCCCGCCGCTCCCCGCGACGGCCACCCTGACGCCCGAGCAGATCGCCGAGCGCGAGGCCTACCTCGCGAGCGCCTTCGAGGGCGCTCTGCGCGACCAGGCGGACGCGGCCGAGTTCCAGGACTCGACGGGCTACCGCAAGCTCCTGGAACAGGTGGCCAAGTTCGACGCCGACGACTTCTCGAACCGCACGCTGCGCCACTTCGACAACGCCGCCGCCCTGGCCGATCCCAACGCCTGGCGCGGGCAGTTCGTGCGCGTCTCGGGGATCCTGGGCGACATGGTTCCGCAGCGCCTGGCCCTGCCCACCGGCGGGCGCAAGGACGCCTGGCGCGCCCAGCTGGGCTCCGGGGACGAGTTCAGCGACCGGATCGTGCTCGAGTTCCTGGACCGCCCGTTCCCCGACATGTCCCTGAAGGACCTGTACTGGCGCGCGGTGGAGGTCGAGGGCGTCTTCTACCGGACCGGGACCTACGTCAGCGACGTCGTGAACTCGAAGGGCCAGACCCTGGAAGTCACGTGGACCCTGCCCTGGATCTTCGTGCGCAACGTCCGCCTGATCGACGAGGGCGGGACCCCGGCGCGCACGTTCCTGACCGAGCACCCCATGCAGATCCTGGCCCTGCTGGCCTTTGTGATCTTCGGTGGTCGGCTGTTAGTCTCATGGGTCCACAGCCGCCGACGCGTCCGGCGACAGCCCAAGGGGCCGCCCAGCATCCGCGCGATGTTCGACCAGAAACTCCGGGAGAAGGGCCTCCCCCCCGCTCCTCCCTCCCACCCCCAACGCTGAACGAAGATGGCCACGGAGAAGTCCGACAACACCGGCGAGCGCCCCCTGTCCATGAAGGAACGCCTCCTGGCGCAGCGTCGAGCCGACGCCGCGGCGCAGGAGTCCTCGGCACCGGCCGCGCCGCCGGTTCCGGCCGCGAAGCCCGCGGCTCGCCCCAACACCGCTCCCGCCGCGGCACCGAAGCCCGCGGCCGCGCCCGCCCCGCGTACTGCGGCTCCGGCGCCGTCCACGCGCCCCGCGGCGTCTTCGCGGGCCAGTGCCCCGTCGGCGCGACCGGCGCCCGCCGCGAAGCCCGCGGCACCGCGACGCGACGCCAAGACGATGAGCGCCGACGTGCAGCGCGAAGTCGAGATGCTGCGCAAGCAGCAGGACAAGTGGCTCATGTACGGCTGGATCGTGGCCGGCGTGATGATCCTCGGCGCCGGCGGCTTCTTCCTCTACTCGAAGAAACTCCAAAGCGACCGCGAAGAGGCCAAGGTCACCTACGAGACGACCATGAAGGATCTCCAGAAGGAGATCACCTCGATGCCGATCAACAGCATCGACGCGGCCCAGAAGGTCATCGCGCGTGCCGAGGAGACGAAGGTCACCGTCCGTCTCCCGAACGGCAAGCAGGACGAGGGCTGGAAAGACACGTACGTCCCCGAGGTCACGGGCAAGATCGCATCCGCCGTCGGCAAGGCCACGAGCTACATCAAGACCGAGACGACGCGCAACGAGCTCATCAACGGCCTGGCCGCTCTCGAGGCCGCCGTGCGGGACGCCGCCAACAAGAAGCCCGAGGAATTGGCCCAACTGAAGCGCCGCCTGGTCGAGTACGAGGGCGCCGGCTCCCAGATCGGCACCGAGTTCGAGACGCGCGTCGCACGCGCCAAGATCGACCTCAATCGTGCGGTGGCCCGGCGGCTCTTCGACGAGGCGCGCGTCGTGGCCGGCAAGGGCGAGGCCCGCGCCGCGCTCGCGGCCTACGCCAAGGCCGAGGACGAGCTGCGCGCGCTGATGGACGAGGCCTACAGCAAGCGCAACCAGGACGCGATCACCTGGGTCGAGCCGCTGTACCAACAGTGCATCGAGGAGTCCGACAAGATCGTCTACGCGGCGTTCACCCCCGAGAACATCGACAAGACGCCCTGGACGGACATCCTGGCGACCCCCGAGATCAAGTGGGGCAACGACGGCCTGAAGGGCTTCCGCACGGACAACGGACAGGTCCAGGCGATCGGCAGCGACCCGGGCTCCAAGCGCGAAGGCGTCTTCTCGGTGGGCGACCTCGAGAACTGGCGCGACTTCGTCATGGAGGTCGAGTTCACGCCGGTCCGCGGACAGACCAAGCTCTACTGGCGCCTCGGCAAGCTGGCCGCATCGGCCCCCGACGAGTTCGTGGTGAACCCCTCGGGCGACGACGGCTTCAAGCCGGGACAGACGTACTCGATCAAGGCGTCCTACCTGGGCAGCAAGCGCACCTGGGAGTTCAGCCCGAACCTCGAGCGCGAGACCGAGACCGTGGACGGCATCTCGTGGCGCCGCCAACGCGTGGGTGCCTTCGGCGCGGTCCTCGCCGAGGGCGCGGAGTTCAAGATCACGAAGCTCCGCATCAAGGTCCTGCGCGGCGGCAAGTCGCGCTGAGGCCCCCTCCCGTCGGGGAGCCGGCTCGTCCGCGCTCCCTGGAACCACCCGCCCGGGGCGAACGCTCCGGGCGGGGTCGTTTCCGAGGCCGGGAGCCAGCGCAGCACGCGACGGAGAAGGACCCACCTGCGTGGCCCTGGGCGTTGCCCGGGCCAGGCACCTCCCCGGATGGCCAGCCGTTACGCCGAGAAACCGCGATCCCGGGCATCCGGAGGGACGGACACGGAACTGGGTCAGTTCCTCCGCGGGGGCGTGCCCGTTCTTGCACCAGCCCCCCCAGCCCGCATACAACCTTCGCCCTCGTTTCTGCCCTGTACGGAGGCCCTTGGACCGATGCTGACCCCCCTGATCGCGGCCCTTTCGGCCGTCACCACCCCCGTGCTCACGGCCCCCGCTCAGGGAGCCCACAAGAGCGAGTTCGATCTCCCTCTGCCGGACCTCAGCCAGGCCCATTTCATGGGCATCGACGGCCACACGCTGCTCACCTACGGGCTCCTCGTGTGCCTGCTCGGCATCGTGTTCGGCCTCGTGAGCTACGCGCAGCTCAAGAAGATGCCGGTCCACAAGTCGATGCTCGAGATCTCCGAGCTGATCTACGCGACCTGCAAGACCTACCTCGGGACGCAGATCAAGTTCATCGCGATCCTCCAGGTCTTCATCGGCGCGGTGATCGTGGCCTACTTCGGCCTCGTCCTGCACAAGCCGGCCACCGAGATCCTCACGATCCTGGCGTTCAGCGTGATCGGCATCGCCGGCAGCGTCGCGGTCGCGGCCTTCGGCATTCGCGTGAACACGTTCGCGAACTCGCGCACGGCGTTCGCGGGCCTGCAAGGCAAGCCCTTCCCGGTCTACGCGATCCCGCTCAAGGCCGGCATGAGCATCGGCATGCTGCTGATCTCGGTCGAGCTCCTGCTCATGCTGCTCGTGCTGCTCTACGTGCCGGGCGACATGGCGTACAAGTGCTTCCTGGGCTTCGCCATCGGCGAATCCCTGGGCGCGAGCGCACTGCGCATCGCGGGCGGCATCTTCACGAAGATCGCGGACATCGGGTCCGACCTCATGAAGATCGTCTTCAACATCAAGGAAGACGATGCGCGCAACCCGGGCGTGATCGCGGACTGCACCGGCGACAACGCCGGCGACTCCGTCGGCCCGACCGCGGACGGCTTCGAGACGTACGGCGTCACGGGCGTCGCCCTGATCAGCTTCATCCTGCTGGCCGTCCCGAACCCGCTCATCCAGGTCCAGCTGATCGTCTGGCTGTTCGTGATGCGCGTGCTCATGATCGTCGCGTCCGCCGTCTCCTACTGGATCAACGAAGCGATCGCCAAGGCGCGCTACGGCAACGCCACGCACTTCGACTTCGAAGCGCCGCTGACGTCGCTGGTATGGCTGACGTCGTTCGTGTCCGTCGGCGTCACGTTCCTCGCCTCGCATCTCCTGATCGGCGATCTCGGCGACGGCACGCTGTGGTGGAAGCTGTCGGCGATCATCACGTGCGGCACCCTGGCCGGCGCGATCATCCCGGAGATGGTGAAGATCTTCACCTCGACCAAGTCCGGTCACGTGCGCGAGTGCGTCGAGGCCAGCAAGGAAGGCGGCGCGAGCTTGAACGTGCTCGCCGGCCTGACCGCGGGCAACTTCAGCGCGTACTGGCTCGGCATCGTGATCGCGGCGCTCATGGCCGCGGCCTGGTGGTTCAGCACGCTGGGTGTCGGCAGCGGCAGCATCTCTTCGCTCATGGGTTACGAGGCGATCTTCGCCTTCGGCCTCGTCGCGTTCGGTTTCCTGGGCATGGGCCCAGTCACGATCGCGGTCGACTCGTACGGTCCGGTCACGGACAACGCGCAGTCGGTGTACGAGCTCTCGCTGATCGAGGAAGTCCCCAACGTGAAGGCCGAGATCCAGCGCGACTTCGGCTTCGCGCCCGACTTCGAGAAGTGCAAGCACTTCCTCGAGGAGAACGACGGCGCGGGCAACACGTTCAAGGCGACCGCGAAGCCCGTGCTGATCGGCACGGCTGTCGTCGGCGCCACGACCATGATCTTCGCCACGATCATGGCCCTGAAGGCGAACCCCGCCTACCAGGTGGGCTTCGAGGCGCGCCTCTCGCTCCTGAACCCGGGCTTCCTGCTCGGGCTCATCGTCGGCGGCGCGGTCATCTACTGGTTCACGGGTGCCTCGACGCAGGCCGTGTCCACGGGCGCGTACCGCGCGGTCGAGTTCATCAAGAAGAACATCAAGCTCGACACGCGTTCGGGCGCGAAGGCCTCGATCGAGGACAGCAAGAAGGTCGTCGCGATCTGCACGCAGTACGCGCAGAAGGGGATGTTCAACATCTTCCTGACCGTGTTCTTCTCGACGCTGGCCTTCGCGTTCGCCGATCCGTTCTTCTTCATCGGCTACCTGATCGGCATCGCGATCTTCGGCCTGTTCCAGGCGCTGTTCATGGCGAACGCCGGCGGCGCGTGGGACAACGCCAAGAAGGTCGTCGAGGTCGAGCTGAAGGCCAAGGGCACCCCGCTGCACGCGGCGGCCGTCGTCGGCGACACGGTCGGCGACCCGTTCAAGGACACGAGCTCGGTCGCGCTGAACCAGGTCATCAGGTTCACGACGCTCTTCGGCCTCTTGGCCGTCGAACTCGCCGTGCAGCTGCAGGACCAGCCGGGCCTCGTGCACGGCATCTCGCTGGCGTGCTTCGTGGTGTCGGCGATCTTCGTCTGGCGCTCGTTCTACGGCATGCGGATCAAGTCCGGCGACGCCTGAGCCCAAGCGAGTCCTGCGCGCACGCGGCCCGGCCTTCGCGCCGGGCCGCGTCGTGTATGGGGCCGCGCTCCACTCCGCTGCTCTCGCCCTTCGAAGCGATTTCGGTTCCGAGGAGCCCCCCGATAGGTGCCTCCCCTGAATCGCGGCCGCAGTCTGGGAGGCCCGCTGCCGTGGAGCCCGACCCGTCCAGCCTGAACGGGCCACGCCTGGCGGACGACAGGGCGGAATCGGGCCCCAAACGGAAGCCGCTCAGGCCAACAACGTAGACTGCCCGCGTTCCCCTCCGACCGTCCGCTCCTCCTTGCTCCCGCAAGCAGACCCTCGATGCCAAATCCGCGCGACCCGCTGGATCCACGAACTGCATCGAACTCCCCGGACGCTCCCCAGTCGTTCGCCGCGCGCCTGAGGGCGCACTACGGCACCGGCGTGGACCCCGAGGTCTCGCTGGACGCTGCGCCGAACGACCCTGCGTCGGCGACCTCCGCGAGCACACCCAGCGCCGCGCTCGCCCAGCGGCTTGCTGAGCACGCTCCGAAGCAGTCGCGCTACAAGCTCGAGGGCGAGATCGCGCGCGGCGGCATGGGCGCGATCCTCAAGATCTGGGACGAGGACCTGCGCCGGCACCTGGCGATGAAGGTCATCCTCGGCCGCGGCGAGGCGCCCGCTCACGGCGGGACGCCCGGCGTCGACGCCCAGCAACTGGCACGCTTCCTCGAGGAGGCGCAGGTCACGGGCCAGCTCGATCACCCCGGCATCGTGCCCGTGCACGAGCTCGGCCTCGACCAGGACGGCCGCGTGTACTTCACGATGAAGCTCGTGAAGGGCCGCGACCTGAAGACGATCTTCGAGCTCGTCTTAGCCGGGAAGGAAGGCTGGAACGAGACGCGCGCGCTGACGGTGATCCAGAAGGTGTGCGAGGCGCTGGCCTACGCGCATGCGAAGGGCGTGATCCACCGCGACCTGAAGCCGGCCAACGTGATGGTGGGCCACTTCGGCGAGGTCTACGTGATGGACTGGGGCCTGGCGCGCGTGCTGGGCAAGCAGGACCGCCACGACCTGCGCATCGCGCCCGAGTTCGCGAGTGCCTTGACCTCCGTGAAGACGCAACGCCGCGAAGAGCGCGAGGAGCAGGCCGACTCGCCGCTCGTCACGATGGACGGCGACGTGGTGGGCACGCCGGCCTACATGCCGCTCGAGCAGGCACGCGGCGAGGTCGAGAAGCTCAGCGCGCGCTCCGACGTCTACTCGATCGGCGCGATGCTCTACCACCTGCTCGCGCGGCAGGCGCCGTACATGGCGCCGGGCATGCGCGCCAGCAACCGCACCGTGCACGCGATGGTGCTGCACGGGCCGCCGTCGGCGCTCGATTCGCTGCGGCGCGACGTGCCGGCGGAGCTCGTGTCGATCGTCGAGAAGTCGATGTCGCGCGACGCTTCGCAGCGCTACCCGGACACGTTGGCTTTGGCCGAGGACCTGCGCGCGTACCTCGAGCACCGCGTGGTCAGCGCGTACGAGACCGGCGCCTGGGCCGAGACGCGCAAGTGGGTCGCGCGCAACAAACCGCTCGCGGCGTCGCTCGCATCGGGCGTCGTGCTGCTCGTGGTCGGACTCGGCACGAGCTTGGCGTTCAGGGCGAAGGCGGATGCCGAGGCCAAGAACGCACGGGCCGCATCGAAGCTCGCAGAGACACGCGCCGAGGAGGCGCACGCTCAGAGCCAGCGCGCGGACGGCGAGGCCGACAAGGCTCGGCTCGCCGCGGAGGAATCCGCTCGCCAGGAGGCCTTGGCGAAGGCGACGTTGGAAGACTTGCTGTCGTTGTCGGCGATCCAGGACCTGAAGGAGTTGGAGGCGCGAGCGGACGCGCTTTGGCCCGCGGAACCCGACAAGGTGCCGGAGTACGATGCCTGGCTGTCGGACGCGCGCCTGTTGATCGAGGGTCAGGCGGCAGACCCGGCGAAGAGCGTAGGGAAGCGCGCCAGCCTCTTGAATCACGAGGCGAAGCTCTCGGAGCTCCGCAAACGTGCGAAGGCTCTGACGGTGGAGCAGATGGAAGCCGACCGGAAGGCGAGCCCGAGCTACACGGAGTGGGAGAAGGCGCGCGGGGACTTGAAGGAGGCGACGGCCGACGCTGTTCAGACGCTCGAGGCGCGTGTCTCAGACCTGCAAGTGTCCGTAGAGGAGCGCCGTACCTGGGAGTTCGAGGGCGGCGAGGATCGCTGGTGGCACGCACAGCTCTCGAAGCTGGTGGCGGACTTGAGGGCGTTCACGGACACCGAGTCAGGCGGTCTCTACTCCTCGGGGACTTCCGAGAAGCACGGCTGGGGCATCGTGAGGCGTGAGGAGTTCGCGCGCACGATCGTGGAGCGGTCGGTGGGCTGCTCCGAAGCGAGGCGCCGCTGGGACGAGGCGATCGGTGCGATCGGGAAGAGCCCGAAGTACGACGGTCTGAAGATGACGCCGCAACTCGGCCTGCTACCGATTGGCGCGGACCCAGCTTCGGGCTTGTGGGAGTTCGCCCACCTGCAAACGGGTGAGCCCGCGGTACGCGGCGCGGATGGGAAGCTAGTCGTGACGGAGGCCATGGGACTGGTGCTCGTGCTGATCCCGGGCGGTACGTTCTGGATGGGCGCGCAGGATGCGGACGCGTCGCAGCCGAACTTCGACCCGCAAGCGCGCAGCGACGAGTCTCCAGTGCACGATGTGCGGCTCTCTGCGTACTTCCTTTCGAAGTATGAGATGACGCAGGGGCAGTGGCTCAGGATGAGAGGCCGGAACCCGAGCCAGTACGGCCCATCGAGCAGGTTCAAGGGCTACCGGCACGACCTGACACACCCGGTTGAGCAGGTGACTTGGAAGAGCTGCATGGCGTTGATGGAACAGCTCGGGTTGCAGCTTCCGAGCGAAGCGCAGTGGGAGGGCGGTTGCCGTGCCGGGACGGACACGCCGTGGTGGACGGGTCCGGATCGCGAGAGCCTGCGCGGGAGTGACAACTTCGCCGACCAGACGGCGAAGGCTGGAGGTGCCACCTGGACCAACATCAACGACTGGCCTGACCTGGAGGATGGCTGGGTAGTGCACGCGCCGGTGGGGAGACTGCTTGCGAACCCGTACGGATTGCACGACCTGCACGGCAACGTAGCGGAGTGGTGCACCGACGGCTACGACATCTACTCGGGCAAGGTCGCGAACGATCCGGTTTCCCCCGGCATTGGCACCGGCCTCCGCGTGAACCGCGGCGGCAGTTTCAGCGGCGCAACATCGAGTGCGCGTTCCGCGGACCGCAACAACTACTCACCCGACCTCCAGTACGACGACCTCGGGCTGCGCCCAGCCAGGACATTGATTCCCTCTACCTCAGCACTTCACCTTCCCGGGAAGTGATCCTGTGCCGTCGGTGGACCCACGGCCCAGCGTCGGTCAGCGCGCAGCGGAGCCGCCCGCGCAGGCCGACAGCCTCAACGAATCCGTAGCGGTTGGCCGCGCGCCGCGCGGAGTCGGGCGTGGGAACGGCGGAGTGGAGACCGGATCCTCGCAGTCAGCGCGCCGCGCGCCGCGCCCGCCACCACTCGAAGACGGCCGGCAGGATCGAGAGCACGATGATCGCCAGGATCACGTAGTGGAAGTTCTTCTGCACGAACTCCGCCCGCCCGAACTGCCAGCCGGCCCACACGAAGAGGACGACCCACACGACTGCGCCGATCACGTTGTAGGCAGCGAAGCGGCGGTACGACATCTGCCCGATCCCGGCCACGAAGGGCGCGAACGTGCGCACGATCGGGATGAAGCGCGCCAGGATGATCGTCTTGCCGCCGTGCTTCTCGTAGAAGGCGTGCGTGCGGTCGAGGTGCTCCTTCTTCAGGAAGCGCGAGCCCTCCTTGAACACGCGCGGACCGATCCTGCGCCCGATGGCGTAGTTCACGGCGTCGCCCAGGATGGCAGCGATGATCAGGAGCACCGCCACGTGCACGGGGTGGATCGGCGATCCCGGGGAAGCCGACAGCGCCCCCACCGCGAACAAGAGCGAGTCGCCGGGCAGGAACGGCGTGACGACGAGTCCCGTCTCGCAGAAGACGATCGCGAAGAGCAGGACGTACGTCCACGGCCCGAGGTCCGCCGCCCAGGAGTTCAGGTGCTTGTCCAGGTGCAGGACGACGTCGACGAGGTGGCTCAGGGCTTCCATGGGCGTGCGGAAGGTAGCCAGCGCCCCAGGCGACCGGAAGCGCGTGCTAGCCTGAAGACCGTCGGGAGCCCCCCATGGATCGCCGCATCGAAATCCTGCCGGTCGCGCTGGCCCTCGCCCTCCTCGCCGGATCGGCCTCCGCGCAGGCGACTTCCGCCGGGACTCGTACGCGGCTCACGCCGAGCCTCGAGCGCGACCAGCGGTTCGCGGTGATCGGAGACTACGGCGTCGACTCGGTCGACGAGGGTCGGGTGGCGAGCCTCGTCGCGGGATGGGGGCCCGACTTCGTGGTCACGACGGGCGACAACAACTACCCCGAGGGCGCGGCCGCGACGATCGACGCGAACATCGGGAAGTACTGGCACGGCTTCATCGCGCCCTACACCGGCGCCTACGGCGCTGGCGCGAGCACGAACCGGTTCTTCCCCACCCTCGGGAACCACGACTGGATCCAGGCCGGCGCCGCGGCGTACCTGAACTACTTCGCGCTGCCCGGGAACGAACGCACCTACACGTTCGTGCGCGGCGCGGTTCGCTTCTGGGCGCTCGACAGCGATCCGGCCGAGCCGGACGGCATCACGCACGCCTCGGCGCAGGCACTGTGGCTGAAGGCCGGACTCGCCGCGGCGACGGAGCCGTTCCAGGTCGTGGTGTTCCATCACCCGCCGCATTCGTCGGGCACGCACGGCGACGATGGGAACCTGGCCTGGCCGTTCCGCGAGTGGGGCGCGGACGTGGTTCTCAACGGGCACGACCACACCTACGAGCGCTTTTCGATCGGCGGATTCCCGTATCTCGTGGTCGGCTTGGGCGGAGCGCCGATCTACGCCCTCGGCACGCCGCACGCGGGCAGTGTCGCGCGCTACAACGCGGACCACGGCGCGCTGATCGGCGACGTGCTGGGTGACCGCTTGCAGCTCTCGTTCGTCAGCGCCGAGGGCTTCGTCGCGGACCAGGTCGTGCTCGCGCCGGAAGCCGCGCTCGACACGCAGCTCCTCGTGCCGGCGGGCAGCGTGTGGCGCATCCGCGACGACGGCGTGGACCTCGGCACGGCCTGGTCCGCGAGCGCCTATGTGGACGCGGGCTGGACGTCCGGGCCGGCGCAGCTCGGATACGGGGACGGGGACGAGGCCACCACGGTGAGCTACGGCCCCGATCCGCAGCTGAAATGGCCCACCACGTACTTCCGGCACAGCTTCGCCGTCGCCGATCCGGCGGCGTTCGAGCGGCTCGTGCTGGAGACCACGTTCGACGACGGGGTCGCCGTGTACCTGAACGGCGTCCAGGTCGCGCGTCAGAACCTGCCCGCTGGGACGATCGCCTGGGGCCAGCTCGCCTCGGCGTCGATTTCCGGCGCCGACGAGAACCGCTGGACCGCCTTCGAGGTCCCCGCCGCGGCACTCCTGGCCGGGACCAATGTGCTGGCCGTCGAAGTCCACCAGGTCCTGCGCTCGAGTTCGGACATCACCTTCGACCTGCGGCTCACGGGCCGGTTGCGCGGCACCACGCTGATCTCGCGCGGATCGACGTGGCGCTACCGCGACGCGGGCCTTCTGCCCGGCGCGGGCTGGCGCAGCAACGCCTATGACGACAGCGCCTGGGCGCAGGGCCCCGCGCAGCTCGGCTACGGCGACGGCGGCGAGGCCACGGTTCTGTCCTACGGCCCGAATCCGGCCGCGAAACCGCTCACGACGTGGTTCCGGCGCACCTTCCAGGTGGCCAATGCGGCCTCGGTGCGCGGGCTCGGCCTGCGCCTCCTGGCCGACGACGGTGCGGCGATCTACGTGAACGGCGTCGAGGTCTTCCGCCGCAACCTCCCCGTGGAGGGCCTGGGGCCGGCGAGCGCCACCGAGCTCGCGCTCGACCTCGCCGACGAGGACACGTACTGGGAGACGCTGCTCGATTCGCGTTGCCTCCGGAACGGGACGAACACGATCGCGATCGAGCTCCACCAGGCGTCCCCGACGGACCCGGATGCGAGCTTCGATCTCGAGCTGATCGCGTACTAGGGCTCGGGCTTCCGGCGTGGCGATCGACGCGCGTCGATCGCACCCTTCACCGTGGTCGCGACCGCCACGAGCACACCGCCCAGGATGGCCAGGGTGCCGGGCTCTTCGCCGTGCTCGAGCCAGGCCCAGATGGGGCTGAGGACCGGCTCGACGAGCAGGATCAGCGACGCCTCGAGCGCCGGCACGCGCGTCAGACCGAACGTGACGAAGCGGTAGGCCAGGGCGATCTGGACGACCCCGAGGAACAGGATCGTCGCCCAATCGGGGACGAAGCTCCCCTCCACCGGCAGCGCGAACGGCGCCGTCGCCGCCGCGGCGATCAGATTCCCGGCGACGACCGCGCCCGTGCCGCCGCCGGTCGAGCCGGCGGCGTTCGCGCGCTGGAGTCGGCGCAGGCCCATCATCGTGAAGCCCCAGCCGACGCCGGAGGCCAGCGCGAGCGCGTTGCCGAGGCTCGGATTCGGCGCCGTCGCCTGCGCCGCGGGTGTGCCCACGACCAGGAGCCCGAGTGCCACCGCCATGGCGAGAAGGAACGGCACGTCGCGCTTCGTCGCGCGTTCGCCCAGGATCCACGGGCCGAAGAGCAGGATGTAGACCGGCGCCGTCGACTGCAGGTAGATCGTGCTCGCGGCGGTCGTCAGCTTGTTCGCGAGCACGAACAGCACGAGGGTTCCGGCATAGGCGATGCCCACGAGCCACTCTCCGCGGGTCGGGAAGCGTCGCGCGGAAGGCACGAGGCACACGAAAGCAGCCGCGGCGACCAGCGAGCGAAAACAGGCGACCTGCCACGCGTCGAACGTGGTGCCCTTGATCAGCGCGCCGCCGCTCGAGAAGAGAACCGCCGCCACGACGAGCGCGATGCGAGCTTTGGACACGGCCTGCACGAGTGCGCGGAACGGTACGGAGGGGTGGGGTGCGCCCGCAAGCGCGGTGTACGATCGTCGCGTGGACGAGATCCGTTCTCCGAGCGCAGAGTTCAGCGGGGCACGCGAATCCGGCCGCGCGGCCTGGCGCGCGGCGCGCAACTTCGAGGACCTGTGCCTGCTCGGCGCGGCGTTCCTCGAGCGCCGTTGCGCCCACTTCCCGGGCTGGGGGTCGCCCGATCCGGACGAGGAGACCGACGCGATCCGCGACGCGCTCGTCGCCCTCCACTCCCGCGGTTTCCTTTCGGTCGCTTCGCAGCCCGGATTCGAGGGCACTCTCGACGGCCACGTCATCCGCCAGCGCGCGTTCGTCGCCGGGTTCGCGCGCCCGGCGCTCGCGCGGAGCTTCGTGCGCGCGGATCGCATCGCCGTCCGGGCCTGGTTCCCCGACGGCTCCTTCGCGTGTGGGTCCATGGGCGTCGACGGCGTCGCCTTGCACGAGCCCGAGGCGATGACGTGCGTCGACGGCGTCGCGCGCGTCGTTTCGGGGCACGACGCGCGCGAAGCGGAGCTCGCGCTCTTCGCCGACGAGCTGGGCGAAGCCGCGCTGCGCGAGCTCGCCGCATCCGCGTACGTCACGGCCTGGGACCCCGAGTTCGGGCGCGCACGCTTCCTGTGGGACGAGATGCTCCACCTTGGCGCGCACTGAGATCGAACCCCGCGCGCGCCTCGTCCTCCTGGGCGCGAGCAACGTGCGCCGCGTGCTCCCCGAGCTCCTGCGCGAAGCGCGCTGGCGGCTGGGAGGCCCGTTGCAGGTCCTCGTCTCCCACGGCAACGGCCGTTCGTACCTCGGGGCGAGCTCGTTCCTAGGCCGCGGCCTCGACAAGATCGCGCCCGAGCCCTTCTGGGCCTTCGAGGCCGACGCCGACGTGCCCACGTTCGCGCTCGTCGCCGACGCCGGCAACGACCTCGCGTACGGATCTCCGCCGGAACCCGTGGCCGAGGCGATCGAGCGCGTCGTCGCGCGCCTCGCACGGCGGGGCGCACGCACGGTGATCCTCGGACTCCCGCTCGCGAGCCTCGAGAGCGTCGGCGCGCTGCGCTTCGGCCTGACGCGCACGCTCTTCTTCCCCACCCGCCGGGTGGATCGGTCGCGCCTGCTCGAAGCCGCGCGCGACCTCGACCGCCGGCTCGCTGCGATCGCGCGCGCGCACGGGGCGGCGTTCGTCCCCCCGCGCGGCGACTGGTACGGCCTGGATCCGATCCACGTGCGCCTGCGCGCCCGCGCCGAAGCGTCCCGGCTCCTCTTCGAGGGCTTCGGGCCCCGGATCCCGGTGGCTCCGAACAGCCTCGAGCTGGGCGCCCTGGGCCGCCTGAAGCCCGCCGCCTGGACCTGGTTCGGACACCCGGCGCGCTGGCCCCAGCCTTCCGCGGTGCTCGGGGACGGCACACGAGTCTCCTGGATCTGAGGCTCCGGAAGCCCGGGCTCACAGTGGCGCGCCGGCATTCGTACCGGGCTCGTCAGCGCGTATCCTCGCGACCCATCCCCCACCGGAGCCAGAGACCGTGAGCGCGAAGACCCCCGGAACGAACCTAGCGCGCAGCGCCGTGTACCTCGCGGCGGCCTGGCTGATCACGTGGGCGGGCATGAAGCTCTTCCTGGGCAATCCGCAGAGCCTGCCGGAGACGGTGCGCAACCTCTCGCCGTTCGGCCCCGAGCTGACGTTCCGCGTGGCGATCGCGCTGGAGCTCTCGATCTTCTGCCTGGCCATGCTGAAGCCGCACCTGGGCTGGTTGCCGCTGGCCGGCCTCTACGCGTTCTTCCTCGCGCTGCTCGTCCCCATGGTCGCATCGGGCGCCGAGTCGTGCGGGTGCGGCGGCGGCGCGTTCAAGATGCCGCCCATCGTGATGCTCTCGGTCGACGCGGCCCTGCTCCTCGGCATCGTCCTGACGCGGCCCTGGAAGCGACTCTTCGGCCCGGGGCTCTCCACGCTGCTGCTCCTCTTCGGGGTGGCGGCGTCGTGGGCGGCTCCGTGGCTCGTGATCCGCTCCTCGAGCACGGCCGACGGTCCGCTGGTCATCGACTCCAAGACGGGCACGGTGCGCAGCGGGGCGGGCGAGATCCGGTATGCGTTCCTGGATCCGTCGAAGTGGAAGGGCCGGACGATCGTCGACGTCACGGAGCTCACGCAGTGGATCGCCGCGGATCTCCTCCCCGTCGAAGGCAGCATCGTGTTCTGGCGCCAGAGCTGTCCCCACTGCGCCCAGCACCTGCGCGAGATGGCGGCCAAGGACGACGGTTCGCGGCAGGTCCTGCTGGTGCAGGCGCGCGACGACCTGAAGAACGGGCGCGAGGTCGACGCGATGCCGCAGGGCGCGCACGTCACGACGTTCGCCTTCCCCGAGAACCTCGAGTGCGCCTTCACGACGCCCTGCGAAGTGGTGATCCAGGGCGGGGCGGTCAGCGCCATCCTGTACGAGAAGGACTTCCACCCCGAAGGCGGGTGACGAGGAACGCCAACCGCCGGCCCGCGGCGTGCGCTACCGGAAGGCCAGGATGTAGGCCACCCAACCGGCGCAGTTCTGGCAGGAGGCGCCCGTCTCGTCGAGCTTGTAGATGCCGCTGCCCTCGTCGTGCGCGTTCGACTGCTCGAAGTACGAGCGCACGTCGCGGAACCCGGCCTCGCGCAGGAGCTCCTTGATCTCCGGCATCGACCAGAACCGCCACTCGTAGGTGAACGCGCGCTTCATCTCGGTGCCGTCGCGGAAGCGGAAGTGGATGTGGCACGTGTAGTCGTTCGTGCCCGGCAGGTAGCGATGCTGGTCCCACACGTAGGTGAAGCCGCCCTCGACCTTGCGCTCCTCCTCCATCTCCTCGGTCGCTTCCGTGCCGCCGTAGATGTCGAGCGCGAAGAGTCCGTCCTTGGCGAGCCCGCGATGCACGCAGCGGAAGTACTCCACCATCTCGGCGCGCGTCTTGAAGATGCAGTACGAGAAGTTCTGCGCGAGACGGATGTCCGCCGGACGGTCGCCGCGCACTCGCACGTCGCGCTGGTGCAGCGCCACGCGCTGCGCCGCCGCGCCGAGCGGAGCCAGGTTGTGCTCGCGGCTCCACGCGAGCGTCGTGGCGTCCAGATCGTAGCCCTCGGCCGTGCGGTCCTTGTGACCCTTCACCCACGTCGCGGACAGGAACGCGGTGCCGCAGAAG
Source organism: Planctomycetota bacterium (assembly GCA_026692665.1). Taxonomy (GTDB): domain Bacteria; phylum Planctomycetota; class UBA1135; order UBA1135; genus JAEUHZ01. The sequence goes on from JAPLOF010000058.1 coordinate 112,095, forward strand.
TCCTCGCGCAGATGCAGCGGCTCGCGACCGCGCTCGCGCCGGTAGTGGCGGGCCACGAACGCCAGGTCGTGCTCGGGCGACTGGACGGCGAGCTGATACAGCTCGTACTTGTCGGCGGTGCGCGCCGTGTAGCGCGGACGACGCACGAGAGCGCGGCGCCGCAAGACCGGGCGCGTGGAACTGCTGGAAGCGGGCATGGGGACTCCGTCGAGGGCGCGAGATCCTAGTCGATCCGGCGTCCGATCGGGTCGGGCTTCAGCGCGGGGAGACCGGCGGCTTGCCGGCTGTCCAGACCAGTGCGATCTCGCCGTCGGCCACGAGCCGCACGGCCTTCTCGCCCGTGGCCGCGCACTCCGTCAGGTGCTCGAAGTCGATGCGGTCGGCCTCGTCGCTCGGCGCGTGGTAGTCGGCGTGCAGGTCGTAGCTCGAGAACGTCTGGCCGATGACCCCGCGCAGCACGAACGCGTAGTTGTCCGAACGCTCGAAGAAGTGCTGTTCGGGGCGCGGATCGGTGGACACGCGGAACTTCCGCTCGCGCAGGAGCGGGCCCAGGTTGGTGAGCTCGTCCCCCGTGAGCCACATCGCGCCCCGGCCGCCGACCTTCGCGTCGGGGCGACCGATCATCTCGAAGTTCAGGTTCGCGAGCGTGCGGTCGAGCGGCACGACGGGCCGCTCGAGGTACTCCTCGGTGCCCAGCAGACCCACTTCCTCGCCCGTCGCGAGCAGCACGATCACGTCGGCCGCCAGCGGGGCGCCGGCGCGCAGAGCCCCGGCGATCTCGAGCACGGTCGCGACTCCGGAGGCGTCGTCGTCGGCGCCGTTGTAGATCGTGTCCGTGCCCTTCTCGGCCGCGTGACCGTGGGCGATGTGGTCGTAGTGCGCGCTGATCACGACCGCGCGTTCCTGTCCGTCCCGCGGCGATCGCCCGGGGATGCGCCCGACCACGTTCGAGCTCGTCAGGCGTTCGACCTCGGCCTCGACGTGCAGCGCGATCGTCAAGACCGAGCCGCCGCGCAGGCGCTCGAGGGCCTCTCCGTGGACGCGGATCACGCCGTCGGCGCGGCGCGCTTCCTTCCCCGCGCGACGCAGACCGCCGGTCATGGAGGCCGGGTCGCGCGGCCGGCCGGCTTTCTTCGATCCGGGCGCGAGGATCGCGCCAAAGCCCTCCCCGGCGCCGAATCCCCCGTCGGCGAGCCATCGCCGACGTTCGCCGGCCGAAGCATCGAGGAACAGCGCGATGCCGCGGTCGGCCTGCGCCGGCAGGTCCTTGGCGGTCTTCGCGACGACGACGCGCAACGCGTCCGCGGCCGCCTCGTTCCAGGGCAGGTCGAAGTCGGGGCCGTAGGCGAGCTCGGTCCGCTTGTCGCCGGGCCCGACGAAGGCGAGCCGCGGCGTGGATTTCAGGCGCGGGCGCTCGAGCGCGACGGCTTGCAGGAAGGTGCCCCCGTCGCCCGCGGGGTCCGCGCCCTGGGCGCGCAGGACTTCGGCGAGGTAGGCCGCCGCGCGGTCGCATTCCGGCGTGCCCGTGACGCGCCCCCCGAGCTCGTCGGACGCCAACCAGCGCACGTGCGCTTCGATCTCGGCGCGCGTGATCGCCGGCACGAGCTTCGGGATCGGCGGAGCCTTCGTCGCGGCGCCGTGGTCGAGCAGCAGGGCAGCGGAGAGTCCGAGTGCGGCGAGCGGTACGAACAGCATGGCGAGGAGCGTAACGCCGATCGCTCCGGGCCGCCTCTCGTGAGGGCGGATCGCGCGGGGAGCCCGAAAACGCACTCGCGCGCGGACGGGTCCACGCGCGAGTGCTTCGAGATCGAGTTCAGATCAGGTCGCGCAGCGCGCGCAACATCTGCTCGTTCTGGCACGGATCGGCGACCGAGATGCGCACGGCGCCATCGACTTGCCGCGGAACGCTCATCACGCCCGGGGCGAGACGGCGATTGACGCGGCGGGCGAGTTCCGTCGGGTGCTCCACATGGAGCAAGATCCACTGCCCGACCGAGGGCATCGGGCGGATGCCCGGGATCATGGCGAGACGGGACGTGAAACGGTCTTTCTCCTCATCGAGCATGGGGCGGCCTGCCTTGCCGGCGCAGCGACGCGTCGGGGCACTCGGGTCCGTTGCCGGGTGCCAAACTGGCCGCCCACCCCCCCGGTGGGTCGAGAAGTAGATCCAGTTCGGCGGCTGGCGGAGCCTCCCGGACCGTCCGTCCAGAATCTGGAAGGAGCGGACCGCGGCCCCGTGGACCAGCCGTGCCACAGCGAAGGGCACGCTATCTGGTGGTATGAGGCCCCACAAGCGCAAGCAGGCCCGGTTTCCACATCGAAAGCGCAACTTCCCATTTTTGGGACGGACCGCAAGGAATGCTCCGACTCGAGATGGACTCCGCACGGGAGCCTGCTCCGCACTTTCCGGCTGCCGATCCGGCCGCCGCGCGGGCGCGGGTCCGCCCCACCCGGAGCGCGGAATTCCCGGCGCGCAGTGCCGGGCGCCGAGCGGCCCGTCCGGCTGGACCGATCAGCGCACGAGACCGTGCCGGTAGCCTTCGACGAACGTCTGCGTCTCCGCCGCGCACGACGCGCGCGACGCGAGAGCCGCCGTGCGGCGCGCGGCGCGCGCGTCGACCTGCGCGAGTTGCGTCAGGAACGTCTGCAGCGCGAGCGGCGGGATGCAGAAACTCCGCAAGCCGAGCCCCACGAGGAACGGCAGGTTCGCGGGATCCGCGACGGTGACCCCGAACACGGAGAGCGGTCGCGCGGCTTGTTCCGCCGCCTCGACGATGGAGACGAGCGCGCGCAGGACGAACGGGTGCAGCGATTCGAACGCACGCGCGAGCCCGTGATTTTCGCGGTCCGCGGCCAGCAGGTATTGCTGCAGCGAGTCGAGACCGACGCACAGGAAATCCGCCTCGCGCGCGAGATCGCGCGCTCCCAGCACCGCCGCGGGCGTCTCGACGATCGCGCCGAGTTCCACCTGCTCCTGGAACGCGATGCCCGCGCGACGCAGCGCGTAGCGCTCCTCGAAGAGGATCTCCTTGAGGCGCCGCAAGTCGCCGCAGTCGACGACGAAGGGCACCGCGATGCGCAGGCGCTGATCGGAGTCCGCGGGCACCGCGCGCAGCAGCGCTTGCAGTTGACGACGCAGCACCGCTTCACGCGCGAAGAGACAGCGAACGCCCGTGCGACCGAGAGCCGGATTCAGCTCGCGAGATTCATGCAGGTAGCCGACCTCCAGGCTCGAGTCGACGTGGAGGAGACGGAACGTCACAGGCGCGCCGCGCGCGTGCTCGACGACGGAAGCGTAGTGCGCGGAGAGCGCTTCGAGCGAAGGCTGCTCGCGGTCGATCAGGTACAGGAGTTCCGTGCGATACAGGCCGATCGCGGAGATCCCGAGGCTCGCCGCCTGATCGACTTCGGGCAGATTTCCGGCCGCGCCGCTGACTTCGAGGACCACGCCGTCGCGCGTGCGAGGCTGCCGGCGCGCCCAGGCCGGCACGCCCTCCTCGGGCACGAGCGTGATCTCCTTCTCGGCTTTCGAGCGTTGTCCGTACTGAGCCCGCACGACCTCGTCCGGGTCGAGGCGCACGACGCCTTCCGTCGCGTCCACGATCGCGTAGGCGCCCTCACGCGCCGCGTCGAGCAATCCCGCCACGCCCGTCAGCGTCGGGATGCGCATGGATCGCGCGAGGATGGCGGCGTGGCTCGTCAGCCCGCCCTCCTCGGTGACGATGCCGAGCACGGACTCGTTCGCCAGGTTGAACATGTCCACGATGGACAACTCGCGCGCGACGAGCACGTACTCGGCCGGAGCCGCTGTACCCGTGCCCTCCGCGCCGGAGTCCTTCTCGAGGTTGCGCAGCACGCGGATCCCGACGTCGCGCAGGTCGACGGCCCGCTCGCGCAGCGTCTCGCTCTGCACGAGACGGAAGATCCGGTCGAAGTCCGCCACGACCTTGCCGATCGCCGCCTCGAGGCTCATCTGCTCGTTGAGGATCAGGTTCTCGACGTCCGCCAGGAAGACCGAGTCCTTCAGGTACGCGAGGTGCGTGTCGAGGATCCGGACCTGCTCCGGCGGCACGCGGCCGTGCAGCCGCCCCTTGAGAGTCTCGAGTTGCTTGCGCGAATCGGAGAGCGAGCGGTGGAACCGGTTCAACTCCCGCTCGACCTGCTCGAGCGGCACGCGCGTCGGCGGAGCACGCAGGAGGTCGTGGTCCTTCCGGTGCACGAGCCCCAGCGCGAGCCCGGGCGCGACGGGCGTGCCGCGCAGCGTCACGCCGCCGGGGGCCTTCTCCTCGAGCGCGGGTTTCTCGGCCGTTCCGTCGCCCGCCGCAGTTCCATCGCTCATGGCGGCGGTATCCTACGGGCCTCGCGCGGCCGGGCCAATGCGACAGCGCGCACCTCGAAGGAACATGCACACACTCCTCCTCGTCCTCGCCGCGCTCTTTCCCGCTCCGCCGCTCCCCCAGGCCCCGCCCGCGTCCGCCGCAGCCAACCCGGCCGCGCCCGCGAAGCCGCAGGTCACCGCGTGGGTCGAGGTCGCCCGGGTCGTCGACGGCGACACGATCCACGTCAAGCTCGCAGGCAAGCTGGAGAAGCTCCGCCTCCTGTGCGTCGACACCGAGGAGAAGCTCGGCAGCGGCGCCTCGAGCCCGACGAAGCCCCAGACGGTCTTCGGGGAGGCCTGCGCGCTGTGGGCGCAGGAGTTCTTCCAGAAGCTCGAGAAGGACGGCGCCCCGGCGAAGATCGGACTCCTCTTCCCTCCCGGCCGCGAGAACCACCGCGACACGTACGGGCGCCTCCTGTGCCACGTGATCCTGCCCGATGGCACGGACTACAACGTGATGATCGTGAAGCTCGGCAAGAGCCCCTACTTCACGAAGTACGGCTACAGCGAGATCGCGCACGCCGAGTTCGTGGCGGCGCAGGCCGAAGCGCGCTCGAAGAAGATCGGCATCTGGGACCCGGCGACGAACGCACCGCAGACGGCGGGCGCTCCGAGCGCGGCGCGGCCGTACGACCGCCTCCTCCCGTGGTGGGACATGCGCGCGGAAGCCGTCCGCGCGTTCACCGAACTGCGCGCGAAGGAGCCCAAGCTCGTCTTCGAGGCCGAGTCGGGGGCTTCGCTCGCCGAGGCCGTGGCCGCCGGCGGTCTCGAGGCCACCGCGCTCTCCAAGGCGCGCGTGTTCGGCGAGATCGATCGCGTGTTCGAGGAGGCCGATGGCTCCGAGACCGTGCTCTTCCGCGCCGCCGTTCGCGACGAGGCGCTGCGTGTCCGCATCCCGAAGGAGGCGGTCGCGGCCCTCGCCGGCGCGAAGCTCGCGCAGCGCGGCGAGGAGTTCCAGCAGAACTACGTCTGGTACCGCGGGCGGATCGAGCGCGACGGCAAGGGCTTCCGCTCGACGTGCTCGGATCCCGCGGCGTGGAGCGACGGGCGCAAGCCCTGACGGATGGCGAGGAACGCCACGTCGGAGGACGTGGCGCACCGCCGGGACCAGAAGCCGCAATCGACACGGCCGCCGGCTCCACGCAGTGGGAGCCGGCGGCCGTGTCGATTGCGCCGGCGGAGCCGCCGGCGACGATCAGTTGCAGAAGGTCGCGCTGAGTCCGTTCGACAGGTTGAAGCCCGCGCCGCCGGCCGCCGGGTTGCGGTACCAGCACTGGAACTTCCACGTCGAGCCGGAGTTGATCGTCCCCATGCCCCCGAGGCTCGGGAAGTTGAGGAGTCGCGTCATCACGCCGCCGGGGCTCGCCTGCTGGACGCCGAGCCGGAAGACGGTGCCGCCGACGCAGCGGTAGCCGTTGCCGAACGTCTGCTGGATCTCGGTCCCACCGTAGTAGAAGAGACCGTTCGTGCTGGGCGGCAGGCCGGAGCAGACGAGCGTGAAGTTGTTCGCCGCGATGCTGACCGTGCCCGTGTTCGAGATGAGCGCGGGCTGACCCGTCGAGTTGTTCGCCGACCCGCAGTAGTTGTAGGGCGTCGGGCAGTTGCCCGAGAGGGCCATGGTCCAGACCTCGGCCCGGCCCTGGAACACGAAGGCGGTCTGATTGTCCGGCCCGCCGATCCCGATCTCGAGGCCGGGCTGGCCGTTCACGTCGCCGAGCCCGTCGACCGAAGTGCCGAACCGGTCGCCGTTGTTGGTGCCGAGGAGCGTCGTCAGCGCCGTGCCCGTCGCTCCGTCGAAGACGCGCACGAAGCCCTTGAGCCCGTTGTTGAACTGGTCCGCGCCCACGAGGATCTCGGACTTGCCGTCGCCGTTCAGGTCGCCGCCGTCCCCGCACGTGATCCCGAACCGGTCGCCGACCGTCGAGCCCGTGTGCGTGCGGACGAACGCGCCCGTCGCGCCGTTGTAGAGGCGGACGTAGCCGACGCCCTGGACGAAGATGTTCGTGTCCTGCGTGGCACCCACGAGCAGGTCGCGCACGCCGTCGCCCGTCAGGTCCGCGATCGAAGCGACGGAAGCCCCGAACAGGTCGTCGGGAGAAGGAGCCGTCAGCGTGTAGAGGACGGCGCCGGTCGAGCCGTTGTAGACCTTGACGCCGGCGGTGAGAGAGCTGACGACGAAGTCGGCGCGGCTGTCGCCGTTCACGTCGCCCATGCTGTCCGCTGCGAGGCCCAGGCGCTCCCCGTTCGCCGATCCGCTCAGGGTGTGGAGGATCGCTCCGGTCTGCCCGGAGTAGACGCGCACGATGCCGCGCTGCGTGCCGCCGCCGGGAGCTTCGCGGCTCGCGGTCAGGACATCGGAGCGCCCGTCGCCGTTCACGTCGCCCAGACCGGCGACGATGGTCCCGAGCTTGTCCTGGTTCACAGTCCCGTCGAAGGTCCACAGGACCGCGGCGTTCGCGCCCGAGTAGACGGTGACGCGACCGCGGTTGTTGCCCAGCGTGGACACCTGCGGGGCCCCCACCACGAAGTCGGCGAAGCCGTCGTTGTTGACGTCCCCGGCACCGTCGACCCACGTGCCGAAGCGGTCGTTGTTCGTCGTGCCGTTGACCGTGTAGAGCGTGGCGCCCGTGAGGCCGCTGAAGACGCGCGCGAAGCCCTCTCCCGAGCCGAGGACGTTCCCGTCCTCCGGCGCGCCGACGATGTAGTCCGGCCGACCGTCGTTGTTCACGTCGCCCGCGGAGCGCACGCAGGCCCCGAACCGGTCGTTGGCCTTGTCCCCGAGCTTCGTGGTCAGGAGGACTTGCGCGCTGGCGGCGGTCGCGAAGGTGGCCAGCGCGAGGGCGGAGCGGGAAGCGAAGCGGATGTCGGTCATGGTGGTGGTCGGGGTGCGGACCCGGGAGTACCCGTGGCCGAGCCTCGGGTAGGCCCGGAGCGGAAGGGCTTTCCCGGCGCGTGGCGCGGACAGGTCGAGATTTCCAAGTCGGAAGCCGCGCCGAGGTGCGCAGGTCCGTCTCCTCCGAGTCTATCCCCACCATTCAGGAAGCCGCAATTCCGCCCGGCGGAGTCCGAGGCAATTCCGTCGGATCGCGGCCCGGGTGGCTCTCCCGAGGCCCTGGTGGCCCCCACCGCACGGGCCCGCAGCCGGTCGTCAGCCCCCGCGGGCCTGGGACACGAGGTGCCCGGCTTCCGGCAGCAGGATCTCGCGCCAGGCGAGTTCGAGGGCCTTGGGCGAGCCGGGCAGTGCGACGACGACCTTGCGCCCGACGAGGCCGGCGCAGGCGCGCGAGAGGATCGCGGCCGGTCCGATGTCGCGGTAGCTCAACATGCGGAAGAGCTCGCCGAAGCCCGGGATCACCGATTCGAAGAGACCTTCGAGCGTCGGTGCGGTCACGTCGCGCGGGGCCAGCCCCGTTCCGCCCGTGAGCAGCACGAGGTCCACGTCCTCGCGCGCCACGGCCTCGCGCACGATGACCTCGATCTCGCGCGCTTCGTCGCGCCGGATCGCCCGCAGCGTCACGCGGTGACCAGCGGCCTCGATCGCCTCGACGAGGAACGGCCCCCCGCGGTCGGTGCGCTCGTCGCGCGTGTCGCTGACCGTGACGACCGCGAAGCGGAGGATCCTCGGCGCGGAGTCCTTGTGCTTCTCCAGGCTCATGTGCGCGCCCCGGCTTCGCCTCTCAAGGCCGAGTCAGTCGGACGGCGTCGAAGATCGCGCGCATCTTGCGCACGCGCGCCGGATCGACGGGGTTCGCCACGCGGCCGTCGACTTTCAGCGCGGTGCCCACGATCGCACCCGTCGCGTGCGCCAGCAGCTCGTGCGCATTCCGTTCGTCGAGGCCCGATCCGATCAGCACCGGGACGTCCCCGGCGGCCGCGCGCGCGGCGCGCACGCGTTCGGCCTCGGGCGGCCGGCCCGTCGCGGATCCGGAGACGATCACGCCGTCGCACAGGGCGCGGTGGACCAGGTCCTCGACGCTTTCGGGCAGCGTTTCCCGCGAGAGCTGCGTGGCGTGCTTCACGTGGGCGTCGGCGAGGATCGCCACGCCGGGCGCGATCCGCGTGCGCTCGCGCAGGGTCTCGAAGGCGCGTCCCTCGACGAGGCCCTGGTCCGTCACCGCCGCGCCCGCGTGCACGTTCACGCGCAGGAACTCGGCCCCGGTCGCCGCGCAGAGCCCCAGCGCGGCGCGCGCGTCGTTGCGCAAGACGTTGACCCCGACGGGGATGCCGGGCGCAGAGTCGCGCACGGCTGCGATCGAGAGCGCCATCGCGGCGATCGTCTCGGGCGGGACGTGCGTCGGGTGAAAGGGCACGTCGCCGAAGTTCTCGACGATCAACGCGTCGCACCCGTTCGCGGCCAGGGCGCGCGCATCCTCGACGGCGGCCGCCAGCACGTGCTCCAGCGGACGCCCGGGATCCGCCGCCATCCAGCACGGCGCACCCGGGAGTGCGCGCAGGTGGACCACGCCGATCAGGCAGGGTCGGTGGAGCGAAAGCCGGACGGAGATCGGGCGCGGCATCGAGGGAAGAAGATGGAGCCAGAGGCGGGATTTGAACCCGCAACCTCCGCTTTACGAAAGCGGCGCACCACCGTTGTGCTACTCCGGCTCGCGAGATCCTCTTCCGCTGATCTCCCGCGCGGCGCGAACCCAGGCGAACCCGGGGTCTCGGACGCGCGGCAATCCAGCGGATCGGCTCCTGGCATGCTCGACTTGAGCGTACCCCGAGCCTTCGGGCGGGAAAGAATAGCGCCCGGTCGGCCTGCGCCAAGGGCATTGACCGACAAAAAACCACCGGCCGCGCGGAAGGCCGCGCGGCCGGTGGAGGTCCTCGGACGGCGCCGCAGCGCGGTCCGCCGTGGCATCTCAGCCGCGCAGCTTCTCGAGCAGCTTGGCGCGATCGGCCGGGGTGATGGAGAGGCTGCCCAGGATGCGCGCCGCCGCCTCGCGGATCGCCATCGAAGCGTCCGAGCGGACGACCGCCTCGACCTGGGCGACACCCGCGGCGTCGAGCGCGGTGCTGCTGCGGGACACGATGCGAGCCAGCGCCGAGCCAGCCGCCGCGCGCGCGCCCTCGGAGCGCTTGTCGTCGACGAGCGCCGCCAGAAGGGCCGGAGCCTGAGCATCCGTGCCGCGCGCGCCGAGCGCCGCCATCGCCGGGACAGCGGTCGCGTCCTCGCGCGCCGTCGCCGACGCGAGACCGGCGAGCGCCGGACCGAGGTCGTCCGCGGCGCCGAGGTGCGCCAGGGCTTCCGCCGAGCGCGCCGCAAGCGTGGTCGCCAGAGCGCGATCGCCCGACAGTTCCGTCGTGAGCGCCGGCTTGGCCCCCTCGAGGTCGGCCGCGCCGCTCGACGTGCCCGCGATGCGCTCACCGTAGGCCGCGGCGACCGCGTCCTTGTCCTTGTCGTTCGTCAGGACGAAGACGGGCACGTTCGCCGTGCGCTCGTTGCCCTTCACCTCGTCGACGATCTGGGCCGTGGTGATGTCGGTCAGGGAGTCGGCGACGAAGACGATGTCGAGCGCCGGCGAGCGGCGCATGACGACCAGGCCGAGCGCGCCGTTGTCGGCGACTGCGGCGTACGTGCCCATCCCGCGCAGAGCCTCCGCGAGCGCGTTGGCGCGCACGGCATCGGCGTCGACGACGAGCGCGAGGCGCAGGACTTCGCGCCCGGCCGAATCGCCGAGTGCCTGGACCACGTCCGCGCCCGCGCTCGAACCGGAGCGAGCGGCGACGTTCGCCAGCGCGACGGCCGCCTCGGAACGCATCGCGCCGTCCTTCGCGGCCAGCGCGCTGCGCAGGCCCGAGGTCGGAGCGGGAGCGAGCGGACCGAGCACGCGGCACAGCGCGGCCGCGGTGGCCGCGTCCCCGGCCTGCACGGCGCTCGCGAGCGCCAGGTCGAGCGCGTCGACGCCGGCGCCGTTCACCGCGATGAGGGTGGAGCCGACGCTGTCCTTCCATGCGCCCGCGTCCTGACCGGCGGCGGTCATGGCGTCGATGCGCGTCTGACCGTCGACGTAGGCGCGCGCCAGGCCCGCCAGTGCCGTGGTCGAGTTCGGGTCGACGCGCAGCGCGTCGTAGTACGCGCGCTTGCTCATCTCGGACCCATAGAGCGCGCGCGGGATCGGGGTGCCGACGAGCTGCCCGTCCTTCCAGTCCCAGACCACGTCGCCGGCTTCGCCGCGCTGGAACGCGGTGTCGCTGCGGCGCCAGTACGCGTCGCCCGCGGCGAGGAAGTTCGTCAGCGCCGAGCCCTGGGCCTTCAGGCGCACGAGCGAATCCGCGGCCGCCTGCTTCACGACCGGGTCGGCGTCCGAGGCCGCCGTGTGCTGGAGCGCCGCGACGGCGTGCGCCGAGCCCAGGTTGCCGAGCACGTAGGCCGCGTTGCGGCGCAGGGTCGCGTTGTCGCTCTTCAGGGCTTCGGCGACCGGAACGGCCGCGTCGTGGCCCATCTGCGACAGGGCGTGCATCGCCAGGATGCGGCGCTCTTCGCCACCGCCGTCGGAGAGCAGCACGAGGAGCGCCGGCACGGCGTAGGCGCCGTGGTCGGCGGCCAACGTGCGCGCGGCCTGCCGGCGCGCGGCCGGGTCGTCCGACGTCGTGGCCGTCTTGACCAGCGCCAGGATCGCGTCCTTGTCGTTCTGCTGAGCCTTGCGCTCGACGCGCGCCAGGTCGATCAGGCGCCGGGCGGCGAGCTCGAAGTCTCCGCCTTGGATGAGCAGGTCACGCCAGTCGGCGTAATCGCGGCTCTTCCAGAGCTCGTAGGCGGCCTTCTGGTCGGGCGACATGGCCACGACCTTCTTGAGCTGGACCAGCGCCTCGTCCTTCTTGCCGCGCTGGAGGAGCTCGATGGCGGACGAGAACGTGTCCGAGAGCTCGTCGGGCGCATAGGCCAAGGCCGCCGGGGCGAAAGCCCAGGTCGACGTGGAGATGGCGGCGACGGAGACGAACAGGCCGAGAGCGCGGCGCAGTCCGATCATGAGGAGAGCCTCGTGCGGGGTCGAAGGAGACGCCAGGGGGCAGTCGGGGGGGGACGACTCGGGCGCATGCACGGTCCCGCGCGCGGCGGAGCCCCGTGTGGGCGGCGATCGGTCGGGGGATGATACGGGGGCGGTGGCAGCGGTCAATGGGATCCTCCGCGGCCTCCACCCAGGTGGGCCCTCTATCCCGCGGACCCGGCCCGGCAACCGCGCGCGTGCGGACTGATCTTGCCCAGCGGGCGACCGGTCCGGGCCCCGGTCGCGCCCGGATGCGTGACCGGGATGCCCAGGACGCAGGCCGCGCCCAGGACGGCGAACACCAGGGCCTCGCGCGCCTTGGGGTCCAGGCCCACCGCCGCGGAGGAGCGGACGGGGATTCCCGTGCGGCGGGCGAGCGCCGCGAGCTGGGCCGGGTTGCGGGCCCCGCCGCCGGCCACCAGCAACTCACGCGGCCGCTCGGGGGCGAACCGCAGGAGCGCGTCCCCGACGGTCGCGGCCACGAAGTCCACCGCGGTCGCGAACAGGTCCTCCGGACCGCGCGCGAGGAGTCCCCGCGCGCGCGCCGACGCGACGATGCCGTCCAGCCAGGCCGAGCCGAACGTGTCGCGCCCCGTGCTCTTCGGAGGGACGCGCTCCAGGAACGGGTGCCGCAGGAGCTCGGCCAGGAGTCCCGGGTCGGCCCGCCCGCGCGCCGCGGCGGCGCCGTCCACGTCCATCTCGGCCGCGAGCAGCCGCCGCGCGAGCCCGTCGAGCAAGGCGTTCGCGGGCCCGGTGTCGAAGGCCAGGAGTCCCCCATCGCTCCCGAGCAGGGTCAGGTTGCCGAGCCCGCCCAGGTTGAGGATCGCCGCGGGCCGCGGCACGTGGGCGAAGAGCAACGCGTCGGCCAGCGGCGAGAGCGGCGCGCCCTCGCCACCGGCCGCGACGTCGCGCTGGCGGAAGTCGCTCGCGACCATGCAGTCGGCGATTTCGGCCACGAAGTCCCCGTCGCCCAGCTGCAGCGTGGCCGGCCCGCTGTCTTCGAGACCGTCGTGGTGCCACACGGTCTGCCCGTGGCTCCCCACGAGGTCGAGCTGGATCCCGGCGCGGTCGGCGACCGCGCGCGCCGCCGAGCCGAACGCGCGCCCGAGATCGCGATCGAGGAGCGCGGTCTCGCGCAACGAACACGGCGCCCCCTCGAGGACGGAGCGGACGCGGCGCGCGAGCTCGGGCGGATACGGCTCGCAGGCGTAGACGAGCAGCTCGGGCGGCTCGAGGGCGAGGCCCCGTTCGCCCTCTTTCGCCCGGATGCGGGCCAGCCCCACGTCGATCCCGTCGGCCGAGGTGCCCGACAGGACGCCGGCGACGAGGGCGCCCGGATCGAGGAAGCGTTCTTCGAGCGCGCGCATCGCCGCGCCGATCCTACGGCGCGGCCCGCTACGATTCCCCCATGGCTTCGCGCTCCGACACCGAGAAACGTGTGCCCATCCTGGTGGTCGACGACGACGCCGACGTGCGGCTCGCTCTAGAGATGACGCTCCAGTACCAGGGCTTCGAGGTCTGGACCGCCAGGGACGGGGCGGAAGCCTTGCGCCGCATCGAGGCCGAGGCGCGCGGCGGCCGGCGGGCCGGCGTCGTCGTCACGGACCTCAAGATGCCCGGCATCGACGGCCTGGCGCTGCTCGAGCGCGTCCGCGCACTGGAGAACCCGCCGCCGGTGGTCGTGGTGTCCGGACACGGCGACGTCGCGACGGCGGTCGACGCGGTCAAGCGCGGCGCCGCGAACTTCCTGGAGAAGCCGCTCGACGCCGAGCGCGTGCTGGTGACGATCCGCGCGGCGCTGCGCGAGGGCAAGCTCACGGCCGAGAACACGCGGCTGCGCAAGAAGCTCGTCGAGCGCCACGAGCTCGTCGGCGCGAGCCCCGCCATGGCACGGCTCCGCGCGCAGGTCGAGACGGTCGCGACCTCCGACGCGTCGGTCCTGATCACGGGCGAGAACGGCACCGGCAAGGAGGTCGTCGCGCGAAACATCCACGCGCTGTCGCCGCGCGCCGACGGACCCTTCGTGACCGTCAACTGCGCCGCGATCCCCGACGAGCTCATCGAATCCGAGCTGTTCGGCCACGAGAAGGGCTCGTTCACGGGCGCCTTCGAGCGCCGCATCGGCCACTTCGAGGCGGCCGAGGGCGGCACGCTGTTCCTGGACGAGATCGGCGACATGCCGCTCGCGGCGCAAGCCAAGGTGCTGCGCGCGCTCGAGACCCACGAGATCGTGCGCGTCGGCGACTCGCAGGCGATCCCGGTCGACATCCGCGTGCTCTCGGCCACCAATGCCGATCTCGCGGCGGCCACGGAGCAGAAGGCGTTCCGCCTGGACCTCTTCTACCGCCTGAACGTGGTGCCTCTGCGCGTGCCGGCCTTGCGCGAGCGTCGCGAGGACGTGCCGGCGCTGGCGCAGCATTTCCTGCGCGACATCGCGGCCCGCTCCGGTCGCACGCCGCTCGTGCTGGAGCCGGCCGCCTCCGAGCTCCTCGCCCAGCTCGACTGGCCGGGCAACGTGCGCCAACTCAAGAACCTGCTCGAGGGCGCCTGCGTCTTCGCGAACGGCTCGGAGATCACGCGCGCCGACCTCGAACAGATCCTGGGCGCCGGCCCCGCGCTCGCGCCCATCCCCTCTCCGGCCGTGATGTCGGGCGCGCTGCCGGGCGGCGACGACCCGTTCCAGGCCGAGACGTTCGAGGACTTCAAGAACCGCAGCGAAATGGCCTTCATCCAGCGCAAGCTGGCCGAGAACGGCGGCAACGTGAAGCGCACCGCCGAGCGGCTCGGGATGCAGCGCAGCCACATGTACAAGAAGCTCGACCGGTACGGGCTGAAGTGAGCCGGAGACCTGGAGGTTGACGGATTCGACCATACTCGAATAATTATTCGAGTATGGTCGAATCCTTCTACAGGCTGGATCGCTCCGAGTGTTCCGACGAGCTCCGCCGCCGGATCCTCGAACCCGCTCCCGGGCGGATCCAGCTGATCTCCGGGCCTCGGCAGGTCGGCAAGACGACCATGCTGCTCGAGTTGGCCGAGGAGCTCGGGGAACGGGCCGTCTACGTCAGCGGGGACGAGCCCGGTGCATCGACTCCGGGTGTCTGGGACCGCACCTTCGCGGAGGCCGAGGCGATCGCGGGTTCCCGCGGATCCGCGGTGCTGTTCCTCGACGAGGTGACGTCGATGGACGGCTGGGCGCGCAGGCTGAAGGGCTCGTGGGATCGGATCCGCCGCCGGAAGACGCCCCTGCACGTCGTCGCCACGGGTTCCTCGTCGCTCGTCCTCGGGAGAGGCGCCGAGGAGAGCCTCGCCGGCCGGTTCGAGCGGCTCGTGCTGACGCACTGGGCTCCCGCTTCGCTGGCGCGCACGTTCCGGATGTCGGCGGCGCGCGCCTGCGACACGGCGTTGCGCTGGGGCACCTACCCCGGCTCGATCGAGTACCTGAACGATCCGACGCGCTGGGCCGCATACGTGCGCGAAGCCGTGATCGAGCCGGCCTTGTCGCGCGACATCCACGACCTGGGACCCGTGCGCAAGCCGGCCCTCTTGCGGCAGGTGTTCTGGGTCGCCGCGTCGTCGCCGGCGCAGGTCGTCGCGCTCAAGAAGCTGCAAGGTCAGCTCGAGGACGCCGGCTCGATGGAGACGATCGCGAGCTACCTCGACCTGCTCGAGCGCGCGTACCTCGTCGCGCACCTCGACAAGTTCTCGACGCGCGCCGCGCGCCGCAGGTCCGCGCCACCCAAGCTGGTCACGCTGAACCAGGCCCTGCTCGCGGTCGCCGACCCGGCCGGTCCGCCGACCGCGGCCGACCCGGAGCGCCTGGGCCGCTGGATCGAGAACGCGGTCCTCGCGCACGCCTGGAACCGCGGGCAGCGCGTGCGCTATTGGCGCGAGGAACCGCACGAAGTGGACATGGTCCTCGACGGTTCGTGGGGCTCCTGGGCCGTGGAGGTGAAGTCCGGACGGTACGCGCAGAGCGACCTCGCCGGACTCTTCGAGTTCACCCGGCGTCATCCGCGCTACCAGCCGCTCTTCATCGGAGTCGCTGGAGGGTTGGGCCTGGCCGAACGTCTCGGGCTCGCGGCTGTCACGTGGCAGGACTTCCTGCTCCACGGCCCGGGCGGGAAACCGAACGAGGCGGACGTGGTTCGCGAAGTCGCGCCGGTCTACCGCGCCCGGAAGAAGAAGACCGTCAGCGCAGTTCGAACACGACGCTCTCGTCGGTCACGGTGATCGCGCGGGCGCCGCTCGCTCCCTCGATCTCGACGACGTACTCGCCGGGACCGAGCCGCAGCGGCACGAGGCCCGAGGGAGGGAGAGGCAGGACCGCGATGGGCGTGCCGGACGGGTCGTGGAGGAACGCGCGCGCCGCGTGCGTCGTCTGCGGTCCGAAGTCGAGGGCGACCTCGACGCCGGGCTCGATCGAGAGGTCGACGACCTCGCCGCTGCCCGGCGTGCTCGGCTCCACGCGCAGCGGACGGCAGGCATGGCGCGGATCCGCGACGACGAGCACGTGCGGCTCGAGGGGGAGATCGGCGAAGCGCGCCACGCCATCCGGACCGGTCGAGACCTCGGCCCGCTGTCCCCACGCGAGGCGATCCGCCGGGAAGAGCGCGAGGCGCACCGCGCTGGCCGCGCTGCCGTCGGCGTGGCGGGCGCGGATGGTGACGTGACCCGGCGCCGTGAACTGGAGCACGCCGAGGTCCAGTTCCGCACCAGGCTGCAGGTCCACCTCGCGGAACAAGCTGGCGCGACCGGGAGCCCGGAACTCGATGAGCGTTCGGCCGGGAGTGAACTGGTGTTCGGCGCAACCCGACGGCCCCACACCCGTCGACCACTGGACGCCCTCGCGCGGCCGGCCGGAGAAGCTCGCGTCCACCACGGGAGCCCCGGTCGCGCCGTCGACCAGGCAGAAGCGCACGCTCGCGCGCATCTGGCGCAGCAGCGCGAGCGGCGTGCGGAACACGACTTCGCGCGCGGCGTCCTCGACCGTCTCCGAAGCAACGATGGTGCCGTCGATCGAAGCGGTCAGGACGGCGGGCGTCGCGCTCGCGAGGGCGATCTCGCACAGCGCGTCGGGCGGAGCTCCCGGCCACGTCGCACGGGGCGGGCCCTCACCGATCCCCGTTCCGAAGAAGGCGGACCGGCGACACTTCAGCGCGGGATCGCCCAGACCGCGGATCGCACTGTCGACCGCGACGCACAGGAGCGACGGGCCGGGGAGGATCTGCGGCGACTCCAGGGCGTCCAGGATGGGCCTTCCGTCGTCGGCTTGCCAACGAACGCGGACCCTCGGCGCGGCCTCGACGCGCATCTCGAAGCGCTGCTCCTCGGCGACGGCGAGCACCGCGATTCGCTCGACCGCGGGAATCGAGGCGGGAGCGACGATCGAGACGGTGTGCTCCCCGGGCGGTACGTCGCGCGCGCGGAAGACGAGGCCTGGACCCGCTTCGAGCACCAGGAGCCGCGCGAGCGCGTCACGGCATTCCACCTCGACCCCGCTGCCGAGCTTGCGGCCCTCCTTGTCGACGACCACGATCGCGATGCTGGCCCGGGTCGCGCTTGCGGATCCGCTCGGATCCGGCGCGGAGCGTCGGGGCGCGAGGCTGACGGAACTCCGCTCGGACTGCGCGAGTTCCACGGTCGGCGGCGGAGCGTCCGCGCGCTCGGGCGCGACCGGGGTGGGTTCGAGCCCCGGGCTCGCGGGATCCGTGGAGAGCGCGAAGTAGAGCGCCGCGACGAGCGCGATCACGGCGGCGAGGACGAGGGCGAGGCGCATGGGCTGCGATCAGTCTGACGCGGCTCGCGCCCGGGACGAGCGCAGAAACAGGCGCGGAAATGCGCGCGGCGCGCGGAGCCCGAGGCTCCGCGCGCCGCACATGCGATCGGGGACCGAGCTCAGGGAATGCGCAGGCGCATGCCCTTCTTGATCGACTCGGGCTTGGCCAGGAGGTCGCGGTTCGCGTCGTAGATCTCCTGCCAGCGGTTGCCGTCGCCGAGCTCGGTCTTGGCGATCTTCCACAGGCTCTCGCCGCTCGCGACGGTGTGGAACTTCTTGCCCGAGGCCTTGGCGGGCGCCTTCGGTTCGGCCTTGCCCTTCGACCCGGACTTCGTGGACGACTTCGCGTCGGACTTCGCCACGACGTCCTTCGCCGGCTCGGCGGCTTCGCCCGGGGCGGCCTTGGCCGCGGCCATCGCGCGCTCGTCGGCGAAGACCGGCACGAAGACCGACTCGCCCGGCTGGACGTCCATGCGGCCCTCGTTGTGACGCTTCAGGACGTCGAGGCGCTGCCAGTCGCCGTAGTACGTGTCCGCGATGCCGCGCCACGTGTCGCCTTCCTTCCACGTGTAGAGCTTGAGGTCGGGGAACCACGAGTCCTGCAGGCCGTCGACCTTCTTGAGCAGGGCGCCGGGCGGCAGCGTCGGGCCGGCGACGACCGGCGTTTGCGGAGCCGGGACGGCCGCCGCACCGCTGGCCGGTGCGGCCGGCTGCTGGACGACCGGCGCGGCGGGCGCCGTCGTCGGGGTGACGGCGGGGCCGGCGACCGGCTGCGCCGTCGGCTGGATCGTCGTGTTCAGGAGCGGCGCCGCCGGGTTGCCGGCGGGGGCCTGAGCCACGGCCGGTGCGCCCTTCTTCGCACCGGCTTCGACGACGTTCGTCTTGTCGAGCGGGTCGTCGACCGTGACGGTCACGACCAGGATCAGCGCCACGAGGAACAGGACGGAGAGAACGATGACCTTTTCGACCTTGCCCATGGATGTCGCGCGGCGCCTGCGCAGGCCGCGGCGGATAGCAGATTGACTGGAACTCTCGAGCGGGATGGGGCGCTGCCCGGCGGCTGCGCCAACCCGTGTCTTCGTAGGGGGTTGCAAGAGGTGAGTCAAAAGGAAATCGATCTTTCCACCCCCCATCCCGAGTGTCCTGAGGGCCTCAGGACGCCCCATCTGGGGGCCCTCGGGCCATTCCGGACTCGCCCATCCTCTGCATTCCGGACCCGGAATCGTGCACCGTCCGGGCCGTCCGCATAGAACCGTTCCGATCGCATGGATCGCGCCGCCGCAGTCGCCACGAAACCGCCCGATCTCGACCCCGACGGGCGCGCTCTGCCGAGCTTGCGCGACACGTGGGTGCGCGCGCTCGTCGTGCTGACGCTCGTGCTGCAGTGCTTCGCGTGGTCGCGCGTCGAGGGCTACCAGATCGCGGACTCGGTCGAGTTCATGGAGATCGCGCAGAGTTTCGTGCGCGGCGAAGAACGTGTCGATGCGGGACTCATCCGTCCCTTCGGTTTCTCGTTCATTCTCCTGCCTTTTTTCGCGCTCGCCGACTGGATCGGGCTGCGCGATCTGCGCGCGGTCGTGTGGTGCGTGACGCTCGTCGAGATCCTGCTCGGCTGCGTGCTCGTCGTGCTGACCGCGCGCGTCGCGGCGCGCGTGGGTGGCCGCGCGTGCGCGCTGGCCGCCGGCTTCCTCGTCGCGACCAATCCGGTCTTCCTGCAGTACTCGACACAGCCCGAGTCGGGCATCCCGGCGGGCGTCTGCATCGCGCTCGCGCTCGAGAAATTGCTGGTTCGCCGCGGAAAACAGTCCATTTCCGGCCGCGACGCGCTCGTCGGCGGACTGTGGCTCGGCGCCGCGTTCCTCGTCGCGTACAAGACGCTGCTCGTCTCCGCGGTGCTCGTGGTCCTTCTCGTGCTGCGCGATCGATGGTCGCACCGGCGCACGTGGATCGCGGCCGGGGCGGGACTCTTCGCCGCGCTCGCGTTGCAGAGCGTCCTCGACTGGGCGATGTACGACGCGTTCGGCGCGAGCGTCTTCAACTACCTGGCGCAGAACACGGGCAGCGTGCTGACGTCGGTGTTCCTGAAGGTGCACTTCGCGATCGGCGGCGGAATCCACGGCGTTCCGCTGCTCGACCAGCCGCGCAGCTGGTGGCTCGATCGCGCCGAGGACATCTACCGCATCCGCGCCGAATGGACCGGAGAATCGTGGTACGGGCCTTCGGAGATCTCGCTGCGCGGGAAGATGAGCCCCTGGTTCTACGTCACGCAGTTGCCCACGATGCTCCCGTGGCCGGCGATCGCGATGCTCGCGATCGGCACGGTCGTCGCCGTGGTGAAGCGCAACGTCGCGGCCGTGATGCTCATCGTGCTGCTCGTGGTGAACGTCGCCGCGATGAGCAACAAGGGCCAGAAGGAGTTCCGCATCTGGCTGCCGCTCCTGGCGATCCTCATGCCCGTGACGGCCCTGGGGTTCGCGTGGCTCGCGGATGCGGTGCTCGCGCGCGTGGGATCGGCGCGGAAGTTCGCGACGATCGTCCTCTTCGCCGCGATCGCGGCGTTCTCGCTGCGATCGTTGACCGACATCGAGATGCGCCGCTTCGGCGGCTACTGGGTCGCGATGGACTGGGTGAACGCGCGGGCCGCCGAGTCCCTGCCGGCGCGGGCGGAGGAGGCCCGCCGCCGTGGTCTCCGCGAACCGGAGCACGTGCGCGTCGCGGCCGCGTACCACTGGGCGGTCTTCCGCCGCGGCTCGCCGATCGTCGATCCCGTGAAGCTGCCCTGGCAGCTCAACATGTGGAGCCAGTACATGCCCGACGAGAAGTCGGGCTTCGTGACGCAGCACAACGAGGACCTCGCGGCGCTCGAGGAGGTCGACGTGTTCCTCGTCCACCTGCCCATCCTCTCCGAGCACCCCGAGCTGATGCGCTGGGTCGCCGCCGGGTTCGAGGTCGCGGCCGCGTTCTACGATCAGTCGACGTACGGCGACCTCGGCCCGATCTTCGTCCTCCAGCGACGCTCGTCCGATCCGCGCGGACGCCGGTTCTTCGAGGAGCGGCGCGGCCTCGACCTCGCGCAGTTCCAGGCGGACCGCGAGCTGCGTGGCGCGTTCGACTTCATCGATCCCGAGGACCCGGACGGCGAGCGCTTGCAGCTCCTCGGCATCGAGTACCAGGAGGTCCCGCCCCAGGGCTTCGGCTGGATCACCTACCACTGGAGCGCGCCCCGGAAGCCCGCGCGCGACTGGACGCTCGTGGACCGGATCACGCCTCCGGACGAGCACTACGTCTGGGACAACGGTCACCGCGCGGCCTACGGCGCGCTGCCCACCGACGCGTGGGACGCGGGGACGATCGTGTCCGAGAGCTACCTCGTCGTGCCCGCCTCCGAGCCCTACCGGAGCGGCGCCCCGTTCCATCCGATCGGCGGCGCGTACCGCCGCGGCGATCTGCTGCCCGTGCGCTGCTGGATGGGGGTGCGCGCCTACGGCCCCGATCCCGGAGATGGGACACGGCCCCCGGTCGAGCGCGAGCTCGTCGCCGCGCGTCCGGGTGCCCGGACTCCCGCGCGCCCCGTCGGCGCGACGGACCTCTACCAGACCGCCGACGGCACGCAGTTCAGCGCGGACGGCCTGGTGCGGGCCCGGGGACTCCTCCTGCCGGTCCTCGACGCCGCCCGCCTGCCCGACGACGGGCGCCCGATTCGCGACTGAAGAAGCGCTCGGACCTTGAGCGCGCCTTTGCACGCAGTTATCCTGCGGCTCCATGCGCTTCAGCATGGATTCGAGTCGGGCGCGGTCGCTTTCCTTCGGCGCTGTCCCCCGGCTCCTCGGCACGCTCCTCGTGCTCGCCGGGCTCGCGGCCCTGCCCGGGTGCTCCTCCGGCGGCGCACAGTCCGACTCCGCGGCGCACAAGACGGGCAAGCCCATCGAGTTGCGCTACCGCGCGATCGCCAAGAACCTCTCGTTCGGGATCGTGAACGAGTCGCACACGGATCGGACCGAGCTCTACTCGTCGCGCCAGCCCATCGACCAGGCCACGACCAAGGTGAGCCCCGACGAGGTCGTCGACGCGATCGTGGAGTACTTCCGCGACCAGGGCTTCTTCGCCATCGCGCAATCGGGAGGCGCTCCGAAGACGCCGCCCCCCGGCACATCCCAGATGCTGGAGGTCGATCTGCCCGAGGGCCCCTACCACGCCGTCCTGCGACCCGGGGTCACCGCGGACTACGCGAAGACCTTCCAGACCTGCGCGAAGGCGCTGCTGGACGTCTACAACAGCACGATGCAGCTCCAGGCCGTCGACTCGGCGCCCGCGTGGGGCGGAAACGCGCCCCAGCCCACGGGCGGCAAGAAGAGCTCGAAGGGCGGCGGCAGCAGCGCACGGTCCGGAGGCTAGGCCGCGTGAGCCGCACCGAGCATCGACCGGCCGGAGGGGATCCGCGCGCGGCATCGGCCCCCGTGCGGGCCGTCGCGATCATCCCGGCGCGCCTCGCGAGCACCCGGCTCGCGCGCAAGATGCTCCTGCAGGAGACCGGCACGCCGCTCGTCGTACACACGGCGCGCAACGTGCGCGATAGCGGCGTCTTCGCCCGCATCGTCGTAGCGGTGGACGCCGAGGAGGTCGCGCAAGCGGTCCGAGCCCACGGGTTCGAGGCGATCCCGACCCGCGTCGAGCATCCGAGCGGGACCGATCGCGTGAAGGAGGCCTGGGACGCGCTGGCCGCGGCGGGCGAGCGCGCCGACGTCCTCGTCGGCGTGCAGGGTGACGAACCCGACCTCGACCGCGAGGACCTCGCGCGCCTCGTGGCTGCGTTCGCGGATCCGGCGGTTTCGATGGCGACCCTGTGCGTGCCGCTGACGGATCCCGCGGCGTTCCAGGCTCCGAGCGTCGTCAAGGTCGTGCGTGACGCGCGCGGCGACGCGCTGTACTTCTCGCGCGCGCCGATCCCGGCCGCGGGTCACGCGCCGGACGAGACCGACTCGGGAACGGTCCTGCGCCATGTCGGCGTCTACGCGTACCGACCGGCGGCCCTGGCGCAGTTCACCGCGCTGCCGCGGGGCCGGCTGGAGCGGCGCGAGTCGCTGGAACAACTGCGCTGGCTGGAAGCCGGCCTGAAGCTGCGTGTCGTCGACGCCCGCCGCGCACCGCGCGGGATCGACACGCTGGAGGACTACCGCGAATTCGTGCGCCGCCAGGCGCGCGGCGCGGACGACGAGGTGGACCGCGCGGGACGGGCGCGCGGCGGACGTACGGAGGCGCGAGCAGGATGACCAAGCACATCTTCGTGACGGGGGGCGTCGTATCGAGCCTGGGCAAGGGCCTGACCTCGGCCGCGATCGGGATGATCCTCGAGCGGCGCGGGCTCGTCGTCTCGATGCAGAAGCTGGACCCGTACATCAACGTGGACCCGGGCACGATGAGCCCGTTCCAGCACGGCGAGGTCTACGTCACCGACGACGGCGCCGAGACCGACCTCGACCTGGGCCACTACGAGCGGTTCACCCACGCGAAGCTCACGAAGGCCTCGAACTTCACGACGGGCAAGATCTACAGCCAGGTGATCGCGCGGGAACGGCGCGGCGACTACCTCGGGCGCACGGTGCAGGTGATCCCCCACATCACCGACGCGATCAAGGAGGCGATCCACGAGGGCGTCGTGTCCCCCGATGGTCGGCCGGTGGACGTCGCGCTGACCGAGATCGGCGGCACCGTCGGCGACATCGAGTCGCTGCCGTTCCTCGAAGCCGCGCGCCAGTTCGCCCTGGAAAAGCCGCGCGGCGACGTGCTCTTCGTGCACTTGACCCTGCTCCCCTACCTGCGCGCCTCGGGCGAGATGAAGACGAAGCCCACGCAGCAGTCGGTGGCGCTCCTGCGCGAGATCGGCATCCAGCCCGACATCCTGATCTGTCGAACGGAACAACCCATGACGCGCGAGATGGCGCAGAAGATCTCGCTCTTCTGCAACGTGCGCGCGGAAGCCGTGGTCGAGGAGCGCGACGTCGAGTTCTCGATCTACCAGGTCCCGAGCGACCTCGTCGCCGCGGGGCTGGACAAGCTGATCGTCGAACGGCTCGGGCTGCCTCCCGGCGGCGAGACGCGCTTCGACGACTGGCGCGCGATGATCGAGGACATCCGCAAGACGACCGACACGGTCGAGATCGCCATCGTGGGCAAGTACGTCGAGTTGCACGACGCCTACAAGTCGATCTACGAGGCGCTCTCGCACGCCGGCATCGGGAATCACTGCAAGGTGAACCTGCGCAAGGTGCGCGCCGAGGACGTCCTCGGACCGAACGGCCTCTCCCTGCTCGACGGCGTCCACGGGATCCTGGTGCCCGGCGGGTTCGGCGACCGCGGGGTCGAGGGCAAGATCCTCGCCATTCGGCACGCGCGCGAGCGCGGGATCCCGTTCTTCGGCATCTGTCTCGGGATGCAATGCGCCGTGATCGAGTACGCGCGCGGCGTCCTGGGGCTCGAGGGCGCCCACACCTTGGAACATTCCCCGCACACGCCGCACCCGGTGATCGCGCCCATGGAGGACCAGCGCGCGGTCTCCAACCTCGGCGGGACGATGCGCCTCGGATCGCAGCCCTGCCGCATCGAGACCGGCTCGCTCGCGCACAAGCTCTACGGCACGACTCTCGTCCACGAACGGCACCGCCACCGTTTCGAGTTCAACAACGACTACCGCGCCGCGTTCGCCTCGTCGTCCCTGCACCTCTCCGGCATCAACCCCGAACGCGACCTGGTCGAGATCGTGGAACTCGAAGGCCACCCGTTCTTCGTGGGCGTCCAGTTCCACCCCGAGTTCAAGAGTGCGCCGTTGTCGCCGCACCCGGTGTTCAAGGGCTTCGTGGGGGCAGCGCTGGCGCATTCACGCAACGGCCATCGTGAACGCGCGCGCGAGGTCGAGCTCGCGTGAAGAGGGGCGACGACGAAGACGAAGGGACCGGCGGTCGAAGCCCGGCTCGGCCCCGCACGGCGAGCGACGTCCCGCTGCCCGGCGGTGACTTCCGCCTGTTCGTCACCCGCCTCTCGTTCCAGGCGATGCTCTCGCTGGGTCTGATCGAGAACCCGCTCACCGGAACGAAGCAGGTCAACGCGTCGAGCGCGCGGATGCTCGTCGACGATCTGCGCATGCTGCTCGAGAAGACGCGCGGGAACCTCGAGCCCGACGAGGAGGCCTACCTCGAGAAGATCACGGACGACCTGGCTACTCACTACGAACGGATCGTCGGCTCGGGCGACGAGGACTAGCGCTGCGTGCCCTCGACCGGTCCCACGGCGCGCACGGCGAGCCTGCGGAACCTCCAAGTCCCCACGGGTCCCACGCGCACCATGAGGCGGCCCGTCGTCCGGAGGTCCGGCAGCACGATGCCGCCCTTGTTGTGACCCGCCACCAGGGGCAGCGGGGACATCCCCTGGTCGCTCCACTCCTTCGGGCCCTCGGCGCCGATCCAGACGTCGAGTTTCCCATCTTGCGGCGCATCGAGCTCGTACTCGAACGCCAGCCGTCGGCCACGGATCGCATCGGCGGGAAGCTGCACGACGAAGCGGTCCTTCCAGTCCTTCGTCGCCCAGAGGGTGTCCTCCCCGTCCGCCTGGAATCGCGCGTCGCCCAGGATCTCGGGGATCACGGTCGTGGCGGCGTCGAGCGCCCAGACCGCGGCGTCCGCGGGCCGGTTGGCCGAAGATCCGAGCGAGGACGGCCAGCGATCGACGTCCGGCGGCCACGCGAGCATGCGCTCCGCCTTCAGGAGCAGCACGACATCCGGCCGCTCGACCTCGACGATGGCGCCGTCGATGAAGCTCTGCCAGGCGGAGCGCAGTCGTCGGCAGCTCTGCGCCAGGTAGGGCTGGATGAAGGGTCCGTACGAATCGTGGAGGAAGTACACCGACGGCGCCGCGGGATCGCCCCAGTTCGCGATGCCGTTCTCGAGCCGGCCGGAAGGTGCGAGGCCCGGGTGCACGCGCCAGCTCTCCCGGGGGCCGAGCACGATCGCGGGCTCGAGCAGCCAAGGCGCGTAGAGGTTGTGCATCCACGAGTCCTCGCCCTCGGGCTCACCGCGGAACTCCTGAAGATCGGCGCGGTCGAGACGCGGAATCCGGGGGTACGCGGGCCGCAGGTGCTCGACGATCGCCTGCGACGCGGCGTAGGCACCGCGCGAGGTCCAGTGCGTGCCGCGCGGGAAGTAGACGTGGTCCCCGGCCTCCGGGCGATCGAGCGCCTTCGCGGCGAGCAACGCGGGCCGCAGGTCCAGGACCTCGACCTGCGTGCGCCGCGCCAGTTCGGCCAGGAAGAGGTCGGATAGCTTGGGACCGACGGGATCCCAGGTCCGCGGCAGGAGCTCCGGGTAGATCGACTCCTTGTCCGGGACGAGCGCGAAGAGGAAGCGCGAACCACGCGCCGCGAGCATCGCGCGACGCTCCTCGAGCGCGTCGACCCAGGCCTGCATCGCCGCGACGTCGAGGGTGTGGATCCCGCGGTGGGCCTCGAACGACCAGTCGCCGCGGTAGAAGATCCAGCCCCGCGCACCGACATCGAGCATGGGACTCGGGGAGATGCCCAGGTCATACGAGGCCGTGTTCCGCGCGCCGAGGAGCAGGTCGCGCAGGCCGGACGTGTCGGCGAACCAGTCGTCGAACTTCCCCGGCCAGGCGGCCACCTCCCGAGCCGTCGTCGGAGCGGCGGGCCGGGGCGCGGGTTCGCGGTTCTCGCGCCGCGAATCGCGGGCCTCGTCCGGCCGCACGAAACGATCGACGGTCGGCGCCGCCAACGCGACGGAGAACGCGCACAACGCGGCGAGGTCCAGGAATCGGCGCGCGCGTCGGGGCTCGGCGGACATCGAATCCAGATGCTAACCGACGCGGGCGATCGCGATCTTCAGCGCGGGCGTGTCGGCCGGAAAATCCGCGTCGGGCCCCAGCACGGCCAGCGCCGTGAGCGGCCGGCCGCACTTCTCCGCGGTGCGCGTCAGGGTCGCCCGCCAGGCTTCGGCGGACACGCGCGCCACGTGGTTGGTGGCGATCACCCGGCCCCCGCTCGCGCAAGAGAGCAGTGCCGGCTTGAACAGGCTCGGGTAGTCGTTCTCCACGTCCACGGCTCCGAACGGGCCCTTCGACCAGGCGGGCGGGTCGAGCACGATGACATCGAACTGCCGTGGCTCGAGGCGCACGAAGGGTCGCGCCGCGCCGCGCCCCTTCACGGGCAGGCCGGCGAGTTGGCGCAGCACGGGCAGTACGTCCTCGTGCACGTCGCGCACGACGCCGGCCGGGATCGCGTTCCGTTCCGCGTGCCGGCGCGCCACGTCCAGGCTCGAGCGCGCGAAGTCCACGTTCCAGACTTCGCGCGCCCCGTGGGCTGCCGCGCAGATCCCGGCCGAGCCGGTGTAGGCGAAGAGGTTCAGGACGGAGCGTCCCGGCGCCAGCTCGGCCACGACGCGACGGCCGGCGCGCAGGTCCAGGAAGAGCCACGGATCCTGGCCGCGGTGTCGCGCGCGGATCCCGTAGCGGACACCGAGTTCCGTCGCCACGTGCTCTTCGAGAGCCTCGGCATGCGGCACGTGCCAGCGCTCGAAGGGCTCGCGCGGCCAATCGGCGCGGTGGTTCCAGGCGAGGACGGCGTCGCGGCGCAGGTGAGCCTTCACGAAGGCCTCGATCCGTTCCAGCTCGCCGTCCCGCAGCGGATCGCGAAATGTCTGCACGAGCGCGAGGCGACCGTACAGGTCGATCGAAAGTCCCGGCCGGCCCTCGGTGAGCCCGTGCAGCACGCGGAAGCAATCCGTCCCCTCGGTCGCGAGCCGCGCGCGAAGCTCCACGCGCCTCGCGAGAGCGCTCTCGAGTAGGGGCTCGATCGCGGAGGGTTCGATCGTCCGGCGTTCCACCCGGGCTACGATAGCGGGTCATGCAGCGCGGGCACGGTGAGAAGCTACTCGGGATCGAGGTCCGCGGACTCTCCGTCGGCGGTATCGAGACCTGCATCGACCTGCCGCAGTTCAAGGTGGCGTTCGACATCGGCCGCGCGCCCGAGCACTCGATCGCGCGGCCCACGATCCTCTTCACCCACGCGCACATGGACCACATGGGGGGCGTCGCGTACCACTGCGCGACACGCGCCCTGCGCAAGCTGGCCCCGCCGACCTACGTCGTGGGCCCGGAGAACGCCGACGCGTTCCGCGACCTGTTCGAGGTGTGGCGACGCCTCGACCGCTCCACGTTGGAGCATCGGCTCGTCGTGGCCGCGCCGGGAGACGAGCACCCGCTCTCGCCCCGGCACGTGGCGCGCCCGTTCCGCTCGTACCACCGCGCGCCTTGCCAGGGCTATGCGATCTGGGAGAAGAAGACGCGGCTGCGGAGCGACCTCGCCGGGCTCGACGAGACCGCGCTGCGCGCCGTGCGCGAGCGCGGCGAGAGCGTCTCCGAATCGCTGGAGGCTCCGCTGGTCGCCTTCTGCGGCGACACGCTGATCGACGTGGTCGAGCGCGAGGAAGTCGTGCGCACCGCGAAGCTCCTGATCCTCGAGGTCACGTTCCTCGACGACCGCGTCTCCGTCGCCGAATGCCGCGACAAGGGCCACGTGCACCTCGACGAGGTGTGCGAGCGCGCCGACCTGTTCCAGAACGAGGCGCTGCTCTTCACGCACTTCTCGGCGCGCTACGGTCCGGAGGAGATCCGCCGCATCCTCGCCGCGCGGCTGCCAGCGACCCTGCGCGACCGCGTCGTGCCGTTCCTGCCGGGCTGACGGCGCCTCACGGCCCGAGCGCGCGCGCGGCGCGATGGACCTCCGCGTGCAGGTCGGCCGTGATCTCCGGAGTCCGCGCGTAGCCTCCGGCGAGGACCAGACACGCGGGAACGCCGCGCGCCCGGCAGGCTTCGAGGACGTGTCGATCCCGCTCCCCGATGCCGGACTTCGTCAGCGCGAGGCGCCCGAAACGGTCCCCCGCCGCGACGTCGACGCCGGCGAGGTACACGACCAGTTCGGGACGCGATTGCTCGAAACACCTGGGCAAGTGCTCCTCGAGACGGGCGAGGTACCCCGCGTCGTCCAGTCCGTCCGGCAGGGCGACGTCGAGGCTCGAGCGCTCCTTCCGCAACGGGAAGTTGCGCTCGCCGTGCATCGAGTACGTGAACACGCTCTCGTCGCGCGCGAAGATCGACGCCGTCCCGTTGCCCTGGTGCACGTCGAGGTCGACGACGAGCGCGCGCCGGATCCGGGACTCGCGCTGCAGCACGCGGATCGCGACCGCGACATCGTGGAAGGTGCAGTAGCCCTCGCCGCGGTCCGCGAACGCGTGGTGCGTTCCACCGGCGAGGTTGGCCGAGATCCCGTCGTCCAGCGCGCGGCGCGACGCGTCGATCGTGCCCTGGACCGCGAGCCGCGCGCGGCGCAGCAGCGCCGCGCTCCACGGGAAGCCCAGCCGTTTCGCAGTGTCCGGCGCGAGCTCGCCCGTGAAGACCTGCTCGACGTACTCCGGAGTGTGGACGAGCAGGAGATCCTCGCGCGCGACCTCGTCCGGCGCGACCACGTCCGCGGGGGCGATGAGTCCTTCCGCGAGCAGGATCGCGTGGAGCGCGGGGTACTTCCCCATCGGGAAGGGATGCCGCTCGGGGAGAGGGATCCAGTAGTCGCGGTGGTAGCCGACACGCACGTGCTGGGTCCCGAAGCGGCGTCAGCGCGCCGCCAAGGAGAAGCGTCGCTCGCCGGGAGACACCGGGATCACTCCGGGCACGCGCAGCCGCTCGCGGCCCACGTCCGGGCAGCCTGGGCGAAGGCGGCCTGCGGCGTCGAGACCGGCGCGCGGCCCTCGCCGGGCGACCATCCCCACAGGACGAGCGGATCGTGCGTCATGTGCTCGACCAGCTGCTCGGGCGTCTTGTCGCCGTTCTGCGCGCGATCGCGCATCTGCCGACAGAGCTCCGCCTTGCTCTTCCCCTCGAACACGAGCGGCATCGCCGCGGTCGGGAGGTGCCAGTTCGGCGCGCCCGGCGGCATGTGCGCACCGGGCGTGTTCGCGGCGGTGTGGCACGTGGCGCACTTCAGGTCGAAGCGGCCCTTGCCGTCGACCCCGCGCTGCACGTTCTGCGCGTGCAGCTGCAGGTGTTCGCCCTGGAGAGGGACGTTCCCAGCGGGGTGGCAATTCACGCAGCGTGGATGCTGGAGGACGCCATAGACGACGTCCCAGGCGCGCAGACCGTCGGCGTCCGCGACTGCCGCGCGCGCGGGTTCCGTCGGGCGGGGCGACGAGCACTGCACGGCGATTCCGGCGAGCGCCAGGCTCGCGACCGCCGCGCTGGCGAGGAGGAACGGCGTCCGCGGACGCGGATTCGGGGCGGGGTTCATGCTAGGCCAAGTCCTCGGATCGGATCGGCAGGCGGCGGATGGGCTTCTTCGTCAACGCGAACAGCGCGTTGCCGAGCGCGGGCGCGATCGGCGGAACGCCGGGCTCGCCGACGCCGCTCGAAGGCTCGTTGCTCTCCAGGATGTGCACGTCGACGGTGGGCATCTCGTGGATGCGCAACATCGGGTAGTCGTGGAAGTTCGACTGGTCGACTCGGCCGTCCTTCAGCGTGATCGCGCTGTAGAGCGCGGTCGTGAGGCCGAACCCGACCGCGCTCTGCATCTGCGCCACCACCGTGTCGGGATTCACCACGCGCCCGCAGTCGATCGCGACGGTCGCGCGGTGCACGCGTGGGCGGCCGCGCTCGATCGACGCATCCATCACGATCGCGACGTAGCTGCCGAACGAGAAGTGCTGCGCGATACCGCGCGCGCGGCCCGCGGGCAGCGGCGTACCCCAGCCGGACTCCTTCGCGGCGCGCTCGAGCACGGCGCGGTGGCGGGGCTTGTCCTTCAGCATCTCGCGCCGGAACTCGAGCGGATCGGCCTTGGCGCGCGCGGCGAGTTCGTCCACGAACGACTCGATCACGAAGGCGGTGTGCGAGTGACCGACAGAGCGCCACCATAGGGTCGGCACCACGACGTTCGTCGTGTGCAACTCGACCTGGACGTTCGGGATCGCGTAGGGCGTGTCCTCGGAGCCCTCGATGGACAGCGAGTCGATGCCGTTCTTCACGAACGCGGCTTCGAACGGCGTGCCGGCCATGAACGACTGGCCGACGATCGTGTGCACCCAGGCCTCGACCCTGCCGCGCGCGTCGAGCGTCGCGCGCATGCGGCTCGTCCACATCGGGCGGTAGTAGCCGCCGCGCAGGTCGTCGTCGCGCGTCCAGATGACCTTGACCGGCGCATGGGCCAGCTTCGCGACCTCGACGGCCTCGACGACGAAGTCGGCCTTCGGGTTCGCGCGGCGGCCGAATCCGCCGCCCAGGAAGGTCGTGTGGATCTTGACCTGTTCCGACTTCAGGCCGGCGACGGCGGCGGCGGCGCCCTGGTCCACCGTCTGGAATTGCGTGCCGGTCCAGATCTCGCACGCGTCCGCCGTGAGCCGCACGGTGCAGTTCAAGGTCTCCATCGGCGCGTGCGCCAGGTACGGCAGCTCGTACAGCGCCTCGATCGCCTTCGAACCGGCCGCCTCGACCACCGACGGCGCGTCGCCGTCGCGACGTCCCACCATCCCGGGCTTCTGCGCCAGCGCGGCGTACTCGGCCCTCAGCTTCTCGGACGACGTCGACGCCCCCGCGCCCAGGTCCCAGTCGATCTCGAGCAGGTCCCGCGCGCGCTTCGCGGCCCAGAATCGGTCCGCGATCACGGCGACGCCGGAGCTGATCTGGACGACGTCGCGCACGCCGGCGATCGCCTTGGCCTTCTCGGCGCGGAAGGAGCGCACCTTGCCGCCGAAGACGGGGGCGCGCGCGACGAGCGCGATCACCATTCCCGGAAGGGTCACGTCGATGCCGAACTGCGCCTTGCCGCGCACCTTGTCCGGCGTGTCGAGCCTTTTCGTCGAGCGGCCGACGATCCGGTAGTCCTTGCGATCCTTGACGGGCGCGTCGGTGGGAACTGCGAGCTTCGCCGCGTCCGCGACCAGCTCTCCGTATCCCAGGCGGCGCTTGGAGGCAGCATGGACGACGGAACCGGACTCCGTCGTGAGCTCCAGGAGCGGCACGCCGAGCTTCTGCGCCGCCGCCGCGACGAGCATCGCACGCGCCGTGGCGCCCGCTTTCTGCAGCGAGGGCGTCATGCCGGCGACGCTCGTGCTGCCCCCGGTCATCTGGATGCCGAAGCCCGGGTGGGCGTAGACGAGGTCCGCCGGCGCGAACTCGAACCCGACCTGCTTCCAGTCCGCGTCGAGATCCTCGGCGACGATCATCGCGAGCGCCGTGGACACGCCCTGACCCATCTCGGCCTTGTTGATGATCACGGTGACGCGACCGTCGCCCGCGATGCGTACGAAAGCGTTGGGCGCGAACGCCGCGTCCTCGGGGCTCGCGACGAGCGGACCGGGATCGGCGCTGGCGGTCGCCCCGAATCGCACGGCGAGCAGGAGCCCGCCGCCGAATGCGAGTCCGCGCAGCAGTTCGCGCCGGTGCATGGACTGCCCGGTCATCGTCCACCTCCGCTGGCGATCTCGGCGGCGCGGTGGATGGCGCTGCGGATCCGGACGTACGTGGCGCAGCGGCAGACGTTGCCGGACATGCAGGCGTCGATGTCGCCATCCGTGGGCTTCGCGGCCTCCTTCAGGAGCACGGCGGCGCTCATGATCTGGCCCGTCTGGCAGTAGCCGCACTGCGGCACGTCCTGCTCCGTCCAGGCCTGCATCAGCGCGGCGCCGAACTTCCCGTCGAGGCCCTCGATCGTGGTGATCCGCTTGCCCGCGACCGCCGAGATCGGCAACACGCACGAGCGCGCGGACGCGCCGTCGACGTGGACGGTGCAGGCCCCGCACTGGGCGGCACCGCAGCCGAACTTCGTGCCCGGGAGCGCGAGATCCTCGCGCAGGACCCACAGGAGCGGAGTCGTCGGATCGACGTCCACAGAAACGCGTTTTCCGTTCACTTCGAGGTCGATCGGCATGAGCAGCATCCTCCGGCGTGGACTCGTCGCGCAGTGAGCATTCCCGGCGCGCGCCCGCCGCGCAAGAGGCTGCGCCGGCGTGTGGACGGCCCGAGCGTCCCGGTGCGAGCACGATTCCCGAGTGTCGCGCGGGCCGGGTCCCTCTCAGCCGGGCGTCGCCGTGGCTGCCGCACGGTCCACGCTCCGCGCTTCGCGGATCGCGACCACGAGGAGCACGATCGTGAACCACGTCACGATGGACACGCTTTGAAGCCAGGCCTTGGCCGTTCGACCGACGACCTCCTCGCTGAGGAGGCCGCAACACAGCCAGTAGGCGGCGAGGAACCAGGTCAACGCGCGTCGGCGACCATCCTCGAACGCCGAAGCCGCGAGCAGGGCGAAGAGCCCGACGAGCACGGCGTGGTGCGCTTTCCACGTGATCGGCGAGGCCAGCAGGGACGCGGGCAGGAAAGCCAGCAGCGCCAGGATCTCGGAGCGCGAGCTCCGCGCTCGCAGGGAGGCCCAGGCCGCGGCACACAGCGCCGCGACGGCTCCGGCCCGGGCCAACCACTTGCCCCACGCGAGGAGCGCGTCGTCCGGGCCTCCGCCGAGGGTCGTCGCCGCGCGCGAGAACGCCGCGCGCAGCGACTGGTTCATGCCCGAGTCGTCCACGGGGAAGCCCGCCGGCACTCGAGCGACGGAACTGAGGTCGTCCACCGCGGCGTAGGCCGAGACATCGGCGAACCAGCGCAGCCAGAGCTCCTTCCAGGCCTCCGGGCCGTACCACAGGCCCGGCAATCCGAGACACAGCGCGAGCACCACGAGCAGCGCGGCGAACGCGCGCCACCGGCCGCGCAACACGAGGACGAGCGCCAGGGGTGCCAGGTTCGGCTTCAGCGCCAGGGGCAGCGCGACGAGCACGGCCGGCGCCAGGACACGGCCCGACCAGGCCAGCTCGACGCCCCACAAGAGCGCGGTTGCGTAGAGCGTGTTGCCTCCGCCCCCGGACGTGTCGCGCAGGACGTAGCGGCTCGCGAGGAGGAGCCCGAAGGCGAACAGGACGCTCGCGTGCGGAGCGGCGCGCGGCCAGCCGCGCTCCAGCCAACGGCGCACCAGCACGAAGAGGGCCGCGATCGCGGCGATCTGCGCCGAAGCCCACGCGACGCGCGCGGCGCCCGTGGGAACGAGCGACAGCGGCGCGCAGACGATCGCGTAGGAAGGCGGATACGGACCGTGGAGCCGGCCACCGCGGATCGTGTCGTCGTACGGATCGTGGTGCTCGAGGAAGCGCGCCCCCCACTCCTGGTTGCGCACGAGGACGCCGTCGCTCTTGCGCGCCGCGCGCAGGACGATCACGAGCGCCAGGACGAGAGCCAGCCCGAAGAGCCACCGGTCGCGGAGGCGACGGCGCGCGGGATCGTCGGGGAAGAGGAAGCGCACGCGCCCATCCTGGCCGCTGGCGCGGGTCCGATCCAGGAGCGCGGAACCCTCTTGCACGGGCGTGCCCGGCTCGTTCCGCTCTGCACGCTTGAGCACGCGAACGACCTCCCGGATCCACGCGATCCTCCCGTGGATCCTGCTCGGACTCGGCGTCTGGTTCGCGGTCCGCGGCTGGCGGGCCGCGGTGAGCCCGCAGGGCTCCGACCTGGCCGTCTACTGGCGCGCCGCGCGCGCCGTCGTCGAGGGCCGCGATCCGAACACGGTCGACCAGTGGATCTACCCGCCGGGCACGGCGATCGTGCTCGCTCCTCTGGGCCTCCTTCCGCTGCCCGTCGCGGCGGCGATCTTCCAGGCGCTCTCGCTCGCGGCGATCGCGTGGTGCGCGCGGCGCGCGGTGGACCTGGTTCGCGGCGAGGGGCTCGCGGCGCCGGCGTGGCTCTCCTGGCTGCCCGCGCTCCTCGTGCTGCGCCTCGCGGATTCCAACCTGACCAACGGACAGGTGAACCACTTCACGCTGGCGCTGCTCGTCGCGGCGCTCCTCGCGGCGCAGCGAACCCGCGCGTTCGCCGCGGGCGCCTGGGTCGGAGCCGCCGCGGCGTTCAAGGTCGTGCCCGGCATCGTGTCGCTGGCATTCCTCGCGCGGCGCGACGTGCGCGCGCTCGCTGGAGTCGCGACGGCGAGCGTCCTGGGTCTCTTCGCGCTGCCGATGATGGCGTTCGGTCCAAGTACAGGGCTCGAGCGCATCGCCGGCTGGTGGCACGGCCTCGTCACGCCCTACGCATCCGGCGGCGAAGAGCTGCTCGCCGTGCGCGAATACGTTCCGGGTCAGAGCCTGACCGCGATGCTCTACCGGGCTCTCGCGGCGACGCCCGCGACTTCGAAGGGCGCGGCCGGACCGACCGCGGAGCTCGTGGCCTGGTCGCCGGACACCGTGCAC
This sequence comes from Planctomycetota bacterium, assembly GCA_026692665.1. GTDB lineage: Bacteria > Planctomycetota > UBA1135 > UBA1135 > JAEUHZ01. Next base: position 146,574 of record JAPLOF010000058.1, read on the forward strand.
CGGATCGTGGTGGCCGTGCAGCTCGCATGGGTGGCCGCTCTGCTCGTGACGCTCGTCCGCTCCGTGCGCGACGACCGCGCCGGAGCGCGCCTGCGCGAGGTCTGTCTGTGCATGGCGAGCGGCCTGATGCTCGCGCCGCTCGTGCACAAGGCGCACATGGTGTGGATGCTGGTCCCCTACGCCCTGCTCCTCGTCGGTCCGCCGCACGAGCTCGGCCGGGCAGCGCGCAGCGCGCGCTGGATCCTGGTCGCGGCGTCCGCGCTGCTCATCGGCGCGACGACGCCCACGTTGCTCGGCCGCGCCTTCGCGACGACGGCCTTGTCGTTCAGCTTCGTGGGGATCGGCGTCGTGTGCGCGACGGTCGCGCTCGCGATCGACGTGTGGGCAGGTGATGCGAAGACTCCGAGCTCGACCGGCGCGAGCGCGCGGTCGACTGCGTGATCGACGGCGCGCTCGGTGTCGCGCGGGAGAATCGACCGCACATCTCGAACAGACGCCGCGAAGCTGCGGACCGCACGGCCAATAGGACATGCGCGCCGAGCGCGCGTCGACGGCCGACGAGGACTTGGTCCAGACTCGCGCTCTCAGAACTGTGCCGAATCGATACCGCCGATCGAGCAGCAACATCTGCTCAGAATCTTCGGGAATTCCAGCACCTCCTGCATGCGCCGATCGTCCATGGAGTGGAGGTTCTCGATGGTGCATACGTCTTCGAGGAAGTGTCGCCAGCTCACGATCTTCCCGCGCGGCGGAGCTCAACGCGGCGCGGGTCGGAAGCCGAAGGGCGAGTGCGCGCTCGTCACGCACGCCAGGCGACCGAAGCTGACGGCGCGGGACCCGGTCATCGTGACGACGCACCTGGCCGCGGGGCTGCCGAGCCTGCGCCGCGACAGCACGCTCGTCGCGCTGCGCCGTGCTCTCTCCGCTGGCGCGGACCGGTTCGGATTCCGGCTCGTCGAGTACTCGATCCAATCCAATCACTTGCACTTCATCGCCGAGGCCGACGATGCGCGCTCGATCGCGCGCGGCATGCAAGGCCTGCTCGTGCGCATCGCGAAGGCTCTCAATCGCGAATGGGATCGCAGTGGCAGGGTGTTGAGCGACCGCTACCACGCGCGGATCCTGCGTACCCCGCGCGAGGTGCGATCCGCGCTCGTCTACGTGCTCCAGAACGCGCGCAGGCACGGCGCGCGGATCAACGGTATCGACGCGTTCTCGTCGGGCGCCTGGTTCCGCGGCTGGTGCGATCGCATCGCGCTCGAGGGACGCCCGATCGCGACCGCGCGTTCGTGGTTGCTCACGAACGGCTGGCTGCGCTGGGGAATGCTCTCGACGCAGGAAGCCCCCGCTTGGAAGCCCGACGGTCACCCGTAGGGTCTCGAGTTGCGCTGGAGTCGTGCAGGCATCCGCTGCGGAACGGCATCCGCGACTCGACCGGCCTCGAACATCCTCGATCGACGAGGCCGGTTTGCGCGGCGCCTCCGTCATCACACCGCGAACCCAAGGCGCAGAAACGCGGCTCTGGCCAGGACTCCCAACATGCCGGTTCACACCTCCAGGATCAGGCGACTGGCCGATCCATCTCGAAGCGCACCTCGCCGGCTGCGTCGAGCCCGCAATAGCGCCAACCCGCGCGCCGATAGAACGCCTCGGCCCGCGTGCCAGGCGCCGTCGTGAGCCAGACGCGCTCGACGCCCGGCTGCGCGAGGAACCACTCCATCATCGCGTCGTGCAGCACGCGCCCGATGCCGCGCTTCTCGTGCTCCGGGTCGACGAACAGCGCCCACACATTGAAACGGCACAGATCCGCGACCACGAACCCGACGACGCGCCCGTCGACCTCCGCGACCCAGCCGCGCCCGTCGCGCTCGAGCATGAATCGGTAGTCCTCGCTCGTGATGCGATCCGGCCGGCTGAGCCGGTTCTCGCGCACCGCGCAGCGCACGACGTGCATCGCGTCGATGTCGGCGAGACCGGCAGCGCGGAGGCGCACCTGGGACACTGCACCTGCGAGCCGACCGTCCGGGACTCGCTGGACGCGCAGCCCGCCCGCGATGCGCGTCACTTCGACCTCGATGCGGCCGCCGAAGCTACGCGCGAGACCCGCCGCGTCCACGTCGTCCAGATCCCCGATCAGGACCAACGCGCGCCACGGTGGATCCGAGGACCACGATCCGTGATGGAGGTCGATGGTTTCGAAGAGGTCCGCCAGCGACCGAGTCGTGATCGCCGCGCAATCGAACGTCGTGACGACGGTCCGGCGCCGTTCCGCCGCTCGGGCCGCGAGCAGCGTCCGGACGGCCTCGTCGTTCGGCGCGGAACGGACGATCCAGAGCGGAGAATCCCCGACGAGGTCCGAGATCCCGTCGACTCCATCCGGCGCGAGGACGACGACGATCTCGGGACCTTCCACGGAGGTTCGCGCTCAGCGGAACGCCTGGATCCCCGTCAGCTCCTGCCCGATCGCCAGCGTGTGGATGTCGTGCGTGCCCTCGTACGTGATCACGCTCTCCAGGTTGCACAGGTGGCGGCCCACCTGGTACTCGAGGCTGATCCCGTTCGCGCCCATCAGGTCGCGGATGATGCGCGCGGTCTCGAGCGCGAGGTTCACGTTGTTGCGCTTGCCCATCGACACCATCGCGGGCGTCAGCTTCCCGTCGTCCTTGAGGCGCCCGAGGTGCAAGGCCATCAGCTGACCGAGCGTGATCTGCGTGGCGATGTTGGCGAGCTTCTGCTGCGGGATCTGGAAGCCCGCGAGCGGCTTGTCGAACACGATGCGTTGCTTGGCGTACTGCAGGCCCTCGTCGAAGCAGGCCAGCGCGGCGCCCAGCGCGCCCCAGGCGATCCCGTAGCGCGCCTGCGTCAGACAGCCGAGCGGACCCTTCAGGCCCTCGGCGTTCGGCAGCATCGCCGAGCCCGGGACCTTCACGTCCTCGAGCACGAGTTCGCTGGTCACCGACGCGCGCAGGCTCCACTTGTGCTTCTGCTCGGGGGCCGAGTAGCCCTTCGTGCCGCGCTCGACCAGGAAGCCGCGGATCTTGCCCTCGGCGCGCGCCCACACGACGGCCACGTCGGCGACGGTGCCGTTCGTGATCCACATCTTGCGGCCGTTCAGCACCCAGCCCGTGCCGTCCTTCTTCGCCGTCGTCAGCATCCCGCCCGGGTTCGAGCCGAAATCGGGCTCGGTCAGGCCGAAGCAGCCGATCGCCTTGCCCTTCGCCATGAGCGGCAGCCAGCGGCGCTTCTGCTCCTCGGACCCGTACGCGAAGATCGGGTACATGACGAGGCCGCCCTGCACCGAGACGAACGAACGCAGGCCGGAATCGCCGCGCTCCATCTCCTGGTAGATCAGGCCGGCGGCCACGTTGTTCAGCCCCGGACCGCCGTACTCCTCGGGGGTCGTCGGACCGAACACGCCCAGATCCGCGAGCTCGGGCACGAGCTCCGTCGGGAACGTGCCCGCTTCGAAGTGTCCGGCCACGAGCGGCAGGAAGCGCTCGCCAACCCAGTCGCGCACGGTGTCGCGCACCATCTTCTCCTCGGTCGAAAGCGAGTCGTCGAGGCGGACGTAGTCGAGTTGGCGGAACGGCTGCATGAGAGGGTTCGGATTCCGGGGGGCTGCGGGCCGTCCTCGATGAGGGGCCGCGAGTCCTGCATTCTAGGGCACGACCGCCGCGATCGGAACCGCGGCCCCGGACCATGGCTCGCCCCCCGATCGTCCCCTGCCCCCTGTGCGGATACCACGCTCCTGACCGGGCCTGCCCGGCGTGCGGACTCGCGCCACGCGAGGCCTCCCTGGCGGCCCCGCGTGGCGGGTTCTGGCGCGAAGTCGGGGACGGCCTGCGCGCGCTGCCGGAGGGCGCGCGCGCGCTCCTCGCCACACCGCGCACCAAGCGACTCCTGATTCCGCCGATGGTCCTGACCGGATTCCTCTTCGGCGCGATCCTCGTCGGACTCGTGCGCGCGTTGTCCCGCTTCTTCGAGGCGGTGGCCGCTCAGGACCTCGACGCGCTGGGACTCGAGCCCGGCTGGTGGAGCGACGTCGTGAGCTGGCTCGCGGGCCTGCACGTCGTCGTCGCGATCGCGCACGCGGGTTCGATCCTGGTGCTGCTCGTCGCGTTCACGATCGCCGGGCTCTGGACGTTCTCGATCGCCTACGAGCTGATCGCGGGCCCGTTCCTCGACACGATCCAGGCGCGGATCGAGACGCGCTGGTTCGACGCGGACCCGCGCGCCCTGCTGGAGCGGCCGCCGGGCCCCGATCCCGCCGCCGCGGCGCGCGCGTCGGCCATCGCCGCCGGAGTGTCGATCTGCGCGGCAGTCGCCTGCTTCTGGATCCGCGCACCCTGGTCCTGGGCCCTCCTCGCCGTCGTGCCGATCGCGTTCGCCGTCGCGGCCCGCGCCGTCCCGGGCTCGGGATCGTGGGCCCTCTGGTTCGCGGGCACGCAGGTCCGCGCCCTGTGGACGAGCATCAAGGCCTCCGCCTTGGCCGCGTTGCTCCTCGTGGCCTTCGTGTGGTTGAAGTTCGTCCCGTTCCTCGGCCTGCCGCTGTTCGCGATGGTCGCCGGATTCGCCACGGCGCTCACGCTGCTCGACATCCCCTTCTCGCGGCGCGGCTGGTCGGTGTCGCAACGGCTCGCCTTCCTGTCCCAGCATCTGGGCGGTGTGCTCGCGCTCGGCATCGTCACGAGCTTCGTGTTCGTCGTGCCCTTCCTCGGCCCGCTGGTCGGAGTACCCTGCGCCTCGATCGGCGGACTGTGGCTCCTGTGCCGGCTCGACAAGAACGCGATGAGGCCGGAACACCTGCGGATTGGCCTCGAACCGCCCGGAACGACGAAGATTCCCGCTGCAGGACCGCTCCCCCGACCGTAGTGCCCCGTCGAGGGCGAGGAACCGCGCATGGAAGCCCGAGAACCCGTCGAATGCGCCCTGTGCCACCGGCGCGTCCCCTTCTCCGAGACCAAGCCGGCCGAACTCGTGCGCGGCCCCGTCGCGGCGCTCATGCGGCGTCGGCACCCCGAGTGGGACGGCTCCGGGTTCGTGTGCCGGGCCGATCAGGACCTGTTCCGCGGCCAGTACGTCGAGGAAGTGCTCGCGGACGAGCGCGGCGAGATCTCCGAGGTGGAGCGCAGCGTGGTGGAAGCGCTGCGCGAACAGGACGTCCTCAGCACGGAACCCCCGCCGGACGACGCGCGCGGCCTCGCGCTCGGACATCGCATGGCGGATCGCATCGCACGCTTCGGAGGCAGCTGGCGGTTCCTGGCGATCTTCGGGGCCGTGCTGGTCGCGTGGATGACGGTGAACTCGATCGGCCTCGTGGCTCGGCCCTTCGATCCCTACCCGTTCATCCTGCTGAACCTCGTGCTCTCCTGCATCGCCGCGGTGCAGGCGCCGGTGATCCTGATGAGCCAGAACCGGCAGTCGGAGCGCGATCGCGAGCGCGCCTGGAACGACTACCGTGTGAACCTGAAGGCGGAGCTCGAGGTGCGCCTGCTCTCCGAGAAGGTCGATCGCCTGCAGATGCACCAGTGGCAACGCCTGATGGAGATCCAGCGCATCCAGACCGAGCTGATCGAGGAGCTCGGGAGACGCGGGAACGGCGTGCGAGAGGACCGGGAGGGCTGATTGTTCGTCCAACCGCGACGGATCCTGATCCTCGTCTGGCTGGCGTTCGTGGCTGGGCTGTGCGCCCTCCACCAACTCCTCGCCGATCTCACGCGTAGGGTCGGACCCGGTCGCGCGGTCCGTTCCGTGGAGCCCAGGACATGAACCCGCAATCGGTATTCCTCCTCGCGCCGCTGATCCCGATGGTCGGACGGTCGGCCCTGTTCCTGCGCCACCGGGCCGCCCTCATGGAGCGCGTGGCCACCGAGCACGCCGAGCGCGCGGCGTACCAGACCGCCGCGCTGACGCAGGCGGGCTTCAGTTTCTCGGGCCTGCTCGCGCTGGCCGTCGTGCACTCCGCCAGCTCGACGGACCTGCGACTGCCCCTCTACCACATGCTCACGAGCTTCCTGTGCTACTTCGTCGCCGCCGAAGTCCACGCGATGAAGTGGCGTCGCTGGCACGAGTTGCTGGCGGGGACGCTCGGAGAGGCGGCCTCGCTCTCCCTCCTGCTGGCCGTGTCGACCACGCTCCTCTTCGTCGATACGGATCCGGCCGCCGGACGCGTGGTGCTCTCGATCTCGGGCCTGGCCTGGCTGGTGACCCATCTCGCGCGTCTGCGCTACACCGCGCACCAACTCGCAGAGAGCGAATCGCGGGCGAGCGGCTGACCTTCAGGGCGCTCGCCCGATCACGAGCACGTCGCGCGACCCCACCTGGCGGCGGTGCAGGATCCGAAAACGGGACCGCGACGCGTCGGAGAGCTGGTCCCAGCCCCGATCGGTGATCAGCGCCAGGAACTGTGCTCCGGATCGCTCCAGCCCCACGTCGAGATCCCCGGCCGCGCCGCGCACGGTCGGCACGTGCGCGTAGAAGCGATAGCCCTCGGGCTGCACGCCGAAGCACGGGATCTCGGCCGGCTTCTGGGGCAACGCGGCGACTTCGTGCGCCAGGATCCGCGCGGACTTCGTCGGGTCCACCGCGGGGATCACCCAGATGGCGGCCGCGATCCCGACCGCGGTGAGGCCCAGCGCCAGCGAATCGGCCCAGCGCGCGAGGTCGCCGCGCCGCAGGAAGGCCAGCCCGGCGCCCGCGGCGATCACGAAGGCGAACGCGATCGGCAGGGCGGCGGTCGCGAACGGCTTCAGCTCCCAGACGACGTGCGGGAGGACGCCGGCCCCGAGGCCCAGCACGAGGACGAGCAACGTCGTGGCATACCCGGCCCACTCGGCGAGGCGCCCGCTCGCGAGCGCGCGCTCGAACGCCACGGCGGCGAACCACGCGGCGGCCGGGTAGATCGGGAGCAAGTACAACTCGCGCTTCGGCGGCATGGCCGAGAAGACGAGCAGGACGAGCGCGAACCACGTGAGCGCGCGCACGAGCCCTCGATCCTGGGGCGCGGGCTCGCGATCGGAATGGGCCCGCGCCGCGCGCCACGCACGCCAGGCGGCGGCGAGGCCCGACAGGAACAGCGCGGTCCAGGGCAGGAACAGGGCCGGCATCTGCCACAGGTGCTCCCACGGCGGCCCGCGGTGCGGCGCGTCGAGGCTCGTCGCGCGACCGAGGTGCTGACCGAGGAAGAGCGGCTTCCACAGCGCAGGCTCGCGCAACGAGGCGGCGGTCGCCCAGGTCGCGACCGGCAGGATCGCGAGGGCGACGAAGCCGACCCACGCGGCGGCGCTCCAACGCGCGGGAGTCCGGACCGCGCCGGGCACGAGCCGCAGCGCGAGGAGCGCGAACCCGATGTGCAGCCACGCGACCGGGCCCTTGCACAGGGCGCCGAGGCCAGCGCACAGGCCGGCGAGGAGCAGGCGCCGGTTGCGCGCACGCGCTTCGCCACCGTCCGTCCACACGAGGTCCACCGCGGCGAGACAGAAGAACGAGAGCAGCGGATCGAGCTGCAGTCGGCCGCCGAACCACAGCACCATCGCCGAGCCGAGGTAGAAGGTCGGCGTCCAGGCCGCCACGACCTCGCCGAAGAACCGCCGCGCGATGCGCTGGGCGATCCAGGCCGAGCCCAGGGTCGCGAGGACCGACGGGACGCGCACGGCGAACCCCGTCCATCCCCCGAGTTCGCCGGCCAACGCGGTGAGCCAGTACACGAGCGGCGGCTTGTCCGGGTACAGGTCGCCGCACAGGTGCAGGACGAGCAGGCTGCCGGTCTCCCACGCCTCGCGCGCGATCTGGGCGTAGCGCGGCTCGTCGGGGGCCCAGAGGTCCCGGTACACCCCGAGCGCGATCAGGGGCAGGGCGAGGTGCCAGCCGCCCAGGAACGGACGGGAGGCGCGGGGCATCGGGGTCCCGTGCGTCACGCGCGCCTTCGTCCTCGCACCGGCTGCATCGCGATCCCATCATGGCGATCCCGATGTCCGCGTCCAACACGCAAGATGCGCCCGGCGCGCGCGAAGGTCTCCTGCCCTTCCAGGTCCGCGACCACTTCCCCGGGCGGGCTCGGGGGACCCTCGAGCTCTCGCTGATCGCGCCGGTCTACGACGAGGAGGAGAACGTCGAGCGCCTGCACGCGCGCGTCGTCGAGATCTTCGGCGAGCGAGCGGGCTGGGAGCTGATCCTGGTCGACGACGGCAGCCGGGATCGCTCGCCCGAGCTGATCCGCGCCCTGTCGCGCCGCGACCCGCGCGTCACGGGGGTCTTCTTCGCGCGCAACTGCGGGCAGACCGCGGCGACGGCGGCGGGCATCCAGGTGGCGCGCGGCAAGCTCGTCGCGACGATGGACGCCGACCTGCAGAACGACCCCGCGGACCTGCCGGCGATGATCGAGCTGGCGGCACGGCACGACGCGGTGGTCGGCTGGCGCAAGAAGCGGCGCGACACGTACCTGCGGCGCATCAGCTCGCGCATCGCGAACGGCATCCGCAACTGGATCTCGAAGGACTCGATCCGCGACACGGGCTGCTCGCTGAAGGTCTTCCGCGCCGAGGCGATCCAGGCGCTGCCGCTCTTCGAGGGCATGCACCGCTTCCTGCCCACGCTCCTGCGCTACCACGGTTACGACGTCGTCGAGCACGGCGTCGGACACCACCCGCGCACGGCCGGCATCAGCAAGTACGGCGTGTGGAACCGGGTGTTTCGTGCCACGAAGGACCTGATCGCGGTCCGCTGGATGCGCGCGCGGCTCTTGAAGCTGCCCATCCGCGAGGTGACCGGTGGTCGCTGACCGGCGCGCGTGGATCGCGATCCTCCTCGCGCTGGCGACGGGCTTCGCCGCATCGACGGTCGCGCCGGCGCAGAACTCCGCGCCGGTCGTGGGCGGCGGCTCCGCGGGCGCGAGGACCACCCAGCCTGCGCCCATCCGGCTCGACCTGCAGGTGCGGCTGAAGGACATCCAGGTGCGGCACACCCCGGACGGGGACGTGCTCCAGGTGCGGGCCGACGAGGGCACGATCGAACTCGCCCCCGAGGAGTTCTCCCGGGCGCTCGCCGCGGCCCAGAGCGAGATGGAGTCCTCGGGATTCCTCTACCGCCTGTTCAACATCACGAAGCCCTGGAGCTTCGCCTGGATCGCCGTCGGGTTCCTGGGCCAGGCGCTCTTCACGTTCCGCATGGTGCTCCAGTGGTACGCGAGCGAGAAGGAGAAGCGCTCGGTCATCCCCGTCGCGTTCTGGTGGGGCAGCCTCTTCGGCGGCATCCTGCTCTTCGTCTACTTCGTCTGGCGCAAGGACATCGTGGGCATCGTGGGGCAATCGACGGGCATCTTCGTCTACGCCCGCAACCTGGTCCTGATCCACCGCCGTCCCCTGCCCGCCCGCCCGCCGGCCGTACCCGCGAACTGAAGGCAACCCACGCTTGGTCCGCTACCTCGTCACTTCCGCACTTCCCTACGCGAACGGCCCCATCCACTTCGGGCACGTGACCGGCGCGTACCTGCCCGCCGACGTCTACGTGCGCACGCTGCGGATGCTGGGCGAGGAAGTGCTCTTCGTCTGCGGCACGGACGAGCACGGCGTCGCGATCACGATCGGCGCCGAGCAGGAGGGCAAGCCGTACCCCCAGTACGTGGCCCGCTGGCGCGAGGTGATCAAGCGCACCTTCGACGCGTTCGGCATCGAGTTCGACATCTGGTCGGGCACGAGCATCTGCCCCGAGCACCGGGCCGCGAGCCAGGGCTTCTTCCGCCGCCTCGACGACCGCGGCTGGCTCCTGAAGAAGACCTCGGCGCAGCTGTACTGCACGCACGATCGGATGTTCCTGGCCGACCGCTACATCCTCGGGACGTGCACGAAGTGCGGTTACGAGCAGGCGCGCGGCGACGAGTGTCCGCGCTGCGGCACGTGGCTCGACCCGCTCGAGATGGCGCGCAAGACGAGAGCCGTGTGCAAGGTGTGCGGCAACGTGCCGGAGCAGCGCGACACCCTGCACTGGCACCTCGACCTGCCGGCCCTGCGGGACAAGGGTTTCGGCGCCTGGTTCCAGGGGCGCACCTGGAAGCCGAACGTCTCGGGCTTCATCGGGAACATGCTGGCCGACCTGCAGCCACGCCCCATCACGCGGGACATGACCTGGGGCGTCCCCGTCCCCGAGGACCGCGCGGCGGGAGAGACGGGCAAGGTCCTCTACGTCTGGTTCGACGCGCCCATCGGGTACGTCTCGTTCACGCAGCAGTGGGCGCGCGAGCAGGGCCGGCCGGGCGACTGGGAACGCTGGTGGAAGTCGCCCGACACGCGCCTCGTGCACTTCATCGGCAAGGACAACATCCCGTTCCACTGCCTCGTCTTCCCGTCGATGCTATATGGGATGGACGAGGGCTGGACGATGCCCTGGCAGGTGCCGGCGAACGAGTTCTACAACCTGCAGGGCGGCAAGTTCTCGACCTCGCAGAACTGGACCGTCCCGGTCGACGAGTTCTTCGCGAAGTACGACGCGGAGGCGGCGAGGTTCCACCTGATCGCGAGCATGCCCGAGGCCGCCGATTCGGAGTGGCGCTGGGAGGAATTCCAGTCCACGAACAACGCGCTGCTGGCCGACGCGATCGGGAATCTGGCGACGCGCGTCCTGAAGTTCATCGAGAAGAACGCCGAGGGTCGCATTCCGTCGCTCGATCCGGGCCACGCCGAGGAACTCGACCGGTGCATCCTGGGCCAGTGCGGAGAGTTCGGCGATCCGGCGCTGCACGTGCTCGAGTTCCGCTTCCGCCGCGCGGCCGAGGAGCTCATCCGCTGCGCCCACGTCGGGAACAAGTTCGTGAACGACCTGGCGCCCTGGACCCTGCGCAAGACGGATCCGGCGCGGGCCGCGAGCGTGCTGAACACGGCCTGCCAGTGGCTGGCCTGGATGGCGCGCTGGATGGCCCCGTTCATGCCCCAGAAGGCGCAGGCGCTGTGGGAGATGCTCGGTCAGACGACGCGCGTGGCGGGAGAGCGCTGGCCGGGGCTCCCGGTCGCGGGCTCGTGGCGCGTGCTGCCCGCGGGTCAACGCCTCGGCACGGTGACGGGGCTCTTTCCTAAGATCGAGGACGCGACCATCCAGGCCGAGGTCGCGGCGCTGGAAGCTCGCCGCGCGGCGGTCGCGAGCTGAAACGGCGGGATCCCGGCGCCGCGCGCGGCCTCCGCCAGCACGCGAGGCCAGCCGCGCGGTCGAACCGTGCGTCCGGCCTCGATGACGATCCGGCCTCGAGCTCGCGCGCGGCGAGGCGGAAGACGCGCACCCGTGGCGGGTGCAGGTCGTCCCTGCGGTGCGCTCGCCTAGAGCGCGTCCTTCAGAGCTTTCCCGACGCGGAACCCGACGCGATGGCCGGCCGCGATCTCGATCGTCTCGCCGGTGTGCGGGTTGCGGCCCTGCCGCGCCTTGCGCGACTTGAGCTCGAAGGTCCCGAACCCGGTGAGGGTGACGCTCTGGTCTTCGCGCAGCCCCTTCTTGACCCCGTCCAGGACGGTTTCGACGAGGAGGCTCGCCTGGAGCTTCGAGGTCCGCAGCTCGTCCGCGACGTAGGCGATGAGGTGGCTCTTGTTCATGGTGGAGCTCCGTCGTTCAAACGCGGGACTCCTCGTCGGATCTCACTTGCGTGTCGCCTTGCGGCGTCCGGCCTTGCGGCGTGTGGCGCTCTTCTTCTTGCGGCGCGCACCCTTCTTGGCGGCCTTGCGAGCGGTCTTCTTCGCGGCCTTCTTCTTGGCGGCCTTCTTCTTCCGTGCCATGCGTAGGAACTCCTTGGACCTCGGTCCGTTGGATCGGCGCGCCTGTGCGCCGTCCACGACTACGGAGTGGAGATCGGCGAGCTCTGCCCCGACCTTTCCTCGTACGGGCTGGAAGTTGGAGGGGAACCGCCGCGGATGGGGCTTTCCCACGAGTTCCCATCCGCAGCGAGGGCGGATCGAGCGCGGACTCGGCTCCAGCGCGAACCCAGGAGCTCGCGCTCAAACCTCGACTCGAGAGGAACTTACGTTGGAGGCAGGGGCCGGCCTCAGGGTCGCGCACGGGGCCGTGATCGAGCCTGGTCCCTCGCGCGGGGACCGTTCCCAATTCTGGGCCGACACGGGGAGAGGAACGACACCGGCTCCGCGCTCCCAGCGGGAACACGGAGCCGGCGTCTCCCGCGGGCGGGAATCAGAACAGGCGGTCGAGAGCCGCGGCGGCGCTCGACGAGAAGTCGCTCGCGAGCCCGCTCTGGGCCGGAGCTTCGCGCTTGTCGATCTCGTTCAGGATCTCGCTGAGGCGGCGCACGGACTCGACCGCGTAGTAGCGGACCATCCCGAGGTTCGTGCGTTGGTCGAAGACCATCGCGAGCAGCGCGCGCTCGCCGACGAGCGAGATCTGGATGCTCTCGCGCTCGCCCTGGTGGAAGAGGGTCGCGAACTCGTCCTCGCCCAGCAGGCGCGCCATCTCGCGCGTCGCCGCGAACGATCCCGCCACGAGCGCGGAGATCGACTCGAGCGAGTTCTGCACCGCGTCGCCGCGGCGCGTCACGAGGTGGCCGTCCCGGTCGATCAGGAACGCGCAGCGCGATCCGGACAGCTCGAGGAGGCCGTCGATCTCTTCGTCGATGCGCGCGACGTCCTTCTCGTAGAAGACGAGGCGTTCGCTGCGCAGCTTCTGGTCCATCATCGCCATGGTTGAATTGCTCCTTGGGGGGTCAGAGGACGGACAGGACCATCTTGGCCACGAACGCGCCGACACCGAGTGCGATGACGACGAACACGGCGGCGTAGACGAGCCGTTTCTTCCCCGAGCCGGGCGTCGCCATCGGCTGGTTGCGGGGTTGGATGCGCGGGCCGGCCTCGGCCGGGGCTTGTGCCACCGGCGGCGCCGGCTTGGCGGCGGCGGGCTTGGCGGCGGGTGCGCCACGGGGCTTCTGGCTCCCGGCCGGAGCCGGCGCCGTCTGGCCCTTGTCGACGCGCAACATGTGCAGGTTGCCCGGCGGCACGGCCTGTTGGGGCGCCATCGTGGCGGCGGGCGCGGACTGCAGCTGCATGCCGGGCTGTTGCAGGCCGGCCTGCCCCTGCGGCGCGAAGCCGTAGCCCGTCTGCTGGAGCGACTGCTGCTGCTGCTGCTGCATCGGAGCCTGCACGTACTGCGGGATCGCTCCCGGCACCTGCATCCCCGGGTGCATCATGCCCGGGTGCCCGCCCTGCATCTGCGGGTGGGCGTACATCGGCTGCATCGGCTGCATCGGCACGGATCCCGGCATCTGCGGTTGGCCCATCGGCATCGACTGCATGCCGGGCTGCATGGGCGGGGCGTGAATCGTCGTGCGCGCGAGCGGGTCCGGATAGCCGGCCTGCGGCGGCATCATCCCCGGCTGCGGTTGCATGGGCTGCACCGGCTGCATCGCCATCGCCGGCTGCATGCCGATCGATCGGGGCTGCACCGGCTGCTGCTGGGCGATCTGCGGGGCAGCTTGCTGCGGAACGCTCGCGGCCTGGTGGTAGCCGGTCTGCTGCAGCGTGCGCGGCACCGCGCCCGCCGAACCCGGCATCGCCGCTGCGGGATGGTAGCCGGTCTGCGACAGACCGGCCGGGATGCCCGCCGCGGGAGCGCTGGAACGGCTGCCGGTGTGGATGCACTCGAGCACGCGGGCCGCCAGGGCCTTCAGCGTCGGGAACACGCCTTGACCCGTGTTCGCGATCGCCTCGTAGCACGGGGCGCCGTACGGGTTCAGGAGCCGCTGCAATTCCTCGACGGGCAGCGCGTCCGGGAGGTCGCGCTTGTTGAACTGGATGATGAGCGGCATGGTCGCGAGCGACTTGCCGTACTCGGCCAGGTTCTGCTCGAGGTTGCGCATCGACTCGAGGTTCTCCTCGACCATCGATGCGGACGAGTCCGCCACGAACACGACGCCGTCCACGCCCTGCAACACGAGCTTGCGCGTCGAGTTGTAGTAGACCTGGCCGGGAACCGTGTAGAGCTGGAAGCACGTGCGCATGCCCGCGACCGTGCCCAGGTCGAGCGGCATGAAGTCGAAGAACAGCGTGCGGTCGCCGTCCGTGCTGATGCTCGTCAGGTCGCCGCGGTTCGGGGCCGGAGCGCGCTGGTGCACGATCTCCAGGTTGGTCGTCTTCCCGGACATCCCGGGCCCGTAGTAGACGATCTTGGCGTTGACTTGCTTCTGGGCGAAGTTGATCTGGACCATGCGTCAGTCCCCGGATTTCATGGGGTTGGTGTTCCCGGTGTTTGCGAATCCCTGACCCGCTTCTCGCGCGGGGACCTGGCTCGATTCCCTCGAGGTGGGCTGACTCGAGTGGGCCACCGGCAGCGGAGCACGCGGCTCCATCGCCGACGACTGTTCGGCGCTCGCGGGAGCGGCGGTGCTCGGCTTCGAGCCGGCCGCGGGGCGGAGGTGGCGCATCATGCGACCGACCGTGGCCTCCATCGGGAGGCGCAGTTCCTCGGCGCTCGAGCCGCTCTCGAGCACGACCACCAGCAGGGCTCCGGGTGCCTGCATCGCGACCAGAGTCCCGCGCGCGGCGCGCAGGACGAGGTGACGCGGCGCATCCCAGGCGAGCGGCGCGGTCGCGCGGTTCACTTCGCCGACCCACCCCGCGGCGAGCGCGGCGAGTGCGTCGAGCTCCCCCACTTCGCCGCCGCCACGCGGAGCGGCGCGGCCCTGCACCGTGATCGGAACGCCGTCGTTCGTGATGAGCGCCGCCGTGCGCACGCCGGCGATGCGCGCCAGGGGTTCGAGGATGTGCTTCACGAGCTCTGCTCCGTGTTCCCGGCAGCCGAGGCCGCGCCGGCGAGTTGCCGCAGGCTCTCCTCGTGCCGATTGTTCGAGGGTCCGTCGCACCACACCGCGGCCGAACCTTGTTCTCCGATGACGAGCACCAACGTCCCGAAGTCGCCTTCGAGTCGCGCACTCTGCGCGGCGCCCAAGCCGAGCTTGCGCGCGGCGGCGCGACATCCGCCGACGACCTCGCGCACTCCGCGCGCGGCACGCTCGGCCGTCGCGCCCTTGGGACCCTGCACGAGCGCCGTGGAGCCGCGCGTGAAGAACGCGGCCTGCACGCCCGGTTCCTTCACGAGGCTCTGGAGCATCGGGCGCACGTTCCCCGACTCGGGCGCTTCCTTCTTCTCGGGCTCGTCGTCGACGAGCCGACCGGAGCGTTCGACCTCGCGCAGAGCCTGATCGATGCCCTTGGAACCATCGGACAGGGCGACGACGGTGCGGAAGCGCGCCTCGAGGGCCGGATCCCCCGGGAAGTGCTCGAGCAGGCGCGCGATCGACCTCCGAGCGTCCGACCAGGCGCCGAGACGCGAGCAGAGCTGCAGCATCAGGCGCACCGGGCGCGGATCCCCGGGCAGCGCATCCTCCGCGGCCTTCACCAGGTCGTAGGCCTGGCGGCCGTCATCGCGGCGGCGGTCGGCGAAGAAGCGCTCGGTCCGCGCCAGCGCGCGGTAATAGGCCGATTCGCCGCTCTTCGTGCTCTGGTGCCACTCGTTCGCGACCTCTTCCGCGCGAGCCACGCGACCCGCCTCGATGAGGAGTTCGCACAGTTCCTTGCGCACGGCCGGTCGCGGCGCGGAGCGCAGTTCCTGTTGCAGCTCGCGGATGCGGCTCTCCAAGCGCAGCGAGCGGGTGCGCTCGCCGAGGCGCTTCAGCTCCACGTCGCCGGGGAACAGCCGGAGGCCCTCCGCGGTCACGCGCAGGACTTCCTCCACGTCGCCGGCCACGGCGTACTCCTGCGCCAGCTCGGCGTAGGCCGTCGGCGTCGGTTCCTTGGCGACCCGGCGCGCCGCGGTCCGCACGCGGCCAGCCGACATGATTCGGTTCAGGAAGCTCATCGACCGTTCCCTTGGCGCTCGGGGCGCTTCTCGATCCAATCCGCGATCGCGGTGATGTTCGTCTCGACGTCACGGCGCTGCGGCCAGCCGGGTCCGCCCAGTTCCAGGGCGCGGCGCAGGTCCACGAGTGCGTCTTCGAAGCGTCCTTGCTGCGCCATGAGCATTCCGCGCGAGCGCGCCGCGTCGGCCATCTCGCCGTTGCGCGCCTTCTCCTGGACGACTTCGCTGTTCTGCGCGGCGAGCCGCATCTCGAGATCGGAGACCTCGCGCTGCAGTTCGGTCCGCTCGGTCAGTGCCGCGGCCATCCCGACCCACAGGCGTTCCTCGGCGACGAGGCCGTCGATGCTCTCGAGGCGCGCGCGCATCGCCGCCAGGTCGCCGGGCTTGGCGGTCGGGATCGCCGCATAGCGCTGACGCACGCCGGTCTCACGCCAGACCAGGCCGGCCACGCAGGCTCCGAGCGCCAGGACGAGAACGGCGGTCTTGAGGCGGCGCATCGAGCGCGCGCGGCGGTCTTGCTCCTGCCAGCGCAGGTCGCGGATCATGCGCGCGACGTCGCGGCGGTGGCGGTCGAGCGACACGACCTCCTGGAGCAGGTGGATGGCCCGGGCCGTCCGGCCGCGCTCGGCGGCCTCGTCCGCCTGGCGCAGCAGCGCTTCGATGCGCGCGTGATCGCGTTCGACGGGACTGGGCGGGGGCGCGACGCTCGCCGTCGCCGCGGGCTCGTCCTTCTGTGCGTCCAGCGGAGCCTTCGCCGTGTCCGCGGTCGAGCTCGTTTCGAGCGCACGTTCGGCCTGGGCGGCCTGCTCGACCGTGGCATTCGCGATCACGTCGAGGAGCGTGCGGGCCCGGTCGTGCTGGCCCTGACCGATCAGCATCGCGGCCAGGCGATCGCCTTCCTTCTGCAGAGAGATGCGGTGCCGATCGAGGATCGTCGGGTGCGCGAGGCCGAGGATCAGCAGTGCTTCCAGCCGACGCGGGTCGATCGGATCCTGGCACAGCGCTTCGAGGAGGGCGCGCGCGAAGGCCTCGGCCGTGCGGAGGTCGAATTCCTCCGTCGCGCGCTGCATCTGGTCCTGGAACACGCCGCGCGAGTCGCCCGACGGCTGGACCGTCCCGGTGAGGGCGGTCACGACGTCGTCGACGAAGAGCTTCTTGTCGGCAGCCTGCGAGCTCACTGTGTCCTCGGGTGTCCGTGCTCCTCCCCGCGCGGCGGGGAGACCAGCACTGGGGTCCTATCGGGCCCGCCAGCCCGCGGTCTGAAGCCGGGACCACTTTCGGGGGGTCGGAATGGGCCCACCCCGTGGGCGGATGAGGCCCGCCCCCCCCCGAAATGGCCGACGGCGCGGACCGCGAGGGTCCACGCCGTCGGGATCCGGCCGGGGAGGTCCCCGCCGGCGCCGATCACTCGGCCGGGTCGAAAGTCAGCGTGCCCGAGGCGTTCTTGGCCGGGTCCCGCAGATTCGAGATCGAGAGCGTGTCCGAGTTCGAGAACGAGGCGGAGAGCGTCAGGCGGTAGTGGTCGCGCTCGAGCATCTCGGCCGCGGACACCGTCACCCCGCCCGTGGCGCTCCAGCTGGCGGGGAAGGCGGCGACGGAGGCGTCCACGTCCTCGTCGAACCACACGTCGATCGTCGAGCCGGTCGGATCGACGCGCCAGTTGACGAACGACTGCAGAGCGGCCGGCGGCGTCGAATCGCCCGAGACCGGACCGCCCAGCGTGATCGGAGCGACGATCGCGTTGCCCGCGAAGTCCACCGCCGTGTTCAGCGTGACGGAGACATTGCCCGCGGAGTCGAGGTCGGAACCAGGCGGGAGGACCAGGCGGACCGTGCTGCTCGTGCCGATCATCGTGATACGCGAGCCCACGAGCGAGACCGGCGAGCCGTTGCTCGTCAGCGACCAGTTCGGGAGGGCCAGAGCCGCGTTGGTGATCGGTTCGTCGAAGGCGACGTCCACGTAGTCGCCCCCGTAGCCGGGGACGATGACGCCGGTGACCGAGGTCACGAGCGGCGGCGTCGCGTCCGCCACGGTCACGACGCGCGTGATGGTCCCCGTGGCGTTCGTCGCCAGGTCCGAGACGGTGAAGTCGAGGGTATCGCCCGCCGTGGGCGCGACCGGGAACGTGACGCGCACGACTCGGGCCCCGATCCGCGTCGCGGAGGTGGCCAGCGTGCCGCTGTTCAGGTCGTAGTTCGTGGCCACCGCGGACTGGGCGGAGCTGAGGGTCTCGTCGGCCGTCACGAGCAGCGAGTTCGCGTCGCTGGGATCGAGACGGACGCCCGAAGCCGCCACGACCGGGGCCGTGCTGTCGCCGAGGGCGACGATCGGACTTTCGCTGTCGGCGACCGTGCGCTGCGTGCCCTGAGCGGAGAAGACCTCGTTCGCGGCGACCGAGTAGTTGGCGCCGGTCGTGATGTCGTTGCCCGAGCTCGCCCGCAGGCGGATCGAGACGGTGGAGGTGCCGTCGAACTCGAACGTCGCGAAGTCCAGATCGAGCAGCCCGCTCGGGCCCGTGACCTGGAATCGGCCCGCATCGGTGAGGTTCCAGGGGCTCATCGGCCGGTCGAACACGACGTCGATCACGTCGTTGTTCTCGCCCGTGACGGCGGTGACGGTGGAGAACCCGACGGACAGCGAGGGCTGCGCCGTGTTCTCGGCCACGGTGCCGACCGCGAAGGCCGGCAGCAGCGGGTTGCCGCACAGGTCGGTGCACCCGTACACGTCGAGCGTGTCCGTCGCGCCGACCGTGAATCCGAACGCGAGCCGCACGATGAGCCCGTTCTCGGCCACAGTGGCCGAAGTCGGCCGGCCGCGGAAGCCGCCGAGGGAGTCGCGCAGGTCGTAGCGCGTGCCGTCCGCGTTGGTCGTGGCATCGTAGAGGTCGTCCACGTTCGCGCACGGCTCGGTGAAGACCACGACGAGCTCGTTCGCGACGGAACTCTCGCGGTAGATCGAGTGGACCTCGGGGACGACGGTCTCGGCCGTGATGGACCCGCCCGACGTGGTCGTCGAGACGGTGTTGCCGCCGATGTCGCGGGCGTTGACGAACGAGACCTGGAAGTCGTCGCCGCGCTGCAGGTCCACGCCGTTGTCCAGCGTGAGGATCGCCACGCGAGTCGACGTCGAGTAGGCGACGCTCGTCCCGGCCAGGGTGAGGGCGTTGCCCACGGGAGACTCGATCGCCCAGTTCGAGGGGTCGAGGATCTCCGAGGGGACCATGTCGTCGTTGAACACGACCGCGACCGAGTCGTTCGAGGCGCCGGCCAATGCCCGCGCATTGGACCCGGTGACGCTCGGGCTCGTCGTGTCGGTCGAGATCACGGCGGCGCTGGGCACGGTCGTGATCGTGTTGCCGGCCAGGTCCTGGATGTTCGCGATCGCCAGCGTGACGTCGCCCGGGACGACGACGTCGTCGTACACGAGACGCACGGTGTCGAGGCCCGTGAGCAGGGTCGCGGTGACGATGCTCATCGCGCCGGTGTCCACGTAGTTCGAGGCCGTCTCGGCCGCGGTCTCGCGCACGTCCTCGGAGAAGCGCACGTCGAGGGTCTTGCCCGAGGGGTCGATGTTGCGATTCTGCGTGACCGACGTGAGCGTCGGAGCGGAGGCGTCGCCCGCGACGTTCCCGCCGGAGCTGGCCGTGAACGACTGACCGTCGACGTCCAGCACGGACGCGCCCGTGACCGTGAAGGCGTCGCCGTTGTTCATGTCGAAGGACAGACCGATCGTCAGGGTCTTCGACAGCAGGTCGTACGCGAGAGTCTGCGTCGAGAGGTCGACGGGCGTGCCGTCGACGACGAGCGTCCAACCGGCCGGGTCCTCGGCCGTGGTCGGATCCAGCGCCTGCGTCGTGACGACCGTGACCGTGTCACCACCCGCGTCCGCGACGGTCGTCGCCGTCGGCGTCGACGCGTACGCGTTCGCGACGGGCGAAGGCTGCGTCACGGCGACCGTGGCGTCGGCGAAGTCGTTGCCGTGCGCGTCGACGATGCCGGCCAGGTCCACGGTGTCCTGTCCAGGGATGATCGGCGCGCTGAAGGAGACGCGCAGGACGTTCTCCGAGGGCTGCTCGACCGACGTGGCGGTGGCCGGCGCGGCCACCGAGAAATGCGAGATCTGCGTGGCGAAGACCGGGTCCATCGCTTCGTCGAACGTGAAGTCGACGACGCGACCGAATTCGTCCTCGGAGAGGTTCTGCGTGACCGACGCGAGCGTCGGCGCGACCGCGTCGCCGGTCGCCGTGCCGGCGACGGCCGTCGTGGAGACCGTGGCGTCGTTGACGCCGTGGACGCCGCTCGCCGCGAGGTCGAAGGTCGCGTGCAGGTTCGCGAGGCCGCCCAGGGTGATCGTGAGGACCTGACTCGGCTCGTCCAGGACGAACGTGGAGCCCGAGAGGTCCATCGTCGTCCCGTCGATCCGGAGGGTCCAGTTGTCCAGGTCCTCGACGTCCGCCTCGACGACGTTCGGGCCCGAGAAGGTGACGGTGATCTGATCGCCGCCGAGGCCCGTGGTCTGCGTGCCCGAGGGGCTCGTGAAGGTCGGCGCCGACGAGTCGCTCGTGGTGACGTCGACGAAGCTCTCGGAGACGTTTCCGAGGCCGGTCGCGCGCACCCGATTCGACGGCGTGACTCGACCGTCCCAGACGACCGTCGCGGTCGTGCCGGTGACGACGACGGAGGTGGCCGTCTGGCCGTCCTCGGAGAGGAAGTTCGCCGTCGTCGCGCCGCCCAGGCCGGTCGCGGACGCGAACGTGATCGTGGTGGTCTCGCCCGACGGATCGGTGTCGAGGTCCTGGAGCGCCGCCGTGATCGAGTTGATCGAGACCTGGTCGGAGCCGCTGCCGGAGCAGGCCGCGAACAGGGCCGTGAAAGCGAGAGTGGCGGGGATCGCGTACTTCCCAAGACGCATCGGGGACCTCGGTGGAATTCTCTTCGTGGAGCGGACTCGGGCGACCGCGAGGAGGACGCGGACGGATCCCGCCCGGGGGGACCGGACTGGATCGGGGGAGGTATCGGCGGGCACGACCCGACCCCTTGAGTGCGACCCGGAAGCGGCTTCGGGGTCGGCGGCCGGCGGGCGGCCGCGACGACGTTCAGAGGATGCGTACGAGGAGGAGCGTGGCGCCGAACCGGGTGCCTCCCGGGGAACGGAACGCGGCCTGGAAACTGCGCGTCGTCCCGATCTGGGCGGGGTCGGCCGGGATCGCCGAGGTCCAGTCCGCGCGACCCTGCCCGTCGGCGTTCAGGCGGGCGACTCCGAGCCCCACGCGGAGCAGGCGCATCTGGCCCGCGATCCCGGGCACGCGGAACGGGACCGGGGCCGGGTCGCCCTGGAGGAACAGCACCGCGGTGGCGCCGGGCGCGCGTGCCGCGAGATGGAGCGATCCGCCGACGAGGGGCGGCCCGAGCACCTGGAGTTCCCGCTCGCCGGTGTCGAAGAGGCGCACCTCGCCCGTCGCGGCCAGCACGTTCGCGTGCGTCGACTTCGCGGCGACGAGCGCGCGCGTGCCGGTGGAGTCGAGCGCCAGACCGAACGCGCTGCCGGGCAGGTTCGCCTCGAGGACGTACGTGTCGCTCGCCCGGTCCCAGATGCCGACCTCGGGCGCGTTCGTCCCGTCGCCCCAGCAGGCGAACGCTGCGCGCCGACCGTCCGCCGTCAGGGCGATCGCCGTCGGGAGGTCCTGCAAACCGCCGACCGGGCCGACGAACGCGCGCTGCTCGAGTCGCGTGTCCAGCGCCGTGTCGCGGACCTCGAAACGCCAGGCGGTCCCCGAGTTCGCGCTCCACCAGCCGATGGCCAGCGTGGAGCCGTTCCCGTCCAGGGCCGCACGAACAGCCAACTCCCCGACGTTCGCATTCGTCGAGATCGCGAGGGCGAATCCCGTCGGCCCTTCGCGCAGGAGGCGCAGGTTGCCGGGCGCCCCGTGCGCGATCGTCCGCCCGTCGCCCGCGATCGCGAGCGCCGTCGTCGTCGCCGTGAGCACGGCGTGATGCAGCGTGGAGCCCTGCGCGTCGAGCACCCACAGGTCCAGTCCCGCCGCGAGGACCGCGCGCGAACCGTCGCTGGCGACCGCGATCTCCTGGAGACCGAGCGCGTCGAGCTCGCGCGCGAACGTCACGCTCCCCGTCGCGCTGTCGAGGCGTTCGACGCGCACGCGCTGGCTCGTGTCGTCGAAGGCGGCGACCCAGGCGTGCGCGCCGCTCGCGGAGCCGGCGATGCGCGCGGCGCCGTTGCCCGCGAAGGGGAACTCGCGCGTCCAGCGCGGCGCGAGCCCGCCCGGCGGGACCACGTCGTCGATCCACGAACCGCGCACCACCGTGCGCCGATGCCACGCGTCCGGCGCCGCGACCTGGTCCAGCGCGACCAGCCAGGGCCCCGAGCCGCCCGCGACCCCGATCGAGCCCGAGGATCCCGGCCCCGCGGGTTCGCGGGAGAGCGCGGCGTTCGGTCCCGCGGCGTGAGCGGCCGACGCGCTGAAGGCCGGATTCGTCCCGGACCACGCCGTCCAGGCGACGTTCTCCTCGGCCCCGAAGACCACGGAGCGCGGGATCGCCGGGGCGGCGGCATCGGACCCCTGTGTCCAGCGAACTCCGGGGAGGAACGGGTCCTGTGCCGCGGCCGGTCCGGCGAGGAGCACGGACGAGCCGAGGACACCCAGGACCAGGGCCTGGGCGCGAACAGCGCTGGGGGACGCCACGGAAAAGAGTACCCCGGGCCCTCCGGCCGGGACGGTGTCGGGGGCTCCGCGGGCCGGTGCACGGCGGCGTCCTTGGCACCCCGCGGAACGCGCACTAGAGTGGGCCTCCACAACACGTCGTCGACCTCGGGGAGAGTCCTGGCGGGAACCGCTGGGCGCCGAAGGGGCAAGCCCGGCGAAGGCGCCGCGCGAAACTCTCAGGCAAGAAGGACTCGGGGGCTCATCGACCGACCCTGGAACTCGTCCGTGGAGCCCCGAGGGGTGCCGCGGACCGCACAGGGGCGCGACCGCCAGAGCAGGGCCGCGCCCCTGTCTCGTTTCCAGATCCCCCCACGAGCCCCCCGCGATGAAGAACACCCCCCTGCAGAGCCGCCACGTCCGGCACGGCGCGCGCCTCGTCGAGTTCGGCGGCTGGCAGATGCCCGTGCAGTACGGGCCGATCCTGGAGGAGGTCACGCGCGTGCGCACGCACGCCGGCCTGTTCGACCTGTCGCACATGGGGCGCGTGCGCGTCACGGGCAAGGACCGCGTCGCCTACCTCGACCGCCTGCTCACGAACCACGTGGCGAAGATCGCGGCCGGCTCGATCCGCTACGCGCTGTTCTGCCGCGCGGACGGGATGCCGATCGACGACCTGCTCGTGTACCCGGGCGAGGGCGAGGTGTTCCTGGTCGTGAACGCGTCGAACACCGACGTCGACCTGGCCTGGATGCGCGAGCACGAGACGGGCTTCGACGTCGTGATCCAGGACCAGACGGACGAGCTGGCGATGATCGCGGTGCAGGGCCCGAAGTCGCGCGAGATCACCGAGCACGTGGTCAAGGGCATCGACCTAGCGAAACTCGGCTACTACAAGTTCGCGTTCGGCACGGTGTGCGGGATCCCGAACGTGCGCGTCAGCCGCACGGGCTACACGGGCGAGCTCGGGTACGAGCTGTACGTGCCGACGCAGACGGCGGGCCGCGTGTGGGACGAGGTGCTCACCGCGGGCGCCATGCACGAGATCGCGCCGATCGGCTTGGGCGCGCGCGACACGCTGCGCCTCGAGGCCGGGATGCCGCTCTACGGGCACGAGATCGACGCGACGCACGATCCGATCCAGGCCGGGCTGGAGTTCGGCATCTCCTTCGCCCCCGAGAAGGGCGACTGGATCGGGCGCAGCGCTCTCGAAGCGATCCGCGCGAAGCCGACGCGGCGCCTCGTCGGCCTGAAGACCGACGGCCCGCGCGCGCCGCGCCAGGGCTACGAGGTCGTCGTGGGCGGGAAGAGCGTCGGGCACGTCGTGTCCGGCTCCGTCTCCCCCACCTGCAACACGAACATCGGCACCGCCTACGTCCCGGTCGCGCTGGGCGAACCGGGGACGGCGGCCGAGATCGACGTCAAGGGCAAGCGCCAGCAGGCGACGTTCTGCGCGCTGCCGTTCTTCTCCCGCACCCGCAAGTGACCCCCCGACCGAGGATCTGACCATGGCTGCACCCTCCACGCGTTCCACGCGCCCCGACGACCGCAAGTACACCGAAAGCCACGAGTGGGTGAAGGTGGACGGCGAGAACGTGCTCATCGGCATCACCGACTTCGCCATCAACGAGCTGTGCAACGGCAACGAGGGCGATCTCGTCTACTGCGATCTCCCCGAGGTCGGCCGTGCGCTCGACCAGGGCGAGACCTTCGGCGAGATCGAGTCGGTCAAGGCCGTGTCGGACCTCTACACGCCGATCGCCGGCGAGGTCGTCGAGATCAATGCGGCGATCGAGGACCACCTCGAGATCCTCTCCAAGGACCCCTGGAACCAGGGCTGGCTGGTGAAGATCCGTCCGAACTCGAAGGACAGCCCCAAGATGATGGACGCTCAGGCCTACGAGAAGTTCCTGGCCGAGAAGAAGCACTGAGATCCGAGAGGCGAGTGGGGTGCGCCCGGCGCGCTGAGCGCGCCCACGTGTCGACGGAAGGGCCCTGCCGGTTGGATCCACAGGCCCAGTCACGACTCCCCTCGCCGGTACCGAGGCACATCTCGAAACACACTGGCTCCGCTCCGCTCCGCACCTGCCCATGCTGACCCGCGACCCATCCAGCGCCCCGAGCGCGACGACCCCGATGCTCGACCTCACCGCCCTGTCCCAGGACCGTTTCGCCGATCGCCACATCGGCCCTCGCGAGCGCGAGATCGAAGCGATGCTGACGGTCGTCGGACACCGCACGTTGGCGGAACTGGCCGACGCCGCGGTCCCGGCCGCGATTCGCATGAAGGGCGCACTGTCGCTGCCGTCCGCCCTCTCGGAGCGCGACGCGCTGGTCGAGATCCGGAAGATCGCGGGCCAGAACCAGGTCTTCCGCACCTACATCGGCCAGGGATACCACGACTGCGTGACCCCGCCCGTCGTGCTGCGCAACGTGCTCGAGAACCCGGGCTGGTACACGCAGTACACGCCTTACCAGGCCGAGATCTCGCAGGGCCGTCTGGAGGCCATGTTGAACTTCCAGACGATGGTCGCGGACCTGACGGGGTTCGAGATCGCGAACGCGTCCATGCTCGACGAGGGCACGGCCGCGGCGGAAGCCATGGCGCTCGTGCACGACGTGGCCAAGTCGAAGGGCGCGAACGCGTTCTTCGTGGACGCGGCCTGCCATCCGCAGACGATCGAGGTCGTGCGGCAGCGCGCGCTCCCGCTCGGCTTCGAGATCGTCCTCGGGGATCCGCTGACGCACGAATTCGCGGATGGGCGGTTCTTCGGCTCACTGGTCCAGCACCCGGCCACCGACGGGTCGGTGCGCGACCTGCGCGGCTTCGCGTCGCGCGCGCGCGCCGCGGGCTGTCACGTGATCGCGGCCTGCGATCCCCTGTCCCTCGTGCTCCTCGAGCCCCCGGCGGCGTGGGGCGCCGACGTCGCCGTCGGCAACACGCAGCGCTTCGGCGTCCCGCTCGGGTTCGGCGGTCCGCACGCCGCCTTCCTCGCGACCCGGGAAGCCTGGAAGCGCAGCCTTCCCGGCCGCCTCGTCGGCGTATCGATCGACAAGCACGGCCGCCGCGCGCTGCGCCTCGCCATGCAGACGCGCGAGCAGCACATCCGCCGCGAGAAGGCGACCAGCAACATCTGCACGGCGCAGGTGCTGCTGGCCGTGATGGCCGGTTGCTTCGCCGTCTACCACGGACCCGAGGGCCTGCAGCGCATCGCGCGCCGGGTCCGCCACCTCACGGCGACGCTGGCCGAAGCCGTGCGCACGACGAGCGGCAAGGTCCGGCCGGGGCTCGTGTTCGACACCCTGCGCGTGGATCTCACGCACTCCGAGCTGCGCCGCGTGCTGCGCGCGGCCGAGACGAAGCGCGTCAACCTGCGCACGTTCGAGGACGGCGTCGGGATCGCGCTCGACGAGACGACGACGCTGGCCGACGTGGCCGAGCTGTACTCGATCTTCGCGAACCGCGATGTCCCCCTCGACGAGGTCGAGCGGCTCGCCGCGCGGACGCAGGCGCCCGAACTGGGCGTCCACGCCCGCCGCGGCGACATCCTGACGCACCCGATCTTCCGCGCGCACCGCTCCGAGACGGAGATGATGAGGTACCTGCACAGGCTGCAGGCGAAGGACCTCTCCCTCGTGCACTCGATGATCCCGCTCGGGTCGTGCACGATGAAGTTGAACGCGGCGGCCGAGATGCTGCCCGTGACGGAGCCGGGATTCGGCCGCATGCACCCCTTCGCGCCCGCGGCGCAGACGAAGGGCTACCAGCGCCTGTTCTCCGACCTGGAGAAGTGGCTGTCCGAGATCACCGGTTTCGCCGCCACGTCGCTGCAGCCCAACGCGGGCAGCCAGGGCGAATACGCCGGCCTGCAGGTCATCCGCGCCTTCCACCAGGACCGCGGCGCGCCGCAGCGCGACGTCTGCCTGATCCCCCACTCCGCGCACGGCACGAACCCGGCCAGCGCCGTGATGGCCGGCATGAAGGTCGTCGTGGTCGAGTGCGACGAGCAGGGCAACGTCGACGTGGCGGACCTGAAGGCCAAGGCCGAGGCCCACTCCGCGCGTCTCGCCGCGCTCATGATCACCTATCCCTCGACGCACGGCGTCTTCGAGGCGAGCGTCGCGGAGATCTGCACGATCGTGCACCGCCACGGCGGACAGGTGTACATGGACGGCGCGAACATGAACGCGCAAGTCGGCCTGTGCCGGCCGGGCGACATCGGCGCCGACGTCTGCCACCTGAACCTGCACAAGACCTTCTGCATCCCGCACGGCGGCGGCGGTCCGGGCATGGGCCCGATCTGCGTCGCGAAGCACCTCGCGCCTTTCCTCCCGAGCCACCCGAACGGGGGCGTGGGCGGCCAGCACGGGATCGGCCCGATCTCCGCCGCGCCCTGGGGGAGCGCGAGCATCCTGCCCATCTCGTGGATGTACATCGCGATGATGGGCCCCGACGGCCTGAAGCAGGCGACGCAGGTCGCGATCCTGAACGCGAACTACGTGGCGAAGAAGCTCGAGGCGCACTACCCGATCCTCTACCGCGCCGCCGACGGACTCGTGGCGCACGAGTGCATCCTCGACTGTCGTCCGTTGAAGTCCGCGGGCGTCGAGGTCGAGGACGTCGCGAAGCGACTGATGGACTACGGGTTCCACGCGCCGACGATGAGCTGGCCGGTCGGCGGCACGCTCATGGTCGAGCCGACCGAGAGTGAGAGCCAGGCCGAGCTCGACCGTTTCGTCGACGCGATGGTGCGCATCCGCGCCGAGGCGGCGGCGATCGAGCGCGGCGAGCTCGACAAGAGCGACAACCCGCTCAAGAACGCGCCCCACACCCAGGAGATGGTCGTCTCCGACGCGTGGCCGCACCGCTACCCGCGCGAGCTGGCCGCCTTCCCCGCGCCCTGGACGCGCGAGTCGAAGTTCTGGCCCGCGGTCGGGCGCGTGGACAACGCCTACGGCGACAAGCACCTCGTGTGCTCCTGCCCGCCTCTCGAGTCGTACGGATCGGGGGCCTGAGGCCGCGGGAAGGGCCTGGAGGGGGGGAATTCCCCGAGCGACGGGGATCCGCGGGCCGGCGGTCAACTCCGACGGGGCGCCGGCCGATAGTGCCACGGTTGTCGCCCGACCGGCCCCGCGCCGGGCCGGGCTTCCGCCTCCCCTCATGCTGGCCTTCCTCAAGCGGCTGTTCGGTCTGGGCACGCCCCAGGCCAAGACTGCGCCTGAACCCCGCGCGCAGACCGCAACCCGGTCCCCGGTCCGCACGCAGAAGCACGTCGATCACGACGCGATCCCGGGCGCACTTCCCGCCCCGCGCGCCGTCCCGGCCATCGACGCCCCGGCGTGCAACAGCGACCTCCTGTCCATGCTGGACGGGCGCGATCACTTCAACGCCACGCTGACCGGCCGCGAGGAGGCCATCCTGGCCGCCGTCTCGCGCCGCGTGGAGTCGGGCGACCTGGTCCTGCCGGTCCTGGCCGCCACCAGCATGTCGGCCATGGAGATGACGTCGAAGAACACGGCCAGCGTGGCCGACATCGTCGAGCTCATCGCCCACGACGCCGTGCTCTCGTCGGAGATGCTGCGCGTCGCGAACTCGGCGCTGTACGCCGGCGCGGTCCCGTGCACGACGCTTCGCGACGCCGTGGTGCGCCTCGGGATGCGCGCCACGCGCTCGATGATCATGTCCGTTTCGATGCGCACGATGCTCCTGCGCGACAAGGCGCTGGCCAACATCGCGCTCGAGGTCTGGCGACAGTCCCAGTCGGCCGCTCAGATCGCGCGCGCGATCGCGCCCAGCCTGGGCGTGGACCCGGAACGCGCCTTCCTGATCGGGCTCTTGCACGACATCGGCAAGGTGGCCCTGCTCGAGACCGTGCGGCGCGAGGTGCGCGACAAGGTCGAGATCCGGCCGTGCCTCCTCGGCCGCGTCTTCTTCCTGCAGCACGAGCGCGCCGGACAGCGCATCGCGGCGGCCTGGAAGCTGCCCGAGGAGCTGGTCTCCGTGGCGGGCTGCCACCACCACTACGAGCGCAATCAAGACCACATGCGCAGCGCCGCTCTGGCGCGGCTCGCGCACACACTCGACCTCGTGCTGTCGATCGGCGGCACCGGAGAGGCTCAGAGGCTCGAGAAGCTGCCCGAGTTCGACGTCTTCGAGGTGCCGATGGAGCGGCGACCGGAGATCCTCGAGATCGTGTGCGAGACCTTCACCGCCGCGCGCGAGACGACGGCCGGCTGAACCCCGCTCCCGTCGCGCGGAGTCCAAGCGGCCGTAGAGACGAAGGGAGCGGCGGGCGATCGGCTCGAGGCTGCTTCGGCTAGGATGCGCGCGTGGAGTCCTGGCGTCTCGTCGTGACGTGGGGCGCCGACCCGAGCTTCAACATGGGGCTCGACGAGGCCCTGCTGGAGGCTGCGGAAGCGCCGCCGACCCTGCGCCTGTACTCCTGGTCGCCGGACACGCTCTCGCTCGGCTACTTCCAGTCCCTCGCGGACGTGCCCGGACACGATCGCGCGCGCGCCCTGGTGCGGCGCATCACGGGAGGAGGAGCGATCCACCACGTCCGCGAGCTGACCTTCTCCATCGCCACATCTCTCGACCATCCGATCTACCGCGGGCCCGTGGCCGAATCGTACGCGCGCGTCCACGCGGCGATCGCCGAGGCCCTGCGCGGAGCCGGCGTCGAGGCGACGCCGCGCGGCACGACGCCGCTCGACTCGGACCGCGCGGGCACCGGCATGTGCTTCCACACGTCGACACCGCTGGACCTAGCCTGGGCCGGACGGAAAGGCGTGGGTTCCGCGCAGCGACGCAAGCATGGCCGAGTCGTGCACCACGGCTCGATCAAGCTCGGCGACTCCGTGCTCGAGACCGGCGTGGCGACGCTGCCCGGCCGCGGGACGAATCCGGGGCCGGCCGAGATCGGCACGCTGCTGACGGAGGCCATGGCGAAGCACTTCGACCTCGCGTTCGAACGCGCGGTGCCCGACGCCGTCGAGCGCGGACGCGCGCGGCAACTGGGCGTGCGCTACATCGATCCGGCGTTCGTGAGGTCGCGATGAGCTCCCACGCGCTCCTCCGCCGGGCCTCGCTCCTCCTCGCGCTCGCCGCGCCGGCGCTGCTCGCGACCTGCGGCCGGCCGCCGGCCCGCCCGAACGTCCTCCTGATCACGATCGACACGTGGCGCGCCGACCGGCTTTCCTGCGCCGGATTCCCGCGCGCCGTCACGCCGAACCTCGATCGGCTGGCAGCCGAAGGGCTGCGCTTCACGCACGTCTCCGCGCCGCGCGCGAAGACGACCCCGGCGCTGGCCTCGCTCCTCACCGGGCTCTATCCGCACGAGCACGGCGCCCGCGACCTCTTGATGCCGCTCGCCCCCGTGCATCCCCTCCTCGCCGAGCGGATGCGCGCGGCCGGCTGGCGCACCGGGGCGATCGTCGGGAACTTCGTGCTGCGCGACGACTTCTCCGGCCTGGCGCGCGGCTTCGACTCGTGGACCGAGGACCTGCCCGACACGCTGGGAGTGCCGCCGGAAAACGTGCCGCAGCGGACGGCGCGCTCGCTGACCGACGGCGCGCTGGCCGCCCTCGGCCTGGCGCAACCCGTCGGAACTCCCGGACCACGGTCCGCGTTCACGCGCGGCGATGCGCCCTGGTTCCTCTGGCTGCACTACATGGATCCGCACGGCGTGTACGAGGCGCCGCCCGAGCACCGCGTGTTCGAGCGCGCGGAACCGGAGTGGATCCCGCCCGCCCCCGCCCCGCGCGCGGACGGCCTGAATCGGCGCTGGATCGCCGACTACAACGTGCCGCCCGACGCGCGCGCCGCCGATGGCCGCATCGACGCGGCGCGCGTGCGCGACCGCTACGACGCCGAGGTGCGCTACGCCGACGCGGAGATCGGGCGCCTGCTCGACGCGTTGCGCGCGGCGGGCCAGCTCGAGAACACGATCGTGGTGGTGACCGCCGACCACGGCGAGAGCCTGGGCGAGCAGGACTACTGGTTCGAGCACGGACGCAACGTGTCCGAGGCCACGCTGCGCGTGCCGCTGCTCGTGCGCTGGCCGAAGGACCTCCCGGGCGGACCCGGTGCGGGCGTGCGCGACGTCGACACGAGCCTGTGCGACGTGGCGCCGACGCTGCTCGATCTGCTCGGGCTGCCGCCGCTCGCGGACTCGGGCGGAACGCGCGGCATCTCGCTGGCGAACACCTGGAAGGCGGGTGGATCGCTGCAGCGCCCCGTCTTCGCCGAGAAGGTCGATCGCGACGAGAAGGAGGGCGCTGTCCAATCCAAGTCCGTGCGGATCGGCGACTGGAAGTGGATCCGCCGCTTCGCGCACACGCGCGACTCGGGCTCGGGGAAGGAGCGGCTCGTCACGCTGTCCGACGAGCTGTACGACCTGGCCGCGGACCCGCGCGAGGCAACGAACCTGGCGGCGAGCCCGCCGCCGCGCGCTCCGGTCGAACGGCTCGTCGCCGAGCTCGTGCGCTTCACGGCGCTCGACGAGCGCTTCCCGGAACTCGGCGCGGTCCTGCGCGAGCACCGCGACGCGCTCGAGGGCGGCGACGCCGAGACGATCCGGATCCTGAAGGCGCTCGGGTACTGAACGCGGGGCTCTCACTCCGCGGCGTCGTGGCCAGGCTCGATTGCCCGGCGCCTCGCTCCTCGCCAGCGCCGACCCCTCCCTTCCCCGGAGGTCGAAGCGCTGGTCCCCGCGGATCCAGGCTGGCACACCCCCAGACTGCGAGCTGGTATCCTCGCACCCTCAATGGATGAGTCCATTCGCCCCTCCAGGGGTACACCGCAAACGGATGGCTCAGGGCAAAGCCGTCAGAATCCTGCGCGACTCGACGCGTTACCAGCAGAGGCGACGCTTGTCGGCCATTACCGAATTCTCGCGAAGCTCGGCGAGGGCGGAATGGGAGTGGTGTACGAAGCGCTTCAAGAGAGCCCACGGCGATCGGTGGCACTCAAGATCGTCCGCGGTGGCGGGCTCGTCGACGCAACCAGCGTCAAGCTCTTCCAGCGCGAGGCCGAAGCGCTCGCACGTCTCGACCACCCCAACATCGCGGCTATCTACGAGGCCGGGCAAACCGACGAAGGTCAGCACTTCTTCGCGATGGAGCTGGTGCGCGGCACGACCCTCGATGCCTGGCGCGAACGCCGGCCCGCCGTCGACGCGCACGGCGAGATCGCAGCGCGCCTGAGGATCTTCCGCGCGATCTGTGACGCGGTCGGCTATGCGCATCAACGCGGCGTGATCCATCGCGACCTGAAGCCGGGCAACATCCTTGTCCCGCACGCACTCGTGACGGATACGAAAACGGCTTCCACCGCGGCACTGCCCCTCGTCAAGATCCTCGACTTCGGCCTGGCGCGCATCATCGACAGCGAGGTCGCCGGCGCGAGCATCGCCACGGAACTCGGCGCGATCAAGGGCACGCTAGCGTACATGAGTCCGGAGCAGGCGCGCGGCAACCCCGCCGACATCGACACGCGTACGGACGTCTTTGCCCTGGGCGTCATCCTCTACGAACTCCTGACTGGGACGCGGCCTCTCGGCATCGCCTCATCTTCGATCGTGGAGGCGCTACGGACGATCTCGGAAGGTGTTGCGATCCCGATCAGGCAGGCCTGGCCGGCACGAACGCGAATCGACGTCGACCTCGCGACGATCGTGCACAAGGCGCTCGAGAAAGAGCCGGGCGATCGTTACTCGAGCGCCGAGGCGCTCGCGGAGGACATCGATCGATTCCTCGCATCGCAGCCCATTCGTGCGCGACCGCAGAGCACGATGTATCAGCTGCGCAAGCTGATGGTGCGCCAGAAGGGACCATTTGCTGCGGCAGCCCTCGGTCTGGTGATGATCATCGGCTTCGCCCTGGCCATGAGCGTCCTGTACGCCCGTTCCGAGCGCAACCTCGGGCGAGCTCTGGGCGCGGAGTCCGAAGCCAAGGAGAACTTCCGTCTCGCGCGCGGCGCTGTCGACCGCTACTTCACGACGGTCAGCGAGAATCCCGATCTGCGCGCGCACGGCCTCGAACGCCTGCGACGCTCGCTCCTTGAGACCGCGCGCGTCTTCTATACGGACTTCGTGAAGCGACAGAGCGCTCGCACGGACCTGCGCGCGGAACTCGGCGGGGCGATGATCCGGCTCGCGAACATGGACCGCGTGCTCGGCAACAGCACCGCGGCCGAGGATGCGGGGCTCGAAGGGCTGCGCATCTACGGCGCGCTCGCCGCCCAGGATCCGTCGAATCTGCACTACCGTCGAGAACTCGCTGTTCTCCAGAGCAATCTTGGACTCCTGTACGGGGATACCAGCCGCGCCCCGGAGGCCGAGCTTGCCTTCCGGAGCGCGCTCGAAGTCGACGAAGCGCTCGTGCGGGAAGGCCAGAGCAACGCCGAGGACGACGGACGACGGGCAAATACTCTCGACAACCTGGCCCTGGTCTACGAGCGCACGATGCGGCTGCCGGAAGCGGAGAAGCTACATCGCGAGGCGGTCGACCTGCGGGAGGCGCTCGTCGCGCAGCACCCCGAGGAAGAGAGCTTCAGGCTCGAGCTCGTCCAGAGCTACAACAACATGGCCACGCTCTTCGGGAACGCCGGACGGGCGAACGAGGCCGAGCCGTTCCTCCTGCGCGCGCTGCCGATCGCCGAGAAACTCGTGGCGAGCGCACCCGACAGCCCGCAGTACGAGAATGTGCTGGCGGCGAGCTACAGCAATCTCGCCGGTGTCCTGATGCTGGATGGCCGACTCGACGAGGCGCGTGGTCACTACCAACGCGAGCTCGAGACGCGCCGGCGTCTCTCGCGCGACCATCCAGCGGTCATCGAGTACGAGCTCTTCCTCGGCAGCGTGCTCTGCAACCTGGGGGAGCTCGAGGTGCGCTCGGGCCAACCCGCCCTCGCGTTGCCGGCCTTCAACGAGTCCCTGAGGACCTTCGACACGCTCCTTGCGCGCGATTCGCGGAACACGACTGGTCGCTACTACGCTTCGTACACCCTTTCCTGGCGTGCACGCGCACTCGAGGAGCTCGCGCGGAAGGAGGAGGCACTTGCCGATTGGGAACGTGCGATCGAGCTCGATGATCGCAACGATCCCGCGCTGCGTGCAGGCCGCGATCGGATGAAGAGCGCCTTGACGACGAAGTGATCGAATCGCAGGCAGCCCGCGGCGCCTAGCCCCGTGGAGTTCCCCCCCTACCCCCGAGTTCCGCGAGCACGCGCGCCGTCTCCGGACACCGCTCCGGTTCCGCGTCGAGCAGGCGCGCCAGCCGCTCCAGATCCGCCGCACCGTCCACGTCGAACGACGCGGGCAGGATCTCGCAGCGGACACCGGAATCGCGCGCGCGCTCGAGCGTCTGCTCCAGGACGCGGTCCGTGCTCCAGGCGATGTCCGTCAGCAACCCGGGGCACGGCCGCCGCAGCCCGATCAGGACGTAGCCCCCGTCCTCGGCCGGACCGAGCACGCAATCGGCGCGCTCGAGCGCCTCGAACGCCGTGCGCAGCGTGCTGGCCGCGAGGTGCGGCGCGTCCGTGCCGATCATCACGGCACGGGTGGCGCCGCCGGCGAACGCGACCTCGAAGGCAGCGCGCATGCGCTGGCCGAGATCGCCCTCGACCTGGGGCGCGAGCACCGCAGCGGGCGCGACCGCGCGAAACCACTCGGCGCTCTCCGGCGGAGCGTGGCACACGAGGGTCCGCGCGTCGTCGACCGCCGCGCACACGGCCAGCGTGTCGCGCACGAACGCATCGGCGAGCCGCGCGACGTCCTCGAGCGAGAGCCCGGTCTCGCGCTGCAGGCGCGTCTTGGCCAGACCGGGCAGAGGCGCCTTGGCCATGACGATGAGCACGCGCGACATGGATTCGTCGGCTCCGATCAGGCCCCGCGCCGCAGCACGTCGCGGGCGATCACGATGCGCTGGATCTCGCTCGTGCCCTCGTAGATGCGCGTGACGCGCGCGTCGCGGTAGAGCTGCTCGATCCGGTACTCCGCCGAGTAGCCCATCCCGCCGTGGATCTGCACGGCGCGGTCGACCACGCGGTCGAGCGCCTCGCTGCACACGAGCTTCACCATCGCCGACTCGCGGCCGAACGCCTGGCCCTCGTCGCACATCCAGGCAGTGCGGTAGACGAGGCTCTCCATCGTGAAGATGTCGCAGGCCGAATCGGCGAGCATCCACTGGATCGCCTGGTGCTCGGAGATCGGCTTGCCGAACGACTCGCGCTGCCGCGCGTACTCGACCGAGAGCTTGTGCGCCTCGCGTGCCGAGCCGAGGCAGTTCGCGCCCAGCGCGAGCCGCCCGCGGTCGAGCGTCGCCATCGCGATCTTGAAGCCTCCGCCCACCTCGCCCAGGCGGTTCTCGTCGGAGACGCGCACGCCGTCGAAGGCCAGGGTCACGGTGGAGCTGCCGCGCTGCCCCATCTTCTCCTCGCGCCGGCCGACCGCGAATCCCTTGGACTGGCTCGGCACGAGGAACGCGGTGACGCCCTTCGCGCCCTTGGCGCGGTCGGTGACGGCG
Source organism: Planctomycetota bacterium (assembly GCA_026692665.1). Classification (GTDB taxonomy): domain Bacteria; phylum Planctomycetota; class UBA1135; order UBA1135; genus JAEUHZ01. The sequence continues at coordinate 181,591 of JAPLOF010000058.1, forward strand.
TACACGGTCACGATGTCGGCGATGTCGCCGTTCGTGATCCAGACCTTCTCGCCGTCGAGGATCCACGCGCCGCCTTCGAAGCGCGCCGTGGTGCGCATCGCCGCGGGATCGGAGCCGGCGTTGGCCTCGGACAGCGCGTAGGCGGCGAGCGTCTTGCCGCTGGCCATGTCCGGCAGGAAGCGCTTCTTCTGCTCGTCGGTCCCGCCGACGACGACCGACATCGCGCCGATGCTCGCGTGCGCGCCATAGGTGACCGCGACGGAGAAGTCGCCCTGGGTCATCTCCTCCATGACCACGCACAGGCCGGTCTCGCCGAGACCGGCTCCGCCGTACTCGGTCGGGATGGCGACTCCCAGGAGGCCGGCCTCGGCCAGGCCCTGGAAGAGCTCGCGCGGAACCCGGTGCTCGCGCTCGATCTGGGCCGCGATCGGCCGGATGCGCTGCGTGGTGAAATCGCGCGCCAGATCGCGCAGCATCCGCATTTCGTCGCTGAAGGTGAGGTCCATGGGGTGCGGTGCGGAGGCCAGGAGAGGGGGTGCGGGGTCGCGCGGCGCGTTTCCGGGAGGAACCTCGGGCACGATCCCTGGTTCATCCCATCCGCAGGATGAAGGAGTCCGCCCCGCGATTCCACGGAGCGCGCCCGGAGTCGCGTGCCCCTGCCCGGGAAAACCCCTAAGATCGAGAGCCAGGCCGGACCCGAGAGTCCGGAACCCCCATGAAGATCCTCCTCGTCCTCGTCGGCCTCCTCGTCGCCGGAGCCGCGGGCGCCACAGGCGCGCTGTTGTTCGCCCCGATCCCGCAGACCTCGACGGCAGCCGCCGTCGAGCCGGTGCGGCCGGCCGCGGCGGCCGCGACCCTGCCGGCCGATGCCGCGCACCGCATGGACGCCCTCGCCATGGAGGTCGCCGACCTGCAGGCCCAGATCCGCGAGCTGAAGTCCACGGCCGCTCGCTCGGCCGTCGTCGCGCCCGAGTCCGCGCCGCAGGTGGCGGCCGCTTCGAGCACGGCGGTCCCGGCCGCGCAGCGCGAGCAGATCCTGCAGGTCCTCGCCGACGCCAAGGCCGAAGAGGCCCGTCTGCGCGAGGAAGAACGCCTGAAGCGCGAAGAAGAGGCCCGCCTGCAGCGCGCGGACCGCATGGCCCAGCGCTTCGGCATGAACGAGGCGCAGGAGCGCGAGCTGGTCGACTTCTACGCCGTCTCGCGTGCGAAGCTCGACGAAATGCGCGAGTCGATGCGCCTGGCGCGCGAGAGCGGCACTTTGGACGGCGAGCAGATGCGTGCCACCATGCGCGACACCCGCGACTGGGCGAGCGCGGAGCTCGAGCGTCGGTTCGGCCCCGACCTGGGCAAGCAGATCGCCGAGACGGAGATGGACCGATTCCGCGGCGGTGGCTTCGGCGGCGGCGGCGCGGACGGCACGGACGGCAATCGCCCGGCCCGTCGCGGCGGCGGCGGCGGGAACGGAAGTGGGAACGCGAACGGCGGCGGCGGCAACGGTCCCGGAGGCCCTCCGGGCGGATGACGCGCTTCGCGCGCCGGGGTCTCTCCCGGCTGGTGGGCTGGGCGACCGATCGGCGCGTGCCGCGCTTCCTGCGCGGCACCGTCTACGGCGGTTTTGCGCGCTATGCGGGCGCGGACCTCTCCGAGGTCCGTCTCGCGATCGACGACTTTCCGAGCCTCGGAGCGTTCTTCATCCGCGAGCTGAAAGCCGGTTCGCGCCCGATCGACCCCCATCCCGACGCGCTCGTCTCGCCCGTCGACGGCACCATCCAGACGGTGTGCGCGATCGAGCAGGGCACGGTCCTCCAGGCGAAGGGTCGTTCCTATCCGGTGGCCGAGCTGTGCGGCGGCCTCGAGCAGGGCCTCGAGCTCGAAGGCGGCTCGGCGTGGACGGTCTACCTCTCGCCGCGCGACTACCACCGCATCCACGCCCCCATCGCGGCGCGACTCGACGCGGCCCGTTGGATCGACGGCGAGCGCTTCTCGGTCGCGCCGAAGGTCCTCGATCGCCGCCGCGTGCTCGACGTGAACGAGCGCTGCGTCCTGCGCCTCGAGAGCGCGCGCGGCACCTTCCTCCTCGTCCTCGTCGGAGCGCTGAACGTCGGCCGCATCCGCGTCGTCGGCGTGCAACCGAGCTACGCGCCGCAACCGGTGCGGCCCGGCTCGCGCTTCGAGCGCGGCGCCGAGCTCGCGCGCTTCGAGATGGGCTCGACCATCGTGTTGATCGCGCCACGCGGCGTCGCGTCGCCGACCGCGAGCCTCGCTTCGGGCCAAGGTGTCCGGCTCGGCGCCCGGATCGGGAACCTCCTCGGGCGCGCATGAGCCTCGCGGATCCGGACCGGCGCCTCGCGCGCCTCTTCGCGGCCTGCGTGCTGGGCGAGTGGGCCGAAGTGCGCGCCCAGCGCGCGGCCGCGGGCCCCGGCGAACCCGACCGACGCTGGCGCGAGGCCGCACTCATGATCCACGTCTTCGCCGGCGTGCCGCGCGCCGTGGAGTCGTACGGCGTGCTCGAGTCGGCCGGCGGGCTCGGGAACCCGGACCCGGCCGAGCTCGCCGAGCCGGCCGGCGCGGGCGGCGCCGAGCTCTTCGCGCGCATCTACGCCGAAGGGTCGGACGAGGTGCGCGCACTCCTGACGCGCCACCATCCGCTCTTCGCGCGCTACGTCCTGGAGCACGCCTACGGGCGCGTGCTGTCGCGGCCCGGGCTCGGCGCGGACCGCCGAGAGCTGCTGGCCTGCGCGGCTCTCGCGGTGCTGGGCCAGGAACGCCAGCTCGCGAGCCACGCCCGCGGCGCCGTGCGCTGCGGGGCGTCCCCGGCGGAGATCGCCGCCGTCATCGAGGCCGTGGCCGACCTCGGGACGCCGGAGGGGATGGAGTCCGCGCGGCAGGTGGTGCGGCGGTTCGCACGGGCCTGAGCGCGGCGGCCGAAGGGCTCGGGCGAGGCGGGCCGCATTCCGGAGTCGCGCCCCCCGCCGTTCGTGAATTTTCGAAGAATCTCGCCCACGCCTCCTTGGGCCTGCACGGACTCGGGTCCTCGGATCCTGGCCGGTGAGCTCGTACCGCTGCCCGGGATCCAGCCCCCCGAGCCATGGGTCGCCCGCCCGCAGCCCCCGCCCTCGAATCCCGTGACTTCCGCCTCGTCTGGCGGGCCCAGTGTGCGTCCCTCGTCGGGACCGCGATGCAGAACGCGACCCTGCTGTGGCAGGTGACGCTCGTCGCCCCGGAGGGGCAGCGCGGGATGGCGCTCGGTTTCGTGGGCCTGGCGCGCCTCGTGCCCATCGTCCTGGCTGCGTTCTGGGCCGGCGTGCTGGCGGACGCGCTCGACCGGCGCAAGCTCATGCTGGCCACGCAGGGCGGGATGCTCCTGGCGGCGCTGGGCCTCGCGTTCGTGAGCCTGACGGGCACGGCCACGCTCGCGAGCATCTACGCGCTCTCCGCGCTCGGCGCGTTGGCCGGCGCGTTCGATGGTCCGGTCCGGTCGGCGCTCGTCCCGACGCTCGTGCCCCGCGCGCGGATCGGGAACGCGGTCAGCCTGAACACGCTGCAGTTCCAGCTCGCAGCCGTCGCCGGGCCGGCACTGGCCGGCGTCGCGCTCGTGTGGCTCGACCCGGGCTGGATCTACCTGTTCAACGCGGTGTCCTTCCTGCCGGTGGGCGCGGCCCTGGTCCTCATCCGCCCGCCGGCCGTCGAGGCGCGCACGCGGGCGAGTTGTCGAGCCGCGTTCGAAGCTCTGCGCTTCGTGGCGACGACCCCGCTGATCCGCTCGGCGATCGCGCTGGATTTCGTGGCCGGGTTCTTCGCGTCGGCGACCACGCTGCTGCCGCTCTTCGCGCAGGACGTGCTGCAGGTCGGCTCGGCCGGATACGGGATCCTGCACGCAGCTCCGTCGGTCGGAGCGGTGCTCGCGAGCGCCTGGATGGTGCGCCAGGAATCGCGGATCGAACGCCGCGGCGACTGGCTGCTCGGTTCGGTCGTGGCGTTCGGCGTGGCCACGGCGCTGTTCGGGATGTCGACCGCGTTCGTGCCGGCGTTCGTGGCGCTGGGCCTCGTCGGCGCCAGCGACACGGTGAACATGGTGCTGCGCAACGTGATCCGGCAGATCGAGACCCCCGACCAGCTGCGCGGACGCGTCGCGGGGGTGAACTACCTCTTTGCGCAGGGTGGCCCGCAGCTGGGCGAGTTCGAATCGGGCGCCGTCGCCCAGGTCTTCGGCGTGCGCGCGTCGATCGTGAGCGGCGGGATCCTGTGCGTCGCCGCGGCGGCGTTCATGGCCTGGCGCACGCCGGTACTGCACGGCCACGTCGCGCGCGCCCCGGTCGCGTCTGGCAAGGGTGCCGTGCGCAAAGCCGCAGCCTGATCCGGAGACTGACCCAGTTCGCTGGCTTTGTGTAGAGCCAGGCCGGCGTCGACCCCGGAGCCTGCGCGCAGTCACTCCGGCGTCCCTGGAGACTGGTCCAGTTCCGTGGCGTTTCGTGGCTCTGGAGAAGCATGGCCGCCAGGGATGGTGCGCGGTCACTCCAGGAAACTGCACTCCAGGCCCTTCCACGCGACCGCCACGGAACTGGGTCAGTCTCCGAGCGGGGTCTCAGCGCACCGCGACCTCGACCGTCGCCCCGACGAGCCGCAGCGGCTCGAACGACTTCACCGCGATCAGCCGATCTCCCAGGTCGTTGCGCGGCACGGGGCGCTGCTCGACCACCACACGGCGGCCGTCCAGCTCGACGGTGGCGATCCCGCGCGAGCGCGTGACGAGGATGCGCAGCTCGAAACCGGGGCCTCCCCGCGGCGGTGCGACCAGGGTGCCCTCGCCCGCGCGCGCCTTGGACACGAGCTGCGCTGGATCGCCGGTGTCCACGAGGAGCCGGGCCGGACGACCGGCACGACCGGCCGCGAGCGCGACGTGGAAGCCGCACACGGAAACGACCAGGAGGTCGGGCGGTGCATCGGGCTTGGGCTGGAATCGCAGCCGCACGTCGACGACCTCGGTCTGCACGGAGGCCGGATCGCGCAGCACGAGGCTCGGTCCCGGGCGTGCGAGGAGGTCCTCGTCCGAGAGGGCATAGCGCAGCGACACGAGTCCCTGTCCGTCGCGGATCCACGAGCCGGGATCGAAACCGCCCGGTTTCGCGGCCTCGAAGTCGTAGCGCAGCCGCACGCGGCCGTTGGCCAGCGTCTGGAACGCGTTCGGCCTCAGCAGTTCGTCCAGCGAAGGCACGGGCGGAGTGAGCTCCGCGAGACGCTCGTCACGCAGGCGACGCAGCTCCTGGATCTGGTCGGCCTGCAGGAGGCCCGCGTCCTCGCGCAGGATCTTCTCGATGCGCTTCGCGAGCCGCGCCGGATCCGTGCCTTCGCGGCCCTCGCGCAGGGCCATGTGGTAGCGCGACAGGGCGGCGTCGCGTTCCTGGTCGGCGAGACCGCGCCGCTCGTCGAGCGCGGCCTGCACGCGCCGCTCCGCGTCCGCGACGAGCGGCTCGTCGCGCGGCAGGGCGCCGGCATCGAGGCCCTCGCGCGCGGCGTTGTTCTCGCCCTCGCGCAGGCGGAACAGCACGGCCAGGAGTCGATCGTCGGGTGTGCTGGCGATGCGCGCGAAGGACTCGACGATCTCGCGTCCGACGACGATCGCCGTCTCGGGGCCCGCGCCGGCGCGCAAGGAGAGAGCCGGATTCCGGCCGCCTTCCAGCGTGAGCCCGAACCCGCGGACCAGCGGGTCGCCCCCGGCGACGAGCTTGCCCGACAGCGTGATCGTGCCGAGCGCCAGGTCGATGCGCTCGCCGTCGCGCGCGAGGATCCCGGCCGCGGCGCGCTGGAGCAGCGCTTCGAGCAGTCGCGCCTCGCGCGCGCGGAGTTCGTGCTCGCCGCGCACGGGCTGCCGCCACGCTTCCGCGGCGGCGTGCTCGTGCTGATCCGCGATCTCCTGGTAGCGCCGGGCGCGCCACAGGGGCGCCGTCTCTTCCTCGAACTCGACGAGTCCCCGGCGCGCGTCGTCGACCGCCAGGGTGCGCGCGAGCTCGCTCAAGGCGCGCTCGCCTTTCGCGAGCTCCTCGTGCCCGAGGTGCAGCAGTCCGGCGGGCATCTCCTCCACCGAGATCTTCCGGCGTTCGAGCTCGAGCGACCACTCGGTGCCCAGGACCGAGGCGCCGTCGGACAACGTGCGCCCTTCGACACCGCCGCGCAGTTCGTTCGTGCGTTCCTCGACCCACGAGCGCAGGCGCGCGTCGACTTCGCCCCAGCGCGCGTCGAGCTGCGCCAGCTCCGGCTCGATCGAGTCCTGCCGCAGGCGCGAAAGCGCGCTCTCCGCGACGGAATCGGGCACTCCCGTGCGCGGGATCGAAGGGTCCGCGGCCCAGGTGCGCACTCCGGTGGTGAGCAGCGCCCGCGCCGACCGCCAGCGGCCGGCCTCGACGTGCGCGCGGACCTCGGGCTGGATCCGCTGCCGCCATTCCGCCGCGAGCGCGTTGCGGAAGCGCTCCTCGGTCTCGCGGCGGTCCGCGTCCAGGCGGCTGGTCAGGGATCCGAGCCAGTTCGCGAGCGTCTCCTCCAGGTCGGGAGGCAGGGCCGCGCCTCCGGTCGCCGTCGCGAACTCGCGACGCAGGCCGGACGATGCGAGAGCCTGCGCGTCCTCGTAGCGGTGATCGCGCAGCGCCGCGGCGAAACGCGGCTCCGAGCTCACGCAGAAGCGCTGGATCTCGGCCGCGAGGCGCGCTTCCAGGTGCGCGCGGGCCGTGGCCGCGCGCTGGGCCGCCGGCGAGTCCGGCTTGAGCGACCGCGCCAGCTGCACGGCGCGCGCCAGGGCGTGCCCGAGCTCGGAAGCGGGTCCCTCCGCGGCCGCGAGCAGGCGTTCGGTGGGATCCTGGGTGGCGTCGGCCGTGATCGGGGAGGGCTCGCGCGTCGCCGCGTCGCCCTCGCGGCCGCTCCGCGCGTACCAGGCGATCCCGAGGGCAGCCGACAGCGCGGCGGCGGCGTACGCCACGCGACGCAGCTTCTGCGCCCTTCCGCCCGCGACGGGTTCCAGCGCGGAACGCCGCACGTTGGGCGCGCGACGCTCGCGCACGCGTTCGAGGTCGGCGGACAGCTCCGCCGGCGTCGCGTAGCGGATCGACCGGTCGCGCGCGAGGCACTTGCGCAGGATCAGCGCGAACCCGCTCGAAATCTGCGGCGCGAGGGAGGCGGGGTCGGGAACCGCCTCGTACAGGACCGAGGAGAGGATCTCCGCGACGCTCGTCCCCGAGAACGGCGGCCGCCCGCACACGGCGTGGTACATGGTCGCGCCGAGGGACCAGAGGTCGCTCTGGACGTCGGCCTGGCTCGGATCGCGCGCCTGCTCGGGGCTGATGTAGTGCGGCGTGCCCAGAGTCGCGCCGTCCTTCGTCACCAGCGGATCGTCCTCGGCGAAGGCGAGCCCGAGGTCCACGAGCAGCGCACGGCCGCCGCGTTCGAGCAGGATGTTGGCCGGCTTCACGTCGCGGTGCACGACGCCGCGCTCGAAGGCGTGCTGCAGCGCCTCGGCGATCGGGATGAACGTCCGCAGCGCTTCGCGCTCGGACAGGGGGCCGGCGGCGATGCGCTCCTGGAGCGACACGCCGTCCACGAGCTCCATCGCGTACCACCAGCGGCCGTCGATCTCGCCCATGTCGATGGCCGAGATGATGTGCGGGTGCGCCAGTCGCGCGGTGGCACGCGCTTCGCGCTGCAGACGCTTCTCCGCGCCCTTCGCGCCCACGAGGTCGGCGTGCAGGACCTTCAGCGCGACGAGCCGGTCCACGCTGAGCTGGCGCGCGCGGTAGACGGTGCCCGTGGCGCCCCGTCCCAGGACACCTTCGACCCGGTAGCCCGGGATGCGCGGCACTTCGCGCGGTTTCAGCGTTTCGCCGTCCATTCCCTCCAGGCCTTGTCCGCCTCGTTGAGACCGAGGTTCGTCGCCGCGCGGAAGGCGGCGTCGTAGCACACGAAGCGCTCCGCGACGCTGCCCAGCACGCGCTGGGGCTGTGGCGGCGCGCGCTTGCGCAGTTCGTCGTGGAAACGACGCAGGGATCCGGGGCCGCGGCTCTCGATCCACTGCACGATCGCCATGGCCGCCGCGATGTCGGCCGCCTCCAGCTCGTCGAACTGCAGGCTCGCGAGGTCGTCGAACGGCGGCACCTGTCCGAGCCCGGCCTTCAGCGCCTCGAGCCACGCACCGTCCTTCATCGCCTTGGGATCGAACGGCGCGACCGTGCGCGCGAGCACGCCGCCCTTGCCGACCTTCGTCCCGGGCTTCGGGGGCGGGTTCCCGCCGCCGGTGCTCGGGCCGGCGGGCCGCGGGTCCTTGCGCGAGCCGCGACAGAACACGTCGTTCCGGCCGTGGATGCGGTGTTCGACCGTCGCGGCCACGCCCTCGTCGAACCAGGGCGGGAGCAGGCGCCCGTCGTAGCCCAGCCGGTTCAGGAGGAGGTGACCCCAGTGGTGGTAGCAGTGGCCGACGAGGTCCTGCTCGTTGCGTTTCCAGCGGCGCGCCGACGAGAGCGGATACGGGTCCCACCACAGGAATCCGTGCGTCTTCTTCACCGCGTCGGCCCAACCCTCGGAGACCGTCTTGGTCAAGGAGGCGAAGTGCGGCACGGTCGCCGTGTACGCGTCGTCCGATTCGAACAGGTAGAACTCGGCCAGGCGCCCGCCGAAGAGCTCGAGGCCGGGTTTCGACTGGAAAGTCGCGTCGAACCACGCGCGCCCGCGCGCGAGTCCCTCGACGATCCCGGCGAGCAGTGCCTCCTCCTGGGTGCCCGCCACGATCGCGTCCGGTCCGAGCTGCACGTTCACGGAGAGGCTCGCGAGCTTCGCCGCGGCCGCGACGTCGTTGCGCGCGAACGCCTCGGCGCGCGGCAGCCAGCGGCCGTCGTGCTCCTCGAGCCCGCGGGTGCGCTGCGCGTCGGCGAAGGACATCCACACGCCGCCGACCTGCTCTTCGCCCTTCTCCAGGTGCGATTTCTCGTCGGGCGTGACCCAGCGGTCCTGCCAGCGCACCAGTCCGCGGGCGAGCATCGCCGCGTCCTCGTCGGCGCGCACGCGCGCGTCGCGGTCGGCGGGCTCGAGCCATTCGCCCTTGTAGAGGACGCGGCCGAAGTACTGGTTCGCGCCGGCGTGCTTGGGATCGAGCTCGAGCACGCGCTTCATCAGGCGCTTCTGCTGGCTCTTCATCCCCTTCTCCTCGGCGAACCGGGCGGCCTGGAAGAAGTCCTCGGCCGTCTTCGCGGCCTTCTCCTTCTCGGCCAACTCCTCGTCCTTCGTCTTGCCCGCCACGAGGCTCTCGATCTGGGCGCGCGGGATCTCGACCTCGCCAGCCCCCGTCTTGAAGCGCACGGCGGCGGGCGTCTCCGAGATGACCTTGCCCTCGAGCCGTCGACCGTCCTTCGTCGTCAGCACGTCGGCGCGCGCGCCGGAGGCGAGGAGCAGGAGCGCGGCGAGGAGCGCGGACGGGAGGAGGATCTTCATGCCCGGGATCCAAGGTACCCCTGGAACGACCTCAGGTCTCCGGGTCGCCGGCGACGTCTTCCTCGGCGTGGACCTTCGCCCCGTCGAGCCCGTACTTGTCGAGCTTGCGCTGCAGCGCGAACCGGCTGATCCCGAGCTCCGCCGCCGCGCGGCTCTTGTTCCCGCCGGCCGCGACCAGCGCGGCCTCGATCGAGCGCTTCTCGAGGTCGGCCACGGCCGAGCGGATGTCCACCGCGGACTCGAGGCTGCCCCCGGAGGTCGCGACGCGCAGGCCGCGGCGCTCGAGCACGGAGGCCGACAGGTGCTCGAGGCGCACTTCGCCCTGCGAGAGGACGACGATCCGGCGCATCTCGTTCTCGAGCTCGCGCACGTTGCCCGGCCAGTCGTGCGCCGCGAGCGCGGCCACCACTTCGTGCGGCAGGAACGGGACCACCTTGCCCGCCTCGCGGGCCGCCCGCGCCAGAAGGTGCTCGGCGAGCAGCGGGATGTCCTCGCGGCGTTCGCGCAGCGCGGGCAGAGGCACGCTCAACACGTGGATGCGGTAGTACAGGTCCTCGCGGAACGTGCCCTCGCGCACCATCTTCTCGAGGTCGCGGTGGCTCGCGGCGACGAGCCGGACGTTGACGGTCAGCTGCTGGTCCGATCCGACGGGGCGGAACTCGCCCTCCTGGAGCACGCGCAGCAGCTTCTTCTGCATCTCCGTGCTCATGTCGCCGATCTCGTCCAGGAACAGCGTGCCGCCGTCCGCCGTCTCGAGCAGACCGCGCTTCTGGCGGTGCGCGCCCGTGAACGCTCCGCGCGCGTGGCCGAAGAGCTCGCTCTCGAGCAGAGAGTCCGGCAGCGCGGCGCAGTTCTCGCTGACGAAGGGCTTGTCGCGGCGCGGGCCGTTGAAGTGGATCGCGCGCGCGATCAGCTCCTTGCCTGTCCCGCTGTCCCCCGTGATCAGGACCGGCAGCTCGCTGTCGACGATGCGGTCGAGCTGCTGGAACACCTTGCGCATGGCGTCCGACGCGCCGACGATCGCGGTGTAGTCGAAACGGCCCCTTTCCCGGCCCAATTCCGCGCGCACGACGGCCAGTTCGGCGTCCCGGTCGCGCACCTTGCGGCCGAGCAACTCGTTGAGACGCTCGACCTGTCGCTGCGAGCTCGAGAGCTCGCGGTTCTTGTCGGCCAGGTCCGCGAGCCGCCGCGCGTTGAGCAACGCCAACCCCGCCTGGTTCGCCAGGAGGTCGGCGAACTCGAGGTCCTTGCGCGTGAACGCGCCCTCCTGCAGCCGGTTGTCCACGTACAGCACGCCCTCGACGCGCTCCTCGACGCGGATCGGCAGGCACAGCACGGAGCGCAGGCGCAGGTCCTCCACGCTCTTCATGCCGTCGAAGCGCTCGTCGCGTCCGGCGTCGACCGAGAGGACGGCGCGTCCCTCCTGCCAGACCTTGCGCGCGATCCCGAGCGAGAGGCGCGTGTGCGGCACCGCGATGTCGGAGCGGTCGAAGCTGCGCGCGACGCGGACGGCGAGTTGCATCGGGTCCGTCGTCACGGGCGCGGCGAGGTCGTCGCTCGGGCGCGCGAGCAGCAGGAACCCGCGCTCGGCGCGAAATAGGCGCACAGCCGAGTCCACGACCAGCTTGAGCAGCGCGTCGCGGTCCGTCTCGCGCAGGAGCTCCTTCGTGATCCGCGCGAAGACGTGCAGTTCGTCGCGCTCGTCCGCGGCGTCGCCCGACAGCGTGCGCAGGCCGGGCTCCTCACGGTCGATCGGCACCGCCTGCGTCTCGCCGGGCGAGCGGTCCTCCGCGGGCAGCGCCGCGACCTCGATCTTCACCTGCCCGATCTGGATGCGGTCGCCGACCGCGAGGCGCTTCGTCTGCACGCGCTCGCCGTTGACCTGCGTGCCGTTCGCGGAGCCCAGGTCGGCGAGCCAGGTGCCGCGCTCGTCGTGCTCGATGCGGCAGTGGTGCCGCGAGACGAGCGAGCTCTTCAGGCAGAGGTCGTTGTCCGGGGTACGCCCGATCGTGATGGCGGCGCGCTCGAAGGCGAGGGCCGTCTCCCGGCCTTCTTCGTGGACGGTGAGCTTCATGCGGCGGGGGGATTGGGGGGCGGCGGCTGACGAGCGATCGCGGTTCGGGGGGAGCGCGTTCTGCGGACGGGGGGCCGCGGGGACGGCCGGTGTGCCTTCGCGTGCTGTGTGGTTTCGCACCATGCAGCGGGAGCTACCCCAGGAACGAACGAGCGTTTACCGCACACTCGACCCCGGCGCGCGGCAATCCACCGGAAGTGGCTGCCAGGAAAAGACTTCCGCCCACACGTCGTCACGTGCGGAAAGGCTCACCCCTCGTCCCGAGGTGGGGACCGCGGTGCGAGGACGCACGCGAACGGCCCGGCAGGGCCCCGCGCGCCCGCCGCGGGCTCGGCCCCGCGGCCTCGGGTCGAGCCTATCCGCCCGTGAAGCGCGGCTTCCGCTTCTCGGCGAACGCTGCCAGCGCTTCGAGCCGGTCCAAGGTCGGCAGCACGCGCTCGTAGCAGCGCGCCTCGACCTCGAGCCCCTTCTCGATGGGCAACTCAGAGCCTTGGTCGATCGCGGCCTTGGCTGCCCGGACCGCGACGGGGCCGTTGTCCGCGATCTGGCGCGCGACCTCGAGAGCCGTCTCGCGCAGCTTCCCGACCGGCGCGATGCGGTTCACGAGCCCGATGCGCTCGGCCTCGACCGCGTCGATCTTGCGCGCGGTCAGGATCAGGTCCTTCGCGCGCGCCCGGCCGACGAGGCGCGGCAGCCGCTGCGTCCCGCCCGCGCCGGGGATGATCGCGAGGCTCGTCTCGGTCAGGCCGAGCTGCGCGTGGGGCGCCGCGACGCGCAGGTCGCAGGCGAGGAGCAGCTCGGTTCCGCCACCGAACGCGACCCCGTTGATCACGCCGATCGTCGGCTGCGGCAGCGCCTCGAAGTCGTCCATGACCGCGCGGATGTTGCGCACGAAGTCGGGGACGCGCTCCTTCGGCATCGTCTTGCGCTCCTTCAGGTCGGCGCCGGCGCAGAAGGCCTTGTCCCCCGAGCCCGTGATCAGGATCGCGCGGATGGAAAGGTCCTCGCGCAGCTCGGCGCACAGCGTGCGCAGCCGCTTCAGCGTCGGGAACGACAGGCAGTTCATGACGTCCGGGCGCTGGATCGTGAGCCAGACGACGTCGCCTTCTCGCTCGCACGAGACGAGCTCGGGCTGGTCGGGGACGTCGGGCGGGAACTGCGCGGCGAGGTTCGTCATGGACGAGAGAGTAGCGGGCGAGATCGGGCCCGCGCACCTCTCGTTCGCGGCGTGGGGCATGCAGCCCCAATGGCGAGGGGGCGCCGCTCGCGCGACGTCCCCCGCCATCGACGTTCGCCGTCGTTCAGTTCCAGACGATCGAGTAGCCGTTCGTGACGTTGAACGTGGCGCTCGTGCAGAACACGGCCGAGTTGCGGTACACGACTTGGTAGTGGCGTGTGCCCGGCGCCCCGACCATGCCGGCGACGCTCACCGGCGGATCACCGGCGATGCCTGCTCCGAACGACGCGGAACCACCGGACATCAGGCGCGTGCCGAGCCGGATCATCGATGCGCCCAGGCACGAAACGCCGTCGCCGAAGGTCGCCCCTGAAGTCAGGGACGAGGCCTGCACGAAAGTGCAATAGCTCGGCTGCGGACCGGTCGTCATCCCCGAGGCGTTCAGACGCACGCTGTCGGAGCCGATCGACGGATTGCCCGTCGCCGTCAGGTGCGCGCCCGCGGGGTTGACCGAGTTCGCGCAACCGTTGCCGACCGCACCGGCGTTGCCGCACGGGCAGTTCGCCGGCGTGCCTTCGCACACGACCGTCCCCGTCGGCACGCCGCCGCTGCAGTCCGCGCGCAGCAGCCACACCCCCGGCAGGCCGATCCCGTCCATGTCCGTCGGCGGCAAGCCCGCGGCAGAGAGGTTCGCCAGGTCGACAGTACCTCCGACCTCGCCGGCGACGAACGCCCGCCCGCCCGAGGCCTGCGACTGGTCGAGCGCGAGCGGGAACCGCCCGGGCCCGTGCGCAACCGCGACCCCGACGAAGAAGACACCCGACACGGACACCGGCGCACCGAGGGTGGCCGTGATGAAGGTGTTCGTCGCCTCGTTTGCGATCACCGACGAGGCGGTCGCGAGCAGCACGAGGTCGTTCGGCAGGCCGTCGTCGTTCGGGTCATCCCAGACGGCGACGGTGAACGGCAGCCCGTTCAGGGCCGGATCCGGGAAGGCCGGCGCGCCGAAAGCCGCGGAGATCGAGGCCACGTCCGTCGAGCCGCCGCCGCCGGAGAAGCGCTGCAGCGCGACGATCTGGCCGCCCGCGGAGAGGCCGATCGAGTTCTCCGCCGTGCCGTCGTCGTACTGACAACCGGTCGGCGGCGCGACGACGTCGATCGTGAACGTCCCGGTCGAGCCCGTCGCGCCCGGGTAGTTGCCCAGTTGGATCAGGTAGTCCTGACCCGCGACGGCGCTGAAGGAGAGCTGCGACTGAAACCCGCAGGAGTCGTCGTTGCACGCGATCGCCGCGGCCGCGGGGCAGCCCGAGCCGCCGTACACCGCGACTTTCGAGTCCATGGTCGACTGACCGCACAGCGAAAGCATCGCGGCGCCGCTCGTCGTGGCGGTCCACCGGTACCAGACGTCGTTCGTGATGCCGGACGTTCCGAAGTAGAGGCACCCGGCTTCCGACTGGCCTTCGGTCCCCGTCGTCGCCGCCGTGTTGTCGAACGGGAACGTGCCCGCGCCCGAGATCGGCGTCGGCGTCGCGCAGCTGTCCGGGTCGACGATTCCGATCGTGAACGTGCCCGCGCCCCCCGCCGCGCCCGGATAGTTGCCGACTTGCAGGCTGTAGACCTGGCCCGCGACACACGCGAACGCGAGCTCCGACTGAAGCCCGCACGTGTCGTCGTTGCACGCCAGCGCCGGGCCGGCGGGACAGCCAGATCCGGCGTAGGCGGCGACCTTGGTGTCCGTCGCGGTGCCGCCGCAGAAGCTGACCGTCGCCGCGCCGGTGTTCGGCGCGGTCCACGCGAACCAGACGTCGTTGTCGATCGCACTTTGGCCGAAGGCGAGACACAGGGGCTCGGTCTGGCCCTGCGTCCCCGTCGTCGCACTCGCGGTCGAGAACGGGTACGAGCCCGTGCCGCCGATCGCGATCGGCGTGCCGCATTCGTCGTTCGCCGGCGGACCGGCGACCGCGATCGAGAACGTGCCCGAGTACGTCGTCGCTGCGCTGAACGCACCGAATTGGAGGAAGTAGCTCGTGCCGGCGAGGGCGCTGAACGCGACCTGCGACTGCAGCCCGCAGAAGTCGTCGTTGCACGCGACGGCCGCTCCGCTCGGGCAGCTGCCCGCCGGCGCACCGTCCGCCCAGACCGTCAGCACGGTGTCTACCGTCGTGCCGCCGCACGTGTTGATCGTCGCGACACCTGTGCTGGTCGCCGTCCAGTAGAACCAGACGTCGCGCTGCGTGTTCACGCAGCTCGCGGCGTCGGGCGAGCCATTCGTCGCGCCGACCGTGGTCACCGCGAAGACTCCAGCCCCGGCGATCGCGTTCGCGGCCGCGGCGTTCGCGCAGTCGTCGCTGCCTCCGACAGCGAGGAGTCCCGAGGTCGGCGGACCCATCGGCGGCACGTCTTTGGTCGGAGCGGTCTTCGCTCGCGCGGTGTACTGGGCGTCGGCGTTCGTCGCGGCGAGCGAGATCGCGAGACAGAAGGACAGGTAGGGAAGTGATCTCATGGGAAGGATCCGGGTGGACCTGCGCGCGGGGCGGGGAGGCGCTCGAGGGCGGAAGTGCCCGTGAAGCGGAGGGCAATGCCGTCGCACGGCGGGCGTGGGGAGATCCCCAGGCCCGACGATAGCGACACTCGCCGACCTGGTTACTCAGGCCACCCGCGATTGCTCCCGCTCCCCGGCGAGGGTCTGCGGATGTCCCCTGCGAGCGGCCCGGAACGGTGCTGTCCCGGGTCGGACCGCGCGCGGCGGCGCCCAGGGGAGTTGCTAGGCTCCCGCGACGAGCATGAGGACCGAGCAACGGCCGTATGGGACCTCGCGCGAGCCGTGGATCGCGCTCGCCTGCGGCCTCCTCGTCCTGATCCCCTACGCGCTCGTGCATCTGCGCTGGCTGCCGGGACCGGACGGACTCGTCGGTCACGACTGGAGCTACGTGCTGCCGCGGCTGCTCGCCGGCGCGTACTGGATCGAGCAGAACGGCCCGCTCGAGGTGCCCTGGTTCACGCCGGCCTTCAACGGCGGCACGCCGTTCTTCGCGCACCCGGCCAACGCGTACGCGTCGGTGCTGCAGCTTCTCGTTCAGTTCGTGGGGCCGATCGCGGCCGCGCAGGCCGTGCTCGTCGGCGGCGCGGCGGTCGGTTACGTCGGGACGTGGCTGCTCGCGCGACGCGCGCTGGGCGCGAGCAACGCGGCGTCGATCCTCGCCGCGACGATCTTCGCCTGGAGCGGATTCCACGCGACGCGCATGCTCGTCGGACACGCGGGCTTCCATTCGTCGGTGCTCGTGCCGCTCGCGGCGTACTGGATCCTGCGGCCGGTGGATCCCGCGCGACGGACACTCCAACTCGCGCGCGACGGCGCGCTGGCGGGACTCGTCGTCGCGTACATGCTGCTCTCGGGCAACGTGTACGGCCTGCCGCCGGCGGTGCTCGCGGTCACGGCGCTGGCGTGCGTCCATGCGCTGCGCAGCGGGAGCGCGCGCGACGCGGCGTGGCGCGCGGCGATCGCGCTCGCGGCGGGACTCCTGATGTGCGGCGCGAAGTTGTGGGCCGGCTTCGCATTCCTGGGTAACGCGCCGCGCACGGGCTATCCGTTGCCGGGTTTCGACGGGATCGTGACCGGAATCGTCGGGGTGGCGCGCTGTCTCTTCCTCCGGGTGCCGGTGAACGGAGCCGACGCGGGCGTCGTGAACTCGCGCTACGCGCTGGGCGGGCACGAGCTCGACTTCGGCGTCACGTGGATCCCGGTCGTGCTCTTCGTGCTGTGGAGCGCGCACGGATCCGCGCCGTGGCGAGAACGCGCGCGGGCGCTGCGCAAGAGGCCGATCGCGGCCGCGCTGTGCGCGCTCGTCCTGGCGGTCCCCTTCGCCGTCAACGTGCACGGCGAGAGCTGGACCGCGTTCCTGAAGTCGCTGCCCGTCCTGTCCTCGTCGAGCAACCTGCTGCGCTGGCTGTGGACGTACGTCCCGCTCGCGGCGATCGCGGCGGCGCTCGCATCGGACGGGATCCGAGCTTCCGAGCGTCGGCGCGCTTGGCTCGCCGCGGTCGCGTGCGCGGCGGTGGTCCTGCTGAGCGCGCTCGCCGATCCCGGCGCGCGCATCGAGCGCGTGTACGACCCCGCGCGCATCGAGTCGGCCGCTCGCGCCCTGCGCGGCGGAGCCGACGTCGTGCCGATCCGGCGCAACAATGTGGTCTGGAACGAGCGCGGAGAACCGACGCGTCCCATCGGTCGCGACGACCTGCTCGCCGCGGGCGCGTCGCAGCTCCTCGCCTACGAGCCGCTCTTCGGCTACGACCTCGAGTGGTTCCCCATGGGGACGCTGCATCCGGGCGACCCGTTCGAGGCGACCGGCGACGAGCTGAACTTCAAGGACCCGGCGAGCTTCGTGTTCCCCGCGCGGAACGGGGGCAAGGCCGGGTCGCACTTCCGGCGCGACGACCGGGAGCGGCTGGCGGCGTTCCTCGACTACCGCGCGATCGAGTGGTCGAAACCGCCGCTTTTCCCGCTCGTTTCCGTGGTCGGCCCGCTCACGCTGGTCACGGTCCTCCTCGCGATCGCCTTGATCCCGCTCCGGTGGCGAAAGCGCGGATAGCGTTCGCGTCGATCGACCGCATGCAGAGCCGTTCGCGCTCGCCGGAGTTCGGACACACCTCGCGGTGGCACGGTCCGCATTCGACCTCGGCGCGCAGGATCGAGACGTCGGTCCCGTGCTCGGCCGTGTGGCGCGGATCCGTGGGGCCGCACACGACGATCGTGGGCTTCGCGAGCGCCTGCGCGAGGTGACGCGGACCGCTGTCGGCCGTGATGCACCCGGTCGAGAGCGCGAGCAGCGCCAGCAGATCGGGGAGCGGCGGCGGCGGATCGTCGAGGAGCACGGCGCGTGATCTCGAGAGCCGTGCGAGCGTCGCGCGCGCGTTCGCCTCCTCGCCGGGGCCGCAGGCGAGCACCAGCGGGAGCGCGCTCGACCGGGCGATGCGCGCCAGCAGGTCGGGATCGGCCGCTTTCGCGGAACCAGGCCGCGCGCCGGCGTTCACGAGCACGAACGGCGACCGCGGATCGACGCCGCGCGCGCGCAGTCGGTCTTCCGCGCGCACGAGCGCCGCGGCCTCGGGCTCGAGGCGCGGCGCGCGGTCGCGGACGTCGAGCCCCGCCAGCGCGACGAGCTCGACGCACGCCGCCGCGAAGGGGCGCGGCAGCCGGCGCCCGCCACGGCCGTGGATGCCGAGCCCGAGCGGGATCGCGCCACGCTCCAGCGCGGGGCGCACGGCCGAGGTCAGGAGCACCGAGCGGCCGCCGCTCGACCACCCGATCCGCTCGGGAATTCCAGCGCGCAGCGCGCCCCAGGCGGAACGCCACGAGCCGTCCAGGAGCAGCGCGACGTCGTGAGCGCGCCACGATGCCGTGTCGGGCGCGGCGCCGCGCGCGATGGGCAGCCGCCGCACGCCCTCGAAACGCCCGTCGAGCAGCGCCAGGAAGGGCGCCGGCGCGGCGATCGTCAGGCGATCGGCGCGGCGATCCGCGGTCCAGCGCGCGCACAGGGCGCGCAGCACGGGCTCGCAGGCGACGAAGTCGCCCAACCACGAAGGTGCTCGGATCAGCACGCGCGTCGGAGGGACCAGGATCCTCACGCCGTGACTTCGAACGCTGCGGCCAGCACACGCTCCGCCGGCAGCTCGCGCATGCAGCGGTGGTGGCCGAGCGGACATTTGCGCTCGAGACACGGCGCGCACTCGAGCCCCTCGACGCGCACGATGCGCGCGTGTTCCAGCGATGTGGCCGTCAACTCGGGGAAGTTCGGGCCCATCACGCTGACGCAGGGCACGTCGAACGCCGCGGCGTACCAGCGCGGACCGGAATCGCCGACGAGCAGCAGCTTCGAGTCGCGCACGAGCGCCTTCAGGCGCTCGAGGTCGCGCGGTTCGCGGACCAGGGAGATCGCGCCGCGCCGGCTGGCCGCGGCGACCGCGCCGACGAGCGCCTCCTCGCCCGGACCGCCGGTGACGACGCCGCGCCAGCCGCGCTCGAGGTACAAGGCGTCGAGGACCTCCGCGAAGCGTTCGGGCGGCCACAGCTTGGCGGCCCCGAACGCGGCGCCGGGGCAGCACAAGACGTAGCCGCGCTCGTGGTCGACGCCGAGCCGCGCGAGGCGCGCGCGCTCCTCCGCGACCAGCTCGTCGCGCACGCCGAGACGCGGATGCAGGTCCGGCACGAGGATGCCCAGCAGCCCCGCGACGTCGCGGTGCAGGTGCGCCGTCGGGATCGGCACGCGCCGGCCGTCGCGCGTCGGCGGGATCAGGCTGTGCGTCAGCAGCGCGCGACGGCCCGAGAGTGCGACACCGGCGCGGATCGGGACGCGCGCGCGCCACGCTCGCAGCGCCGCGCCGAACGAGTTCGTGAGGAGGAGGACGGCGTCGGGCTCGAACGCTCGCGGCGCGGCGGGCTCCGCCGGCCCGTAGGCCCGCACCTCGTCCGCGTCGGAGCTCAAGGGCTCGACGAGATCCGCGCACGGGCCGTCGGCCAGCACGCCGGCGAGCGCCTTGCGCAGGTACACGCGGACCTCGGAGAAGCGCGGGTCCACGCGCGCGGCTTCGAGGACCGGCGTCGCCATGACGAGGTCCCCCACCCAGTTGGGCGCGCGGATCGCGAGACGCAGGCGGCTCGGAGCGGGATTCATCGGGGCGCGGTCGCCCGTTCGTCGCGCGGCGTGCGCCGCGCGATGCGCCGCGCCTTCGCGAGGGCGGCGCGGGCGAACCGGCGCCGCGCGCCGCGATCGTCGAGACCGCGCCCGTCCAGGTAGCGCGCCAGGAACTCGAGCACTTCCCGTGCTCCCACCGAGGACGGGAGCGAGGAGACGAGCGCACCCGCGTCCTTCACGCACCAGCGCCAGCGCGGGATGGGCGCGCGGCCCGCGCGGCCGACGTCGATCAGGACGAGCGCGCGATCGGGCTCGCGCAGGAGGAGGTGGTGCGCGTAGAAGTCCCGGTGCCGCCAGCCGGCGAGGTGCAGGCGAGCCAGGAGGTCCGCGACGCGGGCGAGGAGTTCCCGGCGCTCGTTCCGCGGTGCGCAGGCGAGCCGGTCGCGCGCCGTCTCGGCGTGCGGAACGCGCTCCATCGCGACGACCGACCCCTCGGGGCCGGCGGCGAAGCCCAGGCTGGCGGGGACGGGAAAGCCGAGATCGGCGAGGCGCACCAGGGCCTCGTGCTCGCGCCGACCGCCCGGACGGGCCCCCGGCTGACTGCGCTTCACGACCAGCGCGTCCCCGGCGGCGGTCCGGTGGAGGAAGGTCTCCCGGCCCTGGAGGCGCCGCAGCGGGGTCTGGATCTCCAGGGCGAGGAGGCCGCGCAGTTCGTCGGGCTCGAGCGGGCGGTTCACGCCCGGGCATCCTAACCGCCGGCCCGGCCGCGACCTGCGGCGCGCGGCGCGCCCCCTCGCGCGCCCGGTCGGCGGGATCTACGCTGTTCGGCTCCACCGGCCCCGCCGAGCACGCCCTCCAGCGCGCCAGCCGAGCGGCCCACTCCCCCGGATCGACGCATGTCCAAAGCCCCCGCCGCCGCCGAGCCCAAGGCCCAAGCGAACGAGTTCAACCCCTTCGAGTCCATGGCGCAGCTGTTCAACACGGCTGCCGACCACCTGGGGCTCGACCACGGCCTGCGCGAGGTCCTGCGCCGCCCCGACCGCGAGATGACGGTCGCCATCCCGGTCGTCATGGACGACGGGCGCATCGAGGTCTTCACCGGCTACCGCGTGCAGCACAACTTCTCGCGCGGACCGTGCAAGGGCGGCATCCGCTACGCGCCGGACGTCAACCTCGACGAGGTGCGCGCCCTCGCCGCGTGGATGACCTGGAAGTGCGCGGTCGTCGACGTGCCGTTCGGCGGCGGCAAGGGCGGCGTGATCTGCGACCCGCGCAAGCTGTCGAAGGGCGAGCTCGAGCGCATCACGCGCCGCTACACGGCCGCGATCCTCGACATCCTGGGGCCGGACCGCGACGTCCCGGCGCCGGACATGAACACGAACGAGCAGACGATGGCGTGGCTCATGGACACGTACTCGATGCACGTCCGCAAGACGACGACGGCCGTCGTGACCGGCAAGCCGATCGCGCTGGGCGGCAGCCGCGGGCGCACGGAGGCGACGGGCCGCGGCGTGCTCTTCATCACGCGCGAAGCCTGCAAGAAGCTCGGCATCCGGCCGCAGGACGCGCGCGTCGTCGTGCAGGGCTCGGGCAACGTGGGCGGCATCGGCGCGATGCTCCTGCAGCGCGAGGGCTACAAGATCATCAGCATCAGCGACCAGTACGGCGCGATCCTGAACGAGAAGGGCCTCGACATGCCGGCGGTCCTGGCGCACGTGAAGTCGACGGGCAAGCTCCAGGGCTTCCCCGGCGCGCAGTCGATCGAGGGCGGCAAGAAGCAGCTCGAGATCCCGTGCGAGGTGCTCGTCCCGGCCGCGACCGAGAACCAGATCACCAGCGAGAACGTCGCGCGGATCCAGACCAAGCTGATCGTCGAAGGCGCGAACGGGCCGTGCACGGCCGTCGCGAGCAAGATGCTCGACGAGCGCGGCATCATGGTCGTCCCGGACATCCTCGCCAACGCGGGCGGCGTCACGGTCAGCTACTTCGAATGGGTCCAGGACCGCATGGGCTACTTCTGGACCGAGGAGCGCGTGAACAGCTCGCTCGAGCAGATCATGGTCAAGTCGTTCGAGGACGTGTCGGCCGTCGCCGCGAAGTACAAGGTCTCGATGCGCATCGCGGCCTACATCCTCTCGATCGACCGCGTCGCGACCGTCTACCGCCTGCGGGGGGTGTTCGCGTGATCGGCAGCAGCGACCTGTCCGCGCTCGACTACGACGATCCGGCGCCGGTGACGAGCGCCGTCGAGGACGAGAATCCGTTCGGGACGATGATGGCGAGCTTCGACGAGGCCGCCGACCGCCTCGGGCTCGATCCGGACCTGTACGCGATCCTCAGGAAGTCCGACCGCGAGATCCAGGTCTCGCTGCCGGTCCAGATGGACGATGGAACGATGGCGGTGCTCGACGGCTACCGCGTGCAGCACAACGCCGGGCTCGGGCCGTACTTCGGCCCCCTGCGCATCCAGGCCGGAATGCGCATGGAAGAGCTGCGTGCCCTGGCCGGGTGGATGACGTGGAAGTGCGCGGTGCTGGACATCCCCTTCGGCGGCGCGGCCGGCGGGATCCGCATGGCGTCCTCGCGCCACAGCCGCGGCGAGGTGGAACGCGCCGTGCGCCGCTACGTCGCGGCGATGCTCTCGGACATCGGTCCGGAGCGCGACATCTTCTCGTCCGACGTGGCGACCGACGAGGGCATCATGGCCTGGGTCATGGACACGGTGTCCATGCACGCGCGCCACACCGAGAACGCGGCCGTCACGGGCAAGCCGCTGTGCCTCGGCGGGACGCACGGACACGCCGACTCGGTGGCGCAGGGCTTGCGCGCGATGCTCGGCCAGGCGATCGAACTGGCCGGGCTGCCGAAGAAGGGCGCGCGCATCGTGATCCAGGGCGCCGGCATGCGCGGGGGCAACCTCGCGCAGCTCCTCGTCGCCGACGGGCACAAGATCATCGGGCTCTCGGACGTGCACGGCGGGCTCTACGACGAGCGCGGCCTGGACATCCGGACGCTGCTCGCCTGGCGCGCGGAACACGGTTCGCTGCGCGGCATGACCGGGTCGTTCGAACGCATCACCAACGAGGAGATGCTGGTGCGGCCCTGTGACGTCCTGATCCCGTGCGCCGTCGCGGGCACGATCCACCTGCGCATCGCGCGTCAGTTGCAGGCGCGACTGATCATCGAAGGCGCGCACGGTTCGGTGTCCTCGCGCGCGGACCGCGTGCTCTTCGAGAAGGGCGTGCACGTCGTGCCCGACATCCTCGCGACGGGCGGCGGCGCGGTCGTCAACTACTTCGAGTGGGTGCAGAATCGCGCCGGCTACTCGTGGACCGCGGAGACCGTGCAGGAACGCCTGCTGCACTTCATGACGGGCGCGTGGCTCGAGGTCGTCAAGCTCTCGAAGGAACACAAGGTGAGCCTGCGCATGGCGGCGCACATGCTGGCGGTCCGTCGCGTGAGCCAGGCTGACGGCCTGCGCGGCGTCTACGCCTGACGGAGCCGGCTCCCCGGTTCGAAGGCCGCGGGCACAGGGGTGCCCGCGGCCATTTTTTCGCTCCGAGCGGCCCGGCACGAAGACGCCGGATTGAAGCGTCATGCATGGCGAGTTCAGGAACATGCAAAACGGACGCGAGCCGCCGTCCGCACCCGCCTTGGTCGGCCAGGACAGCGTACCTAGACTCGCGGCGCTTCGTCGATCGCACGGATGTCCCGAGTCGCGAAGCACCGGCCTTCCGCCGGCTCTACCCCCTTCGAGAGATTCGCACCATGCGTCCGACCCGCCTCGCCGCGGCTTTGCTCGCGACCGCTTTCCTGTCCACGGCTTCCTTCGCCGGCAACGGCGCCCCGGACGCCGGTAGCCTGCTCATCTTCCCGTGCTTCGATTCGACGGGTCCCGGTTTCACCGCGATCACGATCACGAACACGAACAACAACTTCGCCCCGCTCGGTTCGAACCAGTACGCGGGCTCGGTCGACGTCCACTTCATCTACGTGAACGGCGACCCGATTGGCAACGGCACGTTCTACTGCCAGGAATTCGACACGAATCTGCTCCTGACGCCGAACGACACCGTCACCGTCAAGTCCGACCTCCACAATCCGTCCTTCGATCGCGGGTACCTGTACGTCTACGCGCGCAACCCGCAGACGCAGGCCGCGATCTCCTGGAACTACCTGATCGGCAGCGCGATCCAGATCGCGCCCGAGACCTACTACGAGACGAACCCGTTCGTGTTCCGCTCGGGCCGCGGACTCGCGGACGGCGCGCCGACGGACTTCTCGCCGGCCGACGGCATCCGCAACCTCGACGGAGTCGAGTACGAGCGGGTCGTCGACACGCTGCTCGTGCCGCACTTCTTCGGTCAGAACACCACCGGCCTGGGCGGGAACACCGGGCCGAACGTCGACACCGAGCTCGTGCTCCTGAACCTCTCGGGCGCGGCCCAGTTCTCGACGATCGTCAACTTCCTCATCTACAACGACAACGAGAACCAGTTCTCGGCGCAGCTCTTGTTCCGCTGCTGGACGAAGCGGCGCCTCGCCGACATCAACGGCGTCTTCACCTCGCAATTCCTGGGCAACACGAGCGACGCGCCGGGCGAGTCCATCCTCGGACTCGAGTCGGGCTGGTACCGCATCAACGGCGGCGGCGGCTCCTCCAGCGCGGACAGCCTGAGCAACGCCGCGATCCTCGGGGTCCAGATCAGCACCTACGCCGGCAAGCAGACGGCCGTGCTGCCTTTCACCTCGGGCCTGAACCCGAATGAGGGCGAGCTGATCTCGCTCAGCATCTTCCACGACTGATCGCCTCCCCAGGCGGCCACGAACCGCGCCCGGCTCCCGCGAGGAGTCGGGCGCGGTCGTTCCTGGAGACCAAGCGCGGGCCGCGCCGTTCAGGGCGCCGTACGGCGCCGCAGCGTCGCGAGGTCCCAGGCGAAGCGCGCCGCCGCGAAGAAGAGCGCGAAGGCCACCAGGCCGCGCGCCGCGCGCGTGACGGTCTCCACGTGCACGAGCTGGATCCCGATGGCCGCGCCCAGCACCGCGCCGCCGGCGAGCCACAGGGAAGCGCCGCTCCGGATCTCGCCATCGCGCCGGTAGAGCCACACGGACTGCCAGGCCGCCACCGTCGACATCGCCATGCTGCAGGCACGCGCCGCCAGGAAGCCCAGCCCGGGAGCCAGGTGCAAGAGAGCCGGCACGGCCACGAGTCCTCCGCCGATCCCGAGCAGCGGCGCCAAGATGCCGGCCACGAAGCCGATGCCCGCGATCACCGCGAAGTCCGCCGCGGCGGGCTCGAATCCCGCGCCGCCGCGCGCGAAGACGTCGCGCGCGCTGTCGTCGACGAGGAGTTGGATCGCGACTCCGACGAGCAGGAGCGCGAAGAAGCCCTTCAGGACTGCCGTGGAAACGCGCTTCCCGATGGCGAACCCGAGGAGGGAGCCGACGAGGCTGCCCGCGACGAGCGCGAGGACCACGTCGAGGCGCAGGGCCGACTGCGCGTGCAGGCCCTCCAGGAGCGTCGCGCTCGCCGTCGACGCGGCCACGAGCACGAGCGAGTTCGCCACGGCCGTGCGCATCGGCATCCGGTAGGCGTAGTGGAGCAGCGGCACGGCGAAGACTCCGCCGCCGATCCCGCACAGCGTGCTGTACGCGCCGATGCCAGCACCGAGCAGCAGGAGCGGAAACGGCCGCACGGCCCGGCCGGCCAGAGGTCGCGCGCCATCGTTCGCGCTGGGCGGGCCCACCCCGCTCACGAGGCCGGCCGCGCGATCCGCGCCAGCATCTGGCTCGAGGATCGGTCCTTCGAATCGCCGCAGATCGCGATCTCGATGCCGAGCTCGCGGTCGATCGCTGCCTCGGGCACGGTCGCGAGGGTGTAGTCGGTCCCCTTCGCGTGGACGTCCGGTCGCAACACCCGCAGCGTGACCTCCAGCGACGGCTCTGCGAAACTGGTCACGAAGTCCACGCAGCGGAACGCGGCGACGATCTCGGCGCGCTCCTCCAGGGAAATGAGCGGTCGCCCGGAGCCCTTCAGCCCGCGCACGGACTCGTCCGTGTTCAGTGCCACGACCAGGCAATCGCCGCGCGATCGCGCGTCGGAGAGGTAACGCAGGTGCCCCACGTGCACGAGGTCGAAGCAGCCGTTCGCGAGCACGACACGGCGCAGGTTGCCAGACGCACGCGACGCTCGCAGGTGCGCGGCCAGCTCCTCGCGCGGCCGGAGGAACGACCCGTTCACGTCCCCTCGACGCAGGCGACGGCCGGGCTCGGCGCGGTGACGAGCGCGGCGGCGAGTTGCGTCGGCGAGCAGGTCGCCGCGCCGGATTCCATGACCACGACCCCGGATGCCGCGTTCGCGAACCGCATCGCCTCGGCCGGATCCAGGCGCGCCGCGAGCGCGAGCGTGAAGACCGCCGCGGCGGTGTCGCCGGCTCCGCAGACGTCGGTGACCTCGCCCTCGCCCGAGGCCGGGATCCACAGCCCTTCGGCGGGGATGCCCGCGCCGAAGAGCGCCATGCCGAGGTTGCCACGCGTGACCAGCAACCAGCGCGAGTCGACGCGCGCGCGGAGCTCCTGGGCAGCCGCGCGCACTCCGCGCGCGCTGGTCAAGTCGTCCACGGAGCAGCGCACGAACGTCGCCAGCTCGCCCACGTTCGGGGTCAGCGCGCTGAGCGCACCGGTGAAGTCGCCGAGTCCGCGACGCGGATCCAGCACCGCGACGAGGCCCCGGTCGGTGAACTCACGCGCCAACACCGCAGCTTCGCGACCGACGAGTCCGTACTCGTAGTCGGAGACGAGGAGCGCGTCGAAATCGGAGATCCGCGCACGCACCGCCGCGGCTGCGGCGCGGCGGACGTCGTCGGGGATGGGCCCGCTGGGCTCGCGGTCGATGCGCAGGATCTGCTGCGGATTCCGGCGCGGCTCGGCGGCCAGGACCCTCGTCTTGGTGGGCGTCGTCCAGCCCGGGATCGACGCGATCGAGCCGACCTCGATGCGCTCGGCTCCGAGTGCCGCGGTCAGCTCCCGCCCCGTGGCGTCGCGTCCGACCGCGCCGAACACCGCGACCTCGGCACCCAGCGCGCGCAGGTTCCGCGCGACGTTCGCGGCGCCCCCGCAGGCCAGTTCCTCGCGCTCGTGACGCAGCACGATCACGGGCGCCTCGCGCGACAGGCGCGAAGGCCGCGCGTGCAGCCAGTGGTCCGCGATCAGGTCGCCGAGCACGGCGATGCGCAGGCCGGCGAACGAACCGGACGACGCACGATCGAGCGGAGACGCGCGTTCCACGGGCTCAGCACACCTCGGCCGCCGCCGCGGCGAGAGCGGAGTCGCGACGCAGGTCGGCCGTCGCGCGCGCGGCTTCACGCAGCTCCACGGACGGCTTCGCGGACGCGGTCGTCCACTCGATCCCGCGCTCCTCGGCCAGGTAGAAGTCGCTGCGGACGCCCATGAACGCGTTGTAGCGGATGGCGTAGTGCTCCTCGCCGGCCGCGACCGCCGCCGCGGCCAGCTCGGCGTCGATCCGGCGCACTTCGGGCTTGAACTGGGCCCATTCCCGCGCGTCCATCGCGAGTACGCGTTCGACCCAAGGCCGGTAGCGCGCGGCCGCGGGCGCGGCGCGGAAGCGATCGAGCCGGCTGTTCACGAACCAGGGCATCAGCGTGCCGACCTGGTCGATGAAGAGGTTCTCGGCCTCTCCGAAGTCGAGGATCGAGCCTTCGGTGAAGTCGGCGAGCTCGCGCGGCGCCGCGGGATCGAAGTATCCGCCCTCGATGGCGAGGCGGTACGAGTCCGTGCCCGGGAACGGGTAGAAGAACGAAGTGCGATAACGGCCGATGCGCGCCTCGGCCAGGAGGTCGACGGTCTCCCACCGTTCCGCGTGGGTCTCGCCGGGGAGCCCGACCATCACGAAGCCCGACGTGTGGAGCCCGTGGCGTTCCGCCGCGGCGACGGTCTCGAAGATGTCCTTCTGCGTCATGTGACGCTTCAGGATGTCCCGGCGCACGCGCGGCGAACCGGACTCGATGCCGAGCTTCAGGATGCGGCAGCCGGCTTTCGCCAGCGCTTCGGCGACGCGCTCGTCGAGCTGTTTCACGTGCGCGTTGACCACGAAGGGCACGCCGATGCCGCTCTTCGCGTAGAGGTCGCAGAACTCGAGCGCGTGCGGCACGTTCTGCGTGAAGAGGTCGTCGTCGAGGATGAACGTGCCGACGCCGCGGTAGCGCGACAGCACGAAGCGGATCTCCTCCAACATCGCCTCGGCCGGACGGAAGCGGAAGAAACCGATGTCCTTCACGCTGCGGCCCAGCTCGGCCTTGTAGCGGTCGACGATCTTGTGGTTCAGGCAGTACGTGCAGCGGTACGGACAACCGCGCGACGTGATGAGCCCGAACCAGCCGTGCTTCTGGTCCGTGATGCGCTGCACGTCGAACAGCTCGTAGTCGGGCATCGGCAGCCGCGCGAAGTCGGGGAACTCCCCGACCGGGTTCGCGACGAAGCTCTCCGGTCCGTGGCTCCGGCGCGTCGCCTGTTGCGGACGCACGCCGCCCTTCCACGAGACGAAGTTGCGCACTTCGTCGGGCCGTTCGCCGGCCTCGAGCCGCCGCGCGAGCTCCGCCAGGGCGTCCTCGCATTCCCCCACGCCCACGTGGTCCCACGCGCCGTCGGCCATGACGTCCTCTGGCACCATCGTGGGATGGATGCCGCCGACGACGAGGGGCGGGAGCACGACGTTCTCGCGCGCGGCCCGTTCGCGCAGGTCCTCGGCGATCTCGAGCGCCGCGCGGTACTGCTGCGTCAGGCACGAGAAGCCGATCATCCCCGGGCGCCAGGCGCGCACGGTGCTCCACAGCTCGTCGGCCGTCGGCACCGGCGGCAGGTTCTCGTTCAGGTTCACGAGCCGCGTCTCGTGACCCGCGGCCTTGAGCACCGCGGACAACGAGGCGAGGCCGTGGTTGAACCCCATCTGCGTGTAGAGGTTCGGGTAGACGAAGAGGACGCGCACGGAGGGGCTTTCTGGCGTCGGGAGGATACGGCAAGGACCGCTCCGATGTCGCCCCCGCGCGACCGGATACGGGCCCGAAACCGCTAGGATCGCGAGGATGGACCTGCGCATCGCGACCTGCCGACCGCTCCCCGAGCCCGACGTCGACGAGGAGATCCTCCTCGGCGCGCTCCGGGCGCGCGGCATCGCGGCGCGCATGGCGGCCTGGAACGATCCCGCGGAGCCGTGGGACGAGCGCGTCCCGACCGTGATCCGCTCGACGTGGGACTACATCCACGACATGCACGCCTTCCGGTTCTGGCTGGATCGCGTCGAGCGCGCGGGGCCGCTGTGGAACCCGGGGATCGTCGTGCGCGACAACCTCCACAAGCGGTACTTGCTGAACCTCGAGCGCCACGGAGTGCCGATCGTTCCCACGGAGCTGATCGGGCACGCGGCTCGGACGACCCTCGCGAAGGTGCTCGCGCTGCGAGGATGGGGCGATGTCGTCGTCAAGCCGGCGGTCGGGGCCGGGTCGTTCGGCACGCAGCGCTTCGGACCCGGCGACCTGTCGGCGGGCAATGCGCACCTCCAGCGGCTGCTCTCCGAGGAACGCGACGTCCTCGTGCAACCCTACGAGCCGTCGGTCGAAGGTCACGGCGAGCGCGCGCTCGTCTGGATCGACGGCGCGTTCACGCACGCGGTGCGCAAGACGCCGCGCTTCGGCACGGATCCCGAGCGCGTGTCCGAAGCGCTGGCGATCGAGCCCGACGAACTCGAACTCGGCGTGCGCGCCCTCGAACCGCACGCGGAGAAGCTGCTCTACGGCCGCGTCGACGTCGCGCGCGGCCCCGACGGACGGCCGCGGGTCATGGAGCTCGAGCTCGTCGAGCCCTCGCTGTTCCTGAAACAGTCCCCGGCGGCCCTGGAACGCCTCGCCGGCGGCATCGCGAGGCGCTTGCACTGACCTTGCGTGCCGGCCGCGCGGCCCGGCAGTACCCTGTGCGGCCCGCCGCGTGGCCTGGAAGCCCCGCGGCGCCCCCTCACGAACTCGATGAAGCACACTCTCCTGCTGGCGGCGTCCCTCGTCGCCGGCTGCTCGACCATGACCGCAGACCAAACCACCCAACCGAACGGCACCGCGACCGTCGATCGCTCGACCGCGGCCTCCCGCTCGAAGGGCGGCACGTTCCCCTACGCCGTGCAGCGCGCGACGTTGGACAACGGCCTGCGCGTCGTCCTGATCCCGATGCCGAGCGACGGGCTGGCCTCGTACTGGACCGTGGTCCGCACGGGATCCCGCGACGAGGTCGAGAAGGGCGTCACGGGGTTCGCGCACTTCTTCGAGCACATGATGTTCCGCGGCACGGAGCGGAATCCGGGCAAGGTGTACGACAGCATCGTGAACGGCATGGGCGCGGACGCGAACGCGTACACGACCGACGACTACACGGCGTATCACCTCTCGGTCGGCACGCAGGACTTGCCGACCGTCATCGACATCGAGTCGGACCGGTTCCAGAACCTGAAGTACGACGAGGACCAGTTCCGCACCGAGTCCGGCGCGGTCTACGGCGAGTATCGCAAGGGCCGCTCGAGCCCGTTCGAGGTCCTGTTCGAGTCCCTGCAGAACACCGCCTTCGACGCGCACACCTACAAGCACACCACGATCGGTTTCGAGGCCGACATCCAGGCGATGCCGCGCCAGTACGAGTACTCGAAGGGCTTCTTCCAGCGCTTCTACCGGCCCGAGAACGTGGTCCTCGTCGTCACCGGCGATTTCGATCCCGCGAGCACCCTGCGCGAGATCCGCGCCAAGTACGGCCCGTGGAAGAAGGGCTACACCGCGCCGCAGGTGCCCGTGGAGCCCAAGCAGACGGCGATGCGCCGCGTCGACATCCCCTTCGACGGACAGACGCTGCCGTTGCTCGTCCTGGCCTTCAAGGGACCGGCGTTCGACCCCGCCGATCGTCCGACGGTCGCGGGCAGCATCGTCGGGGAGCTCGCGTTCGGCCCGACCTCGCCGCTCTACAAGAAGCTCGTCCTCGACGAGCAGCGCGTGGAAATGCTGGGCGCATCGTTCGATGCCTCGCGCGATCCGGGCCTGTGGAGCGTCTACACGCTCGTGAAGGACCCCGCCGACGTGCGCGCGGTCGAATCCGAGCTGTGGGCCGCTGTCGACGGGCTGGCTCGCACGCCCATCTCGCAGGCTTCCCTCGACGCCGTGCGGTCCAGCCGTCGCTACGGATTCCTGACGGCCCTGACGACGCCCGACGGAGTGGCCTCGTCGGTCGCGAGGGTCGTCGCGCACACCGGAGACGTGGCCGCGATCGACACGCAGTACGAGACGCTCGCCGCCGTGACGCCCGAGGACGTGCGCCTGGCGGCCGCCCGCTGGCTGGTGCGCGAGGGCGCCACGGTCGCCACGCTCCACACGCGGGACCAGGTCGTTCCCGAGAGCGCTTCCAAGACGACGCCGAAGCCCCTGGCCGACGCCGGTGCGGCCCGTCCCGTCGAGCCGATCGCGAAGGCCACGGGCGAGCGCCTGGCGCAGCAACCAGTGCTGCTCCCGATCCCGGAGGACCCGACGGTCTCGATCCAGCTCTGGATCCAGTGCGGCAGCCAGGACGATCCCCCGGGCAAGGAAGGGCTCGCGGCGCTCACCGCCGCGATGGTGTCGGAGGCCTCGACCCGGCAGCGCTCGTACGACGAGGTCCTGCGCGCGCTGTTCCCGATGTCGGCCAGCTACTCGGCGACGACGGACCGCGACATGACGATCGTCGGCGGACTCGTGCACCGGGACCTCGCCGATCGCTTCGCGCGGCTCGTGTGCGAAGCCGTCGCGGAACCCGCGTTCAAGACCGAGGACTTCGAGCGCCTGCGCGCCGGCGCGATCTCCTCGATCGAGAACGACCTGCGCTTCGCGTCGGGCGAGGAGTTGGGGAAGGCCACGCTCATGGAGCGGGTCTTCCGCGGCACGCGCTACGCCCACGTCGAGGCCGGGAACGTCGCGGCGCTCAAGGCCCTGACGCTCGACGACGTCAAGTCCTTCCACGCGACCCACTGGACGAGGAAGAACATCGTCGTCGGCCTGGGCGGCGGCTATTCCGCCGGCCTCCCGGACGCGATCTCCTCCGCGATCGCCTCGAAGGTCGCCGCCGGCGCGGACCCGAAGAAGCCCGCGGTGAACCCGGAACCTGTGCGCGGCCGCCAGGTGGTCCTGGTCGACAACCCGAGCGCCATCGGCACGTCGATCAGCTTCGGCGTACCGATCCCCCTGCGGCGCGGAGACCGCGACTTCTACGCTCTGTGGATCGCGAACTCGTGGCTCGGCGAGCACCGCAACAGCGCCAGCCACCTCTACCAGGTCATCCGCGAGGCCCGCGGGTTGAACTACGGCAACTACTCCTACATCGAGGCCTTCCCGCGCGGCGGCCGCCGTTCGATGCCGCCGACCGGAGTCGGCCGGTCCAAGCAGATGTTCGAGGTCTGGATCCGCACGATCTCGACCGAGAACGCCGCCTTCGCGATCCGCGCCGCGGTCCGCGAGGTCGAGACCCTGGCGAAGAACGGCCTCACGAAGGAGCAGTTCGAGTTCACGCGCAACTTCCTGCGCGGGTACACGACCCACTTCGCGGAGTCGACGTACGACCGGCTGGGCTACGCCATCGACGATCGCTACTACGGGATCGA
Organism: Planctomycetota bacterium; assembly: GCA_026692665.1. Classification (GTDB taxonomy): domain Bacteria; phylum Planctomycetota; class UBA1135; order UBA1135; genus JAEUHZ01. The sequence goes on from JAPLOF010000058.1 coordinate 213,618, forward strand.
CGGCCACCTGGGCCGTTTCCGCGCGATGCTCGACAGGCTCACGCGCGAGGAGGTCAACGCCGCGATCGCGAAGTACATGCGGACGGAGGACATGGTCCTGGCCGCGGTGACCAACGACGCAGCCGGCCTGAAGGCGGCACTGACGTCGAACGCCCCGACCCCGGTCGTGTACCCGAAGGACGGCGCCAAGGGGGCCGAGGTCACCGCCGAGGACGCGATCATCGCCGCGTACCCGCTGGGCATCTCGGCCGGGAACGTGACCACGATCCCGGTCGCGGAGATGTTCGAGGCCGGCGCGCGACCCTGAGGGTGGCAGCGGGGCCGAGGCGCTCCGCAGTTTCGACCGGGACCCGCTCCGCGGCCGCTTGGCTGCGGGGCGGGTCCCGGTGCTTCCGACGGGCCTCGCGGCCGCGTCAAACCTCGTGGATCACTTCGTCCAGCGCGTGATCCACTCGATCACGTTCTCGTGCCAGAGGATCGAGTTCGCGGGCTTCAGAACCCAGTGGTTCTCGTCGGGGAAGCTGATGAACTTCGACGGGATGCCGCGGCGCTGCAGCGCGGTGAAGGTGCTCATCCCCTGCGTTTCGACGACCCGGAAGTCGAGCCCGCCGTGGATCACGAGCATCGGCGTCTTCCACTTCCCCACGTGATCGATCGGGTTGTGCTTCCCGTATCCGTCGGCGTTCTCCCACGGCGTCCCGCCGTGCTCCCACTCGGGGAACCACAGCTCCTCGGTGTCGAAGTACGCCATCCTCTCGTCGAGGTTGCCGTCGTGGTTCACCAGCGTGCGGAATCGGTCGGTCTGACCCGCGATCCAATTGATCATGTAGCCGCCGTAGGACGCTCCCAGCGCCGCGACACGCGTCCCGTCCAGGAACGAGTACTTGGCGAGCGCCGCGTCGAGCCCCTTCATCAGGTCCTCGTACGGCTTCCCGCCCCAGTCGCCGCGGATCGAGTCCGTGAACGCCTGGCCGTAGCCGGTCGATCCGTGGAAGTCGACCATCACCGCGGCGAAGCCCGCGCCGGCATAGGCCTGCGGGTTCCAGCGGTAATGGAAGTGGTTCCCGAAGCTGCCCTGCGGGCCGCCGTGGATCAGGAAGGCGACGGGCCACTTCTTCGACGCGTCGAAACCGACGGGCTTGACCAGCCACGCGTGCACCGTCTCGCCGTTCCAGCCGGCGAACGTGAACGGCTCGTACTCGCCCGTCTTGGCGGCGGCCACGCGCTCGGCGTTGACGTTCGTCACGCGGCGCACGTCGGAGCCGTCCTTCGCGCACGACCAGATCTCCGACGGGCTCGCCAGAGTGTCCTGCAGGAACACGATGCGGTCGCCCGCGGATCGACCGCTGTCGTTCGAGCCGGTGGTGACGAGCTTCGCCACCGCGCCGCTCGACGCGTCGATCGCCACGAGCGACTTCTGGCCCAGGTCGTCGCACGAGGCGAGGATCGAGCGGCCATCGCGCGTCCAGGCGATCTCGCCCGGGGAGCGGTCGAAGGCCTCGGTCAGGACCTTGGGCGCGGACTTGGGCGGCCAGGCGAACAGCGCGACCCGTTGGCGGTCCGACTCGTAGCCCGGCCGCTCCATGCGCAGGAAGGCCAGTTGCTTGCCGTCGGGCGAGAAGGCCGGGGCCGTGTCGACCGCGCGGTTCTCCGCGGTCAGCGCCTTCGGCGCCGCCGATCCGTCCGCCGGAACGTGCCAGAGGTTCGTGTCGTTGGTCCAGGCCTGCTCGCGGCCCGGGACGCGCGCCGTGAACACGACGTCCCGGCCGTCGGGCGAGATCGCGATCTCCTCGACGCCGCCGAAGGGCTTCGTGGGCGCGTCGGCCTGGAAGCCGGGCATCAGCGCGCGGGTTGCGCCCTCGGCATCCCACACGAAGAGGTGCGCGCGCTTCGCGTCCTCCCACGTGTCCCAGTGGCGGAAGAGCAGCGACTCGTAGATGCGCGCCTTCGACTTGGCCTTGGCCTTCTCGGCGTCGTGCGCGACCGTGCCGGGGATCTCCTTCGAGCCGTCCGCGTCCGGAACGACGTCGAGCACGAGCAGGAGGCGTTTGCCGTCGGGGAAGGGCAGGAAGCCCTCGACGTCGAGGGGCACGTTCGTCACCACTTCGGGCTCGCCGCCGTCGAGGCGCAGTCTCCAGACCTGCGTGCTGCCGCCGCGGCTCGAGAGAAACAGGACGCTCTTCCCGTCGCTCGACCAGCGCCCGGAGGAATCGTTGTCGGGATGCGACGTGAGCTGCCGCACCGACGCGCCGTCGATCGACGCGAGCCACAGGTCGGTGCGCCCGCGGTTCGCCTCGAGGTCCGTGTCGCGCACGTTGAACAGGACCGACTTGCCGTCGGGTGACACCTCGGGTTCCGACACACGCCGCATCGCGAGCATGTCGTGGACGGAGAAGGGATGCGGATCCGCGGCGCTGGCCGCGACGGCGAGGAGGAGGTTCAGCATGGTTTCGTTCGGGGACGGAGTCGGCGCAGGATAGCGGGACGGAACGCGATTCAGGTGCGCGTGGCCGAACGCCGCCGGAGCAGCAGGAACAGTGGCAGCCCCAGCGCCACGAGGGCGAGGCCCCATTGCGCCGCGACGAGGCCGCAACCGTAGATCGTGAACGCGACGAACACGAAGGCCACGCCGGCCACGGCGCGCTGGCCGCCCCGCCCGAGCTTCCAGTCGGCCGCGGCGGCCAGGAGGTGCGGGATGAGGGTCAGGAACAGCGCCAGGTTCACGACGAACCCGAACGCGTCGAGGAACTCCTCGCGCAAGAGGAGGAGGAGCATGGCGCTGGCGATTCCCGCCCCCACCACGAGCCCGAACGCCGGAGTCCGAAAGCGCGGATGGATGCGCGCCAGGGGCTCGAAGAAGAGCCCGTCCTGGGCGGCGGCGACCGGGATGCGTCCAGCCATCAGGATCCAGCCGTTCAGCGTGCCGAGGCACGCGACGACGGCCGTCCCGGCCACGAACAGCGCGAGCCCGCTGCCGCCCGTCTTCTCGGCGAGCAGCGCCAGCGGCCGCGTCGACGTCGCGATCGCCTCGTTCTGCAGGGCTCCCGCGATGCCGATCGCGAGCGCGAGGTAGATCGCGGTCCCGAGCGCGTAGCCGAGGTACGTCGCGCGGCGGATCGTCGTCTCGGGGTTCCGCACCTCCTCGGCCGGCACCGTCGCGGACTCGATCCCCGAGTACGCCCACACGATGAGGGCCATGCCCGCGGGCAGAGCGCCGAATCCGTGCGGGGCGAACGGCTCGAGGTTCGCCGCCTCGAAGTGCCCCAGCCCGAGGAGCCCGACGGCCACGAGCGGCAGGAGCCCGAGGAAGAGGATCGCGACTTGGAGTCGCACGCCGAAGCGCACCCCGAGCACGTTGACGAGGCACAGGATCCACACGAGCACGACGGCCAGGCCGAATTGCAGGACGCTGTTTCCCTCCAGCTCCGGCCAGAGATCCGGCGCGTAGCCGACTGCGCTCTGCACGATCGCGGCGTTGCCGATGGTCGCGCTGAGCCAGTAGGACCAGACGACCACGAAGCCAGCGAGGTCGCCGAACGCGGTCCGCGCGTAGGCGTACGGTCCGCCGGTGCGCGGAAAACGCGTCCCGAGACGAGCGTACACGAGCGCGACGAAGAGGTAGCCGAACGCGGTGAGCGCCCAGGCGACGATCCCGAGGGGGCCCACGTCGCGCGCGATCGAGGCCGGCAGCGTGTAGATCGACGAGCCGACCATGTTCACGACGACCAGTGCGGTCGCGCCGAGGAGCCCCACGCCGCGCACCAGAGCGACACCTCCGTGCGCCGTGGCCGGACCGGGCGCGCTCGGCACCGAGCCTGGCCGGTCCGATCGGGGTTCGCTGGTGCCCATGGGCCGCGGAGGATACCGGCTCACGGCCGGCGAGCCCGGAACAGTCCGATCTCGTGCGCGATCGTGACGCGCAGAGCTCCCAGCGCGAGGAGGCGCTCGTCCTCCCGCCGACGCGCGTTGCGGTACGTCGCGAGGGACAGGTCGCGCAGCCCCGCGGCATCGAACTCGAGCGTCTCGGCGGTCTCGCGTCGATCCAGCAGCTCGAACGCGCCGGCGAACTCCTCGACGACGCGCGCGAGGCCGGGCAGGTCGCGCGCGTCCTCGAGCGTGGCCAAGCGCAGCTCGCGCAGGTCACCCGGGCCAGGAACGGCCACGACGACCGAGCCACCCGATTTCAGGATGCGCGCCAGTTCGTCGCGCGGCCGGCGCGCGTCGATGCTCAGAGCGAGGTCGACGCTCCCGGACCGCAGCGGCAAGACGCGGTCGCAGTTCGCGACGCACCAGGCTCCGCCCGGGTGACGGCGCGCGGCCGCTTCGGCGGCGGCGCTCGAGAGGTCGAAGCCCGCGGCCGGCAGGTCGAGTCGTTCCGCCAGTCCGGCGAGATGGTCCCCCGTCCCGGAGCCGAGGTCCACGACGACCGCGCCAGACACCAGGCCGGCACGTGCGGCGAGGCCGGCGAGGGCTTCGTCCACCGCCGCCCCGAGCCCCCGCTCCCGGAGCCGCAGGCGCGCCTGGACCGTCTCCCGAGCATCGCCGGCGGCGAGCGAGCGCCGGTCCTGCGGCTGCAGCAGGTTCACGTAGCCCGAGCGCGCCACGTCGAAGGCGTGCCCCATCGCGCAGGCCAGTTGGCGCTCGCGCCGCGCCAGCGGCAGGCCGCAGCCGCGCACCGAGCAGGCGAGGAGGTCCCAGGCGGCGCGCATCGTCGCGGGAGGGTCGCGGGGACGACGCCCGGGCGCAAGCGAAGGCCCGGAATCGAAGCGGGGCGGCCCCTCAGGACCGCCCCGCTCACGACATCGAAACCGGATCTCAGTTCGTGTCGGGGAAGATCGACTGGCCGAGGAGGTCGCCGTTCCCGCGCTCTCCCGTCACGTACGGGATCTGCGAGCCGATCGGGAGGAAGCCGAGGACCGCGTCGCAGTAGAAGGCGAGGATCGCCGGGTCCTGGATCTGGCCCGCCGTCGAGTACGCGATGCTGCCGTCGAACTGGAACCAGCCCGTTTCCGGCACGGCGGACACGCCGGTCGCCATCGTACCGATGTTGCCGATGTAGACCTCGTTCGGGTTGTTGTTCGTCGTGGCGAGGAACTCGGACGAGAACACGTTGCTGATCTCGAGCAGCGGCGTCTTGGTCCAGCAGCGGAAGCTGTACTGCGCGGAGAACGTCTCCTCGTTGTCGTTGTGGACGAGGAAGTCCACGACCGTCGTGAACTGCGCCGGAGACAGGCTGATCAGCGTCAGGCTACCGAGCGGCGCGAGCGCGCCCCAGAAGCGCGGGACGTACAGGCGATCGGGAGCCTTCGTGTACTCGCTGCCGTTCAGGTCGCGCAAGCCGTCCATGTCGACGTCCGTGCTCGCACCGGTTCCGAGCGCAGACGCAGCCTGGAACACCCACGGCTCGGTCTCGCCGACGAAGGCCAGGCTGACGTTCGTCTCGGTCCCGATCAGGAAGTCCCACTTGATCGCCTGGCCGGTGGTCGGGCTCTTCGCGAACACATAGGCGTAGCCGCGCACTTGGTTCGGGTTGTCCAGGGTCGTGACGACCGTGATCGTGTCGCGCGGGGTCAGGCGGCGCGTGCGATTGAACTCGGCGCAGTTGGTCCCGTTGATGTAGACGAACTCGACGTCGACGGTGCCCGCGAGGAGGGTCCCGTTCGAGGTCGTGTTGGAGTTCGTGTTCGTGACGGTCAGCGCCGTCAGGGCGCCGCGGCCGTTGTCGAAGCACGGGAACACGAGGAGGCTGCCGGGCCGCTCGGCGGCGACCGCGGACGAGACGAAGCAGCTCGCCACGAGGGCGGCGGACAGGATGTTGCGCATGGTGGATCTCTCTCGCGATCGTTCCCGGTCGCACGCCGGGAGCGGGACAGGAACGGGGGGGTGGGGGGGGTCTGGAATGGGAGGACGCGCGCGCCGGAATCAGGCGAACAGCGCGGTGAAGAACTTGGTCAGGCCCGAGCTGACGCCCGAGACGCCCGCCTCGATCAGGGTCGAGGCGCCGATCAGGATGCCGGCGTAGACGACGCCGATCGCCGTGTTCCCGTTCCGGAACTCGGCCTTCTCGTCGATGTCCTTGGTCCACTTGTCCATGACCTTGAACGTCCACGAGATCGCGAGTCCCGCGACGGCCAGGGCGACGATCAGGTTCACCGCGCCGCCGAGGACCGCGGAGAGCCCGTTCTTGATGTCGAAGACGACCAGGCTCTGGAGGCCCTTGGTCATGCCCGCGATGCCGCCCGACACGACGTTCGTGTAGGCGATCACCGCGCCGCCGGCCAACAGGCTGACCGCGACGTTCTTCTTCTTGATCTCGGCCCAGATGTCGAGGCCCTCGATCATCTTGCTGACGACGGCGATGCCGTTGTTCACGGCCAGGGTGAAGAGCGCCAGCGAGACGATCAGCTGGACGACACCGAGGAGCAGGGCCACGGCGCCGGCGCCGATGCCGCTCTCCGGGCCGGCCTCCACGAGGGCGGCCGGGGCGAGGGCGATCGCTTGGAAGGGAATCAGGTGGATCATGGTTGGCGGGGATTAGGGACCTTTGGAAGGCGGAAGGTGATACCGGGCGACCCAAGTCCGCGCAAGCGGTCCCCCCCGCGAGCCGGTCCGCGCCGCTGCAAGTTCCTGCGGAGGAAGGGTGTGCGGTGGGTTTTCGCCCACGAAGGCGGCCTGCGTTCCCGGCGCGTAGGAACGCGGTTCGAGGGCCCGCGCCGGCGGCGGGCGGCGGGTACCTTCACGGGCCCCCAAGGCACCCGCGCATGCTCCAACTCCCCCACCAAGCGTCCTCCCGCACCTCCGCCCTCCTCGCCCTGCTCGCGCTGAGTGCCTGCACCAGCGCTCCGCAGTCCGAACCGGGCACATCGGCGAGCGGAGCCTCCGCGGCCGCGGTCCGGGCCTCGGGCGCGAAGCTGCTGACCTTCGAGTCGCTCTTCGATCCGGCGCAGCGCGTGAGCTTCAGCGGCAAGCCCGCGCCCGCAGTGACGTGGGTCGACGAGAAGCGCTGGCTCACGACGGTGACCGACCCGGAGACGAAGAAGCCGAAGCGCGTCTTCGTCGAGGCGGCGACCGGCGCGACCACGCCGTTCACGCAGGGCACCACGCTCGAGGCCGCGATCGCCACGATTCCCGGCGTCGATGCGGCGGCGGCGGCGCGCATCGCATCCGCGCCCGGCGCGCTGCTCGACGCGCGTCGCGAGGCGCTGATCGTCCAGCAGGCGAACGACCTGTGGATCGCGCGCGTCGGCGCGGAGCGCGCCCTGCGCCTGACGTCGACGCCGGAGGTCGCCGAGGAGGAGCCGACCTGGAGCCCCGACGGAGGGCGGATCGCCTTCGTCCAAGGGAACGACCTATGGGTCGCGGACGCTAGGACGGGCGGCGCGACGCGCCTCACGCTCGACGGATCCCCCACCGTTCTGAACGGCAAGCTCGACTGGCTGTACCAGGAGGAGCTGTACGGTCGCGGCAACTTCCGCTCGTACTGGTGGAGTCCCGATTCGAAAAGCCTCGCGTTCCTGCGCCTCGACCAGGCCAAGGTCCCCCCCTACACGATCGTCGACGACGGCACGTACGCGGTCGATGTGGAGACCTCCCCGTACCCGCGCGCCGGCGAGCCGAACCCGCTCGTCGCGCTGCGCGTCGTGAACGCGGTCTCGGGCGTCACCGCCGACGTGGATCTCGCCCGCTACCAGGCCGAGGAACCGCTCGTCGTCGACGTCGGCTGGAGCCCGGACGGACGCGTCGTGTACCAGGTGCAGGACCGCGAGCAGCGCTGGCTCGAGTTGCGCGCCTGCGCGGCCGACGCGACCGCCGACGCGCTCATCCTGCGCGAGACGACGCCCGCCTGGGTGGACCGCGTCGAGACCCTGCGCTGGCTCGCGGACGGCACGTTCCTGTGGGCCAGCGAGCGCACCGGCTGGCGGCACCTGTACCGCTACCGCGGCACGGAGCTCCTCGGCCCCGTGACGAGCGGCGAGTGGGAGGTGCGCGACGTGCACGGCGTCGACGAGAAGAACGGGCTCGTCTACTTCAGCGGCACCGAGCGGTCGCACATCGGCCTCGACGTGTACTCGGTGCGCCTCGACGGCACCGGACTGAAGCGCCTCACCGCGCGTCCCGGCACGCACAACGCGCAGTTCAACGCCGACTTCACGCTGTTCGAGGACACCTGGAGCGACATCGCGACGCCGCCGCAGAAGCGCCTGCACCGCGCCAGCGACGGCCGCGAGCTGCGTGTCCTCGACGCGAACCCGGTGGAGGCGCTCGCCGAGTACGGATTCCAGCCCCCCGAGCTCCTGCAGGTGAAGACGCGCGACGGCTTCGCCATGGAAGCGATGCGCATCCTGCCGCCGGGCTACGACCCGACGCGGCGCTATCCGGTCATGGTGTTCGGCTACTGGGGCCCGCACGCGCAGACGGTCAAGAACGCCTGGTCGGGCACGAACGGCATGTTCCAGCAGATGCTGGCGCAGAAGGGCGTGGTCGTGTGGAGCTGCGACAACCGCACGGCGAGCGGCAAGGGCGCCGTGTCGACGTGGCCCTGCTACCAGAGACTGGGCGAGACGGAGCTCGCCGACATCCTGGACGGCGTGCAGTGGCTCGTCGATCAGGGCGTCGCCGACCCCGCGCGCATCGGCCTCACGGGCTGGAGCTACGGCGGGTTCATGACGAGCTATGCGCTGACGCACTCAGATCGTTTCGCGCTGGGAATCGCCGGCGGTTCGGTGACGGACTGGCGCAACTACGACTCGATCTACACGGACCGCTTCATGCGCACGCCGAAGAACAACGCGGACGGCTACGCGCGCACTGCGGTCGTGGCGGCTGCGTCGAAGCTCACGGGGCGCCTCGTCCTGGCGCACGGCGCCATCGACGACAACGTGCACCCGGGCAACACGATGCAGCTCGTGCTCGCCCTGCAGAAGGCCGAGAAGCAGTTCGACCTGATGCTCTACCCCGGCCAGCGGCACGGCGTGGTGGAGCCCGCGCAATCGCGCCACTGGCGCCGGCTGCAGCTCGACGCGATCGAGCGCCATCTGCTGGCCCCGGATCACTGACATGGCAGCGCGCAAGACGACAGGCGCCAAGCGCGTCGCGCTGAAACCGGCGGACCCCTTCGACCTCATCCGGCTGCTCGCGCGCAGCCAGAGCGATCCGCGCAAGGCCGTGTGCGAGCTCGTGCAGAACTCGCTCGACGCCGGCGCGCGGCGCATCGAGGTCACGTGGGCCAACGAAGCCGGAGTGCGCACGCTGCGGATCTGGGACGACGGACGCGGCGTGTTCCCCGAACTCGAGCGCGAGGACGCGTTGCGAAGGATCGCGACAACAATCGGCCACTCGCACAAGCGCTCGCTGACCGTGCAGGAACGGCAGCGCGAGATGTCGCTCGGGAAGTACGGCATCGGCCTGCTGGGCTTCTGGAGCGTCGGCCGCCACATGGAGATCAAGAGCCGCGTGGCCGGATCGGAGACGCTCGTGCTCCGCCTCGAGGAAGATCGGCCTTCGGGCGAGATCGCGAAGGCGCGCGGCCGCCGCATCGACGAGCGCGAGACCTCGACCGAGGTCGTCATCCGCGACGTGCACGATGTCGCCGCGCGGCAGATCAAGCCCGGGCGTCTCCAAGCCTACCTGGCCGGAGAACTGCGCGGTCAACTGCTCGGGCGCGACGAAGTCGAGATCCACATTCAAGACCGCATTTCGCGTGGGAACGCGCACAAGCACTTCGTCGTGCGCCCGCCGCGCTACCTCGGTCGGCACCTCGCCGAGTTCCTGTCGCTCCCGGTTCCCGGCCACGAGGACGCGCGCCTCGAGCTCTACCTCGTCTCCGCCGAGGACGACCGGCGCAGCGTCGTGCAGCTGGCGTGCGGCGGCACGACCGTGCTCGACGACCTCGCCGCGATCGCCCCCGAGGAAGGCCTGCGTACGCCGTGGAACAGCGGGCGCCTCGAGGGTGTCGTCGACTTCCCGGAACTGGAGGTCGCCCCAAGCACCCGACGAGGATTCGTGCCGAACGCGGCTGCCGCGGCACTGCTCGAAGCCCTGCCGCGCATCGAACTGCAGCTCTCGGCCGTCATCCACGAGGACGAGTCTGCGCACGCCGCTCAGAAGTCGAAGACGGTCGCGAGCGAGATCCGCCGCGCGTTCCGCCGCGTCGCGCTCCTGCCCGAGTACGAGTTGATGTCCGTGCGAACCGCGAGGGCGAGCGCGGGCACGCATGCAGGCGGCGCTGGCTCCGCGAGCGATTCCTCGCCCGCTTCGGCGACTCCCAGCTCCGCCGCGCCCGACGGCGCGCGACTCGAGGGCGCCGAAGACTGCGCGCTCGCGCGGGACACCTCGCTAGAGTCCACCACCGAGGACGGGAGTTCGATCGCGCGCGACGCGGGAGGCGCTCCAGCCGCCTCCGACGAAGGCAGCCTGTTCCCGCCCGGTCCAGTCGCGCGCCTGCGCGTGACTCCCCCACGCCTCCGCGTCGCGCCCGGCGCGCAACGATCGATCCGCGCCGTCGCGCTCGACGCCGACGGTCGCCCGGCGGATCCCGAGATGACGTGGACGTGGCGGCTCGAAGGCCCCGGCGAGCTCGACTGGCACCGCAACGAAGCGCGGCTCAGCGCAGACGTCGAGCCGGGCACGGCGCGGATCCTCGTGCGCGCCGAGAGCGGCCGCGACGCGGCCGAAGCGGTGATCCCAGTCGAGGTGCTGGCGGAACTGGCCGGCGCGGAGCGCGCGGCCGGGATCCCGGAACCCGCCGCCGTGTACGCACCCAACGAGGCCTGGCGTTCACGCCTCGTGGGCACGAGCTGGCAGTTCAACTCGGGCCACAAGGACTACACCTCGGTCGAGGACGTCGAGGCGCGGCGCCTGCGCTACCTCGTGCACCTCTTCGCCAAGGAAGTCGTGCTGAAGAACTTCGGGTCGCCCGGCGACGCGCACCTGCTGGAGCGGATGGTCGAGGTGCTGACGCACCTGGACACCGATCGGCGCGGGGCGGCGCGCTGACGCGGACGTCGAGGGTTTCCCGCGCGCACGACCTGGCGCCGGCCTCGCCCGTCAGCCGCCGATCCCGACACGGCAGGCCGGGTCTCGCGCCGCCCGCAAGCGGCGGAGTGGGCACCGAGCAGGCCGCACGGCCGATATGCCTGTTGTTTCAGCCATGAGTTGGCCGATTTGCCTGTCATTTCGGCCACGACGGAGCCCAGGCCGCACATTGGCTCGGAGACCGTGCCGAGCGGCTGGACGGGGGACTCGGGATCTAGGCCGTACCGATTCACGGCCTCGTCGAGTCGCGTCAGCAGCTCGGACTCGCCGTCCCGCCCTGCGCCCGCTCCAGGATGCTCGTCGTCGACTTCCCCGGCACCATCGGCGCGAGGTGCACGACGCCGCCGTGCGCTTCGACCCACTCGCGGCCCACGACGCCCTTGTCGGCCCAGTCCTGACCCTTCACGAGCACGTGCGGCGTCACGCGCTCGACGATCTTCGCCGGCGTGTCCTCGCTGAAGCTCGTCACCGCGTCGACCATCTCGAGCGCGGCCAGCATCTCCATCCGGTCGTCGATGCCGTTCACCGGGCGCGTGGGGCCCTTCAAGCGGCGGACGCTCTGGTCGTCGTTGACTCCGACGATCAGGACGTCGCCCTTGTTCTTCGCGAAGCGCAGATAGTCCACGTGCCCGACGTGCAGCACGTCGAAGCAGCCGTTCGTGAACACGATGCGCTTCCCCTCCTTGCGCCACTGCGCGAGCAGCGCCTCGACCTCGGACCCGCGCACGACCTTGCCGCGGTGCGGCGCGTGCTCGGCCAGGTGCGCGGCGAGCTCGGAGCGCGACACGGCGTGCGTGCCCAGGCGCGCCACCGTGATCGCGGCGGCCTGGTTGGCGAGCTCGACGGCGGGCCCCAGTCCGACGCCGTCGGCGAGGTAGAAGGCCAACTGCGCCACGACCGTGTCGCCGGCGCCCGTCACGTCGAACACGGCGCGCGCCTGCGCCGCGACGCGGCCCGACTGACCGCGCTGGTCGCGCCAGTAGATGCCGTCGGCGCCCAGCGTGATGACCGCCGCGTCGAGGTCCGCGGTCTTCATCAGCTCGTCGGCGGCCGCGGGCAGCTCCTCGAGCTTCGCCAGTTTGCGCCCGACGGCTTGCTCGGCCTCCTTGCGGTTCGGCGTCACGAGGGTCGCGCCGCGGTAGCGCCGGTAGTCGTCGCCCTTCGGGTCGACGAGCACCGGGATCTTCGCCGCGCGCGCCGCGGAGATCACGGTCGCGACGACGTCGGGCACGAGCACGCCCTTGCCGTAGTCGGATAGGACCACCGCGTTCGCCGCGCGGACGCGCGCGGGGAGGCTCGCCACGAGCGTCGCGAGCGCCGCGCCCTGGACGGCCCGCGCGTCCTCCCAATCCACGCGCAGCATCTGCTGGGACCCGCTCATCATGCGGGTCTTCTGGATCGTCGGGCGCGTCGCGTCGATCGCGCAACCACTGGTCTCGATGCCGAGTTCCTCGAGCAGGGCACGCAGCGCGCGGCCCCAGCCGTCCTCGCCGAGCACGCCGACGACGTCGACCTTGGCGCCCATCGCGACCAGGTTCGCCGCCACGTTGCCCGCGCCGCCGAGCTTCTCCTCGGAGCGCTTCGCGGTCAGCACGGGGATCGGCGCCTCGGGCGAGATGCGCGCGACGTCGCCCGACACGTAGCGGTCGAGGATCAGGTCGCCGACGATCAGGACGCGCGGCGAGCCGCGTTCGGACAGGATCTGTTCCAGCTCGCGCGCGTTCACGCCGACCTCCGTTCGTTGGCGCCGTCGCCGAGGCGCGCGTCGGGCACGAGGTAGCCCCGCACGTAGTCCACCACGGAATCCCGCAGACTCATGGCGGGTTTCGACCAGCCGGCGGCGGCGAGGCGCTTCACCTCGGCCTGCGTGTAGTACTGGTACTTGCCGCGCAGGTTGTCGGGCATCTCGATGTACTCGATGCGCTCGGGTTTCTCGAGCGCCGCGAACACGGACCGCGCCAGCTCGTTCCACGTCCCCGCGCGCCCCGTGCCGATGTTGTAGAGCCCGCCGGCACGGTCCGTCTCGGCCAGGTGGAGCGACATCGCGACGGCGTCCTTCACGTACACGAAGTCGCGCTTCTGCTCGCCGTGCGCGTACTCGGGCCGGTAGCTCTTGAAGAGCCGGATCGAGCCCGTCTCGAGCACCTGGTGGTAGGCCTTGTGGACGAGGCTCTTCATGTCGCCCTTGTGGTCTTCGTTGGGCCCGAACACGTTGAAGTACTTCAGGCCCACGATGGAGTCGAGAACGCCCTGGCGCTCGGCCCACTGGTCGAACATCTGCTTCGAGTACCCGTACATGTTGAGCGGCCGCAGGCTCTCGAGATCGGCCTCGTCCGACATGCCCTGCGCTCCGTCGCCGTAGGTCGCGGCCGAGCTGGCGTAGACGAAGCGGATGCCGCGCGAGAGCGACCACGTCGCGAGCGCCTTCGTGTACTCGAAGTTGTTGCGCACGAGGTACGCGGCATCGCGCTCCGTCGTCGCACTGCAGGCGCCCATGTGCAGCACCGTGGTGATGCCACGGAGACGCCCGGCGTCCTCCTTCACGAGCGCGAGCAGGTCGTCGGCCTCCAGGTAGTCCGCGTACGAGAGCGGCACGAGGTTGCGCCACTTCTCGCTCTCGCCCAGGAAGTCGGAGACGAGGACGTCCTCGATACCGCGCTGGTTGAGCGCCCAGACGAGCGCGCTGCCGATGAACCCCGCGCCGCCCGTGACGAGGACGCGGCCCTTCCCGATGTCGACCATCCGCGGAAGGTATCGGCTGGACGGGCGGGTTGTCAGGGGCCGGGCGGGACTGGAATCGCGCCGGGCTCGATTCAGCCCTCGGAACCGGGTGTCTCGGCCGCTGCTTCCTCCAGCGCCAGCGCTGCGGGATCCGTGCCCCGGTACCGGTCGTGGATCCACATGTACTGGTCCGGCATCGCGCGGATGGCGGTCTCGAACTCGCGGTTCAGGCGCGCGACGATCGCGTCCGGGTCCACGCCCACGAGTTCCTCGGGGTGGATCACGGTCGGGACGTGCACCCGCCAGCGCCAGGGGGCGGTGCGGTAGCAGAAACCGATCAGGACCGGCGTGCGCAGGCGCTTCATCAGCACGCCCGCGCTGCGGTCGCAGCGCGCGGGGCGCCCGAAGAAGGGCGCGAGCACCGGCCGCTTGCGCGCTCGCTGGTCGAGCACCATCCCGAGGTAGCCTCCGCCGCGCAGGATCTGGCTCGCGTGCTGCATCGCGCCGCGGCGCGGCAGGCTGCGCAGCCCGCGCGCCTCGCGCAGGCGCTGCAGGTGGGCGGAGAGTGGGCGGTTCTTCGGCGCCTTCACGACGGCGTAGAAGGGATCGAATCCGAGGTAGGCGAGGGCGGCCGAGCCCGCTTCCCAGTCTCCGAGGTGCCCGGTGACGAAGATCGCGCCCTTCTTGTCGGCGCGCAGCTTCTCGGCGTCGGGATGGAGATCGACGCCGTCGAGGTGCGCGCCCAGGTCCGCGAAGTCGACGCGGTGCGCGAACCCCGAGCTCTCGATCGTGATGCGCAGGAAGTGGCGCCAGGCCTGCAGCACGCGCTCCTCGAGCTCGGCGTGCGAGATCGAGGGGCCAAAGGCCGTCCGCAGGAAGTCGCGCGCGGCGTCGGAGTGCGAGCGGTCGACGCGCACCGCGAGCCGCGCGAACGCGCCGATGAACGCCTCCCGCGGCCCGTCGGGGAGGCGCGAAAGAACGCCCAGGGCGCCGCGGCCGGCCGCGTACTCGAGCCAGGCCATCGCGCCGCCGCGCTCTCCCAGCGCGTCTTGACGCGGAACGGGCCAGTCCTGGCGCAACGACGGGGGCAGGAGCGACGGGATGGACTCGCTCACGCGTCCCTCCGCGGATCGCCCGCGCGCGGCAGCGCGTCGAGCAGCGCCGCGATCGGCGCCGCGCCCGACGTGATCCGGAACTCGACGTCGATCCAGCTGTGCGGCACGCCGAGCGGCGCGAGCTTGACCGCGTCCTTGCCGCTCGTCACGAGCGGGCGCTCCGTGCCGAGGCCGGCGAGGTCCTCGCGGACGTAGCGGTGGTGGTCGGGGAACACGCGGTGCTCGCGCACGACCGCGCCGAGACTCCGCAGCGTGCGCTCGAGAGCCTGCGGGTTGCCGAGCGCGCTGACCACGTCGATCTCCCGGCCGGCGAGCGTCCGTGGATCGTGCTCGCGTCCGCTCGCTTCGACCAGGGCGCGCGGCGCGTGCACGGCCCGCGCCAACGGACGTCCGGCGGCGAAGTGCGCCAGATCGTGTTCCAGCGCTTCCAGCTCTCCCGGCGCGACCTGATCCGAGCGCGTGACGAGGATCGCGTCGGCGCGCGCCAGCGCGGTGCGCGGCTCGCGCAGGAGCCCGCGCGGCAGCAGCGCGCACACGGGCTCCTTGCCGTCGACGGCGGGAAGCCCCCACGGCCGCGTCGCGTCCACGAGGACGAGGTCGAGGTCGCGCGCGAGCTTCCGGTGCTGGAAGCCGTCGTCGAGCACGATCGCGTCGACCCCGCGCGCGATCAGCGCCACGCCGCCGCGCGCGCGGCGCGGGTCCTGCACGTGCGGAACGTCCGGCACGAGTCGCGCGAGGAGCCGCGCTTCGTCGTTCTCCGCGCCCGGCGCCGCGCCGTAGCCGCGCGACAAGAGGCCCGGCTTGCGACCGCGCCGAAGGAGCTCGCGCACGAGCCACACCGCCGCCGGCGTCTTGCCCGTCCCGCCCGCGGTGAGGTTCCCGATCGAGACGACCGGCACGTCGAGGCGCGTCGCTGGCGCGATCCCGCTGTCGTAGGCCGCGCGGCGGAGAGCCACCAGGGCTCCGAACAGGAGAGCCGGCGCGCGCAGGAGTTCGATCGCGCCTCCGCGCCGCGCGAGGCGTTCGGCGGCGGTCGGCGGTCGTGCGGCGGGAGGCGGCGTCATGGCGCGAGGCGCGCAGGATGCGGGCTGGACCCGCCGGATCCCAGGCTGGAACGACCGGGACTCGACGGACCGGATCCGAAGGTGCCCGCTGCGCGCCCCCCCCCACGCGGGGTGGGCCAGCCGCCCTACAGGCTCTGCGGCGTCTCTTCTTCCGGGATCAGCTCGATCAGGCCGCGTTCCATCTCGAGGAATGCGATCTTGATCGGGTTGACTTCGCGCGTCTCGATCAGGGGCGCCGAGCCGCGGATGAGCTCGCGGACGCGCTTCTGGAGCAGGGCCGTCTTGTGGAAGGAGCCGGAAACGGACTTCTGGAGGCGCTGGGGCAGGGAAAGTTCCATGGTCGCTCGTCTCGGATTCGAAGTCGTGGCTGCGGTTCCCGGACGGAATCCGGAAGCCCAGGAAGGTACCCGCCCGAAGGGCTGCCAGTCAATGGCGCCGACCGGCCCGCGGGCCTCAGCGCTGCTGGAGCCGGGGCACGAGCGCGATCTCGAGGCGCCAGTCGCCCGAGCTCTGGAGGTCGAAGTTCACCGCGTCGATCGAGCCCCCGGCGGCCGTGGCGCTCGGCATCCAGTACTCGTGGCGCTGGACCTCGCTGTCCCAGCCGGCGCGCGTGGCCTGGCTGGCGAGGCTTTCGGCGATGCGGATCACCGGCTGAGCGGCCTCCAGGCGGGACTCCAACTCGACCCGGTGGTGCGTGCGATCGTGGGCCCACCAGGTGGAAGCGGTCACGCGCAGCTCCGCGTCCTGCTTGGCGTCCTGCGGCGGCAGCACGCGCACGGATTCGGGCCGGTCCTCGGACAGGGTCACGGACGCGCGCAGGCCCTGCCCCAGGCGCAGCCCGACCCCCAGCACGTCGTCGACGAAGAGGCAGGTCACGGGGCGCGCCGCCTGCCCCTCGCTCGCGTTCACCGTCCGCACGCCGGCAGCCGTCAGGCGCCTTTCGAGCAGGACAGCCAGGTCCGCGGCACTGGTGCGCTCGGCCAGGAACAGCGAGAAGGCCAGCGTGCGCGGCTCGCCGTTCGTGCTCGCGTTCGCGATGGTCAGTTCGACCTCGGCGCGCGCGCCGCCCGTGCGGTCGATCTCGCCCGCGAGGGTCAGCTGGACGAGCCCTTGCGCGTTCGACGGAACGGCGCCCGCGATCGAGACCAGGGCGAGGAACGCGGCGGACTTCGGACTCGGCATGAGCGGACTCCCGGCGATGGATGGGAACCGGTGCGACGCGCGCGGCGCGCCGTTCTTCCGCCCGAATCCGCTCGTCCCGGGCGTTCGGCGGAAGGTGGTTACCCCGTCTGGACTCGAACCAGAAATAACAGGACCAAAACCTGTTGTGTTACCGATTACACCACGGGGTAGTGGGGCGAGGATCCTATCGGCCGTTCGGGGAGCGGTCAACGAGGTCCGGCCGCTCGGAACGGTGCCGGGCTCTATCCGCGGGCCGCGCCCCGGGGAGCCGCTTCGGAGAGCCCGCGCAGCGCGCGGAGCAGCAGGTCATAGGCGGTGTTCGCCGCGAATTCCCGCACCAGATCGCGCCCCAGGTCGAGGAAGCGGCGCTCCTCCGTGGTCACGACGCCGTCGGCCGAGATCCCGAACCAGACGAGCCCCACCGGCTTCTCGGCCGTTCCCCCACCCGGTCCGGCGACCCCCGTGATCGAGACCGCGAGCCGCGCGCCCGAGCGCGCCGCCGCGCCGCGCGCCATCGCGGCCGCGACGGGCGCCGAGACGGCACCGTGAGCGGCGAACAGGGCCGGATCGACGCCCAGGAGGTCCGTCTTGGCGCGGTTCGCGTAGGTCACGAAACCGTACTCGAGGACCGCGCTGATCCCCGGGACGCGCGTCAGCCGTTCGGCGGCGAGGCCGCCCGTGCACGATTCCGCCAGCGCGACGGTCACGCCGCGCGCGAGCAGCGTGCGCCCGAGCACGCGGGCGAGGTCCGGTTCGTCCTCGCTGAAGAGCCAGGCACCGAAGCGCTCGCGGATCTCGGCCGCGCGCGCTTCGGCCAGCGCGATCGCGGCGGCGCGCGTCGGCGCCTCGGCGCGCAGCGAGACCGACAGGCGTCCCCCGCTCGCGGTCACGCCGACGAGCGGGTTCGCGTCGCGCGCCATCCACGCGCCAGCTGCGTCGGCCAGCGCGCTCTCGGGGATGCCGTAGAGGTGGAACGCGCGGCGCTCGATGCAGGGCAAGTCGGGAACGCGGGCGCGGAGCCGCGGCAGCACGTGCTCGGCGAGCATCGGCCGCATCTCGCGCGGCGGCCCGGGCAGCGCGAAGACCCGTGCGCCCGCGATCTCGAGCGCGAAGCCGGCCGCCGTGCCGTTCGGGTTGGGCAGCACGTCCGCGCCGCGCGGGAAGAGCGCCTGGCGCACGTTGGCTTCCGCGAAGGGCCGGCCGCGGCGCGCGAAGAGCTCGCGCAATCCCTGCAACACGGCTTCGTCGCGGACGAGCTCCGCCCCCGCGGCGCGCGCGGCGGCGTGGCGCGTCACGTCGTCGAGCGTGGGACCGAGGCCGCCGGTGACGATGATCGCGCCGTGGCTCGCGGCGAGCTCGAGCAAGGTGTGCACGAGGGCGTCCTCGTCGTCGCCCAGCACCGTGAAGCGCCTGGGCTCGAAGCCGGCGTCGATCAGCGCGCGCGCGATCTCGGACGAGTTCGTGTCGACATGGCGCCCCTCGACCAGCTCGTCGCCGGTGCCGACGAGCGCCACGCACAGGTCACGCCGCGGCGTGCTCACGTCGCGCTTTCCGCGGGCTTCTGCCGCGGCTTGCCGCGCCAGCGCGCGAGCAGGATGCCGATCTCGTACAGCACGATCATCGGCGCGGTCGTGAGGAGCTGCGTGTACGCGTCGGGACTCGGCGTGATGACCGCCGCGACGAAGAGCGCGATGACGATGAAGTGCTTGCGCCACTTGCCGTAGCTCTTGGCCTCGATGAGCCCGATCGAAGAGAAGAACACCATGAGGATCGGCAGCTGGAAGGTCGCCCCGATCGAGAGACACATCATGGACAGGAAGTCGAAGTACTTCTCGAGACCCAGCTGCGGCTTGACGAGCTCGACGGGCAGCGTCGTCGACAGGAAGTAGAGGCCCGAGGGCACGATCAGGAAGAAGCAGAACGCGGCACCCGTCAGGAACAGGAACACGCTGAGCGGGAAGTACAGACGCACGAGGCGCTTTTCGTGCTTGTAGAGCCCGGCCGCGATGAACTGCCACAGC
The DNA here is from genome assembly GCA_026692665.1 of Planctomycetota bacterium. GTDB lineage: Bacteria > Planctomycetota > UBA1135 > UBA1135 > JAEUHZ01. Next base: position 232,755 of record JAPLOF010000058.1, read on the forward strand.
TCGAAGAGCACGTAGGGCCCGGCCAGGAACGCCGCGACGTAGAGCGAGACGTTCAGCGACACGAAGAAGCTGTCCCCGACGCCGAAGCTCGACAGGCGCTCCTCGACGGGATTGCGCAGGCGCTTGTCGGCCGGGTCCGCCGACAGGAAGAACTCCTCGCGGGACTTCTGCGGGTCCGCCGCGAGGGACGCCTCGCTGCGCTCGACGAGATCCGCGTTGATGCGCTGGACGGCCGTCTGCCACGGCCACATGACGCGCTGGATGACCTCTTCCTTGAACGTCCAGGCCAGGACCAGCGCCAGGATGAGCGCCACGAGGCTGCGCGTGATGCGCTTGCGCAACTCCTCGAGGTGTCCCCCGAGGGTCATGCGTGTGTGCTCGAGGTCGTCCGTCTGCGGCGCCATGAGGGCGGGGGAGTGTTATACGGGAGGCGGGCGTGTCCGGAGCCGGGCTCGACTTCGCCGTCCGCGACGCGAGGGTCGGAGCGCGAGGGGGGGCTCGCGTCGCGGTCCGGCGGTACGGAGCCAGGCTCGACTCCGCC